>NZ_JAAXCQ010000009.1 GCF_012272855.1 Arenibacter sp. 6A1 | reverse complement strand
TCAACCGTGGTGCCAGCCTCAGCTGTTCCATTGAGAACAGGAGTAGTATCGTTGGTTATTTGAGATTCAACCGTGGGTACAACCGGTGCGGTGGTATCGATAGTAAGTTCTAAGGTGGTATTATCGGAAGTACTGTTCCCGGCCGCATCTGTACTGATAACCTCTACCTCATTTTCTCCGTTGACATTTGGATTGAAGACTCCGCTATCAGGGGTAGCCGTTTCCGTATTTATGCTCCAGTTTCCGGAACCATCAGCGGTGGTGATATAGGTCGTTCCGCCTACTGCTACGTCAACCGTGGTGCCTACCTCTGCTGTTCCCTTCAGAACAGGAGTGGTATCATTGGTTATTTGAGATTCTACCGTTGGCACAACCGGTGCGGTGGTATCGATAGTAAGTTCTAAGGTGGTATTATCCGAAGTACTGTTCCCGGCCGCATCTGTACTGGTAACCTCTACCTCGTTCTCTCCGTTGACATCCGGATTGAAGACTCCGCTATCAGGGGTAGCAGTTTCCGTATCGATGTTCCAGTTTCCGGAACCATCAGTGTTCGTGATATAGGTCGCTCCGCCTACTGTTACGTTAACCGTGGTACCCGCCTCTGCTGTTCCCTTCAAAACAGGCGTAGTATTCTTGGTTATTTGAGATTCTACCGTCGGTACAACCGGTGCGGTGGTATCGATAGTAAGTTCTAAGGTGGTGGTGTCAGAAGTACTGTTCCCGGCCGCATCTGTGCTCGTTACCTCTACCTCATTTTCTCCGTTGACATTTGGATTGAAGACTCCGCTATCAGGGGTAGCCGTTTCCGTATCGATGATCCAGTTTCCAGAACCATCAGCGGTCGTGATATAGGTCGCTCCGCCTACTGTTACGTCAATCGTGTTGCCAGCCTCTGCTGTTCCTATCAAAACAGGCGTAGTATCGTTGGTTATTTGAGATTCTACCGTTGGTACAACCGGTGCGGTGGTATCGATCGTAAGTTCTAAGGTGGTTGTATCGGAAGTACTGTTCCCGGCCGCATCCGTGCTCGTAACTACTATCTCGTTTTCCCCGTTGACATCCGGATTGAAGGCTCCGCTATCAGGGGTAGCTGTTTCCGTATCGATACTCCAGTTTCCGGAACCATCAGCGGTGGTGATATAGGTTGCCCCGCCTACTGTTACGTCAACCGTGGTGCCTACCTCTGCAGTTCCATTGAGAACAGGAGTGGTATCATTGGTTATTTGAGATTCAACCGTTGGTACAACCGGTGAGGTGGTATCGATGGTAAGCTCTAAGGTGGTATTATCGGAAGTACTGTTCCCAGCCGCATCTGTACTGGTAACATCTACCTCATTTTCTCCGTTGACATTTGGATTGAAAACTCCGCTATCAGGGGTAGCCGTTTCAGTATTTATGCTCCATTTTCCAGAGCCATCAGCGGTGGTGATATAGGTTGCCCCGCCTACTGTTACGTCAACCGTGGTGCCAGCCTCAGCTGTTCCATTGAGAACAGGAGTAGTATCATTGGTTATTTGAGATTCTACCGTTGGTACAACCGGTGCGGTGGTATCGATCGTAAGTTCTAAGGTGGTATTATCGGAAGTACTGTTCCCGGCCGCATCTGTACTGATAACCTCTACCTCATTTTCTCCGTTGACATCCGGATTGAAGGCTCCGCTATCAGGGGTAGCCGTTTCCGTATTTATGCTCCAGTTTCCGGAACCATCAGCGGTGGTGACATAGGTTGCCCCGCCTACTGTTACGTCAATCGTGGTACCTGCTTCTGCCGTTCCATTGAGAACAGGAGTAGTATCGTTGGTTATTTGAGATTCTACCGTTGGTACAACCGGTGCGGTGGTATCGATAGTAAGTTCTAAGGTGGTTGTATCGGAAGTACTGTTCCCGGCCGCATCTGTACTGGTAACATCTACCTCATTTTCTCCGTTGACATCCGGATTGAAGACTCCGCTATCAGGGGTAGCCGTTTCAGTATTTATGCTCCATTTTCCAGAGCCATCAGCGGTGGTGATATAGGTTGCCCCGCCTACTGTTACGTCAATCGTGGTACCTACCTCTGCAGTTCCATTGAGAACTGGAGTGGTATCATTGGTTATTTGAGATTCAACCGTTGGTACTGTCGGGGCTTTAGTATCAATAATATAATTGGGCGAATCGGCCGAAGCTCCTTTGTTGCCCATCTTATCTGTATAATCTGTACCGACAGAAATGGTATTCGTGTCCGATTCTACGTCTTCATTTGGTGTAAAAGTGGCCTTCCAAACGGTAGAGTCCGCTGTAATAACCAAATTAGATATGGTACCGTTATCTGCGGTAATATCCGTAGTGTCAAACTCTTTTATTTCCTCACTAAAAGTAAAAGTAACTTCCGTAGTGTCCCCTATGCTAAGTGTAGTATCGGCCAAAGTGATATCTAGACTTGGAGCTGTAGTATCTAAACAATCAAAACCATTGGCAGGGTCATTGGCAATACTAGTATCAACAAATGCCCCAAAAACACGTAGATCATTTTCAACACTTACCAATGAACTAACAGAAATTTTAATTTCATTATAAGGCTTACTTGTTTCAAAACCGATATTATATCGACCTGCAGATGATCCAATAATATCTACCAATACCGTTAATTGCAATAGGTCTAATCCGCTTGCACTCTCCTGGTAATTACCATCTAAATAGGTGGAAACAGTCAAAGAGTTCAATAAATCTACTTCTAATAAACCCTGTAAATCTTCTATAGCATACCCGGCAACACTTCCAATAGGATAGTTACTAAGAACGTTCTTTACCGATATAGAATTAATACCCGAAACTCCTACCGCCATTTTAAGACTTGCATAATCTTGAGGATTAGGGGAGATCACATACCGTGTATTATCAATACTACAGCCAACACAAGCTATGCCTCCAGTTCCGGTTTTTTCACTGCTGACAACCACAGGAAAACCATCTACGCCATCGTTTAAAAAATAAGTTTCATTACAACCGATCCCTAATTCACAGAATTTTTCGACAACTGCTTTAAATACTTTGGTAGCCCCTACGTTTACTGCTAGGGTGTTGGCAATGGTTATTTTTACTTCATCAAAACTATCCGATGAAACAAAACCTACCACTTGGCGTCCGTTTCCTTCTAACAAAAAAGAATTTACCGATAATAAGTTGTCGACACCTGTTTTTGACTCCTTTAATATTCCATCTTCATAAGTTGTAATAGTAATGGCATTAAGTAATTCTACCCCTAATAATGTTGTATTTCCAATATCGAATCCGGCAAAAGTACCACTAGGGTAACTACCGAGTTGATCTTTCACAGCAATGGATCCTGCCGCTACTACTCCCACAGTTAAATCGATTGTTGCAAAATCAAAATCATTGGAAGAAATTACGTTTTCCGCATCACTTACTACACACGAAGCACATAGTACCCCTTCTATGCCAGTATTTGTGTTATTAATAACGACAGGAAAATCTGGAGCTTTAAGAGCTTTTGGTTCATTACAGTTTAACGCAGGTCCCTCACAAAACTTTTTTATAACAGGATGATATACCTGTGCTGAAAACAAAACGTTTAGCAAGGATTCGTATTTTATTCTAATTTCATCAAAACCTTTTGTCGTAACAAACCCTAAAACGATATTACCATCGGCATCCAAAAGACTAGTTGTTAAACCTATAGTCTCACTAACCACTGTTTTCTTTTCTACAAAAGCTCCATTTCTATAAGTGCTTATTTCCACAGAAGCGCCTATTGAAGCCTGTAATAAGCCTGCTCCACTGACCTTAAAGCCTGCAAAGGTTCCTGAAGGATAACTATGGTCAGAATCTTTAACTCCTAATTCTACTTCACAGCCCAATCCTGTAAGAGAAAGATTGGTAGGACTATTTAAATTTGTGTCTACCAGTTTATCGACATCACCAATTATCGGTATACAGAGACCACCTAGAGGAATAGTCTCAGCTGTTAAGTGATCGAATTTAGCATTATTGACCAGAGGTTCTAATTGATTGCATGTAGCATTCTCTGGATTAATAGTAGTAATTGACCCTATATGATCTGAAATTGCAAATTCCTTTCCGAAAACTGTAGGTGAATACAAGAATAACATGTATAGGACACCATAAATAAAACATAAGGGGTAATTTGTTTTCATACAGACTATAATTTAATGGTTTTGTATAATTTTAATTTTATTGCTTTAAAAATGAGCGTCTCTAACATATAATAAGTGACGATCCATAACTGTTGGTTATTCTTCTTCCCAATACCCAGTCCAAATTCTACCTTCATTTTTTAGCAGAAAAAATGGATAAAAAAACACCCTAATTTCCTACTTTCATAGATAAACGACAAATTTCTTCGATAAAAAACACAGCTAATTTGATATTTATCAACTATTTACAGTAATTCAAAAAAAAGGATGATTTTATCTTTTTTTATAAACGATACAGAAAAGGCGGGTTGAAGGACGGTTTACATATAAATAATCTTTAGGCAAAAACATAAAACAAACTTTAGCCGCTATAATACACTTCCAACCACGGTGAAAAAGATTTCAAAATCAGGGGGGTTAACCGGACTTTTGGCACTTGGCAATATTTTATATTGGATAGGAATATCTCTCCAACATCCTATAAATTCCATTATTTTAGTTGCTCTAAAGGGACTATCAGGAATAGCAATATATTGACCATTATTTGCGGGCGTTAAATTTCTTGGCCCTAAGATTCCGCCTGGCAAATTATCATAGGGAATGCTGCTAGGAAATCGCGCTCCTTCCCCAGTAACCCTTGCCATCACCACCATATTATCGTACTCTGGATGCGAAGACCGGTGCATAAAAACCTTATATCTAAATATATGATTACTACAATTAACTAATGAAGAGACAATTCCTCCCCCTAAAATAGTTCCTGAAGACTCATCTAAGGTAAAAGACAGCATACTGGTATTCATATTGGTTTCTACCCCTAAGTTATCGTCTACACCTGGTTCCGTAACCACCTCATTCAATGTTTGCTTAAAATTAGGGTATCCAGTAACATTTAATGTTCCTTGTTTTATTTGCCCGAAACCAAGAGAAATATTTAGTAAAAAAATAAACGAATACAATCTAAAACTCATAAGAAATTATTTAATGGCCAATTGATAGATAACTTGAAATCCGGAAGGCAATTCACCCGCGTTTGTTGCATTAAGAGTATATTTTACTTGAAATCCTTTTCCGACTCCCACCTCGGTATTTCCGTTTGGAATATCATCAACAATCACCTGCTCTACCTCACTCAGGAGTATGGGGTGCATTATTGGTGTGCTATTAAAATTATTCAAACCCGAAACATTGATAATCTGGGCCTCAAGAGTCATTCCTTCCGGCAGGGGTTGGTTGGTACTAACTACGATTTTAAATTTATCCAAGAGATCTAGGGAACGTACCGTATAATTTAACCAAAACGATTCTAATGTAGCCTCACCACCATTGGCGATAGTCCCAAAAGCTGGATATCCGGCTACCCTTACATCTGTATCTTTATTAAAACTGGCCACACCTAATATATCAGTGGTGATATTAAGTAATGAAATAGGCAATAGTTCTAAATTAGCACTCACAGATTTTTGATCACCCCCCAAAATATAAGTAGCTAAATCACTTACATCCAATATTTCCTGAGAAGTACCCTGAAAACAAAAAAACATCATAACACACCTAACCAATCGGCAAAAATTATTCATTCCAATCTATATTAAAATTCTTGTTCTTAAATTTTATATTCCGTTGTTTTAATTCCAAATCGATATTCACGAAGTACTCCCCCCCATCTTCAACTATTATTTGCGCAGTTTTTCCATATTGAAACAAATTCTCATTGTTCTTCAATCTGAGAATGGTCACAACATATTTTCCAGGAATAATGTTATCAAACGTAAACTCCCCTTCATCATTAGATTCTGTATACAATACAGCGCCTTCTGTTTCTAACTTCAGGTACCCCCGTAAGCTTTTGTCTTGATGGGCAGGATCCGTTGATTTTAAATTAATTTTACCGTGTAGACTAGCCGCTTTTACTAATTCTATATGTAAAAAGGGAGTTCTAGTTTTATCTACGACAACCTCATAGGGTACATTGGAAGCAACAATTGCTTTCGCGGGCAGACTAGACTGGTCAATTAGGACATAGTTTTTCCCAATAGGAATATTATTAATTTCAAACACTCCATCTTTACTAGTCATCACCGTTTTTCCTGCAACATTAATCTTGATTCCTTTAATATCAATGGAATTATCCCCAGCTGTTACACGCCCTTTCACGACGCCATCTGCGATTACCTTTTTTAGGGGAACACCAAAGTTATAAGTGTACTTACCATAGGCAAACAATTCTTTTTGATTCGTTACCCCTGGGTTTTCGTAATAATTTGTACGTATCTCGAAGTGATGATTTTTAGTTAATTGGGATAAAACATTTAAACTTATATAATCCCTTCTTAGATAGGATTCTTCTGGACTAAATCCGCTGTTAAAATTGGCGTTCCATTGCAGCTTATTATTGATCTTGTGATTAATTCCTAGACTATAATTTACCGAACTATATTTATTGTATTTATAGCGTTTGCTATACATATGATTGATATTACCAAAAAAGCTAAAATTTTTCGCTAAATAATAGCTAAGGTTTAAACTATGGGAATACCCTAAATTATACTCCAAATCCTCGGCCAATAAGTCCTGCGATTTAGCCATTCTGCCGTTAAAGCCAACAGTATAGAAAGTGGAATTATAGGAGTACCCATAATCGAAACCGTTTTCTTTGTAATGGTAGTTTTTAGGCTCTAACCTATCTTCTCTCATTCTCTGATCGATCCTAAAATTCAAAGAATTTTTCTTATTGATACGATAGCGTACCGTAGCATATAAATTTTCGTAATAAGGTTCGGCCGCATAATATAAGGGATCTAATCTTTTATTAACTCTAGACATTCCTTGTCCTAGACGAAAATCCCATTCCTTTAGATTGTAGTTAAGGGAATTGGAATATTGCAAACTGTTATTCATTGTACCAAAGTAATTTTCTCCGACCACCGTAAAACTCCCCGAATAATGAAGCTTCCCAAAACGCTGACTTAGGTTGATATAATTAGCATAGTCCGTATCTTTATTGGTACTACTAACCGATGTTTCTGACGTTACGGAAGTTTTCTTGCCTTTGTAATCCATGCCTAAAGTCACCAACTCCCCCTCCTCAAATCTATCCTCATTAACAGCGCCAGAAAAAAACGGGTCTAACCTCTTGGTTTTGGAATAGGAAAGGCTGCTACTTAATGTTTTGTTTACCTTATATGCTGTCTTTAGACCGTAAAAGGCCTCTGGATCATAATCATTCTGCCTTGGTTTGGTATAAAAAGCAGTTAGGATCCAGTTTTTAACTTGCTGGTCTATTTTAAATCCTTGCCCGTACTTCCCCATGATTCCCAGCCTATTTAAGTAAAAGCTGTGATCGCCCAAGGTTAAATTGGTCGTTGTTTTATACTTATACTTTAAACTATAATGATCTCGTATACCGAAGTACCTTCTTCTATCTTGGTCTGGCCCTCGTAGCAAAAAATCTATATGATGTTCCTTAGCCTTGTCCAGATATCCGTTTCCGGAGACTTCAAAAGACATAGAGGAATAATGATCTTCCTTACCAGTATAGCTATTGTAATAAACACTTGCTTTCATAGGAAATCTTAAATAGGGGTCTTTTTTCGCTATGGTTACCGGATAAACCTTAACCGAATTAAACGCCCTATATTTTTCCCCAGATTCCTCGCTGGTAATTTCCAGATTGGTACTAATACTGGTAAAACCGTAACTTTTAGCATCTGTTTTTTGCTCTAGCTGTACCATAATGATAGAATCGGGTGCTATACTGAAATGGTCATTGCCTTGAATACTGTTCCTAGAATCTAGTCGGATTTCCTGAACTGTATTTCCTATGTTTTTTACGGCATAGGAAGCATTGATGGTTTCCCCTGCCTCAACATATGGAGGAAAATGTACATTGAACAGCTCTAAATCATAGTTCATGGCTACCTTAAGATTTGCGCAATGTGAGGCCAATACATAATCCTTTATATCAGAAAGCTCAAAAGTAGCTGTAACCTCACCAGAAGAAGCATTTGAAGGGATATAAAAACTAATTGTCGCTATCTTTTTCTCGCCCTTCTTAAGAGCACCAATCTTATTAACTGAAATCAATTGCCAAACCTCTGGTAGTTGGACCCCTAGATTGGCATTCTGAATATCATTCCCATTATTTATAATTTCCAACAACAGGGTATACTGTTTTTTAGTTGCAAAATTTTCGTTCTTGTTTAATATTTTAAACTCTATTAATCCGCTTAATTCTGAGCCTAATAAAGGTTGCTCTTCTCGATTTTTGTGCTTCTGAAAGATGTCGTCTTCTTCCAATACATTAACAGAAATATGAGCGTTTTCATCTTCATTCACCCAAGGTATTTCCTTATTGTTTTCGGATTTATTTTTTCCCGCGCCATTAAGTTTGGACTTTTCTCCTTTAGTTACCGAATTAAACAAAACTACTGTGGAATCTTCCTGCTCCTCACCCAAGACAATTGCCAGATCTTGATCTGAGAGGTAATACCCACCAAAATAGGACCTCCATCTTTCGGGACCAAATTCTTGTGTACTTAAGAGATAAAAAACAATCGCCAATAAGATGCGGGTACGGATATTCCTATTCATTAGGCAAATTAGAGACTCGGCTTTAGCGGAAATTAAAAATTATTATAGTTTTAAACTAAAATTGGTTCCAACGTATTCTTCCCGAGAGTCTGCCAACAAAACACAGTTATATTCCCCCTTAGAGAGAGTAGAAATGTCTATTTCAAAACCAGTACAGCTGCCCGGAAAAATCATATTTCTAGGAGAAATATCCTCTAAAACTTTGGTCCCCTCTTGGTTGTAAACTTCCATGGTTACCCTAGTACTTTCTAAAAACAAGCCTTGGTTTACCAAGGTTATGGATAGCTTTTTCTTTGAGTCGTCTTCTTTCTTATCTATACTCTTAAAGTCTACATTGATCTGATCAAAATTGTTCACATGGGTCAAAAACCGAACCGAGTACCTAATTTTAGACTCCAACGCAAAATTGGTTGTCAAACGATCTTCACTAATGGGTTGCTCTACATTTACTGTTAAGTTGGACCAAAAAGTACCTTTTAAGTTTTGATCCTTTGGAATTGTTATGGTAAACCGGAATGCATATTTTTCCTGAGGTCTTAATAGTTTATCCATCACCTCGCCTTTAAACCAGGTTTTTGAGGAATGGGCATGAGTTTCCTCATTTGAAAAATATACCGCTGCCCCACAAGACAATATAGCATCGTTCAATTCAAAGGAGACCCTTTGCGCTGTATCCGAACTATTAAGTAAAATAACCTCGCCAGAAAAAACATCCCCAGAAGCTCCAGAATTTATATGGGTTAAACCGTTAATAATCGAAACATTGGAAAACAATGGAATTACAAAAAGTAAGCAGATAATAAAACTAATAAATCTGATTTTCATTCGGATAGTTACGTATTAATTGATTTTATAACAACATTTACCCTAAATGCGGTAAAATAATTGAGTTTATCTCCTGAATTGAAATGTTGTAAACTTATGATCGAATTCACAGAAAAAAGATCACAATAATAAGACCTCTATGTAAAAAATGGTTTCCAATAGTATGACTGGAAACCATGTTATGGTTTTAATTTTATTTAATTAACCCTATGGAACTGGAACTAGATCATCCCAGTCCGATAAGGTATAGGTTATTGTAGGCGAGTAGGTACCTGCCTTAAAATCTGTAAAGTCCGCTTCGGCATCAAAAACTAAAGAGTATGTTAACTTTACGCCATTTGTACCTGTACCAGTAAAGCCACTTCCAATACCCGTTACCAAAGGTGTTGGGACATTTTCCGCTATTGAAGTTCCTAATTTAACGGCAGTTGACACTGCTGTACCTAAGGCCCCATTTCCATTTGCAGCTGTAGTTGGCGTTATTTGTAAATCCATACCGGTTGGCAAATCACCAGCTAATTCAACATTAATCGTCCTTGTACCAACAATTCCTTCTATAACCGTTCCAATTACACTGGTATAATTAAGCCAAAAGGTCTTGCTAGGAATTAGGTCTAGATCAAAATCCCCAGCCACTAAGCCGCTATTTGCACTTAAAAGGTTTGCGATATTATAGTCAACCCCCTCTCCATTAGCGATCGTACCATCTATGGTCATAATATTCAACAAAGCAAGATCCGGGACTGCGATCGATAATGCATGGCCTACCGGTGCAGAAGTAAATACTCCATCTACTGTCTCTGTAATAGTCGGCGCCGTCTGAGCTTTCATATTAAAAGCAGAAAGTGTTACCGCTAAAAAACACACTAATTTTATTTTTTTCATATTTATTGGCTATTTAATTATTAATTAGTCATTAATTACTTTAATTAAATGCGAATATAGTATTTAGTTTTTGAACTTTGTAATACTTAACCTTCATATATCAATGTTTTAATTGTATTAATGTAGCTTTCATCCTTACATTTTATATATACAAACGCAAGCAAATAGGGGCTTTTAGCTGATTTTTAACTTTTATATGATAAAAATCATGTTGCTAATATTTTAACAATAAAACTTTATAAATTCTATTTTTATAACATTTTTTAGCGTTTTTGAAGCCATAAAAGGAGGTAAAAAAGAAGAATTTCATGCCTCCTTTTCTAGTGAAGAACGCTTAATTTAGATTTTTGCTGCGAAAAGAGCTATCCTATCTTCACAAATAAGACAAAACATAATAGAAATTATCATTTCAGTAAACTTTTAAAACAACCAACTACTTCATTTTTAGGTTTCCTTTTGCAAGCCACCGTGACGAGACAATACTATTATATCAATGCTTATTTCCCGGAACCGTTTTTTATATAACTCACACCACCCCTTATCTAACCCCATGTAATTCTTTCATTTATCGTACCTTTGCCCACTTTTTCTACAGTCACAAAAAAGCCCTCCATGAAGGAATTTCTAAAAAACAACTTTTCTCGCAATAGAAATATCTCCGTGATTTTCGTGGTAGTCATTATCACTATCATTGCCACTTTTGTATTGAGCTACCTTATTTCCTCAGAAGTGCAGCACGTAGGCAAGGACATTGCCAAACGAAGTTTTCAAAAAAAATACGACCTGATTGGCCTTCAGTTTCAAGAATTACAAAAGCCATTGCTCGATGTGGCGAAATTAGTCCCCGAGGAAAGTCGGTTCACCTCCCATAACCACTCCCTAGCGCTATTAAGTGAATTGCAATTATTAGACAGCACCGTCCGCGCTACCTGGTATTATACCACAAGTCCTTCTGGCATCAACCACCTTTCTTTTAAGTCACATCATCGAGACAGCAACAACATTAAAGCAGCGCTACTAAAGGATACTATCCTACCGAAAAATGGCATCTCCAGCACTGTAATACAAGAAGAAGGTTCTGAAAAATACCTTTGGCGGAACAGTATTAGCATTCCCCTACAAAACGAAACCTTGCATTATGGGTACGACCTAGATGTTATGGCCATCCAAAAGGCTTTTTGGGACATCGATAACTATTCCTCGAGTTATGCCTATGTGTTTAATAAAGACGGTATATGTTTGTTGCATCCAGATACCGATAATATTGGTAAAAATGTTTTTAGCTTTACCCCCTTATCCCCTCAGGACACCACGATTGCCGAGGATGGTTTTTCCGAACGCCTGGTACAATCAGAATTCTTACAGCTCGATGTAATCAGTTTTATCAAACCTTTACATATTGGTGGAGAAGAGTGGTATATCGCTGTTAATTACCCAAAAAGCTTAAACGAAGAAAACATTGGAATTATAAAAAAATACAGCTACACCGTCTATTTCACCTCTGCCCTACTTCTTTTATTTGTGTTTTTTTACTTTAATAAAAGCATCAAAAAAGAATACAAGGCCATAGTGCTGTTACAAGAAGAAAAAAGCCGATTGGCCATTGAGAAGGAGGTCTTTCAGAAGGAGAGTGCCTTTTTGCAATTACAACAGTTAAAAAATCAGATCAACCCGCACTTTCTTTTTAACTCCCTAAATTCTTTATATACTCTTATAGATCAGGATGTGCCCCTGTCAAAGAAATTCACCTTTAAACTCTCAAAAATTTATCGGTACCTAATAAGTCCTCCCCAGCAAAACATCATTTCGCTTTCGGACGAAATGGATTTTATAAAAGAGTACCTATTTCTTCAAAAAACGAGGTTTAACACCAAACTTCAGTTTCATATAGACATCGACGACCAACAAGCCTTACGAAAAAAAATTCCATATCTGGCCCTACAAACGGTGGTAGAAAATGCCATAAAACACAATATAGCGACCAAGGAACACCCATTGTTGATTACTATTCACATCCTAAATAAGGTGGTTATCGTAAAGAATACCCTTCAAGTAAAGGAAAATCCGGAAAAAGGGCTTCAATTTGGACTGCAATACTTAGAAAGTATCTATGGGTTTTATAAAAATGACGGGGTTAAAACCTATAAACAAGATTCTTTTTTTATTTGCGAACTCCCCCTACTATAAAACTAATGACACTCACTCCACTTTTTGTACCGTCTACTCCCTTTTGCTTTGATTCTTCGGCCGTGACATAGAGTTTTACCGGATTTTTTAACTCAAACATATCTATGATCAAAGTTTACAGAGTGTGGTGGATCGGTTTTCTCCTACTTATGGGTATCAACGCCATACATGCACAAAAGCAGCCAGAAAAAGATAAGGACTCCACGAAAACAACAGATTTAAAAGAGTATCAAGCCCTTATAAAAGATGGTACGCTAGAAACGGGTATTTTCAATATCATAAAAGCCAAGAAAGACTATTATTTTGAAATTCCCGACACCCTCTTGGGAAGAGAATTCCTGATCGTAAACAAAATATCTAAAGTCCCTTTGCAGCTCAACGAAGCTGGACTTAACAAAGGGATGGAGTTTGAGAACAAGGTGATCACTTTTTCCAAGGACACCCTGCTTAACAAGGTTTGGGTACGCACCTCGGTGCCAATGGTATCCTCTCCAGAAAACGATGCTATTACCCTATCTGTAAAAAACAATTTTTCGGCTTCTATCATAGAAGGGTTTGATATTGTTTCGATCAACACAAAAACTCCTTCGACGGTTATTAAGATCAATAAGGTATTTGATGGTAGTGAGAAAAGTTTTAATGACGTATTCAACAATACCGGCCTAGGGGGTTCGGCAAAATCGAGTCTCTCTTTTATTTCCGAATTAAAAACCTTCCCTAGAAACATAGTAGTGAAGTCAGACCTTACCACTTCCATCTCTGAAGGGGGTGCTGCAGTACCATTGACCATAGGTATTACCTCTAATATTGTATTGCTTGCCAAGGAACCTATGACGCCACGATTTTTAGATAAACGTCTTGGGTTCTTTACCAAAAAACGCTGGTATTTTAACGATGAGCAGCATGCCATGTTAGAAAAGGAACTCATTACCCGCTGGCGCCTAGAACCTAAGGATCAGGATGTAGCCCGTTATTTAAAAGGAGAACTGGTAGTGCCCAAAAAACCAATTGTATTTTATATAGATCCTGCGACTCCAGCAAAATGGCGCTCTTTTATTAAACAAGGGGTCATCGACTGGCAAAAAGCATTTGAACAAGCCGGATTTAAAGATGCCGTTGTTGCTTTGGACGCTCCCGAGAACGATCCAGATTTTGATATAGACGATGTACGTTATTCCGTGATCACTTATGCTGCCTCTCCTAAATCGAACGCGATGGGACCATCGGTCGTAGATCCAAGAAGTGGTGAAATCATTGAAGCCGATATCATTTGGTGGCATAATGTAATGACCTCCCTACAAAGTTGGATGCGTATACAAACAGGCCCCATTGATGAAAAATCGCGAAGCAACACCTTTGCCGATGCACATATGGGAGAAGCTATCCGATTTGTATCCTCTCATGAGGTGGGACATACCTTTGGCTTAAAACACAATATGGGGTCTTCTTTTGCTTTTGAAGTAGATTCGTTACGCTCCAAAACCTTTACCAAAAAAATGGGCGGTACTGCCCCTTCTATTATGGATTATGCCCGTTACAACTACGTAGCACAGCCCGAAGATGAAGTCGAAGCCATTACCCCAAAAATAGGGGTGTATGACAAATACGCTATCCAGTGGGGGTACCAATGGTTCCCCGATACTACAACCGAAGAAGACTTCTTAACGGCCCTGGTGACCGAGCACAATAACGATCCGTTGTACTTTTACGGAGAAACACAGGACTACCACAATACTATTGACCCTAGATCCCAATCCGAAGATTTAGGCAACGACGCTGTTTTGGCTAGCCAATACGGTATAAAAAACTTAAAGCGCGTTATAGACAACGCCCTGGAGTGGACTTATGTAGAAGGAGACACCTACTATAAAACAGGAAAATTATATATGGGGGTTATTGGACAATGGCAATTATACAACAACCATGTCATCAATAATATCGGAGGGGTATACCTTAATAATACCGTTCACGGAGACCAGAAAAAAGCCTACGAAAATGTACCTGCAGAAATGCAGCAAAGGGCGGTAGACTACTTAAACGAAAACGTTTTTACAGTTCCAGAATGGCTGTTTGTCAATGATATCTCGGAAAAAACCTTTCCGTTAAAAGACTCTCCCTTGGGGCCTTACGAATATTCTCCCTACACCTTGGCACGGGAACTCCAATATTCGGCCTTCTACAGCCTGTTCAGCGATGCTCGACTTTTAAGGTTGTCAGAAGCTACTATGTTCCAAAACAAGAATGAAGAGCGCTATAGCAACCAAGCCTTGTTCCATACGGTAAGAAAGCATGTTTTTAAGAAGACCTATAACAACAAATCCCTGACCCTTTTTGAGCGCATGGCACAAAAAAACTACGTCGATGTTTTAATCGTAGATATTAACAAGCTATTCCAAAAGACTTCGAAAAAAACCTTGGAAGTCTCTAAGCGACTACAAACCCCTACCCTATGTAACTATATGGTAAAAGAAGACATTTCGGCCAGAAATATCAATTACACTTCTATTAAACGCGTCTCGGAGGTAACCTCTATTAAAAAGGGAGAATTGCACGCCCTTCTTCAGCTATTAAAAAAGAAGAAAAAACAGGGCGATCAGGAAACACGTGCGCATTATTTAGACCTCATCAATAGAATAGAACAAGCAATCAACAACTAAAACCCCATAAACCAACGATCAATGAAAAAAGTGCGATTTTTACTTTTATTACTAATCCCCGTCCTTGGGTTCAGCCAAAATAGCCGGAGCATCACAGGACAGGTATTTTCCAAAACCGACGGGTTGCCATTACCAGGCGCCTCTGTCTTTGTAGATTCTAAATCCATCGCCAACGAAACCGGTGTCGAGGGCATTATCGAAAGCACCAGTATTGGTGCCATTACCGATTTTGACGGAAATTTTAGCCTTACGATCCCTAACGGCATTACTAAGCTTACCGTTAGCTATATGGGGTATGAAACCCAGATGCTCTATATTGGAGCCAAAACCTCCTATGAGGTGTATCTTGTAGAAGAGCTAAATACGCTGAACGAGGTGGTCGTTACCGGTTACCAAAAGGTAGAAAAAAGAAAGCTAACCGCTTCTGTAGCACAGGTAAACATGAAAGATGCCCAACAAATCGGGGTTGCGAGTGTAGATCAATTACTACAAGGGCAGGCTGCCGGTGTGGTTGTTACTTCAGAAACAGGTGCCCCAGGAACCCCTGCAAAAATCAGGATCAGAGGTACTGCCTCCCTTTCTGGGCCCCAAGACCCGCTTTGGGTAATAGATGGCTTGCCATTGGAAGGCAACGACGTTCCTAATTTTGGAGACAAAGACAATATAGATCAACTTAGAAACTATGCCATCGCCGGAATCAACCCCGATGACATCAAAGATATTACCATCCTTAAAGATGCCGCTGCAACCGCTATTTACGGAGCAAGAGCTGCCAATGGGGTTATTGTGGTCACTACTAAAAAAGGAACCAAAGGGAAAATGAACATTAATTTCTCTGCCAATACCTTTTATACAATGCGTCCGGATATGGATAAACTGAATCTAATGAACGCTAGTGAAAAAGTAGCTTTTGAACTGGCACTGGCCCAACGCGACGATTTAGACTTTAGAGTCAATAAGGGAGAAGTAATGCGCATCCTTAATTCGGCCAACGAATTGGATGCTTACAGAAATAACGGCTTTAGTGGATTAAGCAATGCCACCCAAATGGCGCTAAATTCTTTAAAAGAGAACCAAACCAATTGGGGCGATCTATTGTACCAATCTGCCGCAAACACACAATACAGCTTAAGCATCGCTGGTGGTGCTGAAAAATCTGATTACTATTTCTCATTAGGGTACTACAATGAAGACGGTACTACCATAGGTACCGGATATGAGCGCTATAACATTACATTGAAGAACAATTATCAATTGTCTGATCGTTTCAAGGCCGGCGTATCCTTATTTGCATCACAGTCCAACAAAGAGTCTTATGTCACCGGAACCGATGCCTTTACCAATCCTGCCAACTATTCTAGAAATGCCAACCCATATTTAGCTCCATATAAAGAAGATGGCAGCTATAATTACGATCAGGACATAGAAGGTTTTGAAGGTCGCTATGTACCTTTTAATTTCTTGGAAGAAAGAGAGAATACGTCCTACGACTTAAACAACAATGCTCTAAAAGCTATTTTCGATGCGTCGTACAGCATTAGTAACGACTTAAAACTGTCTACACAACTAGGGTTACAATTAAACCATAACAGCACCGAAAAATATGGTGCGGCCGATTCTTATTTTACCAGAAAAATACGCGAAAAAACAAGACGCTATAGTTCCGATCGTGGCGGTTACTATTATTTCTTACCTGAGGGCGGGGTAATCCAAAACTGGGAAGACAACTTCTTTCAATACAATTGGAAATCCCTTTTAGAGTATAGCACTATTATTGGCGACAAACACGAAATTGAAGCTATGGTAGGATCTGAGTTACGAAGGTCTGATTCCAAAATAATCGCTACCCAAGGTTTTGGGTATGATAAGAAGACCTTAAACACCAAGCCTATTATTTTCCCTAACGAAAGTACGGCCAATGAAAGTACCTATAGGGCGTATGACCGCGCTACCGTAGAGAATGCCTATGCTTCTTTTTACGCCACCGGATCGTATACCTACGATAGAAAATACACCTTGTTTGGAAGTGTTCGCTACGACGGTTCCAACTTATTTGGGGTAGATCCTAAGTATAAGTACCTTCCACTTTGGTCTACTGCCGGTTCTTGGTTGGTTTCCGAAGAAGAATTCCTAAGAGATAACAATATCATCTCTAACCTAAGACTAAGAGCTTCTTATGGTTTACAGGGAAATATAGACAGAAACACCTCTCCTTTTGTTGTTGGAGAATATAACAACGCTACTATTTTACCTGGTTACAATGAGTCTTCTATAGTGGTTACCTCCCCTCCAAACGATAAATTACGATGGGAAAAAACAGAAAACTATAACCTTGGTGCCGATGTAGGCTTCTTTGACCAACGGATTAATATGGCCTTTGATTTTTACCAAAGGAAAAGCTCGGACCTTATTGGCTTAAAATCTGTCCCCTTGGAAAATGGGTTTGAATTTACCAACCTTAACTGGGCACAGGTTACCAATAAAGGATATGAACTTTCTATAGCTACCAGAAATATTACGGCGCCTAACTTTAAGTGGACTACCAACTTCAACATCTCTCACAACAAGAGTCATGTAGATAAGATCCAGATTCGCGAAAACAGTTTCTTGCCATCTAGAGAAGGACTTCCCGTAAATGCAGTATTTGCCATTAAAACGGCCGGGATAGACGAAAATGGGTACCCTATGTTTTGGAAAGGCGATGAAAAGGTAAGTGCGGTAGAATTTTTTGACCTTGTAGATCCATGGGCCGATTTCTTTCCTGGCTACCTGACCCAATCTAACCTGAGCAATGAAGAGTTTAGAGGACTGTTCTCCTATGTAGGCGATAGGGATCCTAAGTTCAGTGGTGGGTTCATCAATACCTTTACCTATAAAAACCTTGATTTTACGGTAGCTACAAACTTTAATTTAAAACAGACCGTCGTTAAGAATTTACCCTATAACCCTAGTCAGGTAGACCGTGGTCAGAACTATACCACTGACATTCTAAACGCTTGGTCGCCAAACAACACCGAATCTAATTTACCGGGTATCGTTGGGGAAACTTCGGGAACGGGAGATTCTTGGATGGCCTATAAGTGGTTTGCCGATCTAAACCCAATTAACACCATGTCTTATTTGGACACCTTTGTAGATGAGATGAGCTACCTAAGGGTTTCTAGCATGAGATTAGGCTATAGCCTTCCTGAAGCTATTACCTCTAAACTGCATATAAACCAACTAAGGTTTAATATTGAAGGTAGAAACCTTTTTGTGTTTAGCACTGACTACTCGGGGTATTTTGACCCAGAAACTTTTGGAAACATCTATGCCCAACCAATTTCAAAGTCCATTTCATTAGGCCTTAACGTATCATTCTAAAAACCAGAAAATGAAAAAGTTTTTTTACATAACCATAGCCCTGTTTTCGGCCACTAGCTTTACCGCTTGCGATAAATATCTCGATATAGAACCCGAGGGAAAGGTCATCCCAAAGACCCTGGAAGAAAACCGAGGGTTGATCACCACTGCCTATCAGGCCTTTCCACGACACAAATCTCGACTGGCTTTCAGAGCAGATGAACTGCAATTAAATGAGTACAGTACGGATGCCCCCTATTATAAGGACATTTATATCTGGAAAGATACCGATGCCGATCCGCAAACGGGCGCATACCCGTGGATACAGTTCTACAACACTATTTTTTACACCAATCACATAATCAACCAAGGGGAAATATCCATTACTGCCTCTGTTGAAAAAGAGCAACTTATTGGGGAAGCCCATGCTCTAAGGGCCTATGCCTATTTTGATTTGGCAAACCTTTATGGGAAGCCTTACGATAAGACTACTGCCGCCACTGACAAAGCCGTGCCTTTGGCCCTAGAAGTAGATTTGGAACAAGTGTTTAAAGCGGCCTCGGTTCAAGAGGTGTACCAACAAGTGTTGACAGATATTGAAGCGGCAAAAAACCGACTTCATACCGACACCCAGGAACTGGGCCTTAACTATCGTTTTTCTAAGGCGGCCATTTTTGCCCTGGAAGCCAGAGTACATTTATATATGAACCATTGGGAAAAAGCCTTGGAAGCTGCAAATAAGGCATTGGCCTACAACAACAGCTTGGTAGATTTAAATACAACCCCTAGCCTGCCAAATAGCTTTGATTCTCCAGAATCTATATTGGCTTTAGAAGACGTTTATCAGGCCTCTTTAAACAATGCCGCCTATATAGACAACGACTTTATCAATAGCTATGACCAAGAAAACGACCTTCGTTTTGGCCTATATTTTGTACAAGACGGGTCTAGATACAAATCGAACAAGGGCGGGGATCAAAAATTCAAATGCTCCTTTAGAGTAGCCGAATTATACCTTATAAAAGCCGAAGCCCTTCTAAAGTCGGGAAACACGGCACAGTCAAAAGAGGTATTATTGAGTTTAATGGAAAACAGGTATACCAAAGAGCATATGCCTACTATGGAAAGTGCTATCACCAATATGGCTTCTACTGCCTACGAGGCGACACTATTCGATGAAAGAGCTAAAGAATTAGCCTTAGAAGGACATAAATGGTTCGATTTACGAAGGACGACCCAAAAGGAAATCAAACATACCTTTAATGGGGATATCTATACCTTGGACAAAAACGACCCTAGATATACCCTATTATATCCTAAGGACGCCAAACTTAATAATCCCGATTTATAAATTGAGATTCCCCCAAGAACTAAAGCCCGGTATTTTACTGGGCTTTTTTAATGCATCAGGTTTGAATTTTATACTTTTGACGATATAAAAAGATCAGGAATGAAGGTTGCCATCATAGAGGACGAAGAATTAGCTGCAAATTACCTAAAGGGAGTTTTACTGCGGCAGCAATTGATTCCGATCAGGGAGGTGGTTAGTATGGGATCTGTAAAAGAGGCCATCGCTTATTTTAAGGACGCCATGCCCGATCTGGTCTTTATGGACATTCATCTAGAAGACGGCACTAGCCTAGAAATCCTCGAAGCGGTTACGATTACGGCCCCTATTATTTTTACTACGGCCTATGACGAATACGCCCTTAAGGCCTTTAAACATTTTACCATAGATTACCTCCTAAAACCCTTTGATGAGGACGCCTTAATAGAGGCTTTGGAAAAGTTTACGGTCATCAAAGAGAAATACCAAGAAGAAGAAACCAAGAATTTAGTCAGTCAGGCGTTAAATCACCTTAAAAACACCTACCAACAACGTTTTTTGGTGCAACAAGGACATCAATTGATTTCTATTACCACCCAAGAAACCGCTTTTTTTTATGCAGAAGGAAAACACCTGTTCCTATACGCACAGAATGGGGAAAACTACATTTACAACAGCACTATCAAAGAGGTCATCACCAAACTAGACCCTACCCTATTTTTTAGGATCAACAGGAACTATATCGTGAACATCGATTCGGTAAAAAGAATCATCAAACACAGCAATCTTAAGCTAGAGGTCGTATTGAGTCCGACCATTCCCCAAATGGACAAAATAATCCTTAGCAAAACAGAGATCAAATCTTTTAAGCAGTGGTTAGATTTCTAGCCTCGCTACAGTTCCATAATTTGTAGCCTTCTAATTTGGGCGTTACCCCCTGCGGCGGTCGGGCACTCCGCTGTATCCCTTGCTCCGCTACGGGGATGCCGCTGCGGTCCCTAACGCTTTTTCAATAAACAATGTGTGAAATGCAAGAATTGGAGTGATTTTCTTTATTGAGAATCTGAAGGTTTATAATGTAACAATGGGATCAATGTGGAAATGTACCAATTGTTTAATGCAGCAATGAATCAATGTGAAAATGTACCGGTCTTAGTCAAGGTTTTGTAGCTATTTAGAGTCGAAACTATGAGGCTGATTTACCGCGGTTAACGGTAGACCTAAATGAAAAACAACTAAAGAATCTCATTAATTTCACCTGTCCTCTCAAATTCAAGCCGATCCTTTTCACGAAAAAACCAAATTCCATTATGGTATTTTATAATATACCATACCAATGAGGCTTTCTTCTTTTTAAGGACGGTTCTTCAGGCCTGAAACTTCACGTTTTCTGTTCATTTTTTCCATTGATGAAATGCGGAGCATTCATGAATACCTTTAAAAAACAATAGGTATGCCCATGAATAAAAAACGAACTAGGGCCGAGAACCGAAGGTACTGTGTACCTTTGGTTGGAGGAGCCAGCCGTGGCGTTGGCCTAACTTGTGAAATGATTCATTCAGATTATTTTTTTTGTTAGCACCTAAATTTTAGGAACTCGCTTTAAAAATACCGGTAAATGAGAATAATACGTATAGCTCAGACAGCCTAAAATCTCCAGCGCGGCAGGCTGGCCTCTTCACTAAAATAGTCCACAGGACTATTTCTTATCGTTCGATCCTCACTCAAATTTTACGATAAATTTTCGGTAGGCCAAAAAAGATAAAACTTATAAAAAGATAATTCGGGAATTTGTTAAATCGTTAATTCGGTATTTCGTGAACTTGATAACAAGGTTAAATCAAGCGGATTCCTCTGTACCGTGTGCACCTAAGGCGTAAAGGGGGCTAGGGATTGTAGGGATGATGCAACTAGCAATCTGTTTCATGAAAAACCATAGAATTCCATAAAACCTGAATCTTTAGTTTTTCTGTTTACTGGTTACCAATTACTGACTATTCTTTTTTCTCTTCTCTCTTCTCTAAATGGTTATTGTTTATTGAAATTGACTACATCCAAGGCCAAGGCGCCAACTGGCCCCTGCCTACAAATGCAAGTCGTGCATTTACAGAGCGGTCCTCTCTACTCTCTTCTCTAAATGGTTATGGTTTATTGAAAATGACGGCAACCAATGCCAACGCGCCAGCTGGCACCTAACTACAAATTTAAATCATTGCAATTTCCGCGCGGCCCTAGGTACTTCCCTGATGAGTGTTGACCGGTTTTAGATATTGTTTATTGCTAATTGATTATTGTTCACTGAATCATGCGTTAGCTATTGCAGCGGCATCCTTTTTTGGGCGGTCTTTCCGCCGAAAAAAGATATAGCGGAAAGAGCGACCCTTTAGGGGAACGCCCACAAAAAAAGCCTCTTCATTGACCGATCATATACATCTAGGAGAATGGTATGGAAGGATATTCAGAAATGAATCCTTGTGTTTATAAAACAACAAATCCCCGATAAAAATTAATTTATGGGGACTTGCCTGATTATTAGAAAGTAAGCCTACTAACTAAGAAATCCTTATGCGTTCAAAAGTTCTTTCAATTCTTTTGCTGCTTGTGCAGGATCTGCTGCTCCGTAAATAGCTGCACCAGCAACTGCTACGATAGCTCCAGATTCTTTAACGGCAGCAACGCTGTTCTTGTTTACACCACCGGCGATTGATACAGAAACACCAGCTCTTGCAGCTTCGTCAATAAGAACTTGGATAGAGTATCCAGCTTCTCCTTGCTCATCTAAACCAGCGTGTAATTCTACGAACTCAGCACCTAAAGCGATCGCTTCTTGAGCACGTTTTACTCTATCCTGAACACCGATAGTATCTACAACAACACCTTTACCATGTGCTTTAGCAGCTTTTACAGCTCCAGCGATGGTTGAGTCACCTGTAGTTCCTAAAACAGTGATTAAATCTGCACCAGCTCCAAAAGCCATTTCAGCTTCTAATTCACCTGCATCAGCAGTTTTAAAATCAGCTAAAACTATTTTGTCAGGAAAAGCATCTTTCATCTTTCTGATTCCGGATAAACCTTCACTCTTGATAAGTGGAGTTCCTAATTCAATAATGTCTACGTAAGGAGCCACTTTAGTTGCTAATGCAATTGCGTCTTCTATTTTCAATAAATCGATTGCTACTTGTAATTTTGCCATAATATTATTATTTAAATTGTTTTTTGTTTATAAATTATTCTAATGTATTCTCTATTATTCCATGTTTGCGTGGCGCTTCCATAATTCTGAAGCTGTACTGCCGTCTATTTCCCAAAGGGCTTGTATCAGGGCATCAAAGCTCAATAAAAGCGATTGCTCAAAAAGGCTACCGGCATATTGTTTAGAAACATCCTCGTCTCTTGCCTGTTTTTGTGCTGCAGGGATGGTAACGGTATAGTCTGCCAAGGTTGCCAATGGGGAAGCTGGACTTGTTGTAAAACAAATGACACTTGCTCCCTCGTTTTTAGCAGTTTCTGCCGATCTTACAATGCCAGCTGTTGTTCCAGATCCAGATCCGGCGATTAATAGATCTCCTTCTCCGATCGCTGGAGTGGTAGTTTCACCTACTACATATACTTTGTACCCTAAATGCATTAAACGCATGGCCGATGCTTTCATCATAAGTCCGGTTCTCCCCGCACCCATTAAGAAAATACCTTTGGCCTTGTTGATCGCTGGCATCAAAGCTGCAATTTCTTCAGGATTTATGTTTGAAGTTAACGTACAATGCTCATCCATAATGGTTTGCATTGCCGTTGCCACTAAATGTGTCTCCTGGGTTGCCTCTAATGTAATTGTGTTTTCCATAACTTTTCTACTTGAAATTTGTATGACTATCAATCTGCGATGCAAAGATATGGCAGCCATCCCCTAGCTCAGTTACACTATTTGACACTTGTGTAGTACAATTTGCCCATATCCATAAAAGTGCTAGTATTATTTCCTATTTTTGTGGTACATTTTGGAAACAGCGTTGTTTTTGGTCAATTTCAGGCCTAAAAAATGACCCCTGTTTTTCTGTCAAAAACGGTTTTTATGCTAAGTGATAAGGTTTTATATATAAAAAATTTAGGTAATTGTCCACCTGCCTATCTAAACGACCCTGCTAGAAGGGATTTTTACGAGGTTGTTTGGCTGCGTAACGAAGATGCGCTTCATGTGCCACAACACGATTTTCAGACCTTAAAAGGAGATTGGATTTATCTGATCCCCCCGTATAGGGTTCATCAGTTAAATAAGGCCGGTAAAAACGGTGTCCTTATTTCCTTTAAACAAGACTTATTGGAAGGTGACTTAAAGGAGTTTTTATTAGATGTCTTTAGAATGTTTAATGTACAAGGAGAGTTTTCTTGCCTACAGGTAAATGAAGAGACCGCTAAAGGATTGGTTGATGTATATCAGTTATTGGAAGAAGAATACCAAAAAGAAACCATCAATTTAGTCATGCTAAAAGCGCTCTTAAAAGTGTTTTTATTAAAATTGATACAGTTAAAGGAACAACATTTTACCCTACAGGATATTAATGAAAAACGAGTGTACGAGTTTATGCTGTTGCTTGAAGACAACTATCAGGAAAAACGAAATGCCGACTTTTATGCCGACCAACTAGGGATTAGTGCCAAGCGCCTAAACCAAATCCTAAAAGAAAAACTGGACAAAACAGCGGTACAAATAATTCATGATCGCTTAATACAAGAGGCCAAGCGCCAAATTATACATAGCGAGAACACCATTAAGGAAATCGCCTATAACCTAGGTTTTAAAGATCACTCTTATTTTAGCAGGTTTTTTAAAACCCATGCCGAGCAAACCCCGCAGCAATTTCAGAACAACGTAAAAGACCACCTTATCTCTCATGACAATACCTTATATAGGTAAGGATTTGTTAGGCTTGGTTGTTTTAATATAGCTGTTTCAAATAAAAGGGGTCGGACTTTCTTAAGGTCCGACCCTTTTTCATACTTCCTCCCTAGTGTCGCCGTAAGGATATGCTCTTACTCCTAGTCAGTATAGACTTCTGGGACAATGATTTAATGTTTTGATTATTGATGAATGTGATTTATCTTTCCAAAAGGTTAATCCATCACCTCATCGCCTTCCTTTACTGCTTTTTAATCCAATTTTCTGTATCGGAATATTTTTAACCCCTGGGATTATATCTTCTAACAAATCTTGAAACTCCTTTTTAGAATTAATGTTCGGCAGGTCTTTTGTTGCTGTCACATTAGAATCTGAATACCCTAACCATTCTTTTTTACCAACAAATACTTCCTTCACATTTATAAATACATTCTCCGCAACCAGGTTTCCTGTTGGAATTTCTGCATTTTCGAAATAGTTTTTAAGTGTTGGATATTGGACCACATAGGGTGCTTCTGCATAGTTCACAGCTGCCATACGTTTCTGAAAAAGTCCACCCTCTTCTAAAACCCATTTTGCCCATGTTTGCAGTCTATTCCCTGTTCGGACACCTACTTTACTTTCTATAAAAAAATTGTTCTTATATATATTATCCGAACCACCTCCTATTAAAACATTGAGTTTTCCGGCTTTGTAGAAAATATTATCCGTAACGGTTAACCCACAGGCAGCATCGTCATGGTATACTGCACTGGTATTATATTCGTCCGGAATATTGGCTATATAGTTATACCTAACTATTGTTCCTCTTTCAGAAGGGTCCCTCCCGTAATAAATGGCCCCCATATCTTCTACTTCCAAGCATACTTCGTGAATGTAGTTATATTCTATAGTATGGTTATTCCCGTGCATTAAAATAGCCACACTTGGCAAATCGTACATTTCATTATGTAATACTTTGTTGCCTACTCCGGTAAGGTGCACTGCAGGTCTATATGATTTTTCTATTCTATTAATATCAAAAAACAAACAATCTTCTACAACGTTGTTCCCTGGTTCTAAGGTTAAGCGGTTTCCGCCACCCAATGAAACGCCACCAGCGCCTAATTGGGAAAAAGTACAGTTGACGATCTTATTATTAGAACCACCTTCTCTATTAAAAGTAGTATTGCTATATAGGTGTTGTAGTAAACTCCCTATCTCTCCTGTTTTTACAGTACCCGTGCCTTCGTGTCTGTATTCGGCAAATGCTTCTATCCCCTTACCGACAGAAATACCTAAACTCCCTAAATTCTTAAAATTACAAGCTTCTATGATCACTCCTTTGGTGTTAGTCATGGCAATTCCCATACCGCGAGAATTTTGGAAGGAAATACCTCTAATTACAATCCCTTCTGCATCCTCGATCTGAAAAAATGGTCGTTCGAGAACAGAAAACTCCAAACTAGCGATTTCCTTTTCGTCCGAAGCAAAGTAAAGTAACCCCTTTTCTTTATCTACATAATATTCCCCTGGCGCATCCAATTCAGCTAATATATTTACACCGTACCATTTTTGCCAAGGCTTACCATCACCATAGCCGTACAAGGTAGCCGAGGCGGTGGTAAGGGTTTGTTTTAAGGTATCTATACTTTTAATTTTAACCATATCATCAGCATAACCGTGCATAAAATATCCGGCCATCCAAGCATTTTTTTCCTTGGCCCAGGTATTGATACGTAGAGAATCGTAGGCTATCACCCCTCCTTTATCAGAGAAATCATCTTCCCTTGGTATTGATCCTTTTTCTAATACCTTTCCCATTGGCACCATACCTTCATTGGGCCAACGTGCCAGGTGCATTGCTTTTTTATTCACGAACAATTCTCCCCATGCTGGCCCATACGGACGGGAAAAACCTACATTTCGGAGCGTTCCGAAATTGGTAATTCCCACTTTTCGAAGATCTACTTCATAGATAGTATGATTGCTTTTATCGAAGCCTACCCCAAGATTACTTTCCTTTACCAACGACAAAGGAATAGACTGTCCGCCCGAGAAAACAACTTTTTCTCCTTTATATGCTTCGATCTTTACAAATGAATTCTCAGCTCCTAACGCTATGGTTTCTAGAATGTCATACACCCCTTCCCTTAGGCTAATAGACACCGCTCTTTTTGAGTTCTTTCCTTTTATTTTTTTAGCCTTTTCCAAGGCCTTTCCTAAGGTTTTATAAGGCGATTTAAAGGAGCCTTTTCCCGAGTCCATACCTGAGGGCGACACATATATGTCTTGGGCCAAGACCATATTCCCGAACAAAATAAAGATTGCAATACTTAAAAACTTATTCATCAAACACTAATTTTAAACTGTATAATTCACCATTTGCTATAGGCCCGATACTTCCCCATCGAGCTGCCAATCTTTTTTAATATCCACTTCTAAATGCTTTAGTGCAGTAACGGCCACATCTATTACATTTACCTGTTTTTTTATTTCCCCTTTAGTTACATCCTTTCCAGAAGCAATGTAAAATATAGTGGTATGTTCCGGAATAGCCTCGCCATGTCCTTTTCCACTGCCCCCATGGTCCGTAGATACAAGAACCAGCCAATTTTCCTTCTCATAATCCTTACGCTTTTTTAAGGCCTTTATTATTTCCCCAACTTTTTTATCTGTTTTCTCAATAGCTCCTATATATTTTTTATTTTCCAATGCATACCCATATTTATGACCGGCGTGGTCTACATTGTCCAAATGCAGAAATAGAACATCTACATCCGTGTTTTTTAAGGTCTTCACTACTTGTTTGGTTACCGCCGCATCTGTTTTTCTGTGAATGGTTACCGTTGCATCGTTTTCTTGTAATATAGTATGTACGGGCTTCCAATTGGCAATGGAATACGTTTTTAAATTGGGCTTTTGTTCCCTTGCCCTTCTAAAGAAGTGCGGATAATCCTTGACATTTGGATTCTTATACGAATTGGAATAAACCTTATGCTTTTCTTTCCAAACACCAGTCAACATACTCGTCCAACACACCCCGCTCCAACTCAAAGGGTCTGTCTTTGCTCTAAAAGAATAAGCCCCATTTTGCCAAAGTCCGTCAAGGTTGGGGGTTTTTGCCGTTAAAAGGGCATCTGGTCGCGTACCATCTATCCCTATGATCAAAACCTTATTCTGGGCTTTTAACGAAATGTGCCCACTAAAAAAAATAAGGCCTAGCATTATTATCCTCAAAATTTGTCTATTGTGTCCTTTGTTTATCATTTTATTTAAATTTATTATGTTATACCTGAGCTATTTCATGGTACCGTTCACATAGTACCGATAATACTTATTCTAAGACCTATTAAAAGATACCGTAAGTTCTCTATCTTCATTCTGACCTATCGCGGGGATGATCAACCAACATGCATCCGACTTGGAAATGCGATTGATTTTATGATTAAAGGAACCATCTATATTTTCTTGGTCTAAAGACGAAAGTTTCGGAATATATATTATAGTAGGTGCTTTATTATTCTTGTCCTCTCGCCACCGCACTTGCAGTATATTTTTTTCAAAATTATTCCCATACCCTACTAGTTCTCCGTTAATATAGGCAGGATAAGGTCTAATAATCACTTGTTTAAAATAAGATTGATGTTCCATGCCTGGATCATAGGACCAATACGCATTTCCATAATTATGTGTTTCTATTTGATCCATAGCATGTTGGGCTACCGATACAATTCCCTCTCCATGATCATAAAAAGCGCCCCACTCGCCCATCCATACCGGCATACCTAAAGCATTTCCTTTTTCTTTGATACGGTTATAAATAAAGTTCACTCTTTCCGAAGAGGCCTCTGAAGCTTTTTCTGTATCCGTAACTAAATCGTACCCATGAGGAGCATAAGCAACCAAAGGATCATATTCTCCATTTGGAAGCTTCGTCCTTTCAATACTGCTTCTTACCCCCATATTCCCAAAATAGGAATGTTCCAAAAATAAAATACTACGGGAATCTACCTCCCGAATCGCATTGCTGACTTTTTGATAAAAGGGTTGTAAAAATTCGGACTCAAAAGTTTGGGTCAAGGGAAAAAGGGCATCGATTACTTTTGCAAAATTCTCTTGCGAAGCTATATGCTTTAAGGCTTCTGTACGTTGGTTCACATCGCCCCAAATAAGCATCAGTTCTTCTTCTGTGCGCTGCTGACCGGATATGGAATACAGTAATTCCCCATAGGCTTTTAAGAGTATAGGCGTTGCTTCTAGGGCAGCGGAACCCGGAAAAGGCTCGTTCATTACATCATAACCAATAACCGTAGGGTTATCAGCATAGCGCTTGGCAATATGCTGCCAGAGATTTGCGTAATGATCCTGAAGTCCAACGCCATTGGGCACCTCTTTATTTGCCCAAAAATTATCAAAAGCCGTCTGAACTGCCGGACTCATCATATAGGCATCGCTCCAGACATCACCGGTAATATGTGATTTACCCTCATCCAAAGTAGCCCATTCCGGGGCACCATCTGCATATTTGACACTAAAGAGATCTTGATGCATATCCAAAATCACAAAGAGTCCATTATCCCCAGCCCACTGAATACGTTTATCGATTTCTTGTAAGTATGCCTCATTGTACACCCCCGGTTCAGGTTCAAGACCGTCCCAGATCATAATAAACCGAATACTGTTAAAGCCCCATTTTTTTAAATCCCGGTAAAACTCGGGGCCGCCCCGAAATAGGTAATTTTCCTTTTTATTTTTGCTTACCACGTTGATGCCGCTAAGTATGACCTGCCTGCCTAAATCATCCACAAAGCGATTTTCCGCTACTGTAATTCCTTTTGGGAAAATCATCTCGTTGGCCTTTGATGCCTCTTTATGGTTACAACCAGAAATCACAACGGTAAAACCCATCAAAAAAAGGGCTTTACAAACCTTCTTTACTTTTACACGCATATTATTTTCTTATATTTAGTAATTCAACAACGCTTGTAACCAGCTTAAACTCGGCATCCACAAATTTGGTATCATAGGCATGTACCTCTTCGTTTGAACTAAGTATAGCTTTTTTTACAGCTTCATGATCGGCATCCTTATATCGGGCAATGGCCCATTCTAAATATTTATTGTCTTCTACTGCTTTCATTTGCTGTTCTAATATACCGTGAAGCTCTCCATTTTTATTAAACTTTTCCAAAACCAGTAGCTGTAAATACAGTTTTGAACTTTCGTTAAGGTATTCGGGGGTTTTATGTGCCATTATTGCCTCATAATAATTTTTGGCAGTTTCTGAATCTCCTTTCCTCTCGTACGCTAATGCCAAAAGATAATTATCCAATCGTTCATCTACATCGTAATGTTTGCCTACACCCAAGTTTTTGGGCCATAATTTGGCTTTTTTGGCGAAGTTTATAGCCTGGTCGTACTCTTTAGACATGAAAGCTTCCAAAGATAACCGGATGCAGGTCTCATGGTATACCCTTCTCCCTTCGGTTGCCCCTTCAAAAGGCAGTAAATTAAAAGTTTCAAGGAAATCCAGTGTTGCCTTATACTCCTTTAATTCCAACAATATTTTTGCATAACGCATTCCCAATACCGCCTTTTCTGGAAATTTGGACAAGGCCTTTTTTGTGAGGTTTTTAGCGGCTTTCCACTGATCGGTTTCTATATAATGTTCTATCCAGGCAAGTTGCACCCTCCAATTATCCTTATCCAAATGCCCCACTCTTTCAAGGGCGCTAAGTCTAGTATCTTCACTTTCTGGGAACAATTTGATCTTTGCCAAATAAAAGGGGACAAAATCCGGTTCATTACCACACTCCAAGAACAACTTCTTGGCCTCTTCCAAATTTCCCTTGCTCCATTGTTGTAGCGCCAGATAGTATTTTAATTTCCAGTGATCGTTATTATTTAAAAATTCCTTCAAGACCATGCCGGTCTCCGTTCTATGAGGAAATACCATGTCTGCATTCATGGACAGGGCCATACCCATAAGATTGTTTTGATCTTCTTTGCTCAAATAAGCTATATACAATGCAACCACAGGATGTTGGGGCGCTAATTTTAGAATCTGTAAAGCATCCTCTTCTTGCCCATAGGCCAAATATTGTAACGCCAATTCCAAATAAGACTCGGAAGGTAACTCGTTGGTCACCCTTACCTGAGCTTCTTTCTGTGATAATGCCCCCAAAAAGTAATTTTCAAAAACATTAAATAGATTGGTAGCATCGTTTTCATAAATTTTGGCAAGCACTTTTTTAGCTTCTCCCTTATTCCCCCTTTTTCGATATAATAGTGCCTGATGTTCCAAAGCAGCAATATTATTGGTATTGTATGCCAAAGCCTTGTTTGTATATTCCAGTGCTTTTGCCTCCTGCCCTTCTTTCATAAAAAGTTTTGCCAATTCTGTATAGGACGCCGTTCGCATTCCTACGGATTGTGCAGCAATTGAAAATCCGCTTTTGGCATCGGCGATTTTCCCCAAGGCTTTATTGGCCAATCCGTATAAATAATTACCCAAACCATCATAGGTGTCTACAGCAAGAGCCTTTTTGGAAAATTCCAATGCCATGGGCCAATCTTCCATACGATAAAAACTCAAAGCCAACCTGTTCAGGCTAGGTACATGGGTCGCTTCTTTTTTAAAACTTTGAAAATAGGTTTCATGGGCTTCGGTATATCTCCGTTGTTTTTCCAGTTCAAAACCTTTGACAAATAACCCATAGGAAGATTCCCAATCAAAATTCGTTTCCGATTCATAAGGGCGTTCTAGAAGTGCCGAAGTTTCATCCGAACAAAAGGTCAATAATTTATTTCCTAGGATCACCTCAAAATATTGATCTTCTTCAAGGGTCAGGGTTTCTGTAAATAGCTCAAGCGTATTTAGGGCTATTTTCTTATTCAAATGTTTTTCATCCCCTGTCTTTACCTCTATATAAGTGTCTAACGGCTGTAGGGCACTCAAGCGGAGCTCTACTTTATCGCCCTTTCTTTCCACGTTCAATACCCCATATTCAGAGGCGGCGACCATCCCTTTGGTTCCTTTAAGTGGAAACCATAACTCTTTGGCGACATCTACATCATAGGGCATAAATTCCCTATGCTTGAAGGGCGTAAACGTACTACTATTGGCCGCTTGGTTAAAGAGTTTCCCGGCCTGGTATTCTATATATTGTCCATTGGAATCGGTAAGCAGGTCTTCCCATATCATACCTTGGTCGGATAAACCCCATATCCATATTTTCTTACCAGGTTTATCCTCGTAATTGGCATAATGTCCAAAACCAAAATCGTCCTCGTGCCAATAGCCACCGAAAAAGTCCGAGTAACTATCTATTATATGATAGGATTTATAAATCCCGAAATCGTTGTTTTCGTATTTTGAAATTTCCCTATTATTATCTATGGGCCATTCTCCCAACTCACCTCCATGACCGATTCTTTTCTTCCCGGGATAAATAAACTCCAGGTCACCATCGGCTTTGGCCGCGGCATTCATCCAATGGTAATACGTTACCGGAACTTCATTGGTATTTGCCCAAGAGGCGGTAGTTTCGAAATAGGCCTTATCAGCGCCCAATTTTATTTCTACGTTCCATTTGGTCCTAGAAGGTAGGTCCAGGGCCCCCACCACACAGGAAACACTGCCATCGGGATATTCCTTTAACGCATAGTCAACGGGGGTGGCACAGGTGGGAATATGTCCGATATCCCCAAAATTATATTCCAAACCTCCAGAGGTCCATGCTCCGCGCATGGCCACATCCCTAAATTTTACGACCTCGTTAAAGTACATGAATTCCTTTCCGGTCGATTTTTCGACCGCTCCCCATATCTTGCCCCCTACCTCGGGACAAACATATACCTTGATATACTCGTTCTCTAGCACCACCATTTTCCAATCCCTATACGCCCCTTGCTCCGTATATTCGTCAAAGCGGAAATAGGGGTAAATGCGGTTAATATTGGCTACTGGATCGGGATCTCCAAACATATAGGTTTTCATGTTCAAATTTTCTTCCTGAACGGTAGCTTTTTGTGGATGTACGATCTGTATCATAAAAAGTACTACTATAATAGGGTATAAATTTCTCATTTTTTTAGCAATTAACACGCGTTAGAAAGTTTCCAATACCAAAACCTCGAATGGTTTTAGACTAAGCTTATGAACAACCTCCGAATCAATAGTCAGTTCTTTCTTGCTACTATCTTCCTTCCATGGACTTCTTAAGGTGAAAGTCCCTTTATAGTTATCGGGAAGTTCAAAAACCTTGTTAAGATTAAGTCCGTACTCCACGGTTTTCTCACCAGGATTTCGCAGGAAAAGTATCCCCTTCCCTGGTTTCCAGGAAGCCATCCCATACACCTCGAGATTAATTGGGCTTCCCCCTATCCAATGCGTATCAATTAAAACATCCTCGTTGTCATCGGCCCATTTGGCTGCTTCGGCCAAAATAGGCCAGAACTCCGGTTTCATCTTATCGTGACTAATATAGAGCTCTTGCAAACTAGATCCTGAAGCAAAACTGGACCTTACCATATCTTTGAAATCCGATTCGTTTTCTGTTATAAAGCGCGAAGGGTGTCCTAGGTTCGCATAAGCGATACCTACCGTCATTATGGAGTTTAGAGGATAGTACGGGGCCCTATTGACAATATTATTGTGCAAGGTACCATCCCTATAGGTTATAAACTTCTGGCTACCATTACCTTGTCCTGCATTATGAAGGTCCCCAGAGCCACGCCAGGTACAATCTGCATATTTAAGCCAAAAAGGTGATGGCCAAGAGCCCACTGTAATATTGACATAGAGATTTGGGTCGGCCACCCTTAGTTTTGAAATCAGTTCTGCACCGGCCTCCATATCGGGAAGGAATTTTGGCTCGGATCCTCCAAAACCATCGTACTTAAAATATTTGACATTGTAATTGTTGATCATATCTAGAGAACGTTCATAGAAGCGGTTGAAATAATTTTTCCCGGCCAGACTTAAGCCTTTATCATTGGTTTCCAATCCCTCGCGTTTTCCCGACTCCATTCTTCTTCTTTTATTTTCCAGATATCCACCGAACGGGGACATCCAAACCCCGATACCGGAATTATATTTTGCAGATAAATCGGCCTCTTTGGCAAACCCAACGGGAAATTTTATGGGGTCAAAATACCACACCTTGTCCAGATCGTCCCAACCGTCGTCAAAAACGAAGGCGTCCAGTTTTATGTCAAAGGGTTCTATGAACTTACTATTCCATGCGGTCATCCGTTCAATAAGCTGTTCCGAAGTAAAGCTAGAGGCCCCATCGTCCGTAATATCCCACCAACAATTATAATGTAAAAATTGTTCATAAGGCCTTGCTCTTTCCCTTTCCAAATAATGAAGGAAGGACCTACGTTGTTGCCCAGTTGGAGCCACCCCGATCACAGCCCATTCGGAAATAGATTTCCCCGGTACAAGTACATCTTCCCGATTGACATAAAAATTTAATACGCCATCAATCTTCTTAAACATATGAAGAACTCCAGTGGCCTTGTCCTTATTTACCAAAGCTACCTTTACGCTATAAGTAGCCTGCTCGTCATAATCCTGTAGCTTCAAACTATACATACTACTACCGTGATGTCCATTAAGCAATTGTTGGTCTTCACTGATCACCTCATCCCCTTTTAACAGGGAAATCGCAGTGATATTAAAGTCATCGGCCCCCCCTCCGTGTTCCACGGTAACCATATATTCTCCTTCTCCGTCAATAATTTCAGAAACATCTATATTTTCTTCGGTAACCGAACCTATTGTTCGGGACACCAAAGCTTTGCTATGAGCGATGGGATGCTCCATTCCAAAGAAAAAGTTCTTATAGGTAATAGGCGACCCCAAGACCGAACCGGAATAGCTAGCCCCGGGTAATTTACCATCGAAAAAAGTAACCTTCCGTATGGCTATATTTTTACCCATTGAACGCAATTCAATATGCTGTTTAACATAGTTGGAACTTTCACGTAATTGAGCGGACCATCTAATGGCCAAATCACCATTTTTGGAGATAAAATCCCCCTCCACTGACTTTCCTGTAAACCGTAAAGCCTTTGTTGGTAAGCTATCGGTCGCCACAATATCTTTTATGACTAGGTCTCCCTGTAATTTAAATTGGGAATTGTCTAATTTAGTACCCTCAGCAGTTTCTATGGAAAACAACGTAATCGCCTCCAGATTAACCTTGCTGCCGTCATATTTATTGGTAATTTCGGTTAGGTATACCGCCTCGTTTTTGAGGCTCCAAACAACGTTTAAAGCGTTATTTTCAACAACCACCTTTTTATTCTTTAATTGAGCCACGGGAACTCCGGGGTCTATGCCCCAAGAAAGGGTACTGAGCTCATTTTTCTCCTTACATCCCTGAAAGACACATAGTCCGATAAGGAATAGAAATGTTTTTATATAAATCATATTACATATTAAATTCTGGTGAAATATTTATCTTTAGGTTTCCTTTTTTGGGTGTATGCTCCAATAGCTTTATTATTCCTTTTTCAACCCTACACCTTACAATACCTCGTCCTGGTACAAACAATTTAAAATCTACGTCCCAATCTATGGGCCAGGCAGGCAATATATGAATCTCATCATCATACTGAAGTAACATTCTTTGAAGTGCTATCATTGCCACTGCTCCGTGATCCTGATCGGGTGTCCAATCATAATTAGGACCCCACATAGCTGGAAATCTATAAGCCCCGTTACTGGTGTTAAAATTAGTGGATGTTAATTTTGCAGCCTGATCGGTGAGTCCCAGATAAGCGGCCTTAATGGCATTTTGTTGCCAGCCACCAGTAAGTTTAAAAGCTCTATTGTGAAATGTATTTCGGGCTAGTTCTAAATTAGGCTTTCCTACGCCATACGCACGATAAGGGAAAACAGCATATAATTCCGGATTTTCAGCATTTTGTTTGCCACTGAATTCCTGGGCCGGCGACAACATTCTCGCTCCATTCACTTCTCGAATAGGTACTGGAGGCATTTCCCCGATAAGTCTAGCCCATTGTGCTTTATAGGAACTACTTACTTCAGTATCTGGCAGTTTTAATAATTCATGACAAACCTTATTAATCCCCACAATTTCCGGTAAAGGATTCACCGCCATACTGTATGTTTCGAGTGCCATGGCTGGATCAAAGCGAATTTTTCCGTTCTCATCGCGACCCCAATGTTGATCGTAAAAGTGAATTATTTCAGAAACTACCGGCAACAAGGTTTCTTTAAGAAACACTTTGTCCTTGGTAAAGGAATAATAATCGAGCATCATCAAAGAAATCTCAAGTCCACTTTGCCAATAATGGCGGATAAATAAATTCTCGGTCATTCCCAATGGCAAGTTTTCTCGATCTCTTCCATAATTTCCATCCACGTAGGTACCCCAGAAATACATAGTTTCAGGAAAGAATGCCCCTTGGTGACCATAGTATTTTTCAGTAGCTGATTTACGGATTGGCAATGCATCACGATACATTTTAAAAAGGGGTTTCATCATCTCAAAATCGCCTGATGCAAGCATCGCCCAATAAGGCAATCTTGTATTCTGCCACCAATAAGGGCCTCCCCATCTACGATAATCGGCATCAAATCCTTCAAACTCCCCCTTTAAATCCTTGGTATCTACTGTAAATAATGAACCGTTAAATTTTATGGGCGAATTTCCACGACCCGAGCACGCTAACATATATCGTTGAAGAGCATACCCGCGATTAATATTATAAACCTCTTCTTTTTGACTCTCCTTGCTACTACTAATATTAATATAACTGCGATCCCAAAATGATTGCCACCATTCCCGATGATCCTTAAACCGTTTGATCCGTGATTTATTCCCGATAGTATCTGAGATTGCAATCAGCTGATTAGCCCAAGTATCTAGGGTAGCATTTTCACTTGTATGCGCAAATACGGAAACAGAAAATGATTTTACTTTTCCTTTGGAGGTTAGGGTCATTGGTCCAGTTCTCTCCAACTCTTTTGACTCCATAAATGCTCCAAAAGTCCTATATAATAAAGGGTCTGTGTTGTCATCTATATATTCGTCCAAGCCCTGAAGTTTTAAATTCTCCTCCCAAATAGATCGATTATTACGATGTGCCCACACAATCTTGTCACCATACCCTTTTAAAAGAGTGTCTCTTTCTACAATAACTTTGGGAGCGCCTTCTCCATGCAAACCATATGCAGAATGCAACTCGACAGGATTATCCAACTCACGAGTTTCTGTCCTCCAGGACTCCATACTAGCACTTGCTGTAAGAGGCTTTTTACTGCTTACATTAACCTCCACTACTGGGTGATTTGCATCTACCCACACATCTATAGTAACCTTGTCTTTTCCTCCTCCAGCTTCAATACGGATATTTCCATCTTTCAGAATTAGTTCTTGGCGAAAAAAGCCCCCCTCCTTAAACGGATTAGGTGTAAGCGACACCCTCACTTTTCCTATTTTTAACAAACGGGCATTTTCACTCCAAGCATCGGTTTTTGCCAAATAAAAAATTACATCTCCATTCTTTTCTGCCCATACATTTATTCCTACATCACCATTGCCGGCTGGCATGGAGCCCAAAGAGTTTTCACTTGGGCTATTCCAATTGACATTGTATTTATCCGTTTGGGGCAAAGGCATTCCACTTTTGGATGCTTGACCAAAAAACAAGGTTGGCACAAAGAACAAAACAACTATAGATAACTGAAAACCTATGTTTCTCATTTTAAATTTCAAATTATTAGTTTTAAGATTCTTATCGAATTTAACATCTTATAACACGCTTTTATTTAAAAATGATTTGCTCAACAAAATTATGAGCTACAGGATTGGTTTTTAATCGGTTGTTGATATCCAACTGACACATAATAATGGCTCCCTTGCCTATTTTCAATTCCCCTGCAGCCATAGCAGCTCCATGGTCCTCTGTCCAATTCGTATTCCCGGTAGCCAATATCGGCAACCAATTTTCTGCAAGGATAATCTTGTCCAAGAACGGAGTAATATACCCGGCGCCCTCATCGTACCACATCTTGAAATCGAATGGTTTGGCATTTTCAGTAAACCTATGTCCTGTTTGGGGCGAGGTAAAATAATAGCTTCCCATAGAGGTGTTTTGAACTTTCACTTTCGTATCTCCAATAAGATGATCGCCTACCGGCACATTGTATAAAATAACTTTCTTACCTGCTTTGGCCAGCTGCTCTAAATTTTCCTTATTCGCTTCATAATCCTTAAAATTGCTTACCCAAATAACATCGGCATCCTTCCAATTGGGCACTACGGTTTCTCCCAAATGGCTTTCCAAATACGTAGTGGTCTGGTTTGCTTTCCCTAAAAAAGCAACCGTACTCGAATTGGCATTCACTTTCCTAGGGAAGATATCGATATCCATAGTAGTCTGATCCACACTTTTACCAGCCCCATTAAACACTGCTGCCCTTAAAACAAAAGAAGTACGCTGCTTTACTTTTGGCGCATTAAACTTTATAAAGCCCTGAAATTTTGAGCTGTTATGAGGCACTTCAGCGGCATTTCTTCCTGTATAGATTACTTTGCCTCCTTGCTCTAATTGATACTTTATATAATAATCCTTAGGACTGCTATTAGGATCATGGGCAATCCACGATTCCACTGCAATAGCCTCCTCTTCATAAAAATGTTTTCTATCACTACGGATACTTACTATCGTTGGTTTTAGAGCATTTTTATAGGCAAAATACCCCTTCTTTGGGTTCCTATCTACATCCATAATGGTTTTCATCCATCCTGCCGGCCAAGCGTCTATAAACAAATGCGCGGCAAAGGTCACCATACTCGAATCTCTCCTAAAGGCTTCTGTAACCGTTTCTAATGCCCACTCCTGATGGTCGTGACTAGCATCTACCCAATCTTGTAAAGAATGTTGCGTATTGTACCACATATAGTGGAATTTATGGGTCTGTGCGGCATAGATACGATTGGCAGTCCAATTCTTCTCATCCTCTTTATCTTTAGGCAACCATTCTTCAGGATAGTATTTTTCCATCACTTCAACAGGATCCAAAGCCTCGGCACCAAATTCACCACAACCGTAATACCAGTCTGGTTTTACCCACTGCCAATACCCTTTGTACAATTTTCCAATGCCCAGCCCTTGTCCGTTATACCAAGTGTTGTAACAATGGTTGTCTGGCAATCCCGGTGTTGGCGGATCGTAATCCCCGTCCGATTTTTTAATTACCCTGTCTGGATTTTCCTTAAGAACCGCCTCGTCCATGGCTCGGAACAGGGAGAAATACTGTTCTGGAGTGGCCATGTTTCTATGCGGATGCCCTTCCCCATTAGGAAAACGCTCATTAATATAAGTGATTATCACATTACTGGGATGATTCCGGATCAATCGCTCCATTTCGGAAACCTGCCTAACACTTTCTTCCCATTGGTTATAGCGAATACCGCCAAAAGTAGGAAAATCGGTCTGTAACATCAGCCCCAACATATCTGCATATTCATAGATTTCTGGCTGTACCGGACGCTGGGTCATCCTTAAAAAATTCATATTGGTCAGCTTGGCCAATAGAATATCGTCGATTAACTGATCCCAATCTTTTTTAAATACATCCTGTTGTAAAAAACCCATGGTATTGGCGCCTCTTAACCTTATCTTTTTATTGTTAAAATACATACGTCCCTTGGGAATAGAGACCGTGTCCATGGTAAAGGAGCGCATCCCAAAGGTTTGCTTTTGAACATCGGCTACAGTATTATTTTCGTCCAAGACTTTTATCTGTGCTTGATACAACCAAGGGCTATCATTACTCCAAGAGCGAAATTCTGGAATTTTCACATAGTAGGTGAAATAATTGGGACCGTACCCTAATGTGGTTCTAGAATGCTGCCAATCGGTTGGTTTTTGTAAATCTCCGATCCCGGGTACATGTAGTGCGGATGGTATTATAAGGGAATCTTTGATAACAATATCCTCAAAATTTTGGCCATATATGGATAAATCAAAGCTTATAGGCCTGCGATCTTCGTGATAATTGTTCACTTCAATACGAATTTCGGCCATTTCTTGATCATAAAGTGGTCTTACAAAAACATCGTTGATATGAATAGGGTCTCTAGATTCTAAGTAACAATCCTGATAAATTCCCATTCCGGCTGCCCCTTGATGACCTCCATCGTGAAAATTATCATAGCCAAGACCGGTAACACCATATATTTTATCGCCAAAAAAACGTTCTTTTCCGGCTGCTACAAAACCGGTAGTAGTATAATCATTTTCTACCTGAACCAATAGCTCATTTTCGCCTTCTTTGGCATACTTGCTAATATTAAACTCAAAAGGCGCAAAAAAACCTTCATGAGAACCTACATATGCCCCGTTCAAAAACACATGGGCTTTATAATCTACTGCCTTAAAATGAACAAAGAGCGCTCGATCCTGTAGCATATTAGCAGAAATATTCATCTTTTTGTAATAGTAGGTGGTAGCCCTCCCATAGGGGGCGTCAAAATGGGGTACCTGAATATCCTTCCATTCCCCCTCCCCTTTTAGGGTTGCCATAAAGTTCTGTCTGTCCCCTGGTGTCTCCTGTCTCCATTGAAATTCTGTCAAATAAATCCGCTCTCTAGTTTCTGTGATTTCCGGAGCCTTGTTCTCCATAAAGGGAAGGAACTTTTTCTTTAAAACTTCAAGCTCCTTATATAGCTCTTTTTTGGTGCTGATTTCGCGCACCTCTTTAAAGGAGTGTTTTTTTCCTTTGCTGAGAGGAATATCAATTTCAGGCAATTTTGGAGGAAGTTTTTCCTCCAAAAGACTCATGCGTTCATTTTGAATTTTATTGCCAATCTCTGCAAAAAAATCAGTTTCCTGGGCATAGAGTCCTGCCATACTAAACAAGCTGCCGAGGACGAATAAATAAGTTTTTCTAACTATTTTCTGGGGCCTAATCATTATTTAAAAAGATTTTAGATTTCATATAAAAACATAAAAAAGATACCATTGCCATCCAGCAATGGCACCTCTACAACTCAACTAACAAACTAACTCACTCTAATATTATTCATATCCACACTGTGCCAAGACTTAAAAATGCTAGATTTTTTTTTTAACTCTAGGCAAGTGAACATTCATTGGTACAAAAGAAAAATCATTTTTTTTCCTAGGCTGCCAATTCCTTAAAACAGTCCATAACAAGACATTTAAAATCGTATGATATATGTATGGCTTCTTATTATTTAGTTAGAACCAGAACGATTCTGTACCCCTATTTTGTCAAAAGGGATGGGTTTAAAACCAGGAACTTGTTGATATATCTTGGCTCCTTTTTCCAGATTAAAATCCAATGTTTCCTCATTTACAAACCCAGGATTTTCAGTGGTAATCCAATTATCTTCCAAGAAAGGCATCCATTCAGACTTTCCATTATAGATGTTTTTCACCTTATAAAAAATATTTTTTGAAAAGGTGTTACGTTTTGGTATTGCCGGATTATCTTCCCAATACTTTACCAATTGTGGATAGGAGGTACTGTAAGGAGGGTATTTATAATTTACAGCTTGCAAGCGCTTATCAAAAACACCATTATTTTCAAGTGTAGCCTTTGACCAATTCTGTAACCTATTGTCAACATGTACGGCTAAATCGCCTCCAATAAAGATATTGTTGGAATATGGATTGTCCATACCACCACCGATTAAGACAGGAAGACTTCCCGCCCTATAAAAGATATTTCCAAAAACTTCCATACCGCAAGCCCCATCATCATGGTATACCGCAGTGGTTCTGTGTGTATCATCTATATGATGAAAATAATTGTAAAAAACCTTGTGTCCCCTTTCCGATGGATCCCGGCCATAATAAATTGCCCCTTGGTCATCAACCTCTCTACACACATCATGGATGTCATTATATTCAATTCGATGTTCATTTCCATGTAATAGAATGGCCATACTTGGAGCATTGTAGATTTCACAATTCATAATACTATTACCCACCCCAGTAAGATGTATGGGCGCTCGATACGATTTTTCTACACGGTTTACGTCGTGCAGTATACTGTTTTCTACGGAATTGTTACCTTTTTCTAAAGTAATCCTATTGCCTCCCCCCATGGAAACCCCTCCTGCCCCAAGTTGATAGAACTCACAGCTTATGATACGGTTATTCTTGCCACCTTCCCGATGGGTCATGGTATTGGCATAAAGATGTTGCTGCAAACTTCCCACGATTCCGGATTTGAGTTCTCCGGTACCTTGGTGTGGATACCCTCTAAACGGTTCAATTCCCTTACCTACCGCAATGCCTAAGCTACCGAGATTTCGGAAGACACAATTTTGAATTGTAATGTTTTCCGTATTGTCCATGGTAAGACCAATACCTCGAGAAACCTCAAAAGTTATTCCTTCAATAGTAATGTTATTTGTGTGTTCAATTTGAATAAAAGGAGTTTCCAAAACTGAAAACTCCAAGGTTTCAATTTCATTTTTACTATAGATAAAATATAGTTTTCCATTGTCCGTATCCACATAGTATTCTCCATCCGCATCCAATTCTGCTAGAATATTGACACCAAACCAAGTATTCCAAGGTTTACCATGTCCAAAACCATAAAGGGTTGGTGAGGCAGTCTTGAAGGTTTTTTTATCCACATTTATTTGGGAAAGCTGAACCATATCATCTGCATAGCCATGGCGGAAGTAGCCCGAAATCCATACGTTATTCTCTTTACTCCATTGATCTATTCGTGCATTATCGTAGCGAATAATCCCCCCTCTATTAGAAAAATCGTCAAATCTAGGAATAGATCCCTCATCGAGCACTTCCCCGATTGGAACTGTGCTTTCGTTTGGCCAACGTGAAAGGTGCATGGGCTCATGGTTCACAAACAGTTCTCCCCAACTAGGGCCATAGGGTCTAGCAAAACCTACGTTACGCACCTTACCAAAATTTTGAACTCCGTGTTTCTGTAAATCGATTACATAAACTGTACGCTCCTTAACAAAAGCAGTAGCAGGTAGAGTAGTCTGTTCCAGCTGTGACAAGGAAATAGATACCCCCCCATTAAAGGACACCTTTCCTTTAGGGGTTCCTTTAATCGTAATATTTGCATGATTCTTATTTAAAAATACCGTTTTATCATAAGTATAACTACCTTGCTTAAAGACTACTGTTGCCTTGATATTGGTATTTGAACCACGCTTAAGTTCTATGGCCGACAATGCTTTTTCAATACTACCAAAAGGCTCACTTAATGTCCCCTTATTGGAATCCTTTCCGTCTATTGAAACGTAATAGACCAAAGTGTCTGGACTGACGCCAATAAGAGAGTCCGAAGAAATTTCCTTGAATTTTGGAGGCGATTTTTCCTCCAAATAGCTCGTGCGTTCATGTTGAGTTTTATTGCCAATTTCTGCAAAAAAATCAGTTTCCCCGACAAAGGGTTCCGATAGCAACAGCGATGCACTGAAAATGCAGAAATTAAGCATTAAAACTATACTAGAAGATTTTGTCATAATTTATAAACTTTTTCAATTTTGAGTAAAGAAAATGCCACTGACATCATGCAATGGCACTTCTTTTACTGAATCAACCAATTAACAAACTCAGCTTTTTTTTTAGAATAAAGGTGCTTTTATTCTATGAATAATTCAGCTATTTCATCTGCAGAAAGGACATAGTCAAAAATCATACTATTGGCTATTTTTCCTTGAAAAGGAACTCCATACGATCCTGTTCCATCCTGGGCAATCCGTAGCGGGTTCCCACTGTCAGTGTTTGTCACGTTGGACATATCTGCACTAGCCACCAAGACACCATCCTGATACATTAGCATGTTTTCGTCCCTATCCAGGGTAACCGTGAGCATATGCCAATTACCATCATTAAAAGGTATGCCACTCGTTGCGGCATCAGCTTTATTACCAGCACCATCCCCAACGGCAACACGCCAATTATCTCCGCGGAAAGCAATGGACAACCCTTTATTTCCTGAACTGGCCCAATTTTGATCACCGATCATAATAGGATCACTAGTTGTTGAAGTGGTATTCACCCAAAAAGAGATCGAATAATCACCATCATATCTAAAATCCAAATCCCCATCATTATCTAAGGTTACATAATTGGAGCCACTAAAGGTATAGGTGTAGCGATTTTCTTCGATACTTACTGTGGCATCTCCTTCATTGGTTGTTCCTATATTAGAAACAGCACCTATTGATCTTCTTAAAGTAACTCCTGAAGGCGTTGATATTTTTTCTACCTCCCCGGCATTTAGGACGTAATCATAAATCACTAAATTAGCAATCTGGCCTTCAAACCATATACCATAACTCCCTGTTCCATCTTGACCTATTCGTATTGGCAAACCACTGTTTATAGGGACCCCTGCCAATGAAGATATATCCACATTACCCTGAGCTACACCATCTTGATATATAGTTAGATCACCACTACGGTCAAAGGTTGCCATTAAAAAATGCCAATTCCCGTCATTAATTGTCCCCCCGTTTAAATCTACACGAGATCCGGCACCAGCATAATTCAATTTCCAACTGCCTCCGGTATAAGCAAAAACAAATCCATCATTACCTCCACTTCCCCAATCCTTATCACTAACCATGGCGGGATCACTCACGGTAGAAGTTGTTTTTACCCAAAAACCTATGGAATGGTTCTCTGTGAAACGGAAATCCAGTTCCTGTGTATTTCCAATTGTTACAAGGTCATTTGTACCATCAAATGTTATAGCACTACCTGTCAGTAAATCTGTTTCAATAGAAGTTACCTCATCCTCTGTTTCCAATCCTATTAAATTCCCTATTTGTTTTTTTAGAAAAACTATAAAGCTTGTAGTAACGGGAATCCTATCTTCTGCTCTTTCAATATCGAAAGAAGTACTTCCTAAAGAAGGTCGATCAAAACCAAATTTATTTTGGTCGTTATAAATTATCTCAAAATCGAGGGTTATTCTCTCCCCTACCTCTAAACCAAGTTCCGTAACTTCAGATTTGAATTTTTCCGATATCCATTCATCACCAAAGGCCTTAAAAGCTGTTAAGGTTGTTGCTATAGAAGGATTGCTCGTTGAACTTACCATGATTTTTAGTGGCCTTGCCTGAGCGACTACTTGAAGACTAATATCTTCTCCCACACTATATTTTTCAATTTTATAGGGATCATAGGTTAACGCTCCCAACTCTTCTGTGGTATACTCTTCCCCAGTAACTGGATTAGGGTGGTATATATAAACACCCTCTTTTCCAGCAAGCCGCGTATCTTCTTGAAAGCTGTCATCGTTATTACAACTTATAAACCCTATTAAAGGCAAGAATAAGTAAACGATTTTTTTATATATAATTCTGTTCATTGGTTTCCATTTTTAGTTATTATAGGACTAATGGTTGTTTTACATTTAATAGCTATAACCTCCAATTAATATCCAGGATTTTGTTCCATTTTTGCTCCAACATTTCGGTCAATAACAGACTGTGGAATTGGAAATAGATTATTGTGTTCTTTTATGGAGTTTTGCGCTGTTTCGTAACCAAACTGTTTTGTTCGATCGTAAATCTTTCCTAGTCTTCCCAAAGTCAGCAATCGAAATTCCTCCCCAAAGAGCTCTCGGATACGCTCATCCAAGATGTAATCAATATCAACATCGGCAGGATCTACTAATGGGGCTTGGGCCCTATTGCGAATTACATTTATATCTTCAGCAGCCAAATCTGGTCTATTGTTACCTAAATGGGCCTCTGCTCTTAGTAGATAGGTCTCTGGTAAGCGCATCACATAATAGTCTCTTACATATCCATTATCCGGTCTACCGTCTAAATGCTTATCGGTACCAAATTTGGACCAATTGGGATAAATAAATAGTAAAGAATCCTCTTTTGTGGTTAAAAATGATTTTGGAATGATATCGCCTTTACTATAAGGAGCTACATCATCTGCAAAGTAGTACTTCCGCTTAATGGAGGCCTCTGTATTTCTTAAATCGCTCTCCGCCCCTTGCCAAACAGTATAATTTGTGTGGGTGGTAGGCCTAACAAAAGCTACTCCTCTCCCGGTTGAATCTTGGGCCTGTCCTGAGTATCCAGCTTTCTGAAAATTCCAATGTAAGCACCACATCATTCGCTCAATTGTAGGCCGACCAAAATTCACAGTTCCTCCTGGCACATTAAATTCCATCTGAGCTACCCAAATAGCCTCTTTATTTCCGGTGTCGTAATTTTGGTTACCCATGCGGAAAAGATCCCAATATATATTTTTACCGGGTTCATCGGCACGTGAACCAAACCGGCCAGTCATTAATTGGTAATCCCCATCAGAACCGTCAATCACTCTTGTCGAAGCTGCGATGGCACCATCCCAATCCTTTAAAGCTATATTTATTTCGGCTAACAAATGATCTGCAGCAGCTCTGGTTACTTTGCCTGGAAGAGAAGCTGTAATAGGTAGGTGATTACTGGCATATACTAAATCGTCTTTTGCAAATTGCCAACATTCCTCGCGCGTATTTCTAGTATAATCAACTTTAGGCGCTACGACCGGAGCATCCAAGATAGGGACCCCTCCAAAAATATTGGTCAAGTTACGATAAGCAAAGGCCCTGAAAAATTTGCCCTCGGCTATAATTGCATCTCGTTCCTCTTCGCTGTTCCACTTTACTCCTTCCTTTTGAGCAGCATCGATCACCGTATTGGCATAATTTATGATTTCATATTGCCATGTATACCAGCGACTAGAATACCCATCAAATGAGTTTAATTGCGTCCAATCATTAAAGATTTTAGAATCATCCCTTGGATAAAACATTGCGTCAGTACCTAAGCCCAATGGCCATGCATCGGTATCGCCGTCACCAGCGTTATAAAAATTCTGAACCTTCCTATACATTGAACCTAAAAGTGATTCGAATTGTGATTTGGTCAAAAAGGCATTTTCGGTAGTCAGGGCATCTTTACGATTTTCCTCTAAGAAATCCTCATCGGAACAGGACACCATTGCCATCAAGAGTCCAGTTACCATCCAAAATATTTTTCTATATGATTGCATATTTATGATTTTTTATATTAAAAACTTACATTAATCCCTAAAGTAAATGTTCGCAGTACTGGATTGGAACTACCAATTGTACCAGCGTTTTCAGGGTCTAGCCCTATCCAATCGGTACTTGTAAATAGGTTTTTCCCCGAGACATAAAGTTTTAGTTCATTCACCCCTAACAAGTCTTTTGTCTGCTGATCAAAATTATAAGCAAAGGATAAGTTTTGTAATCTTAAAAAGCTCCTTGATTGCCAATATCCATATCCAAAAGGGTTGGCGTAATTTGGTCTTGGTACAATATTACTTTGCCTGTCAGGCATCCAATATTCACGTCCAGCTAACCAATTCCCTACCGTTGGAACTGTCCCTTGAAAGGCCGTTCGATTTTGGGCGAGATAATAATTATCCTTGCCCCCTCCGGTCACTAAGTTCAAATCGAAATATAGTTGGAAATTCTTATATGTTACCGTCTGTGACATATTGGCCCTGAAATTAGGTACGGTGTAGCCAATAATAGAGCGATCAGCAGCAGTAATCTGACCATCTGGTTGGCCTGTGAGATTTCCTTCTGCATCTTCCCCATTCAAATCTTTAAGTTTTAAATCCCCAGGTTGAAATCCATAGGTATTTATATATTCGGTATCTTCTGTTTGTACTACCCCGTCTACTGTATAGTCATAAACGGCTCCCAGAGATTTTCCAATAAACCAACGGTTACCGATATCATCGTCCTCTAACCCATCCCCGTCGGCATCGAGGCCAGAAATACTCGCAATTTTATTCCTGTTCATGGAAAAGGATAATCCTGTGCCCCATTGGAAGTCCGAAGTTTTTATATTGATCGTATTAAGAGAGATCTCGATTCCCTTGTTATCAACCTGTCCTATATTTGTTCGGACGGCATTATACCCCGTTATTATGGGTAGGTTACGATTTAAAAGCAAATCAGTTGTTTCACTCTTATATAAATCAATGTCCCCAGAAATTCTACCACTATAAAGAGAAAAGTTAGCTCCTAAATTGAGAGCAGTTGTCGTCTCCCAGGAAAGTGATTTATTGGCTAAACTCGAGGGGTAGGAATAATTAAAGGTCTGGTCTCCAAAAACAGTTTGACCATTACCAACGTTGGCCAAAGTTTGGTATGGTCCAATACCTTGGTTTCCATTCCTACCATGGGAGGCACGTAATTTTAAATAGTCCAATTTTGGCAATGCCTTTTGAACAAAATCTTCTTCACTTACCGTCCAGGCAATTGAAACCCCTGGAAAATCCCCAAATTTTTGACCTTCGGCAAAAGCGGAATAGCCGTCACGTCGATATGTAGCAGTTACATGATATTTACTTTTAAAAGAATAATTAAATCGACTTAAATAACCCACATTGGAAAACTCATTTTTTGTAGTTCTCCCACTTTTCTTGGTTGGATCGGCCAAATGCAAACCGTAAAAGCCCAGAACGGAGGTTCCCGCACCCGAAAAATCACTACCACTGAACCGTACACTTTCGCTAGCTGTCTGATCTCGGGTGTATCCTAAAAGCACATCAATCCTGTGATTGCCAAAATTATTCTGATAGTTAAGAAGGTTGTTCATTACCCAACTATTGTCAGTTTCCGTACTCTTGTAACCGTAGGCTTTATTCAAAAAACGGTCGGGGTTTTCAATTTCTTCAAGATTATCGGTATTTACCTCCCCGAATTCATGGTGAAAAAAACCAAGATCATTGACCCGTCTGGACTGAGTGTAATCGAGGCGGTAACTTAAGCCCTTAAGAAATGGTAAATCCATATTTAGGTATCCGGTACCCCTTACACCCCAACGCTTGTCAAGATCATCATCATAATAGCCTGCTTCACCAAATTGTGGTTGGCCCCAATAGGGATTATATAAAAACCCGTTGGTAGGGAAGCGATCAAGAACATCATCGTAGCCATCAACATATTTATAACTGTATGGAGTATACCAGGTTGCCATATACATCTGAGGTGAAGAGCCCGAATAGTCACTAGAGTCGTAATAGATATTTAACCCTAAGGAAAGCCAATCTGTAATGTCATTTTCTAGCTTGGCGGTCAGGTTAAACTTTTCATAATTATCATTATCCAAAACTCCATGCTGATCCAATAGTCCCCCGGAAATATAATAATTGGTCTTATCCGTCCTTCCCGAAACACTTATTTGATAGTTTTGTATTGGTGCAAATTGAGTTACCTCATCAAACCAATTCATTTGATGCCCTTCATTGTATGCCTTAAATTCTTTAGGGTCTAATATTCGGGGAAGGGTAAGATCTTCAGTTCCCTGCAATTCCAAATTATCTCTTCGCCAGCGTATAAACTCTTCCCCCTTTTTCATTTCCGGCACCCTAGTCCAATCTTGAACCCCTGTATAGTGGTTAAAACTAATAGTAGGTTTATCAGAACGACCTTTTTTTGTGGTTATAATGATAACCCCATTTGCTGCTCGAGAGCCATAAATTGCCGACGAACTCGCATCTTTTAGTACGTCTATGGAGGCAATATCATCGTTGGGAATCGTATTTAGGCTACCATCAAAAATAACCCCATCAAGTACGATAAGCGGTGCATTACTAGCATTGATAGAGTTCTGTCCCCTTACCAACAGACCAGGAGTTCCCCCAGCACTGGAAATTGCCCCTACATTAACCCCAGGGGTAGTACCCTGCAACATTTGAAGTACGTTGGTAGTAGGTTGTAATGCTATAGGAGTATTCTCTACACTTATACTGGAAATTGAACCGGTAACATCCCTTCTCGTCGACGTACCATAGCCAATAACAACTACTTCGTCCAAATTCGCTGCGTCCTCTTCCATCACCACAGAAATCTGGGTTCTACCGTCAAGTCTAACCTCCGTTTGTTTCAAACCTAAAAAGGTAAATACTAATACCCCATTAGTATCTTTAACATTAATAGAATAGTTGCCATCAAAATCGGTCACTACACCATTAGTGGTATTTTTCTCTATAATGTTGACCCCTAATATGGGGACAGAGCTTTCATCGGTGACGGTCCCCGTCACCGTTATTGACTGGGCATTTAAACCGTAAAATGAGCCCAAGCACAAGCCTAGAAATAACAAACATATTTTTTTCATAATTTGGTTTGGTTTGATTATTAACAATTGTTTAACAATCAATATTAGCAAACAATAAACCAACTAGTTAGAACACATCCGTTTTATTCTATAACATTATCGGCACACTAATACATTATCGGAAATATGTAGTCCGTTTTCGGAATTACCCCCTGTTTTTCTAACCAAAACCATATATTTACTACTCATGTACAGTGTAATTCCAATGAATTTTCAAAAACTATTATTAATATTTATTCCAACACTTTTAATAATTGGAAAGAGTGGGCAGGCCCAGTTTATAAATTACACCACAAAAGACGGGTTGTCCTCTAACAATATAGAATACATAAGCGAAGACGATGATGGCTTAATTTATATAGCCGGTTTCTATGGCCTAAATGTTTTTAACGGTACCGATTTTAAAGTTTACAACCAATATAACACAGATGGATTCAGTAGTGAAATATCCCGCGTACTACCCTTAAAAAAAGGATTTGTTCTAATAGCCACCTTGGACAAGGGGCTATTTTTATTCGACAAGTATCGCGAAGAAATAATACCACTAAGTTTGTCCTCTAATAAAGCCAATACCCCTATAGCTATAAGCGAGGCCTATTTGGATACACACAAAAATGTTTGGCTCGGTTTGACGGATGGCCGGATCGTTACTTTTAGTAGTTCGGAGATTACAAGAAACACTTCGGCCAACACCACTTTAAAAACTACCACGGTGACCAAAACAACCTTTCCCATCAAGTCCATTATAGAAGCGGACCAGTATATTTTGGCGGCCGGTAAGGAATCTCGTATTATCAGAATAAAAAAGGATAACAATAATTACCTTATCGATTACCCCATAGAATTAAGGAATATCGCTCAGATTTCAAATATGATTATGTTGGAAAACTCCTTATTCATCGGCACTAATAACGGAATTTTTCAGTTGGACGCAATTGATAAAATAAACCAAAAGGGACCCGTACTCATAGACGCCCCATGGAAATTGAAGGGATCCATTATTAGGAGCATATCAACACATAAAAACAATCTTTGGATAGGGACCGAAGGAGACGGGCTGTTTAAATATGATAGTAGCGGTAAAGAATTAGAACATTTCTCTTATGTAGAAAATAAAAGGAATACCATAAATTCTAATTATGCTCTTAACACCTTAGTGGACAGCAATGAAAACTTATGGGTAGGTACTTGGTTTGGGGGAATTAACCTATTGGACTTGAATGAAAAGAATTTCGATTTCGTATATGACAGTAAAAGTGAAATAAATCTTTTTTCGAATATTGTATGGACCATAACGCAAACAACTGAATGCGAATTTTATCTAGGAACCCATGGAAACGGATTAGGTAAATATTCTCCGGACGAAAAAAACTTTGTATCAGTATTAAAGAGCCCAGAATTAAAATCTATTTCCTCTCTTTATTATGACAAAGATTTAAAACTGTTGTTTATCGGGACATGGGAACATGGCGTAAAGGTTTTTGATCCGTTTAAAAACAAATTGGTAGTTGGTCAATTCGATTTTAGCATTCTGGACAAGGAGAGAATATATGCGATTACCAAGGGGCCTGACAACAACTTATGGATAGGTAGTTTTAACAACGGGCTCTACACCTATTCATTCAAGAAAAAACGCCTCGAAAAATTCGACTTTAACAAAGATAAGGAATTAAATAACACAGATATTCGTTGTTTATTAGTTGACAATAATGAAAATAAATTATGGGTTGGCTCCATAAAAGCTGGTCTTTTCTCTATACAATTCACTCCAAAAGGCACGGCAGAAAAGATTGACCATTTTCCTGAATTCCAAGAACCCGGTAAAAAAATTATCGTCGAGAACCTGTTCCAGGACTCCTCTGGGACAAAGTGGATATTATGCCGCAATGGTATCGGTAAAATCGGTCTTGATAATTTACCCATTAAATTACCGTTATTAAATGGAGGCATTACTACTGGGATGATAGAGGACTCCCAAAATAAGCTATGGATAAGCACCTATAATGGTATATATATCTATGAACCTGCAACCCATAAAACGACACCACTTTTAACAGAGCACACTTTTTCCGATATCTTTTTTATCCCAGAAAAAGACCTCATTTTAGCTGCCTCGGACAATGGACTTCTTAAATCTACCACCCTAAAACCCAAAGAAAGGTTCAGCCATCCTACTATCTCATTATCTAATTTAAAAATTTCAGACCAAGAAATTAAGCCGCAAAACCAATATAGAGATGTAGTAGTTCTGCCAAAAAACTTAAATTATAGCGACTCTTTAGTACTCCCCTATTTTTCACAAACCTTTTCAATTGATTTAAATGCGATTTCCTTTTCTGGAGATTCGAAAGCAATGTTGCGGTATCGACTGAATAATTTTGAAACTGGATGGAATTTATCCGATAACCTTTCGGCGACCGCATCCTACACTAATGTACCTCCCGGAGAATATATATTTGAAGTACAGACATCCGATGTCAATAGTGAATGGGGATCTAATATCCGTACCTTGACAATTATCAAAGAAAAACCATGGTGGAAAACGCTACCTGCTTATTTTATCTACGCAGCGGTCATTATACTTATCATCTATCTCATTTACAGAGAATTAAGAGATAGGATTAAAATTAAACAGGAGCTTAAGATCGAAAAAATTAAACAGGAAAGGGAATTTGAGGTGTACCAGCAAAAAATGTCCTTTTTCACCAACATCTCCCACGATATTAGAACGCCCTTAACCCTTATCCTTGGTCCTTTAGAAGAAATTTTGAACGACCATACTTTGGAAAAAGTAGTTGAATCGAAACTTCAGAGGATGCTTAAAAATTCTCGTATGCTTTTGAGCTTGGTGAATCAAATTTTAGATTTCAGAAAAGCAGAATCCGACAATTTAAAATTAGACCTTAAGCAAATAGACTTAAATTCCTTTGTTCAAAACATTCATTATCAGTTTAGTGAATTAGCTGAAAACAAAGAAATTGATTTGGATATTTCTTCCCCTGAAGAAAAGATATTGATTATAGCAGACCCACAAAAATTGGAATCAATTTTCTTCAACCTACTTTCAAACGCCATCAAATTCACGCCAAAATATGGCCAGATAATGATCCATTTTAATATGGATGAAAACTACATTACAATAATAATAAAAGACACTGGAATAGGCATTCCTGAGAATGAGTTGGAAAACATTTTCACACGCTTTTATCGTTCTAAAAACAATAACCATCTACAAGGAACAGGAATCGGTGTTGCTTTGGTGAAAAAATATATAGAACTGCACCAAGGGAATATTGAAGTTAAAAGTATAGAAAATGTGGGTTCAGAATTTATTCTTCAACTCCCTGTACTCCCAGATCAGGATGCTTACCCAAAACACATTTCAATTGCTGAAAGGGACCCTGACTCCCCAAAAACAACGCCGGACACTGTCGGTGCCACTAAAAAGGCTACCGTATTAGTAATTGACGACAGTTACGACATAAGAGAGTACCTGAAAGAAATATTGCAGGAAGATTATAACGTTCTTGAAGCTGACAATGGAAAATTGGGATTGTCCATTACCAATAAAAGATTGCCAGATCTTGTAATCAGCGATATCATGATGGATGGCATAGATGGTATTGAAGTGTGTGAACGGATAAAAACCAACCTGAATACTTCGCACATACCCGTTATTTTATTGACAGCAAAAAACTCCATGGATACCAAAATTGAAGGTTTTGAAAAAGGAAGCGATGCATATTTAGAAAAACCTTTTAACAGTAAGTTATTGTTGACCATGGCAAAGAAGTTAATAGAACACAGGGAAACTTTAAAAAAGAAATTCCTACTTTCTAACTCCGTTACAGAGGATACTACTCCATCAACGGTCGATGAAGAGTTTATAGAAAAAGTTATTGAAATCATTCACAAGCACTTATCTGAGTCTGAATTTTCAGTGCAGGAACTCGCCGATAAATTAAAAATGAGTCAAGATCAACTCTACCGTAAAATCAGAGCATTAACCGGACTATCTGCCATTCATTTTATACGATTAATACGCTTAAAACGAGCCGCACAATTACTTGTAGATAAGCGCTACGCCGTAAATGAAATTGTATATATGGTGGGCTTTAACAATCCATCCTATTTTACCAGATGCTTTAAAGCAGAATTTGGTGTACCCCCTAGTGAATATATCCAAATAGAGACCATAAAAGCAGACGATCATTAATAAGGATAGTTAAACAGGAGATGTTTTTCTGAGATTTAGTGGAATTTGAAGGATGTGATTTTCTCCAATACACACCACAAACGATCATCAAAAAATACTGTTCGAAAGGCTATTTTTCGAATATTGAGTGAAAAAATTTATTTTTTTTGGCACCTTTTTCAAACCAATATCTTGTCTGTACTAGGTACAAACCTTTGCTTTCTCACTATTAAATCAGCCTATAACTTACTATTTTACAAGAGCATACCCAATTCCCCGCCCCTTTCCTAGTCAAAACACACGGCAACCATAATGATTACGGGGGTTTCCCTTTTTTTGATTTTATTGCTTTTTATCCTAAAAACGCTTGGTGGATCCAAAAAAGGTTTCTATATTTGCACCCGCAATCAGCGTATAGCTGATGAGACACTCAGGAGAAATGGCAGAGTGGTCGAATGCGGCAGTCTTGAAAACTGTTGAGGGTCACACCTCCGGGGGTTCGAATCCCTCTTTCTCCGCTTAGAGCAAAGCCCGATTTCTGAAAAGAAATTGGGCTTTTTTTATTTCAAAATATGTCGTGAACAACGTTCACGTAAATGAATTGAAATAAAAAAAACTAAAATTGCCTTAGCAATTTTGGGCTTTATTGTCAGGTGCGGTGATGGAGGGATCACGATTTGGAGGTACGAGAAATCGTAATCCTATAAATCAAGACCCAAATAACATGCCAAGCGGGTTGTGGTTTACATACTTGCCAGGGATAAGCTTCTGGGATCACGATTTGGAGGTACGAGAAATCGTAATCCCCATTGTGCAGATCTAAATCAAGCCTCCAACGTACCAACTTGATCCAAAAAACCAAGGCGCGCAGCGGGTTGTGGTTTACATACAACCACACAGATCCTAAGATTTTTACCTAAAACACATTTATTTCCTTTTTTTTAACCCATTTGAGAACTGCTATTTGTCTAGCAATATTTTTTTGGCAATGAGTTCCCTGCCTGTATATATATTCATGATGAGCACTTGTGAGGGCACTACCCCCATATTATACTCAAGACGGTTTGTGCCAGCATTCACCATTCTGCTTTTAGGGGTCAGAACCGTTCTTCCGGAGGTATCTAGGAAATTCACTTTAATAGTGGCATCATAGGGGATATCCATGTCCAGGCTGAGGACTTCGCTTTGAGGCTCTTGGAAGACAGTCACTGTGGTCCCTGAAGTTTGGCGCTGTACAAAGGAGTGTTCATTTTCTTCCATTGCCTGCCCGCACCCATAGATCCGCACATGCCCTGAATTTTTTCCATTACCGTCGTTCGCATTTGCTCCTATGGCCACACGGCTACCGTCAGCACTCATAGAAACGGAATAGCCCGATTGGTCGTGAGCGGATTCCCCATTTATATCTGTTCCCTGTTGCACCCAAGAGCTGCCGTTCCAGGAATATACCCGCACATGCCCCGAATTCCTTCCATTGCCCTTGTTATAAAGAGCTCCTATGGCCACACGGCTACCGTCAGCACCCATGGAAACGGAATAGCCCGATAGATCAAAAGCGGCTTCCCCATCTATATCTGTTCCCAGTTGCACCCAAGTACTGCCGTTCCAGGAATACACCCGTACATGTCCTGAAGCGTTCCCATTGCCGTCGTTAGCATTTGCTCCTATAGCCACACGGCTGCCGTTGGCACTCATGGAAACGGAATAGCCCGATTGGTCAAAAGCAGCTTCCCCATCTATATCTGTCCCCAATTGCACCCAAGTACTGCCGTTCCAGGAATACACCCGTACATGCCCTGAAGCGATACCATTACCGTTGTTATAAAGAGCTCCTATGGCCACACGGCTGCCGTTGGCACTCAAGGAAACGGAATAACCCGATACGTCGTTAGCGGCTTCCCCGTCTATATCTGTTCCTAGTTGCATCCAAGTACTACCGTTCCAGGAATACACCCGAACATGCCCTGAATCGTTCCCATTACCGTCGTTACCAATAGCTCCAATAGCCACACGGCTGCCGTCAGCACTCATAGAAACGGACCATCCCGATCGGTCGTTAGCGGCTTCCCCATCTATATCCGTACCCAGTTGCACCCAAGTACTGCCGTTCCAGGAATACACCCGAACATGCCCTGAATTGCTTCCATTGGCGTCGTTACCATATGCTCCTATAGCCAGACGGTTGCCGTCAGCACTCAAGCTAACGGAGTAGCCCGATTGATCGTTAGTGGCCTCCCCGTTTATATCTATACCCAGTTGCCCCCAAGTACTGCCGTTCCAAGAATACACCCGAACATGCCCTGAATTGCTTCCATTGCCGTCGTTACCAATAGCTCCTATGGCCACACGGCTGCCGTCGGCGCTCATGGAAACGGACCTTCCTAATTGGTCGTTAGCGGCTTCCCCATCTATATCCGTACCCAGTTGGGTGCTGAAATCGCAGGGATCCGTGTCAAAACAATCGGCTGTGCCATTATTGTTTACATCAAAACCTTCATCTACTTCGCCGTCCCCATCGTTGTCCACCCCATCGCATTCTTCAGTATCCTTACAATCTGAAATACCGTCGCCGTCAGTATCTATAGTGTCATCACAAGGATCCTCACAGTCTGAAATGCCGTCGCCGTCGGTATCTATCGTATCATCACAAGGATCAACGCAATCTGAAATGCCGTCTCTGTCGGTATCTATCCTATCATCACAGGTGTCAACGCAATCTGATATGCCGTCGCCGTCCGTGTCTATGGTGTCGTCGCAAGTATCCTCACAATCTGAGATACCATCTCTGTCGATATCTATCCTATCATCACAGGTGTCAACGCAATCTGATATGCCGTCGCTGTCGGTATCTATGCTATCATCGCAAGTATCCTCACAATCTGAGATGCCATCTCTGTCGGTATCTATTCTATCATCACAAGGATCCTCACAATCTGAAATGCCGTCACCGTCCGTGTCTATCGTATTATCACAGGGATCAATACAGTCTGAAATGCCGTCGCCGTCAGTATCTATGGTATCATCACAAGTATCCTCACAGTCTGAAATGCCATCACCGTCAGTATCAATCGTATCATCGCAAGGATCCACGCAATCTGAAATGCCATCCCCGTCCGTGTCTATGGTGTCATCACAAGTATCTATGCAATCTGAAATGCCGTCACCGTCAGTATCTATCGTATCATCACAGGTGTCAACGCAATCTGAAATGCCATCACCGTCCGTGTCTATGGTATCATCACAGGGATCCACACAGTCTGAAATGCCATCCCCGTCCGTGTCTATGGTATCGTCGCAAGTATCCACGCAATCTGATATGCCGTCGCTGTCAGTATCTATGGTATCGTCGCAAGGATCCTCACAATCTGAGATGCCGTCTCTGTCGGTATCTATGCTATCATCACAAGTATCTTCACAATCTGAAATACCGTCACCGTCAGTATCTATCCTATCATCACAAGGATCAACGCAATCTGAAATGCCATCTCTGTCGGTATCTATGCTATCATCACAAGTATCCTCACAATCTGAGATGCCATCCCCGTCCGTGTCTATGGTATCATCGCAAGGATCCACACAATCTGAAATGCCGTCGCGGTCCGTGTCTATAGTATCATCGCAAGGATCCACACAATCTGAAATGCCGTCACCATCAGTATCTATCGTATCATCACAGGTGTCAACGCAATCTGAAATGCCATCGCCGTCCGTGTCTATGGTGTCATCACAAGTATCCACACAATCTGAAATGCCGTCGCTGTCGGTATCTATCGTATCATCACAAGTATCCTCACAATCTGAAATGCCATCCCCGTCCGTGTCTATGCTATCATCACAAGTATCCTCACAATCTGAGATACCATCTCTGTCGGTATCTATGCTATCATCACAGGAATCAATACAATCTGAGATGCCATCGCCGTCGGTATCGGCAAAGCCTTCATCGACTTGACCATCGCCATTGTTATCAACCCCATCGCAGACTTCCTCTATAGGTGGATTTGGTTCATTAATTTGGATAGAACACTGTTTTGTACAGCCATTATTATCGGTTATTGTTACCCTGTGCCTACCTGCATTAAGTTCTATGGCTGTGGCGGTTGTCTCCCCGTTGTCCCAGGCATAACTATAGGGTTTGGCACCTCCTGAAACGGTTACCCTAGCCGAACCGTCTGAAGCTCCCGCTGCGCTCGCATCACTTAACTTTAAAATTTTATGAGCAAGTTTGGCAGGTTCTTTTATTTTTAGCCTACAACTTCTTCTCTTTCCATTCACATCCTTCACAACTAACGTATAGGTTCCCGCAACCAAATTAGTTATGGTTTGTGTAGTAGCACCATTGCTCCATTGATAGGTGTAGGGTGCCATACCACCCCGTACATTGGCCGTTGCATACCCATTATTCCCACCATGACAATCTACATGGCCAATGGTATATTCTAGTTTTAAAGCTTCATACTCTTCCAGTTCTTCAATGTCCAATTCAGAGCCCGTCAGTATTCTTTCATTATCAGCTATGGGAATTGGATTGCTGCCAGCGAAGGAGTGTTTTAGTGTCGTACCTGTCTCACTATTGGTTATACTATTGAAATTTGGAATTATTTCTGTCGCAATAATTTTAACAGGTAATGCTTCAATTGCGTTTGTGGTTGTTGTCACAAAAAGTGATAGAAAAGAAATAAGAAATGATTTTCTGAAGAAATTCCGGAGGGTGGTTCTCATAGTATAGTTTATTAAGGCTTAATTATAACTACACCAGAGCACTAAGTAATACGGTTATTGTTCAATAAATGAAGTGGGGTTCATTTAATAACAAAAAGAATGCTAAATTAAAAAGCGAACCCATTAAATAAAGTAATTAAAATTTGGAAGCGTAAAGATTTACCCACATGGTATTTTTAAATTAGCGTCTCATTATTTAAGTTCAATATCGTCTTTTTTTGACATATTTTTCTGATTTTATATTTTCCATTCGATGAAATGCACAAAAAAAAAGATAATAGAGCCAATATGAGCATACAGTTTTTCATATTCAGTTTTATTTATTTTCAATTTGGCCAGTAAATTATTGGAGCACTATTGCGGAATAATTCTTATAATTAAATAGAATAATAACCCATAATTATACATAGGTTTTGTTGTGTCAACGCTTATTAAAAATATTTCAAATTTGACCAAATTCCCAGGGAAGTCTGCCGTTTTGTGCATCCCATTTCCCCCATCAACTGTTGCAGTTAGGTTTTCGACAAAGAAATAGTATGTATTCTATTTTAAATTCTAATCAAGTCCCAGTTTTTGGACCCAAATAAAATTCCAACGGGCGCAGCAGATTGTGGTTTCTATAGGATCAGTCTTGAAGATCGGTTTTTGACCACCCCATCAATCCTGCCGATACAATGAATTTCATTACCTCACTAGATTTAGCATCCAAACTTTTGATATTAGCCTTGGGCACAATAAACAGTTCTCCCGAGAAATTATAAGAATGTGGGAAATAAACAGCTACCTTATCTGTTGCATCTAGAAAATCCAGGTTTTCCTCTGTAATAAAGCCCAATTTTTCCAAGTCCGAATTTAAATTCACCCTTACCAAAACAGGTTTGCTGAACTTTTTTTCCTTGCCGACGAAGGCTGAAAATAGATCATTGAAGGCCGAGTAAATAAAATTTAATAAGGGTATCCCATCAATTATTTTGGAAAAAACCTGTTTTAACGGCTTGGCTATGATTGTTTTTCCAATAAGGCCTACTAAAATCAAAAAGACGATCAGTGTTAAAACACCCAGTCCCTGTATTTTAATATCAAAAAACTCAATGAGAAAATCTTGCAGTAATCCATCCATAAAGGTAAAAACCGAATAGATAATATAAGCTGTAATACCTAATGGAGCTATATACAATAGCCCTTGTAAAAAATAGTTGACTAGCTTTTTCATGGTGGAATATCCTTAATTTTATGGTGAATATAATTCTAAAACAAAAATAATGGTTTTTAGTTAGGAATATATCATCCATAGTAAAGGGTTCTCCATTTCTTTTTCTTCAGTTCCATTCCCTCATTCATAAAGGCAACTCCTTATTTTTAGCCTTGGTTCGACAATACCTTTACAAGACCGCATACCCTATCATTCCATACAGAACCAAGGCCAGAACGACCTTTTGATTAATTAAATATCGAAGGTAACCTTGGTAAAAGTATATTGGCATTTCCTATAGACAGCTGTTTGTATAAAAAACCACTGAAGCCCTTTGTTTCATTGTGTTTATATCATTTTTTGCCATAAAAATACAAGAACGCCCCCTTTTTGGATATCCCCCCTTTTTAACGGTAACCAGACACAGCTATAAAATAATAATGTAGTATTATTGCTCTAGAAACGTTATTCTTAGCTTTTTATCATTTCTATACAATCAAATTAATATTATTTATACTCAACATGTTAAAAAAAGTACCCTTATTTATTTTATTAGTCTTTGGTCTTTCATTTTCGTTGAAAGCGCAGAAGCAGGTAAAAGTCTATAATTTGGAAACCTATGGTGTATTGCCAAATACCGGACAAAACACCGCTCCCTTATTACAGGAGGCATTGAAAAAAATTAAAAATGAAATTGTCAATTCTGAGCCTGTTGTCATTAAGTTTCAAAAAGGACGGTACGACTTTCATCCGGATGGAGCTCTAAAAAGAGAATACTATATCTCCAATCATGACCAAGACAATCCTAAGACCGTAGGGATTGAACTAGAAACGCTGAAGAATGTTACCATTGATGGTAATGGTTCGGAACTGATGTTTCACGGACGCATGCTTCCCATAGCACTGATCGGAAACAACAATGTAAGCCTGAAAGACCTAAGGATCGACTTTGAAAAGCCACAAATTACTCAAGTTAAAATTGTGGAAAACGATACCGTGGCAGGAAGTATTGTTTTCGAAACCGCTCCTTGGGTTTCTTATACCATTAAGGACAGTACCTTTTATAGTACCGGCGAGGGTTGGGAAATGCATCCTATAGCGGGAATGGCCTTTGAGGAAGCTACCAAACGAATTGTTTACAACAGCGGTGATATTGCCGTTGGAACAAGAAACGTAAGTGAATTGGCTCCTGGCCTAATCAAAGCACACCATTGGAAAAATAATAAACTGATCCCGGGGACAGTGGTTACTATGAGAAGTTATTACCGTCCTACTCCGGGTATTTTTGTCCATAAAGGGAAAGATATAAGTTTTGAAAATGTAAAGGTTCATTACGCCGAAGGGATGGGATTGTTAGCCCAGTTGACCGAAAACATATATTTGGACGGATTTGAGGTGGCCCTAAGAGGCAAGGACGACCCTAGATACTTTACTACCCAGGCAGATGCGACACATTTTTCTGGTTGCAAAGGAGAAATAGTATCCAAAAACGGACTCTATGAAGGAATGATGGATGATGCGATCAATATCCATGGCACCTATCTTAAAATTATAAAGAAAATAGATTCAAAGACAGTCGTCGCTAAATACATGCACGGGCAGGCTTACGGGTTTGATTGGGGCTATAAAGGAGATGCTGTACAATTTGTAAAGTCAAAAACAATGGAACTTTGGGACCATCAGAACACCATCGTTTCCATAACACCAGTACGTTCAGATAAAAATGAGCCGATTAAAGAGTTTAGAATCCAATTTAAGAAGAAACTGGGGAACGAAATTGATCCTGCAAATTTTGATATCGGGATTGAGAACCTTACTTGGACACCTTCGGTAATTTTTACCGGGAATACCATTCGTAACAACAGGGCACGAGGAGCCTTGTTTAGTACCCCAAAACCTACCCTTATAGCCAATAACCTATTCGATCACACTTCTGGGTGCGCCATCCTTCTTTGCGGCGATGCCAATGGTTGGTACGAGACCGGATCTTGTAGAGATGTCACTATCCGCGATAATAAATTTGTCAATGCCCTTACGAGTATGTATCAGTTTACTTCTGCTGTCATCTCCATTTATCCAGAGATTCCGGACCTAAATGGGCAAACAAAGTACTTTCACTCAGGCATTCGTATAGAGAATAATGAATTTGAGACTTTCGATAATCCTATACTGTACGCTAAATCGGTAGATGGGTTGATTTTTAAAAACAATGAGATAAACACTAATAACGAATACCCTGCATTTCATTCGAATAAGCAAACCATTCTTTTTGAACGAGTGCAGAATGCGGAGGTAAGCGATAATAAAGTGGATGGCAAAAAAGTAGACCTCCACAATTAAAACTCCATAGTAACTAAATACTATCTAACACCTAACTTTTGGGATGCTTCTAATAAGGATTCCCATTTGTTGGGTGTTCCCCTTTCGGGTCGCTCTTTCCGCTATATCTTTTTTAGCCCGCTTGGCGCACTAAAAAAGGATGCCGCTGCAATAGCTAACACAGTTTTCAATGGCCATTGACCAATTAGCTGCTAGCAAATAGGATGAAAGAAAAGAAAAGAGAGAATTGAAATGAGAGAAAAGAAATGAGAGAAAAGAGAGAAGAGAGATGAGAGAACCGCTTTGTAAATGCATCAACTTGCATTTGTAGGAAGGGGCCAGCTGGTGCGTTGGTCTTGGCTTGATCATTTTTAAATTAACAATTCATTTTAATGGCCAGTAATAGGTAAATAGTTATGGAGTTATCCTGTTTTTGAAGTTAAGTTCTTAGTAAGATATCTCTTGCCGGTACGAGGGTGACGCTCGCACTAGCGTTCAATTCCTTTTATTTTCACAAATCCTCACATTGATCCAATTGGTACATTTTCTTATTAATACATTGTTACATTAATCCCGCGTTAGGGATCGCAGCGGCATCCCCGTAGCGCAGCAAGGGATACAGCGAAGAGCCCGACCGCCGCAGGGGGAACGCCCAAAAAAGCCACATTTAATACTCCCGAAAACCCAATTGTATTCTTCCCGTAGGTCCTAACAAAACCACTGTTCGGCCATTTAGCCTATTTCTTATGTAATAAAGGTTACATGGGGTTCGCGTGACTTTTATTAATTTTATATCAAACACCAAAAGGAAAGAATATGATGGATATAAAGCAATTTGAATATAAACCTTTGGCGCATTATTCGTACGCCATAGTGAGCGATGGAAAAATGGCGGTGATAGACCCGGAACGCGACCCAAAGCAGTATTACGACTACGCCAAGGCCAAGGATGCAACCATAGTAGCGATCATAGAAACACATCCGCATGCCGATTTTGTGAGTTCTCATTTGGAAATCCACAAAGAAACAGGCGCCACCATTTATAATAGTGAGAAGCTGGGTGCCGATTATCCGCATACCTCCTTTGATGATGGCGATCATATTATGCTCGGAAATATCAGGCTATCGGCCATTAATACCCCTGGGCATTCTCCCGACAGCATTACGGTGGTTGCTACAGAAGGAACAGAAACGGCTTTATTTACCGGCGACACGCTGTTTATAGGAGATGTTGGCCGTCCAGATTTGCGCGAGAAGGCAGGGAATACCACCGCAAAACGCCTGGAGCTTGCCGAAATGATGTTCGATACCATGCAGACTAAATTTACTGCCCTGCCAGATGATGCCGTTGTTTACCCTGCCCACGGTGCCGGCTCCTTATGTGGCAAGAACTTGAGCGAGGCAAATAGCAGCACTTTGGGCAATGAACGTATGGGGAATTGGGCTTTTAAGGAAAATTCAAAACAAGATTTTATAAATACGCTCCTCGATAGCCAACCTTTTATCCCTTCCTATTTTGGGTATGATGTGGATATTAACAAATCTGGCGCCCCAAATTTGATTCCCGCCTTGGAAGAGGTCCCTTTTAAAGAACAATCCAAAGCCAACGGAGTAATCGTTGATATAAGAGCTAAGGAAGCCTTTAAAAAAGGACATTTAAAAGGTAGTATTAATATTCAGGCGGTGTCAGAGGAGGATAAATTTGAAACCTGGCTAGGAGCCATCATTATGCCAAAAGAAGCGTTTACCCTAGTGATAAACGAGGCAGAAAACCGGTATAAACTGTTACACCGCGTCGCAAAAATAGGCTATGAAAAACAATTGAAACAAGTAATCACCTTGGCCGATGAGGATATGGAAAACTCCGCAACCCTAGATCTGTCCGACTTTAGTAAGCATCCGGAGAAGTATACCATTGTAGATATCCGAAACAAGAGCGAAGTGGAGCAAGGTAAAATTTTTAAGAGTGCCATTTCCCACCCTTTGAATGAACTGCGTACTACCGCCAAGGATATTCCTACAGACAGGCCTATTGTGGTGCACTGTGCCGGTGGCTACCGCAGCGCGGCCGGAAGTAGTGTGCTACAGCAAATGCTAAACGGACCTATTATTTACGATCTGAGTGATGATGTGAAGGGGTTTATACAAAAATAGCCCCCATAAACGACCATTTGATAAGCTTTATGACTAAAAATAGCGGGGCAAGCCCCGCTATTTTTGTATTCTTACTCTTTATAAAACAGTATCTGACTATTCTACTTCGTCCTCTGATAAAACTTCTTCCTTAGGAGCTTCTGTTTTTTCGATGACATTAAATTTCTCCAACTGCTCTTCTTCTCCTGTGAAATACGGGAATACATCCAGAATAGGCGATTCGGCGATAGCCGGAATTGTATAGTCGCCTGTAGTGCCTTTCATAGCGTCTATGGTGTTGTCATAAGCTTCCTTTACATCATTGGCCTGTACCAACATATAAATATTAGTTTTTCTTTCCTTACCGCTGTTTTCATCATAGGCGATTAAAGCTATTTTTGACTTAAACCATCGATCGGAATTTTCAACGGCATGCACCTCCGATAAGTTGGAGACTTTTATATTGGTGATCATAAATTCTTCGCTTGTATAGGCCGCCATCTCTTCGTTAATTCTTGTTTCGGCCTCTGTATACGATATCGCATCTAACAAATACGTATCTGTCGCTACTTTTTGTTCTCCAGTTTCCTGTGTTTTTCTATATTTTACCTTGCACTCGTACCACGTTACGCTCATATCTTTTTTTTAGTATGCCAAATATAAATTATTAAAAAAAAGATCGCCCTTAATCTAGACAATAGATATTCACAATTTGGTTTGGAGTCGTGTTTTCAAGTATATTTTAATAGGTTTTCACTATATTCGGATGGTTCCTCCGAGCCCTCATTCTTTTAAAAATTCTAAATATGTCAAAGGCTTATTTTAAAATAACGGCTACTAGCCTCTTCTTTTTTCTATTCCTAGTATCGTGTACAGAACAAAAATCGGCTATTGAGTCGCCCAAGGTGGTGGGCATACCGCCACAGAATGCATACACCGGTCTTGTTATGCTCGATGATGGGGAAATAAGGCACTATGGCCCCAACCTGTACATCTTTTCAAAGGACCAGGGTGCGCATTGGGATCCCGTTGCCGTGGAAGACGGAAATTTATATGGCAAAAAAGACCCGCTTAGCGGTGAATTTATCCGGGTTTTTGCTGGAAAAGACGATGCCGTTTTTGCCGTTCGCTCTACAGGGGGAATTGATGGCGAATGGACAAAAACCCAAATTGACAACAATGGGGCCATCATGATCAAACCAGTGGTATTCATAAAAAACGGACAAAGGGCCATCGCTGCTTTTCACACCTTGCACCGCAATGGCAGTGGTACTTATTATTCTGACGATGGGGGCATTAGTTGGAAAAAATCGAACCAGGTAAATTCCCCTCCCCACAAGGCCGAGGGTTTTCATAAAGGGCAACGATGGAACCATGGGGGCGTAGAGCCTTCTGTGGTAGAACTTAAAGACGGTCGCCTTTGGATGCTTATCCGTACCGCCCTAGACAACCTTTACGAATCCTTTTCGGAGGACAGTGGCGAATCTTGGTCGCCAGCAGTACCATCGAGGTTCTACAGTACCATAACCATGGCTACCGTTCAAAGGCTACAAAACGGAAGCTTGCTGCTTCTTTGGAACAACACTACTCCCCTGCCAGAAGTGGAACATAACGGTGGCTATTGGGAAGACGTTTTTACAAACCGCGATGCCTTGCATGCCGCCATTTCTGATGATGATGGACAAACATGGAGCGGGTTCAGGGAAATTTACCTCAACCCTTTGCGCAATGATAGCCTTATGGCCACCCGTTTTGGAGAAATGGGCAGCAATGACCGCAGTGTGCATCAAACCGAATTTGTAGAATCAAGTAAAAACAAAATACTTATCTCCTTGGGCCAACACCCCAAGTTTAGAAAACTCTTGACCTTGGACCTAAATTGGCTCAGGGAAAAAGAGCGTTCCGACGACTTTTCTGATGGGCTAGCCCACTGGTCCCACCACAGCTACATAAAAGGCATAAAAGGACATTGCGCTTACGACCGAAAACCAGGTGCTATTTTAATACCGCATCCCGACAAAGATTCTGGTCAGGTCATGTATTTGAAATCCAAAAAGGATACTAGCCTACTATCCCAACAAAGGGGAGCCTTATTTAATTTTCCGGCAGGACAAAAAGGGGAAGTCGTATCCCGCATTAAAATAAACAAAGGCTTTAAAGGGATGACCGTGAGTTTGCACGACCGATGGTTTAACCCGACCGATACTACCTCCCAGTATTTTGCCATGTTTAACTTTAAATTGGAAGAAGACCAACTAGCACCAGACACTTGGCACGATCTGAGGTTGGAATGGGATACTGCCGATACCCAAAAAGCCGGTTCCTGTACCGTTTATATTGATGATACAAAATTAGCATCATCGATACCATTACAAAACAACACCATCAACGGTATCAGTTATATAAAATTTTCACTGCCTGCAAAAAAGGACAATAACGAAGGAATACTTATCGAATCCATAAAGGCTACTGTTGAATAAGGATACAAAATAAACACCTAAGGGAGCGGTCGTTTTATGATTTATACACTTAAAGAATATGGTTCTAGAGAGCTCTTGTGGTATTCTATATACCTGACAGTATGTTGCACCACACCCCCTTTAACCTATTCGCCCCCAACAGCGTTAAAGAGATATAGATTTCCAATTCGGATACCCAACCAAACAATAGGATCCTCAATTCCCTTAAAACAGTACCCCTCCCTGTCCCACGAGCCTTCTTCAATTAATGTTTTTATAAAACACTTTTTTGTTCCAAAGTATCTGCTTAGCTTTAAGTGAACATTATGGCGTGGTAAGGGCTAAATATTTGACGAGGAAGAAGTAAACAAAGAGGTTCCCGGAAAGGTATCCATGGTTCTAATAGAAAATCACACCTTCTTGCCTGTACGCCATACTTGGAAACTTATGCTCTTTATTGTACGAAGCATTAAAAAACAAAGAAGGTACTATCAGTAATACGAAAAGTGAAATGGGATCAAATTTTAAAGTGGTTATGAGTACCTAAATACAACCACATTAATCCGTTACTAATGAATGGTTTATAATAAGTTCCCTCCAAAAAGACATTAATAACATAAGGACCAACCACTACTATAAAGGCGGCTATAAGTGTGTTTTCTTTTCCTTTTAAGGGTTTAGACCTATTACTTCTAGAAATCCTTATAGCAATGACCGTTGATAAGCTTTAGCTTTTTTCACCCTTAGACCAGGGAATTGCCAATTACTATTCATAACCTAAACAAGTAAAACCATGAGCACATTTAAAATTCACGATATCGATTCGGCCCCTAAGAACAGTCAACCTTTTTTAGAAAAATCTCTACAGAATTTTGGTATGATCCCAAACTTACATGGGGTTTTAGCGGAAGCACCGGGTGCACTCGAGGCCTACCAAACATTACACCAACTTTTTGAAAACTCCTCCTTAAACAATGAAGAACTAACGGTTGTTTGGCTTACGATAAGCGTTGCAAACGAGTGCCACTACTGTGTTCCTGCACATACGGCCATTGCCCATATGATGAAAGTAGATCCGCTTATCACCGAAGCGTTAAGGAACGGAACTTCTATGCCTACACCAAAACTACATGCCCTACATACTATGACTTTGTCCATCGTTCAAAATCGCGGTCAGATAACCAAGGAAGAATTAATGGATTTTTATGCCGCAGGATATGAAAAGCGTCAACTATTGGAAATAATACTAGGGGTCTCCCAAAAAATTATGAGCAATTACCTCAACCATATTGCGGAAACACCCGTAGATGCCCCCTTTCAAAAATATGCATGGAAAAAATAACATCATAATGTAGTCTAGAGTGCTATAAAAACAAGATCAATGCGTAGGTTTAGCAAGGGTTACATCATTCATCGGTAGGCATAACCTTATCCGAACAAAGCGAACCATTGCCGATTTAAACAGCTACACTTTGTGGTTATATCATTTGTATTTCCCCATTCCGGACGTGCAAGGGAGTTTCCAAAAACGAATACAAAAATGTCCTTTTAATACAAGAATAGGAGATAAATGTATAATAGAGGATTTCCACATTGGCGGTAGCTTTGCCAAAAAATATAGTACATAATGGTTGTTACTGACATACTACAAGCAAAATGCCCCAAATGCGGGAAAGGAGACATTTTTGATTCAAAGGGAAATGCCTTATTGTTTAAAATGCCCGTTATGGACAAAACCTGCAAGGAATGCGATTATAAGTTTGAAGTAGAACCGGGTTTTTTCTTTGGCGCCATGTTCGTAAGTTACGCCTTGGCCTGTGCACAAATGATCGCCTCCCTGGTCATAACTTGGGGAATTCTTGAAATTCCCGTCCTCTACATGTTTTTGTGTGTTGTTCTGATGGCCTTTTTTACCAGTGCCTTAAACTTCAGGCTTTCCAGATCTATTTGGATTTATATGTTTTATAAAGATCGTAAAGGAAAATAGAGAAGAAATTGTGTTTTTGAATATTCAATGCTAGTGGTCGGCCTTAGTATTGTAATCTCCCTAACTTGGATCCTTTAATTATGCTACTTCCACGCTCAGGACCAATCTTTTATTTAGAATTTACCCTTATAAGGTAAACTCTAATCGTTTTCTCCTCTTAAAACCGCCCACCTAAGAGATACAAAATAAGGAGCCTCCGAGATATAAGGTACCCATATAAAAAGCAAAAGGCCCTGACCCTAACACCTAAGTAAGATGTTTTGGTCAGGGCCTAATTCAAAAGCTTTTAAAAGTGTTTACTCAAAGAAAACTGCCGATTCTAGTGGCTGGTGCCCTTGCTCAGGAGCGGCAAAAGTTGCGGAGAGCTCCCCTCCACCACTACCTTGATGGAATACTAGAGTTAGTTTATGGTATCCGGGTTTAAGAGCTATCATGCCAGCCCTTTTCTGAGCGGCATGGTTACCACCATTGTCTACTACTAGGGTATCGCCTATATATAGTAAGCTACCATCGTCAGAAGTCGTAGAGAATTCATAAATCCCCTGTGTTTCTGCCTTAAAATAGCCATTAAAGACCATGGATATATGTTCTTGCCCCTTATATTCGCCCATATCTGCGGTCGCCACTGTTTTAAAGGTAGCCTCGGCAGGTACTTTTACCTCTTCAACCACTTTAAACTGATTTTTGGCCGCCCAACGCTGAAATCCAGCCGTATTTGGTGTTACCTCCTCTGCCGATCGCCACTGTTGCCTGTCTATTTTAGCTTCATAAACGTCGCCCCAAATTCTACCATTATAAGCCCTTGCCAGCATTTTAGCACTTTCTTTTGCCCAAAAAGCTCCTGTATATGGAATAGATTTCTCGGTAGGCTGGGTCCCGTCGAGGGTGTAGTAAATTTTTGCGTCCTTTAGATCAATATCCAGTGCCACCTGTATGCTATCGACAAAAGCATAGGTCTTGTTCATCCCGTTGATCGGTGGAATATAATAATGGATGCCCATGACGTCCATACGCTTGTAATGCTGTTGTACCTTTTCTAGGAAACCGTCAAAATTCTTTTGCCCTTTAGGCTGCCAAGCGGTTTCGGCAAGTGCCAACATACGAGGAAAGGTCTGCAATTGCAGTCTTTGGAAGTTTGGGATCAATTCTGACCATAGGTTGGCTTGCACCCCAAGAACATGTTTCTCCTGAGCAGCCGTAAAGTCTTCTGGTACCGGCTCGTAATTATACACCTTTTCCAGCGGTGTAGCCTCGTTGGTAAAATCGAAATAATATTCAAAATCTGGACATATAATCATGTCATTACCGTTATTGGCAGCCTTATATCGAGCTTCTGGCGCCCAGTTACGCCACCACATCATAGTAGCATCTTCGGTAAGTCCACCTTCTACAATTTCGTCCCATCCCAACAATCGTTTTCCTTTGGTATGCAAGAAACTTTCCAAGTTACGGTTAAAATGCGCCTGCAACTCGTGCTCGTCCTTTAATTTATGGGTACTGATAGTTTTCTGACATTTTGGACACTGTTTCCATTCGCTAATATTCACCTCGTCTCCTCCAATATGGATATATGGGCTAGGAAACAACTCCGCTACTTCCGAAAGAATGTTTTCTACGAATTCATAGGTCTCATCCTGACCAAGACAGGCAGGGATAGAAAAGGTTTCTCCCCAACCAGCTTCTCCTTTACAGGCTAAGTAAGGATAATTGTCAATGGCCGCTTTAAAGTGCCCGGGCATGTCTATTTCCGGAATTACGGTAATATAACGATCGGCTGCATAGGCGACAATTTCTTTAATTTGCTCTTGCGTAAAAAAGCCGCCGTACATGCGCTGCCCATCTATTTGATGGTAATTCTTTTCTGCTATCTTAAAGGTCTCATTTTCTTTCGCTTTTTCAATACATACCCTATCATGGCTGCTTTCAATCCGCCATGCCCCTTTCTCGGTCAGCAATGGATATTCCTTGATTTCAATACGCCATCCCTGATCATCGGTCAGGTGCATATGGTAAGTATTCAGCTTGTATAAAGCCATATAATCCATAAACTCCTTCACCTCATCAATAGTAAAGAAATGACGGCTAAAATCCATCTCCATACCACGCCAGCCAAATCGTGGCTTATCGGCAATAGACACTGCCGGTACCAACCAAGGGGAATCTACCGCAGTCTTGCTTTCGATCTGGGGAGGCAATAGCTGACGCAAGGTTTGCACCCCATAGAACCATCCTTCACCACTAGAAGCCGTTATAACAATGCTATTTATATTTACAGTAAGTTCATAGGCCTCCTTTTCTAATTCGGCCTTCTCTTCAAAGCGGATGACATTATTAGAAGCTTCTGTCGCTTCAGCTAATTGAAACCCTGCCGCCTTTTTTAATAGCCCCTGAAGGTAGTTAGCAGCTTTTTCCTGCTCTTTATTGGTTACAACCAACTGTGTAGCGGCCGTAATTTGAAAGGATTCCTGCTTTAATTCCATCCCTAGCGGTTGTGGTATTAAATGGACTTCTGCTGGCTGAAGGGATTTCTGGCCGCAAGCAGACAGAAAAATGGCCAAGGCCATTAAGGTAAAACTTCTAATTTTCATTACTTTAATATATAATTTACAAATGTTTAAAAAAGCTAGCAAATATGGGCTTTTTTTAGGTGTTTCAGAAATCCTAAGCAAGGTTTTACACAGATGTTCCCATAGTTAATGGTATTAAAATTGTGATGGGAACAACTCACCTTGTTAAGAGACCCGCTAATTGCAAAAAATAACTAAATAGGCCTGTTGAAGACCGGTCTCTAGTGAAAACCTCCTCCTTATGGTTCCTAATCAATACAGAAAATTAGTTTTCCGTCTCATTAACCAACATTTTTTATCATAAATAAAACCAAAAAAGTAGGAAAATATACATATTGTTCTTTATATTCGCCTCATTCAAAAGAAGCGTTCTTTTAATATCGCAAACAACATATACTTTTAAATCTGCATAGAAATGAAATTATATCATTCCATTTTAGAATTTCTCTACCAAAACCGTGAAAAAGGATTCTTGGGAATTACCCATATTTGCTTGAACCCAAACCTAGCGACCCTGGTGGCCAAAGAAATGAAAGAAGAAGGGGTTATCGAATTAAAGCAACGTAGATTTCAGGGAGAAAACAGAACCTTTAATTTTATATCCCCACCAAGATTGGCCATAACACCTCTTGGCATTGAAAAGTACAAATCTTTATATTTATTAAATTAATCAAACCCTTTGGAACCCCGAGCAATAACCCTAAAACGCTCTAGGGTATAGATATTGTTTACCATTCACCGCTGCTATTTCGGATCAACTCAAAAGCAGTAAAATATCGTCCTTACCTCCGGGTATTTCATATTTCCACAACTTTTTTTATAATGTTTTGGGCGTTCCCTCCTTTGTCGGGCGGGCTCTTGGCTATATCCCTTACGTTGCTGCGGGGATGCCGCCGCCATCCCTAACGCGTATCATCTAACCATTGGGGTTACTTTCTACATTGAGGGTCTGTTCATTTTTTAATGTAGCCACTCCTCCGATGTTACCACTTTATTTCATCCTAGCATTAGCATTTTAATTGCATTTACCTCTAAGATATTCCTTACTTTAGATGCTTAATAATCACTATTTTGTGTGACTATATTAACTAAAACTAATTCAATATGAAGGTCAATTTTTCAAAGCCACTCCTATTAGGGGCATTGGCTATGACTGTTGTTTCGTGTAAATCCGAAAAAAAGGAAACCGCAGCAGTAGACACTATTCCAGGTATAAACCTGAGTCTTATGGATACTACCGTGAGCCCTAAAGACGATTTTTTCAGATACGTAAACGGAAAATGGTTCGATAATACCGAAATCCCTGCCGACAAAACCACCTGGGGCAGCTTTTACGAATTGCGCAAAAAAACCGATCAGGACGTACTCAATATCCTAAGAGAAGCCACCAAGGACCCTAATATAGCCCCTACTTCTGACCAAGCTAAGGCGGTACACTTATACCAGACCATCTTGGATACCGTATCTAGAGATGCCCAAGGAGTACGCCCTTTACAGCCTTATCTGGACAAGATAGAAGCTATTTCGGATATAAAGACGCTTCAGGCATTCCTCATAGAAATGGAGTCTAAGGGAGGTGCTGGTTTCTTCGGTTTTGGAGTAGGTGCCGATGCCAAGGACAGTAACAAAAATGTAGCCAGTATCTGGCCAGGCGCTCTAGGATTGCCAGATCGTGATTATTATGTGGCCGAGGATCAAGATTCAAAGGATATAAAGCAAAAATACCACGCCCATATTAGCCGTATGCTAAAATTCTTGGACTACGACGATGCCAAGGCCGAAAAGGAAGCTGCCCAGATAGTGGCCTTTGAGACCAAATTAGCACAACCAAGACTAGATAAGGTACAAAGAAGAGATCCTAAATTAACCTATAACCCTACCGCGTTAACCGACCTACAAAAGATGGTACCTGTTGTCAATTGGAAAGGGTATTTAGAAGGTATAGGCGCAACCGGTGTCGACACCGTAATCATTTCTCAGCTGGCATATATAAAATCTCTTCAAGGATTATTTAAAGAAAACAATGTCAACGACTGGAAGGCATACCTGCGTTGGACAGCCCTTAACGGAGCTGCCAATTTACTGACGACCGAGATTGAAAAAGCCAATTGGGAGTTTTATAGCAAAACCCTCCGAGGTGCTAAAAAACAAGAACCAAGGGACGAAAGAGCCTTGCAAACCGTCAATTGGATGGTTGGCGAAGCATTGGGGAAACTTTATGTAGACAAAAAATTCCCTGCCGAAGCCAAGGCACAAGCCACTGAAATGATCCAAAACATTATCAAAGCCTATGAAATTAGGATTAAAGCCTTGCCCTGGATGGATGAGGCCACTAAACTAAAAGCAATAGAAAAACTTACAAAAACTACTATTAAGATAGGATATCCCGACCAGTGGAAAGACTATTCCTCCCTAGAGGTGAAAAATGTAGAAGAAGGTGGTTCTTATCTTCAAAACAGCTTAAATATCCACACATGGAACTTTCACAAGGATTTAGAAAAATTAGGAAAACCCGTTGACAAATCCGAATGGTTTATGGCGCCACAGATTGTAAATGCATACTATAATCCGTCGTATAACGAGATTGTGTTCCCTGCCGCCATATTGCAACCGCCGTTCTTTAATTTCACTGCCGATGCTGCCGTAAATTATGGTGGAATTGGCGCTGTAATAGGCCATGAGATATCGCACGGTTTTGATGATAGCGGTGCCAATTACGATGCCGATGGCAATTTGGTAAATTGGTGGACAGAAAAAGACTTGGAACAATTTAACAGCCTTGGCAATTCTCTGGCAGACCAATACAGCAAAATAGAAGTATTGCCCAACACCTTTATTAACGGCAAGTTTACCTTGGGTGAAAACATAGGCGATCTCGGTGGGGTAAATGCCGCGTATGATGGCCTGCAAATGTACCTGCAAGAACATGGGAACCCAGGGCCGATTGACGGCTTTACCCCAGAACAACGGTTCTTTATGTCATGGTCCACCGTTTTTAGAACTAAAATCAGGGACGAAGCATTGGCCAATCAAATAAAAACCGATCCACACTCCCCAGGGAAAAATAGGGCTACACAACCATTGGTCAATATCGATGCGTTTTACGATGCCTTTAATATCAAGGAAGGCGATGCCATGTATCTGGCGCCAGAACAGCGCATTAAGATTTGGTAATTGAAACTAACTTTAAACAAGAAAACGAGCTTGCCCTAAAAACGCAAGCTCGTTTTGTATAAAAAAAGCATCCCTTTCCCCCTAAAAGACTCATGCTACCTTAGTGTTATTGACTTCTTTCCTATAAAATGTAATTTTTCTTCAGCCTTCCTTAGCTAGTACCTAGCCTTACTCACATTTCACCCTCCCCGTCTTCATAAAGTTTATACTCCGCATAGAGCTTGACCAAAGCCGAGACAGACCACGCCTGTTGTATACACCCTTTTCCCTTACCAGGGTTTAAACCGTCGAAAATCTCCGAAATACCATGTAAGCCGTCGCGATGGTAAAAGTGATCTTTTAAATGATTAAGTTCCTTCAACACCCTTGCTCGGTTTTTTTTAGAATTACCATAAATCCTAAAAAAACAATGGTAATACTCATAGAGCAAAAATGGCCAAACGGTTCCCTGGTGATAGGAATGGTCGCGCGACCACTGCCCCCCTGTATACTGTCCTATAAAATTAGGATCCTCAACATCAAGTGTCCGTAGTCCATATGGGGTATACAATTTTTTTCGAACGGCATCGAAGACTGTCTTTTGCTGATCGCGATCCAATAAAGGAAAAGGCAGACTTATGGCGAAGAGCTGATTTGGACGAAAACTAGTATCGTAGGATTCTCCAGGGATGATCACATCGTATAACGTTCCTTCATCGGTCGTGAACATCTTTGGGAAATTCACTTCCAACTTCTCAATAAGGTCCTTGTATTTTTGGGCGACCGTTATCTGAAGTTCCTTGCAAAAACATATATATATTTTCAGGGCATTATACCAAAGGGCATTCACCTCAACCGGACAACCGATCCGTGGCGTTATCACTTTTTCGTCTACCAGGGCATCCATCCATGTCAGCTGCACTCCCTCCTGCCCTCCGTACAAAAAACCTTCTTCAGTAACATGAATATTGTATCGGGTTCCTTGTATGTGGTGCTCTAAGATCTCTTCTAGGGCCTTGAAGTGCTTTTTCACGAATTCGATATCGCCAAATCTTTTAAAGTACTCGTAAACCGCTATAAATAGCCAAAAAGTGGCATCCATAGCATTGTAATGAGGATCAACATCAGCTTTATCGGAAAAACGATCGGGAATCATCCCTTGGTCTATTTCTTTTAAAAAAGTCGTTAATATAGATTTTGAAATCCCTTTTCGCCCTGTTGCAATGGTAAGGCCACGCATTGCGATCATGGAATCGCGTCCCCAATCTGCAAACCAATGGTAGCCGGCAATGATAGATGTGCTTTGGGTAGAGGCTCGATGTACCAAAAACTGGTCTCCAGCCCGTAACAGGTCGTTATAAAAAGTAGCGGTCGATTTCGAGGGTTTTCGGGATGCAGTGCGCCTCTGTTCCTCCCATAGATGGTCGAGGGTGCTTTGAGGGCGATTTTCATCTAGGGAAAAACATAACAGCAGTTCTTCATTGGGTTTTAGTTCCTTTTTCAGATAACCAATATGGTAATAATCGTTATGACAACTAAGTCCGCGTTGCTGGGATTTGGGCAAATGAATATTCTTGTACCAGCTGCGGTCTTCAACAAAGACCCCAGAGGTCCAACTCGTAAATAAAGCGGGACTGCCTTTAGAGGCATGGGTTTTTAAGTGTTCTGGAGAAAATTCCGTGTAAAAATCAAAGGCGCTGCTTTCCCGAAAAATGGCGTGATAATCCGAAAAAACATACAAAGGGTGAACTTCTAGAACAAAAGTTTCCTTGCCAGTGTTTTTATAGTGCACCAAAGTAGTATTGCTGCCAGCCACCATAGAGATGCTTTTCTCTATTTGCCAGTTTTGGTCCCCATATCGCCAATGAGGCAACGGCTTCGCCTTAAATTCGCTCATATAATCAATCCCGTGAGGATAGATAACTTCTGGATAGAAATTAGTGGAAAGCAGTATACTTTTGCCATTGACCACTATCGTTTCCTCTACTTTGCCCACTAATATCTTTCGCCCGGTAGGAGGCGTTAATGATGCCACTAACAACCCATGGTAGTGCCTGGTATTGGCATTGCTTACCGTACTGGAAGCATACCCGCCAAGCCCATTGGTGATCAACCACTCCTTTTCAAACAATTCATTCATAGTAGCAGTGTTTATTAATTATAACAGCAACTTAGATCGACCCACCATTTTAATCAAATCCTTAAATTGCCAAGCACAATTACCATGAAAGTACTTCTGATTTAAGATAAGAACTTTAACCCTAAAAACGCAATTCTTCTTGCAAAATTCAGGAAATACAATATCGTCATTACACTTTTTATGTAACTAGTATTACTATTAACCACCGCCAAAAATCCCAGTAAAAACATAAACCTTTAGATTACACAACAAGACTTATCTATCTGCACTACATATCATTACACGAATTAAAAACACTTAAAAAGAAGCTCTTTTAAAAAACACTTTATTTCTATAAAACATCTGATCATAAATGAATTAAAAGAGCTTAGCTATAGAACAATTCCAGAGTGACGATCTATTCGGTGGGAATAATTTGAAAGCAACCAAAAAACAAACTATAATGCTCAATATTTCCATAGGCAATCAAACTAAATGAGGTAAAATATGACTTTAAAAAACAAAAAACATACAAGCTATATATAGAAATACACTCAGGAAATTAATTAAACCAACACTTGCAATAACAACACTCAACATGTTGATATTAATTTATTTAAAAAATAAAAACACACAACTATAGTTAAAATCTATGGTGAAGAAAGGAGAGAAATAACCTAATTACTGCCCGTGAGGATAAAGTATACTGCCTATAAAATCAATTCTCACTTAAGAAACAATTTCAATGCCTCAGTTTACTAACAACTTATTTTAAGCAATAAGAAATAACGAGGCCAAAGATAGTTTGTTTTCCTGAACTAAAGCCAATTTATTACAACGATGTTCACCTAACAACAAGGCGTGATTACCCCTTATAATGTTGATGGTTTCCAAATATTCTTTAGAGAATTTAGAACAGCATTCTTTAAAGTCTTATCAATTAACCCTTTACCGTTCGATTGTTTTTTGTTATTTTTGCCGTTGGGTCCACTTAGTGATAAAAAATAACGCGGCACCTAGGAAACTTTTACTGTTTCCTTATGTATGTTCTCAGTGATTAAAATTACGATTAGCTAGCGCATTTTTCTCATTAAGTTATCGCCCAACATACATTTACAAAGTAATTTTATTAAAAAAACACCTTATGCAAATTAGTAACTTCAGGCTAACTGAAGCCAAAAACATTCCGCTTTTTTTCATCTCTTGTCTATCTCGTTCCAGGCAACAAAAAAGGCGTTCTCTTTCATATTCTCCCCTCTATCACCGCGACTCCTAAACTCAACTTTCCTGAGTTATTTTACAATCCTTTCTTCTTTAACGGAAGATAAGGACTTTACTTATTTCACTAAAATCATTAAAAACTTATGTCTATAAAAGTTACTAGAAAAGTTAGTAGAAAAGAAAAATCTTCTACGTTTTTAGGGTTGGTAGTCAATAAAACGGTCTTTATTGCGGCAACAGCGGTCCTCATCGCTAGCGTCGTGTTCACCCTTATTTTTAAGGAGCAGGCAGATTATTATTTTGCTATAGCCCAGAGCAATGTCTCCGCACATGGCGGTTGGATATATACCTTCTCGGTCAACCTATTTATAATATTTTGCCTTTATATGGCCTTTGGCCGCTTCGGGAATATCCGTATCGGTGGCGAGAAGGCCAAACCCGAATTTAGTTTATGGGCTTGGTTTGCCATGTTGTTCAGCGCCGGTATTGGTAACGGTTTGGTACTTTTCAGTATTGCCGACCCTGTGAGAGACTTTCTAAACCCTCCCCGACTCGCTGGGCAAGATCCTGCCCTTATTGCGCAAGAGGCCATTAATTTCTCCTTTTTACACCATGGAATTCATGGTTGGGCAATATATTCGGTAGTGGGACTCTCCTTAGCGTATTTTACCTTTAACAGAAAAATGCCGCTCACCTTACGGTCTGCCTTCTACCCTATTTTAGGGAATAGAATTTATGGTTGGATGGGCGATGTTATCGATATCATGGCCGTAATTACTACTCTTTTTGGTCTAGCAACTACCATTGGGTTCGGAGTAGGACAGATTAACTCGGGCCTTACCCATGTATTTGGTATTCCCAGCTCATTGTCCTACCAGGTCATTATCATTGTTGCCGTAACCATTGCAGCCACCATTTCGGCTTTTAGCGGTGTAAACAAAGGGGTTAAAATATTGAGTGAACTCAATGTGCGCGTTGCCTCCATTATCTTTTTATTGGTCCTTATCCTAGGTCCAACGACCTTTATTCTAAAGTCTTATATCCAAAATATCGGTAGTTATCTTATTCACTTTGTGGACATGGCCACTTGGACAGAGTCTCTTAGGGAAACCGATTGGCAAAAAACAAGAACCATCATGTATTGGGGATGGTGGATTTCATGGTCTCCATTTGTAGGTACTTTTATTGCTAGAGTTTCTAAAGGTAGAACCATCAAGGAGTTTATCCTTTGTGTGTTAATATTACCGGCCTTGGTTACCTTTCTTTGGTTTACAGCCTTTGGAGGTACTACCATGCGCGACATTCTTCTAGGAGATACTGCCTTAATTGCTGCAGTCAACGACAATATCTCTACCGCACTTTATGTCTTTTTTGATAAGTTCCCACTAGCTATAGTACTAAAGATACTTGGGCTTATTCTCATTAGTAGTTTTATAATTACTTCTGCAGATTCGGGTGCCTTGGTTGTAGATAGTATCACCTCTGGAGGGAAATTAAAAACACCTCCCTTCCAAAGGGTAATATGGGCTATTGCCACCGGAGTTATTGCTGCGGTTCTGATGTATGGAGGCGGACTAAATGCCTTACAAACAGCAGTGACCATCTCTGGACTCCCTTTTGCGATATTACTCGTGATGATGTGCTTTTCCCTCTATTCAGGAATAAAAGAAGACTTTCAAAAGTCTGAACGCGAGAAGAAGCTCATCGAAAAAGAAGCCTATCGTAAAAACATCCTGCTACTGGTAAACAAAGAACGAGAAGAGCGAAAAACAAAATCTTCAGAAATCTACGCAGAAGAAACTTTCACAGAAGAAACCCTAACCGATAACAAATAAGGTATGACAAAGATTTTAAGCTTAGACAAAGAACTAAGTCTAATGGTTGCTTTAGATTTAACGAAAATGGATCCTATCCTACTGCGTTACGTCAGCTTCCTATGTCGTGTATGGAAAATAAAACATTTATATTTTACGCATAATATAAAGCAATCGCAACTCTATAACCTTTATGAAGATTTCCTAAAAGACGGTATTACTATCGAAGACATAGTAGGGCGAGAATTAGAACGCTCTATTGAGGTAAACTATACCGGGACTGCTCCCCATTCGCTTTTGATCAGTTCGGATAATTACACCGAAAGTGTCCTGACCGAACTTGCACAAGAATACAATATCGATGTTGTAGTAACCGGCAATAAAGACGAACTGCAGGGAACGGGAGCATTGACACAAAAACTAGTGCGAATGCTTGAGTCTAATTTGTTGTTGGTGCCCGAGGAAACAAAACACCATTTAAACAAAGTTTTGATCCCTACCGATTTCAGTGCTGATTCTGCCAAATCATTCTTGGCTGCCAGAAGCATTGTAGAAAGCACCAAAGGGGAAGTGGTAGCACTGCACGTCTACAACATCCCATCTTTCTTTTTTCCATATATCGACACTCAAAAAGCTATAGATAAAACGAAAAAGCATTTACACCATAAGTTTGAACAATTTAGCAAAAAACACCGTTTGCCAAATTATGTGCGTTTTCAACATATAGACAGAGAAGAGCTCTCTGTAGTAGATGTAATAGAGCAACAGGCCGAAAAGGACGACTTTGATATTGTGGTTCTTTCCGCAAGAGGAGGAAATAATTTCACTTCTCTTTTTATCGGAAGCATTACCAACGATTTATTGCTGAGAAATAGAAACATGCCACTGTTAGTAATCATATAACACAAGAAAAGGCTTTGCTGGTAGCAAAGCCTTTTTTTTTATAATGCTATGTCCAAATCAACCTCAAATCCTAAGGTCTATCTTCCCTAATTTTGATCCAATTCGATGTTCATACCACCAAATCTTTTTGCTATTAAATTATAAAGTAATGCTTCGACTATCCCTATTAGAAAACCGACAATCGCAAACATAATTGGCTGCACTACTAATGCTACATATGCGAGCGCGGTACCATAATTCACAGACCCAGTGCTTATTATATCATAGACAGTTCCTCCGAATGAGTATATGATTCCGGTAATCATTCCCAAAGGCGCCATTAAAACAGCCTGGAATTTTGCCAATGCAAGCACATTTATTTTTTTTAATCTAGCCATAATTCATCGAAGCATTTTTCTGATTTTTAAAACGACTGTCGACCATTTTATTGACCTAAAAGACAATTCAATCATTTTTTATTTTGATGCCCCCCATTCCTTGGTGATTTGTATAAACGATCCTTATCTTTTTGAGCTATCCTACCTACTTTTATCGCCCCAAAGGTCTTTCATCACTCCATTTAAATCTCTCAGTGCCTGGCTACAGTCCCCATAAAATGAAGAACCATGCATAGTCGCCAGTGTTTTTGGTTTTAGATCTGCCAAGGAATAAAGAATTTTTGACGTTTGATGGGTATAGGGCGTATATTCCATTAAAGGGCCTTGTTCATACTCGAGCATCGATTTTCTATGAGGTTCCAAAATGTCTTTATCCGTAATATCGGCCACATTGCCATTTTGATGAAATAAATCCGAACACAACAAGGTTCCGTTAGTTTCTTCGAACAGCACCCCAGCATCCCAACCATGTGGCAAATGAGGTGTTCTAATAAATCGATATTTATGTTTCCCTGTGTTTAAAATTGCATTTCCGGACATGGCATGGGCCGGTCTTATCGCAAAATCGCCCATATTAACGATAGCACCCGCTTCAGAACAAACAGCTTTGGCATGGGGAGCAACCTGTAGCCATTCGTTAAGTGCCCCGCACTCATCTACTTCAAAATGACTAAATCCGATCCACATAAGCTTGGAGGGATCAATAATTTTTCGAACAGCTTCGAGTACCACCGGAAACATATTCCGCATGCCGGCATGATATAACATAGGCTCATCGTCCAGGAGTAAGAAATGGTTGAATTGTAAGTTAAAATCTTTGACAAATACCGATATCCGATAGCAATCTGGGGCTATTTCTGAAACTTTGATCATTGGAGTAGCGTTTTAATAATGAATAAAAATTAAATTTTTCCAATTGTGACAACCTAAGATAAAGTGGGGGATAAAAATGGTATGCAGGAAAAACGGTAAGCACATACCGTAGCGGTTAAACACCTATTATAAATATAACCATTATACACTAACTATCAGCACACTAGATAATAAAATCCATAATGCCCTATTATTTTTTTATAAGCTTCCCAAACGGACTTGAGTTTACTATTGGATGCTACTTCCTTTTTCCTTTATAAGAACTTTGTACTATTTGATATAGAAAAACTTCTGAACTTAGATGTTCAAATACGAGAGATCTAGGGATTTCTCCAAACAGGGGAATACCTTCTCCCAATACAATAGGGATGGTGGTTATTATTAATTCATCGATTAAATCTTCTTTTAAAAAACTCTGAATGGTTAGACCCCCATCGATATACAGGTTTTTGTACCCCTTTTCATGGATCGATTTCAATATCGCCGGCAATGTCCCTTTTACAAGAATTGCTTTTTCATGATATGGGGCTGGAATGGAGACCATCGTTGTACTGAGGACAAAGACGGGCTTGCTAAAAGGCCATTCCCCTTCAAAACTACAAACCGTTTCAAAGGTGTTTCTTCCCATGACAATTGCATCTATCCCCGCCATGAATTTTACAAACCCCAAGTCCGAACCCTCAGGGTTTGGAATGATCTCTAACCAGTCTAATTCTCCTTGTTTGCTAGCAATTTACCCCTGAATTCAGAAAAAAAAGCCAAAGACCTTCTTTAATCTATGGCCGACCGGCTTTGTTTTTACCAGCACTTCCTTTTTTAGTAAAGTGATTTACAATCGTCATATCAAATATCATATAATGGCCAGATTTAAAATTCTCCCCTTGTAGAAACCACGCTATTCACCACGTTCAGCAGGATATTTACCCATTACTCATCTAAGCTTCTGCCATGCCTGAATACAATCGTGAATTGCCGTTTTTAAAACAAGTTATATAGCTAATCTAAACCCATATACAGGAAGCTCTCCTTGCATAAAATCGATCTCTTTACATCTCAAAAAACCCAATCCTTCGTACATCTTCCTTGCAATTTTCATGGATTCGGTAGAGTGTATATAAAGCTGATCATGGTTCATTTTTTTCGCTCGCTGAATGCACTCCCTACAGAGCATTTTCCCTATTCCTTTTCCTCTTGTCGACGTGTCGACCGCCAATAATCTAAATCCGGAAGCATTTTTTATGGCTGTTGCTGTGCCTCCCGAACCATAATTTTCCATGTCACTAAAATATACCACGGCCCCGACCACTTTATTGGTATCTGAAACAGCAACTATTAGTGCCGTATTTTCCTTTTCGGTGAGTTTTCCAACATTTAAGAGTTTTTTATAATACGCTGGCTGTTCCGATTCTTTCGGAAAACCTTCTAATTGAGAGTACACCTTTACTAATAATTTTCCGATATCGTCAAATTCTTCGGGCCTAGCATTTCTTATTTCAAGTCGTTCGATACTCATTTTGACACTTACTTTTATTGGTGATATTCGGTTAGCCCTTCTCTAAGCAATATTTAGTAGCTGCTTTTTTACTTGAATAAAAATCTAAAAAATTGGGCCATTATCCTATTCCTATACCGAAAAAATATACATATACCAGCAGCTTTTAATTTATGGACGTTGTTGGTATTCTTAAATCGTTTAACGCATATACCAATGGCCTCATTTTTCCAATGCCCCGCGTTAGGGATCGCAGCGGCATCCCCGCAGCGGAGCAAGGGATACAGCGTAGCGCCCGCCCGACGAAGGAGGGAACGCCCAAAAACACAAACAAATGACGGCACCGAAAGGCGAGCTCCTCCGGATACTTAGGCAAAGAAGGAATTGAATTATAATGGTTGTTTCGCTATTTCTAAGAAAGCCCCCGCTTAAGCATGAGCTCACCGCTTACTACTATCTTGAATAAAAGATGTTTTTGATAAAAATTTTCTTCCCATCAAAATCATGATCTCCCCTAAAAAAAAGCAATGCCGTAACATTGGTCATCGCATCTTTCTCTACCAATTTTGAAATTGGAACAGCAAATTTCGTCCATTCTTCCGCTAACCTATATGTATCATCCTGTCCAAAAGTGATATAGTTATTCACCAAATTTCCTTGGGAAAAAGCACCTGTCTGAAAGCCGAGCTTGAAAGAGGATTTAGTAGTGCCCATTATTTCAAAATTTAAAGTGCCATCTTTAAAGTTTGATAAATTTTCTCCCCTACCGACAGTTTTTAATTCTAAGGCACATCCCCACCAATACCCTATTCCGGTATCTATCTCTATGATACCTTCCTTGTTCATTCTTATTTCGCAGCTACCTTCCCAAGAATTCAACTTAATTTTTGAACTGGGGAAGGTAGCGTTAGGCGCATCATTCGGTGACCAGGATTCGTGTATAATTACGTAATTATCCTCCTTTATTCGATCCCCGGTCTGGTAAAAATCATTCACTGTTGTAATCTCCAACACTCCCATTTCGCTAGCTAAAGGCGGTAACAACACCTCTGTCATTAAGGCAGAGGCATCTCCATTATAGGTTTTGGTGATGGGCAACCCATTTCTGGTCAACCCATTAAACACACCTTGATCAACTTCTTTCCACAAGGCATATTTTGCTTCTCCATTTTGGTTTATAAGCCCAAAATGATTTTCCGACCCTTTAACATTGCTTGGGTCTTTCCATTGTTCATCAAAGGCTTCAAAATAAAAACAGGATATCCCTGCAGCATCGGTCCAGCTCCGTATATGCTCATAATACAATTTCATTTTGTATTCATCTGCAGCTCGGGAACCCGTGTTACCATAGAAGGTACTCGCTTTGCCGGCCCAGCCCGTTTCCCCTATATGAATTGGTTTGTCGATACCTAAACTTGTGATATAATCGGCGCAGGATTGGTACTGACTCTTTGCGTGTTCTACAGCCCGAAGCATAGCTGCTTCCAATTTCTGGACATCGGATAAATTTTCTTCTTTCTCTGGTACCCCCCAAAATTGTGGGTCGTAATACGTATCATGAAAAGGAGAGGTATGAAGGGATACAAAATCTACGGCTAGGAGTAGATTTTCCAGGTCTTTTGAATGATAGCTTTTATCGCCTCCACCCCAAGATTCGTAATTATCAGAACTGGTAATCAAGATATCGGCCGGAAGTCCGCCCGATTTTTTAAAGGCCTGTAAATGATTTACCCAATTTAAAATAATCTTGGGGACCACAAAATAATTCCCTGCCCACTGCACCATAGCCTCATTGCCCACCGCGATCATTTTAACAATTCCGGGATAGGAATTGGCCAATGCTATAGCGGCTTCAATCTCAGCGGTATTGTTTTCAATATTTTCGGCAGCGTGATTCGGGTATCGGGTCCATGCCGCTTCGCATTCTATCCAAGCCCCTAACATTACATACATTTCAAAGCTAGGATCTTCTTCCTGCAATTCTTTGATAGCTTTGAGAAGGTTGGCGGCTTCACCATATTGCTGGGTATTATAGGTTCGCAGTAGCTTTGTACCCATTGCCGATAAGAGCCTCATATCGTCTTTTAATTCGGCAACAGTTGGCACTGTATCGCGAGTTTTATGTCGGTAACCTCCGTAAGAAAACGCCCTATATTCCGGATTTCCCAAAATATCTTTCGCAGCTTTATCGGGTACTTCTTTACGAGTCTCCCAACAACCACCCAGCATCAGTACTATAACGATGTACCCCACTAACCTTATTCCATATTTCATCTCCCTATCATTATAAAAACCTGGTTTTAAAAAAACATCAAAGCACCACATAAGCCACAAGGCCATTTATCCGGGTTATTCCTTTAACAATGGATACTAAAAAGGCTAGTACGCGACTAGCCTTTTCTTCTTTACCCAATACTCACCTATAAAGAGATTATTGGTATACCCTTACATAATCTATTTCCATCACCGATTCTGAAAAAGCAGCATCAATGTCACCTCCCAAGTTTCCGCCCATGGCCACATTCAGAATAATAAACTGATCTGCGTTGAAGGGCCAGGTATTGGCATCTTTGGTTTCGGGTTTATAGGTATAATAGAGTTCATCATCTACTAAAAAAGATATCTCATCTTCGGACCAGTTCACGGAATAGACGTGGAATTCCGAAGCAACGTTATTCAGCGTTTTACTACCGATATTTACCGTTGCCCCACTACTCGATGGCGTATGTATTGCTGCTTGAACCACATTTGGGTTATTGCCAACATGCTCCATAATATCTATTTCCCCTGTTGCGGGCCATCCTACGGTATCAAAATTAGCGCCCAGCATCCAAATAGCAGGCCAAGTACCGCCCCCTTCGGGAAGTTTTGCCCTTACATCGACCCTACCATAGGTAAAACCAAACAGGCCTTGGGTTTTTATTCGGGCCGAAGTATAATCACTTCCTTCATAGCTTTCTGCCTTGGCCGTAATTTTTAACGAGCCATCTTCTACCACTACATTATCAGCACGTTTAGTATAAAATTGAGATTCGCCATTGCCCCATCCATTATCCCCTACACCTTCATCGTAGGTCCATTTAGCCGGATTTGGTGCGCCATTGGCATCAAATTCATCGGACCATATTAAATTGGTATAGTTTACGTCTACCTCATTATCTGCGGCTTCCTCTTCGGTAGTTAGCACAAACCACCAATCAAATTCATTATTCCAATCCGTTGTCCTTAGGACCATTTCATTCGCGGAGCGTCTAAAGATTTCGTATTGGTGCGACCCTCCGATATAGAAGCCTATAAATCCTATCCCAGATAAGCTCAAGGTCTCTACACCACCAGGTGCAGAAAGTGACCAATTAGCACTGTAATCATCAAGGGGGTAGTTCTCATATTCCTGACAGCAATCGTTGGGAGTGTCCTCGTTAGTAGGCCCTAAATCAACATCTATAATTGCGGCCTTTCCAAATATAGTTCCCTGGGTTTTATGGGTAAAAGTACCGTCGGCGTTAAAAATAAAACGATCATCGTACATTCCGGTAACAGCCTTATCAAATGCGGGTGCAGAGAACCACTCGGCAATTATAGAGCCTCCTACAGGTCCCAATCCAAAGTGTCCTGCCGCTTCAGCTTTAATTCTCCATTCCCTAGAACTGTTGGCCGTTAGCATGGTCAACAGGTCGGCAGGAGGTTCGTATAAGGCTAATACTTCCACCTCAACGGAAGCACTGGAAGACAGGCCACCGGTACCAATGGCCACCACGGTAACCGTATAAGTATGTAGTCCCGTATTGGAGAAATTATAGGTCTTTGCCCCTGAAGGAGAGGCCACTACTTCATCGTTATAGACAAATTGGTAGCTTAAGGCATTATCTGCTTCGGCGCTAAAATGTACCGTACCACTGCCATCCCCATAAGGGTTATCTGCATCCGTACCCACGATTGATGCTGTTATTAAAATGTTTGACGGAGCTATTATCTCCCCTACCGATATGTCCTCTTCCTGGCAACTATAACACCCAAGGGAGAGTAAGAGAAATATCGAACTATAGATTATATGTTTCATGTGTAGCGATTTATTATATTTTTAACGGTCCTATGTAATTCCCATGGCTATATTCGTATTTGCGACCAGTTTTGGGCCATGTTCATTTCATTATATCATTTTAAAATTTTGACTTATTATTTTTGCTCAATGTCATCGATATAAATGGTAAAATTAGCGGAGCCATCCCCTACAGTTCCATTATCCATGATCAGCACTAGATTGGTAAAATCTACGGATGTGCTAATTCCCGAAAAATCGAAGGTCAATTCCTCCCACTGTCCAGAAACGGTAGTGGTGGCCGTTACCTCAGCAGAAGCGATGGTGTTTGGCCATGGGGTAGCATCCTCAAATTTCATAAGCAGGTTCAACCCTACTCTAGGTGACCATACTTTTACCGTTACGCTGGTAGAAGATGAGAACGAAAAGGGTTCGGGGACCGTTATTTTGGACCCTGTCCATGGCTGTCCGGCCCCTTTCACCATTTGCGCTACCATTTCCGAAGTGTTTCCATTGGTATCCGGATTGGCAATAATAGAAATATCGCCGCCATCAAAACTACTTAGCGCTTGTTGTGGCTCAAAGTCCAGAAAAGATTCAACTGATATATCATCTACAAAAACGGTAAAGTTCTCCGATCCATCTCCCACTGTTCCATTATCCATGATCAGCACCAGGTTATAAAAATCGACTTCGGTACTAATGCCGGAAAAATCGAAGCTCAGTTCCTCCCACTGTCCAGAAGCAGTGGTAGTAGCCGTTACTTCTGCAGAAGCTACGGTATTTGGCCAGGGAGTATCATCCTCAAATTTCATCAAAAGGTTCAATCCGGCCCTAGGCGACCATACTTTTAGGGTAACTGTTGTTTCGTTTATAAAGGAGAACGGGGTTGGAACAGTTATTTTAGATCCTGCCCAAGGCTGCCCTGCCCCTTTTACCAATTGTGCCACCATACCTGACGTATTGCCATTGGTATCCGGATTGGTGATAATAGCCATATCGCCCCCATCAAAAGAACTCAATGTATACGGAACCTCAAAAGTAATCGGGGTTACACTGCTTTCTCCTCCTGTAGATGCCCTATAGAAGTATATATTATCTATAAATACTGTTCCACTAGCCCATGGCTCCCCAACAAATTTCAATTGATGGATATCGGCAACGGTAAGACCTTGATCAGTAAAGGAGGAAATAGGGATATTAATACTGGTCCATTGACCTGCGGTAAGATCGGTCCATACCGGTTTCTCACCGTTGCTCACACTGATCAGTGACGTTTCTATTCTAGTTACATCGGAGGTCCACACATCCATATGAATATATTCCATGGCACTTACATCTACTGCGGCTCCAAACTGAATGCCTTGATAACTTAAGTTGATATACTGTAGCATGGCATCTCCTTCCAAATCAAAAGTTGCCCAACTACTACCTTGGCCTCCTTGGCCCCAATCTGGGAAATAATCGGCCCCGGTCTCATCGGAATAAACACTGCTGAAAATTGAAATAACATCTTGCGAGGCTCGTCTAGGTGGTTTGGGTGCCGAAGCTATAGGTTGTACAATTTCCGTAACTAAAAATTCTTCGGTATATTCTGTGGTAGCAATTGCACCACCCTTGGCCACCACCTTCACGGTATAGGTCCCAGGTTCCCGATATATAAAGGAAGCTGTTTCGCCAATATTCGCCGATACCGGCTCATCGGCACCTTCCTCTCCAAAATAAACATCAAAGGAGGTCGCATATTCTGCGGTAGCCGTTACATTTACTTTTTTGGATACTGCTGCGTCATTCGATATAGTAGCTACCAAATTTTCAGGAGCCTTAAAGGAAACCACCAAATCTTGCGTGACTTCCGTTTTTAAGCCTGTTAGGCCCTTACCCACTATTTTTACCGAATAACTACCTTCTGCATAGGTGTGACTGATATTCCCGCCTGGCTTAGTATTTGCCGGTTCTGTAGTCTCGTCCCCAAAATAGATATCGAAAGACACTGCTCCTTCTCCGTTCGGAGTAATCGTTACCGTTCCAGAGTTATCTTGTGAAATGGCAAATAGGGCCGAAATATTGGAGGGAGGAACAACAGTATCCAAAAAATCGATACTATCATCCCGGGTACAGTTAAAAAAGAACAATACCATGAGGCTAATGCCAAATATATATTTTAATGTTTTCATCTGTTTATCTTTAGTTTTTTAGTATCCCGGATTTTGTGTCCATCGATTCCCTGTCAATTCCAATTCTATGGAAGGGATGGGGAACAATTCATTTTTATTAGTAGTGAACCCTTCAATTTCCTGAGCCGCCTTTCCGGTTCTCACCAGGTCAAAAAACCGATGTCCTTCTCCGACAAGTTCTACCCTACGTTCGTGGTAGATGGCCGTGGTGAGATTAGCTCCTGTAGAAGTAACATCGGAGAGTTCAGCCCTAGAGCGCACCCTATTGAGATATCCCTGAGCTCTGAGGTCGCTTATATTTCCTCTGTTCAAGGCCTCTGCCGCCATCAAAAGCACGTCGGCAAAGCGAATAGCCCTATAGTTATTTGGATTGGTTAAATTGGCATCGCCGGTATTTAGATCTCCTTGTCTTGCTATATATTTTCTGTTGTAATAGCCGGTATGCTCATATCCTTCTACATAGGACACCCCATTATTCTGGGCAGCCCAAGCTTCTATGTCTAAAATAGCCACATCCTTACGGATATCCCCATCTTCAAATTCATCAACGACTTCTTGGGTTGGTACGTTAAAACTAAATCCAGACTCGAATACCGGACCGGAATAGTTTCGTATCCCATTAAAACCAACGGCCACGTTTCCTTCACTACACTGCAAACACCCAAAACCGGCCCCTTCTTCGTCCGAATACTGAACCTCAAAAACAGATTCGATGTTGTTTTCATGATCGTTTTCGAAGATTGTAGTATAATCTGTAACTAAATCATAGGGACCATTTTTAATAAGTTCTTCCAAAACAGTTGCAGATTCCGTAAACTTATCCTGATACAGGTATACCTTTCCCAACAAGGCCTGTGCGGCTCCCTTGGTAACCCTTCCTGTTTCGCTTTGGGTAACCGGCAAAGTGGCGGCTGCGAATTTTAGGTCCTGTTCAATTTGGGCATAGACTTCCGCTTTGGGAGTTCTTTCTACAATATCCTGATCTCCAAACTGCAATCTTTTATCAACGGCCAGCGGAACATCGCCAAACCATTTTACAAGCTCAAAATAGTAGTAGGCCCTAAGAAAAGTGGCTTCTGCCAACACCCCTTCCTTTCCGGGAAAATCGGTTTTATCCTTAAATTCCATGATGTAGTTGGCTCTATTTACCCCAGCGAACATCCAGCTCCATATATCGCGTAATTGCGCATTTACCGGGGTGTGCTGCATATCGTCTACTTCCTGAATACCAGGAACGTCGGTAGCACTTTCCCCACCCGCCAAGGTATTGTCCGAGGCAATCTCCCCCAACATTACATTAAGGTAGGTAGATTGAAGCAAATCATAAGCCGCTGTTAGGGCGCTTTTGTAGTCTTCTTCGGAATTAAAGAAATCTTCCGAGTTTTCATCAAAGGAATCTACATCCACAAAATTATCGGAACAAGAGAGCATTCCCATGAAAAGGACAAAGTATGCTATTGTATAGCTGAATATATTATGTTTCATTTTCATCTCTTTTTAAAATTTAAGATTTAACCCTAATAAATATGTACGGGGAACTGGGTAAAAGCCGGGGTCTATCCCTGCCCCAATGGGATCACCGGAAGATGCACTCGGATCATACCCCCGGTATTCGGTAAGGGAAAAAACATTGCTGGCCGATGCATATACTCTAAGTTTCCTTACGCCCAAACGTTCTATTGCCTGCTCTGGCAGCGTATATCCCAATTGTACGTTTTGCAATCTTATAAAAGAGCCATCTTCTACATAGAAGTCAGAAAATAACGTATTAGAGGTAGCTCCCGTAGTTACCCTAGGATAGGTATTGGTTGATCCCTCTCCCGTCCAGCGGTTTAATGCGTAAACCGATTTGTTCACCAATTGTTGGTTACGTTCGTAATTTCTAACAATATCATTGCCGACATTGGCAAAGGCATAACTGCTAAAATCCCAATTCCTATAATTGAAGGAAAAATTCAACCCCATGGTAGCTTCTGGGATGGGACTACCTATATCTGTTCTATCTCCCGAATCTATCTTACCGTCGCCATTCAAATCTACAAATCGCAAATCCCCAGGGGCTGCATTTACCTGTGTGGCATGGGTGTTTACTTCTTCTTGGTTCTGAAAAATCCCATCGGTCTTTAACCCGTAGAAATAACCCAATGGTTTTCCGTTTTCCATACGGGATGGGGGGTCCTGACCTACACCAAAGGAACCGGCAGCCACAAAGCCAACCCCATTGTTAACCGATATTACTTCATTTTTCAGAAAAGTAACATTGTAATTAACGCCAAAATTAAATTCCTTGGAGCGATCACTACTATACCCTATGGCAAATTCAAATCCTTTGTTGTCTACCGTACCAGCGTTCACTACAGGCGCTTGGGAACCAGGTGCCGCGGCTCCCAAAATTCCGGAAACCGGCGGTTGCAATAATAGACTTTCGGTGCTTTTCTTAAAATAGTCAGCTGTGATGTCAATCGTGTTGTTAAACAACTTCAGGTCTAACCCAACATCCAGTGTTTTTTGTTCTTCCCATTGTATTGCAGGGTTAGAAAGTATCCCTACGGCTTTACCAAAAACAAGGGAATTATTAAAGACATAAGTACCTTCCCCATCTAAAATAGATCTAAAAGCATTGGTTTTTATTCGATCGTTCCCTACAATACCATAGCTTCCCCTTAGCTTAAAAAAGTTGATCCATTTACTTTCCTCTAAGAAAGCTTCATCGGACACGATCCATCCTATTGATCCTGATGGGAAATATCCAAATCTATTTTCCGGACCAAAACGGGTGGAACCATCCCGTCTAATAAGTCCCGATAGCAAGTACCTGCCTTTATAATTATATTGAAGTCGAGTAAAGTAAGACAATAGCCGTTCATCAAATTTTCCGCTTAAGCCACTATCTTTTAAACCATTGATAACATCTACGGCATTTTCTATTTTGGCATCCGAAATATTGGTAGGGTCTTCAAAGAAGCCTGTAGAACTTCCTGAAAACTGACCTTTAGTTACAAATACGGACATACCAAGGGTACCTTTAAAATTGTGGTTTTCCCAAAATGTTCTGTCATAATTAAGAAAGGCATCAAAGGTATAATCCTTAAAAATGTCCTTGTTCACCGAAACGGAATTCCGCCCCGTATTATTAAAAACCTTTCCAGAACCATAAAATACGGTAGGTGTAAAAGTTTTTCCTTCCACCTCTGCATAATTGAATTGAACACTAGTCTCTACCACAAAATCATTCCAAAAGGAATAGTTGGCACCCAGCTTACCGCTTATTTTATTCACATCATTTTTATTGAAGGTATTTTCTACCTGCGCAAGTGGATTGATAACCTCATTCCCCAGGCCCTCTGCCAAAGAATAATCGCCATTAGGCTCTCTAATAGGAAAAGTAGGCGCGTTGTTCAAAGCGTTGAACAAAACAGATCCCAAATCATTCTCGGATAATGTTTTCCTATTGGTTCCAGTATATAAAAGGTTGGCCGTTACCTTTAAATTTTCCAAAATATCGGTATTAAAGTTTGCTCGCGTGGTGTACCTTCTAAAATTGGCCTTCCCCCCGCCGACAATACCATCTTGAGTCAATAATGAGGCACCAAAGGAATAGGTAGATTTTTCGCTACCTCCATTAATAGAAAGGTTATGGTTAACCACAGGCGCTCTTTGAAAGACCTCATTTTGCCAATTGGTCCCCTTCCCTAAATTGTCTATATTGGGGTATGGCAAGGGACTCCCACCAGCTGCAAAAGCCTCGTTGATCAATAATGCATATTCTGTTGCATTCAGCACTGGGATTTTTCTAGAAGTTTCCTGAGTTCCTCCATAGACATCATAGTTGAAACTCAGATCGGTATTTCTCTTCCCTGTTTTGGTAGTAATCAAAATTACCCCATTTGCTGCCCTCACCCCATAAATACCAGCGGTGGCATCTTTCAGGATATTCATACTCTCTATGTCCCCTGGGTTAATGACACTTAGATCTTCTATGACGTTGCCATCGACCAAAATTAAGGGCCTGTTATCCCCATTGGTAGAGATACCTCTAATACGGATACTAGACCCACTACCCGGCGAGCCCGATTCTGAGGTAACCTGTACTCCGGCAACCTGCCCCTGTAGGGCTTGTTCTACCCTTGTTGGGTTAAGATCGGCTATGGTCTCCGAACCAATAACAGCCACAGCCCCGGTAAGTTCTTTCTTTGTAGAGGTACCATAGCCTACGACCACTACCTCTTCCAGTGCACTTACATCGTCCTCTAAGATTATTGTCAAGGGGGTAGCATTTTGAATAGTGACCTGTTTGGAAACAAAGCCTAAATAGGAGAAAACTACAATTTCCCCAACAGCAACATTGTCCAATGAAAAGTTTCCGTCAAAATCTGTTGTGGTCCCCCTACTCGTATTCTTTATGATTACGTTTACACCGGGCAGCGGCTCGTTAAAGCTTGCATCCTTTACAGTACCAGAGATTTTCAGATCCTGACCCCATAAACTAGGTAAGCAACATAAAAGCGTAAGAAATAAAAAAGTGTTCTTCATCTGTTTATATTTTGAAGTCTCAATGTATCCTTCATAAATCAAGAATCCTCAAATCTTACCACTACAAAAAACATACAACACTAAAAAAACACGGAAAAAATACGGAATTCGCATTTCAGGCCTTTAACTATATAGGCTAGGAGAGATTATTTATTGTTAAAAAAATTAACTTTTAATTAAGAAAACAGCCGTTGTATAGGTAATGTATAGGTGAAAAACATCTATGTAGTGTACGCTATAGATTAAGTATATAATCTGTAAGGCTCATTTCGTGGGAAAGGTTCATTTTTTTACGCAGACGATACCTTTTTACCTCCACACTGCGGACAGAAATATTTAGCAAAGGCGCAATTTCTTTAGAGGATAAATTCAATCTAAGATAGGCACATAACCTTAAATCGCTTGGGGTAAAATCTTCATGTATTGTTTTTACTTTCTTTAAAAAATCTTTATCGGCATTATTAAAAGCTTCCTCAAAAAACTTCCAGTCGTCCTCATTGCCAATATTGCGATCTATGGTCCTTATGACAGCTTTAATCTGGGGATCTACAATCTTGGTTTTCTTCAATTCCTCCTTTATGGTATTCAGGAACTCGTTCTTTTTTATAATGCTCATGGTAGACACGGCAAGCTCCCTATTCTTACTCTCTATTTCGCTTTGTAACTTTTCATTGTTAAGCTGAATAATCTTCTTTTGCGCTTTCAGCTTTTTACGCTTTAGCCTTTTTTTATTTTCCAAAACAAGTAAGTCCTGTTGTTTCTTATAGTATGCTTTGTACAATTTGTGAATTAACACCACTATTAAAATGCTCCCAAGAATATAAAGGGCGATTGCCGTATTGGAAAGATACCATGGCCTGTCTATCACAAAACTATAAGTAGCAACATCTTTTGTAAGCGTATTGCCCACCTTGGCCCTTACTTTAAAGGTATAGTCCCCAAAGGATAAATTTTTAAAGGAAATATCCGGTATTTTGGTCCAACTGCTCCATTCATCATAAATCCCAGTGAGCTGGTACTGATAATTTACCTCGGTATATTTATCATAATTGGGCACGCTAAAAAAGAATTGGAAACTATTATCCGAAGATTTAAATATGTTATCTCCTTTCAGGTTCACCTCTGTATTGGGAGAATCATAATATTCCTGAAATATTGCGTTTATGGATATCTGGTATTCCTTGCGCTTCAATTTATCTAAATTTAGGGTAATATACCCACGTGACATCCCTATTAAATAAAGCTGGTCTTTTAGATGTGTTATAGATTCGAAACCCAACACCCCCATGTTTTTTCTTAAAGATGAGGGAATGGAAATTTTGGTAGCCTGTGGTTCATTATTAAACTTTCCTGGAGTAACATATATGATATTATTTTTTGAAAACCCCCACAATTTTTCGGCTTGGCTATCCGGGTTAAGGATTCCTATAATATGATCGTCCTCCCCAAAAAAATGACTAGTTAGGACCGAATCCAACATAAAATTGTGCTGATCGGTCCTAAATTTAAAAACACCATTGATGGTCGTATAAATAATGTCGTCCTTGTATTTAAACAAACTAGAGCCGGTTCCTTTGGACTCCTCCTTTTTTGTTTCAGTCACCTTATCAAAACCTGGATCTATTTTCAAGTCAAAGACCCCCTTATAGTCGTGGTTAACGAGAACTTGCCGTTCATTTATAAATTCAAAGAATCTACTGGAATTATCAAAACCACTAATTTTATTCCTAAACTTCCACTGACCGTCTATTCGTTCAAGAACACTTAACCCTTTATAATTTCCCTGTAATAGGAGGTTATTGTTAGCAGCTATTTTTTGTATATCCCAAGTGCCTGGAAAGTCCGAAATTTTCTGGGCATTTTCCCCATTTATTACAAAAGTCCCACTATGGTGCCCACAAAATAGGGTACCATCAATTTGTTTCAGCCTCCATACCTGTCCTTTGGTATTCTCAATAAGGGTATAGTCTCCTTTCTCCTCTTCTCTTTTATAAAACAGTCCCTGATTTGTTCCCAAATACCTAATATCATTAAACAATATAGCGGTATAAACAGCTCCTACCCTTCCCACCTCATCAATATATTCGTTAAAGGGCGAGTCGATGTTCAATACGCTTATCCCATTATCCAAACCTAACCAGAGGTTGTGGTCTACATCTTCAAAAAGAGACAATACGGTATTATTGTTCAGCCCATTTTCCTGATTTATATGGCGCATAATATTCCCCTTTTCGTCCAATTGAAAAATTCCTTTGGAAATGGTCCCCAAAATAAAGGATCCGTCTTTTAAGCGCATACTGCTATATACCTGGGAAGCAGATAACTCTTTGTCTGCCGAGATAACCCATCTATTGAGGCCGTATTTGTCCAAAAAGTAAAATGCTCCTTTTTCGGTAACTATCAAGGTAGTATTCTCCATTTCAAAAGCACCAACTACAATATCGTTTTTTAGAACGGCATCGTCCGATACCAAAACCGACTTTCCGTTCTCAATGGTGAAAATTCCCTCATTGATCCTTTGGAAGTAAATGTTATTGTTAACCTCCAGAATTGCAGCTCTAGTGGTTTTGGCATCCAATATTTCGAAAGATTCATTGTTCGTATTATAAATGTAAAGGCGATCCAAGGATTGAAAAATTACCCAGTCCTTGAACTCCGAAATATTCCAAAATTGTTCATCCTCTATGAGGGAATCTTTCAGTTCATTAGATATAGATTTGTATTTAAGGTGTCCAAATTCGTCCTTTTTCCAATACCCGAACTCCATATAACATCCTGTATATATACGTTCTTCCACCACCTTAACCGACCTTAATGGGGTACCATTGGGGGAAGGGTATAATTGCCAATTGGCCCCATTATATTCTAACAACCCGTCGTTATTGGCAACATATATATAATTGTTTTCCGATTGGGATAGCGACCAATTCTGATTGCCCGCACTGTAATCTATTGGGCTAAAACTCTGAATAGGTGGTAATTCCTGAGCACAGATTCCGAAAGAAAGGAATATAAAAATGTAAAAAAAGATTTTCAATACATCAAAATTTCAAATTTATTTTTAAATATAAACGTTAAAACGCTAGTAAACTATACAATCCTATATAGAAATTTCCTTATCAATCCCTAGAATTTAAAGAATCTAGCCGCCTACAGTCTCAGCGCCAATTGACAGCAACAATCTTTTTACAGACCTTAGATAAGGCTTCCATATAAATCTCGTTTATGTTATCTTATTTTTAGGATAGATCCACCACCTAAAACGGTATGGTATCATCAATGTATTTTAAACTTAAGGTTTTTTTATCTTTTTATGAGCCCAACTAACTATAACACTGGAACCAATTGCCATGGCCACCGCCAATCCGTTGAATACAATGTCTACGGGGTCGAACACACGATGGGGCAAAAATAGTTGAAGGCACTCGTCCAATACCCCAATAAGGAAGGCGATAAGAAAGGAAGCTAAGGAAGGAACTGGAATATGTTTACCATTATTCTTTCTTTCGATAAGCGCCTTGTGTATTAAAATTGCCAATACACTGTACTCTATAAGATGGCTCCTCTCTGGGATTCCCAACCTTAGAAAAAGCATGACATAGACTGCTACTATACCCACCCATAACGATAGCTCCGTTTTGCTAGGGCCGGTCTTTATGGCGTGTAATACCATTGCTGTTCCCACCAAGACCATCCCTAGGAGAAATATAAGGGCTTGAATGTCTTGGTCTCTCAAAACATTGGCTAATGGCCGGCCAACAAATAGGGTGGCATAAATTGCCATAACCACTGAAAAAGTGCCTATCCAAAGATGTTTTTCCCGTAAAGAGGTATAAAATGGCATATTTTCTTTCTTTTTAATGATTTGACTCCTTGTTTTCTTTTTTCTTAAAGTTAATACTATATGAATGAAACTCATATATTGGGTGCAAATTGTATGTTAAGGTATAAAGGGGTATTGAAAGTAGATTACACTTTAAAGAATTAATAGAAGTTGGCCCAACAGCATAGTTTTTTATGGTGGGCTACTATTTTATGTTTGATGCACCTACCCCTACAGTTGTAATATAAATTACAGATTACGGCCGACTGATCACTGCACTCCGCGTTAGGGATCGCAGCGGCATCCCCGCAGCAAGGCAAGGGATACAGCGGAGAGCCCGACCGACGAAGGAGGGAACGCCCAAAAACACAAGCATATGGTGGTACTGAAATACGAGCTCCTCCGGATACTTGGACAAGGAAGGAATTGAATTATAATGGTAGTTTTCCTGCCTATAGGAAATTGTACTAATATTAGGATTTAGCGGTATATTTTAATAACTATGCGGTCCTTTTTTAGGAATAGAAGACATACCGCAAGTCACTGGCTTTTGGGACCAAATAACCTATAACAAAATGATAGGAGCCTTTGTTTTCAAGGCTTAATGCAAATGGAATTTGAGTTTAGGAAAATTGGGGTTTGCACTTAAAATTAACATCGTATAAATTAAAAACAAATGAAGATTATTAAATTATCCCTTCTATTTATGTTAATAGCTGTTACTGCTTGTAAAAGGACGGTGCCGCCTATGACGGGAATAATACCGCAACCTAACGAATTTACTACGGAACAGGGCACGTTCACCATCGATGAAAAAACAGTTATTGTAGTAGATGATACCGTGGAGGAAGCATGGAACACCAAGGAATTAACTGCGTTTTTAAAGGATAATTTTAACCTAAAACTTAAGGTTACCACCTCCTCCGAGCTCGACAATGCCATTCGTTTGATATCTTCTCAGGAAAGTGACGCCATAGGTGCTTATAGTTTAACGATTGGAAAAAAAGGTGTGCTCATAAAGGGTGATTCTGATCAAGGTGTTTTTTATGGTATCCAATCTTTAAAACAGCTGCTTTCGCCCCAGTCGGCCGTACAGACACCGTTGCTTAGTTTTGTAACCATCAAGGATGCTCCCGAATTTAAATGGAGGGGTATGATGTTGGATGTATCGCGCCATTTTGTCCCTAAGGATTCCGTAAAAAAGGTGATAGACGCCCTGGCCATGCATAAGATGAACAAATTCCATTGGCATTTGGTCGATGGGATTGGTTGGAGAATCCAGATCGATGCCTACCCAGAGCTTACTAAAAAAGGTGCTTGGAGAAAAGTGAAGGAAAATAAAAAACCTTGGGAAGATTTTGAGGCTACCTATAAAGATGACGACGGTGAAGTGTACGGGGGCTTTTATACCAAGGACGATATTAGAGAAATTGTTGCCTATGCCAAAGAGCGCTATATTGATGTGATTCCCGAAATTGAAATGCCAGGGCATTCTGAAGCAGCCCTACAATGCTATCCGGAATACTCTTGTGACAGCAATGATATTACCGGTGTGTATTGTGCCGGGAATGACGGTTCTTTTGAGTTCCTACAAAATATTATAAGCGAGGTAGTAGCCTTGTTTCCAAATGAATATTTACACATAGGAGGCGATGAAGTAGGCAAGGATTCCTGGCTAAAGTGTGATAAATGTAAAAAACGAATGCGAGAAGAAAACTTGCAGAACGGGGAAGAATTGCAGAGTTATTTTGTAAAAAGAATGGAAAAATTTATCCATTCCAAAAACAGAAAACTTATTGGTTGGGACGAAATTTTAGAGGGCGGATTGCCCGAAAGAGCCACGGTAATGTCGTGGAGAGGCGTGGAAGGCGGCATTGAAGCGGCCAATGCAGGACACGATGTGGTGATGTCTCCTGGAGACCCTTTGTATTTTGATCACAGCCAGGGTAAAAACGAATTGGAACCGCCATCTTGGGGCGGTTATAACAATTTGTTGAAGGTATACGACTTTGATCCTATCCCAAGTGAGATAGCCACGGACAAAAGACATCATATTTTGGGTGGACAAGCAAATCTGTGGACCGAACAGGTGAAATCTTTAAGCCATATACAATATATGATGCTACCAAGGCTTAGTGCCCTTTCCGAAGCGCTTTGGACAAAGGCCGAGAATAAGGACAAAGAGTACTTTATAGAAAAATTGGATGTTCAGTTTGACCGCTTCCAAGAATTGGGCTATAATTTTGCGGGCAGTTCCTTATCGCCCGACTATGCCGTAACCTATAATAAGGATACAAAAGAATTTAGCCTTGCCCTGGAGAATGAACTAGACCGCTATGAAATTAGATATACCCTAGACGGGTCTACCCCAACAATGGAGTCTACCTTATATACGGATCCTATTGTCTATACTAGTTCGATAACATTAAACGCTCAGTGTTTTAGAAAGGGAGCCCCTATTGGGTACCCTTTAAAAAGAATGTTCTCGACCGGTTTTGGCGACCAATGCAAGGTTACCTATACCAATGCCTATGACGAGGCCTATAGCGGTGGTGGGGATAAGGCCCTTTTTGATAACAAATATGCAATGGCCCGTGGCGACGATCCCAATTGGCAAGGGATACCTCAAAAAGATTTTGAGGTACTTATAGATTTGGGCAGTAGCGCGGAGCTGTCCTATGTAGGGTTAAATTTCTACCAGGATATTGGAGCTACTTCGGTGATGTTGCCTACCCAGGTGACCATCGCCATATCTGAGGATGGCGAAAATTATGTAACAGTGCTAGACGAGTCTATAGCCACCATGGAACAGAGAGAACCTATTATAAAACGAATAGAAACAAGCTTTGAGAAACAAGGGGTTTCTTTTATTAAAATATTCGCCAAAAACAGGGCCGAGCTACCCGAATGGCATTTGAGAAAAGGAAGTGCCTGGATATTCGTAGATGAAGTGTCCGTCAAATAAATAGGATACAAAGTAATTTATAGGATGGGGATTCTTTTCAGGATCCCCATTTTTATTTGAAAAATACAGATTTCTGTTTCGTGAAGCAGCTTTAATCGGAGGAAGCACAATTTCTAAGTTTTTGTAGCTATGGTAGAATGGTACTTAAAAGAAAGCACAAACTTCCTCAGACTATCCTCGTCCCGAAAAAAGGCACTCTATCCATTGTTACATTCAAAAATTGACCCATTACCTCATTTTCAAATTCCCTCCTCAACCAATTTTAAGATTATGAAATCGCTACATTAAAAGCTCTTAAGCCCCTTTATTAAAGACAAACCCAATTGGTACATTGCCTCATTTTCAAATTCCCACCTCAACCAATTTCCAGATTATGAAATCGCTACATTAAAAGCTCCTAAGCCCCTTTATTAAAGACAAACCAAATTGGCACATTACCTAATCTTCAAATTTCCTCCTCAACCAATTTCCAGATCATGAAATCGCTACATTAAAAGCTCATAAGACCCTTAATTTAAGACAAACCCAATTGGTACATTGCTACATTAAACAATTAGTACATTACCTCACCTTCACATTATATTAATTTTCACATTAATCCCAGCCTTCCCGTAAGATTTACCTACACTCCTTTTACGTAATTAAGTGTAAAAAGCAAAAATCCCTATAAGAAATCGCATATTTCATCCGTTATTTCAGTATATCATTCTATATTTAGCCTTTTTTATTCCAAACTAAACAAAATTCCCTCAATGCAGCGATTCAAAATTTTGGCTGGCGCTACGCTAATACTTCTTGTTCTTCTTGGTCTTACCACTAATATCTTTACACCAAATTCGGCCCCCGACTCCCTAGCGACCTTAACTACGGCTAAGCTAGAGAAACCTGTAGTCGACAAGCAGCAAGTACATGCCTATAAAATGCAGCAACAAGCCTTACAGCTAGCCATAAAAGCCTATTTTGATAAAGCCATTGCCTCTGGAGATATAGTAGGTGCCGGGGTAAGTATCGTACAAGGAGATTCGATCCTTATTTCGAGTGGCTTCGGAAAAAAGAATATCAATCGTATGGACAGGGTCAATGGCGAGACCATCTTTAGGCTGGGATCTCTTTCCAAGGGGTTTGCCGGAGTACTGGCGGCCAATTTAAAGGACGAAGGCATTTTAAATTGGGAAGACAAGGTCAGCGATTTTATTCCGGAATTCCAGTTGGGAGACCAAAACAATACCCATAAAATTACCCTTGCCAATATATTATCGCACACTTCTGGCACCCCGTACCACAGTTATACCAATCTTGTAGAGGCCGGGTTACCATTGGTTGCCATTGCGGAGCGCTTTAGCGATGTGATGCCCAATGCGCTGCCGGGTTCCATGTATAGCTACCAGAATGCCATGTTTGCCCTTTGTGGCGAAATGATGTACAAGGTTACCGGACAAGAAATAGGAACTGCCCTGGCCGAAAGGATTTTAAATCCCCTGGGCATGTGCTCTACCCTCACAGATTATGAAAGCTTGGCCAAGGCCCCTAATGTTGCCAAACCCCATGTAAAAAGCCGTAATGGGTACAGGACCAGTAAACTGACCGACAATTATTACAACGCTATTGCCGCCGGTGGTATTAATTCCAGTGCTGGCGATATGGCCAAATGGATGCGGTTTTTATTGGGACATAACCCCGAAATAATGAGCAAGACCGCCTTGGAAGAAACCTTTAATCCGTTTATAGAAATTAAGGGCAGCAGCAAATATTACCACCGTTGGCCTGGTCATTTAAAGTCGTATTATGCCTTTGGCTGGAGGATACACACCTATCTAGATGAGGATTCCAAAGAAGAGAAAACCATCTGGCATCACGGGGGCAGTGTCAACAACTTTAGAAATGAAATTGCCCTATATCCAGATGCCGATCTGGGGATCTGTGTACTGTTAAACAGCCATTCTAGACTTGCACAAACGGTCATCCCGGAACTGCACCAGATCGTACAAGAGGTATTTGGCAGCTCCAATGCTACAATGGCCCATAATTCAAAAACAAACACTACTGCTTCTCTATAAGTAAGTGGCGACTTGTGTTTATTGTGTTATCCTATAAGAAAGCGTGTAATATCCTAAATATTAGAGAATACACCCTTAGTTGTTTTAGGGTTTCTCCATTTGTTACTTTTTATAGTTCATAAAAGCGGTTCTATCCGGCAACCTCGCAATGCGGCCAAGGAGGATAATTAATGTGTACTATAAAACAATTCCGGTTCTATTTATTAGTGATCTTTGGTTTTTACACCAAGCCTCTTGTTTAGAGAAGTAGCAACGTTATTTGGGCGTTCCCTCCTACGTCGGTCGGGCACTACGCTATATCCCTTGCTCTGCTGCGGGGATGCCGCTGCGGTCCCTAACGCAAATTGATAAACAAAATTCAGCTTTGGTATTATGGCTCAAAAAAATAAAAACATGAATACCTTTGTCAGGCCATCCTAATCTTTGGGTATTGGAACACTACTCCGTACTTATTTTGGTGAATCTCTTAACCGGGGTAATGACGAAAGAACTTTGGATATTCGAAATAATCTCGAGTCTAGAAATTTTACGGGCAATAAAATGCTCAAAATCGGCCATATCCTTTAAGACTACTTTTATAATATAATCATAGGGTCCGGCCAAATACATCACCTCCACAATTTCATCAATACCGGCAACAAAGGCTTCAAACTCTTTAAAATAGGCTTCTTGGTGCTTTACCAAGGTAACATGGCAGTACACCATCAAAGTTTTCCCTAATAAAGTGGGGTTTACGATGGCTACATATTTTTCGATTATGCCGTTGGCTTCCAAGCGTTTTATCCGTTCATGAGTAGGGGTAATCGATAGGTTTACCTTTTGCGCCAGCTGTTTTATAGACTGCTTGCTGTCTTTCTGTAGCTCTTCTATGAGTATTTTATCGGTAGGGTCTAAAGTCTGCATGGTATATTTTTCTGTTTTAAATATTAAAACTAACAAATAACATCACTTTTTACTATTATAACGCCCTAAAAAATGAATTATTTCTTAAATATTACCTCTATTGCAATTTATTTTACTGCTTATACTAGTTTTGTTATGAAATTTTCACTTAACAATTAAGCATTATGAATCAGCGTATTGAAGAAATATACAACCGCATCAAAAAAAATTCGACTTCCTTTTTGGGGTACCCTTTGGCAAAAGACTTTGACTATTCCGAATTTGCCCCGTTTCTTAATGTTTGCATCAACAATATCGGGGATCCAGAATCGGCCTCTACCCTGTCTATTGACACCAAGGATGTCGAAAGGGAGGTGGTTTCCTTTTTTGCCGATATGCTATCTTCCAATATAGAAGATGTATGGGGGTATGTAACCAACGGTGGTACCGAAGGGAATCTTTACGGATTGTACATGGCCCGTGAAAGTTTTAGAAATGGTATTGTCTACTATAGCGAAGCCACCCATTATAGCGTTAAAAAAAACCTACACTTGCTTAATATCGACAATATTGTGGTAAGGAGCCAGGACAATGGTGAAATAGACTATTCGGATTTAGAAACCTTGCTTTCCTATAACCGGAACAAACCTGCCATCTTTTTCCTAAATATAGGCACTACCATGACCGAGGCTATAGACGACCTCGATAAGATTAAAGATATTATTCAAAAATATGCCATCAAGGATTATTACATTCACTGCGATGCTGCCTTTTTGGGTTGTACAGCGCCCTTTACCGATCCTAAACCAAAATTCGATTTCTCGGAAAATGTAGATAGTATTTCTATTTCAGGACATAAGTTTATTGGCGGACCAATTCCATGCGGGGTAGTACTCACCCAAAGAAAGCACAGAAACCGCATTGTTAACTCGGTCTCCTATGTGGGCACCCTAGACACCACTATAACAGGTTCTAGAAATGGGCTTACACCACTTTTCCTTTGGTCGTTCATACAAAAATATGGGAAGGAAGGCTTGGCCAAAAGAGTTAAAAATGCCCAGGAATTAGCAGCCTACACCTCTGAAAAATTAACGGAAATAGGGGTTAATGTAATGCGGAACAAAGGGGCTATTACCGTAGTTTTCGATAAGCCCTCGGTAGCCCTTTGTAAAAAACACCAATTGGCATCCCAGGACAAAATTGCCCATATCATCTGTGTGCCCGGTATTGAAAAAAGTCAGATCGATGTCTTTATAGAAGACTATAAGAAAGAATTGGTCTTAGAACTGGCCTACGCATAAAAGGGCTCATTGCCTACCGAATTATAACCGTAAAAAAGGGGAGATAACAAACATCTCCCCTTTTTTTTTGACTAAATCTAATTCCCCCACTAGCAAAACAAAAACCACAGACCTTAGGGACTCTGTTCACTGATCCCTACTTTTAAAAACACATAAGAATACAATTAGAATTCCTCTAGCCCCCTACCCGGCACCATCACTAAATTACTTTACCTCCGACAGTTTAAACGACTCAATACAAAAGTCATAAACACTACTTACTTCAAGGGCTAACTCCCTAAGAAACCTGCAAGAAATACGGAAGGCCAGATCCTCATGTGCCTATTCACCCTATAAATATCTTAGCCGGTTTTTTTCTTATCTTTAAGTAATCACAAGGCAAAAAAGGGTTAAACAATCTTAATTGGCCCGAAATGACCGTTGGCCATGCCGTATAACGACAGTTACTTTGGAGAATTTCATTTTTACGAAAAAGCAATTTAAATTGCCCATTATAGGTAAGACGCCCTTATACCCAATCATCTTTATAATTGTTTTCTTTCTGGCTATTTTTCAAGATTACATATACAGCCAATTACAGCACACCGGATTCTATATTTCCGAATCCGCATTGTACAATACCTTTTGGATGTTCTTTATACCTTTTACTTTTTTTGCAAATCGACTCATAAAACCCTTGCCCTTACATACAAATTGGAGTAGGTTCTTTTTGGCTTTGGGCATTGCGACAGCTATAAGCCTCCTTCACATACTATTGTTCACTTCCTTCTTTGTATTGATAAGCTATTTAATTTATACGCCTCCTCATGGATTTATCACTATTTTTAAAACTGCACTATCCAATCAGCTCTATATTGTATTATTGTTTTATATCATCGTCCCCAATTTTCATCGTTTTACCTTATTTACCAGTCAACTAAACCAAACTGAAACCTCTAAATACCCTTCAAAAATAATGGTGAAGCACCATTCTAAAATAACAACCGTTGAAACCTCTTCCATACAGATGATTGCTACAGATAGACCATATTCTAAGGTATATACCACACAACAAAAATATTTGGTGGATAAAACCCTAAAAGAGTTTCAAAAAGAGCTAGACCCTGCCATATTTCGGCGCGTCCATCGTTCTGCCATTGTAAACGAAACCTATATCACGGAATTAAAGTCGAGAAAGAACGGCGATTACGATGCCATTCTCAAGGATGGAAAATCTATTCGGTTTAGCAGGCATTTTAGACAGTATTGGGAACACCTACTCCAGTAAACAAAAATTTAACTCCACTTAGCCATTCCGCTTCCCAAAGCCTTTTAAGTATCATTCACAGCCTGTACTTTTATTAAAAAGACATCAACATGATACAACTTCTTAAAAACAGTTTCTTAGTAATTTTACTGCTTTGTGTATGCAGTTGCAAAGGACAAACAAGGGAAGAAATTGAAAACCTCAGCGCTGATTTTGACAAGTCGCCCCCCATTTATTATAAAATGCCCCAAAACCTTTCCTCTAGGGACACTTGTCCTGGTTGGAACCTTAAAGGTCAAAAAATACTACTTACCGGCACCATTTATCAACTAGACGGTAAAACGCCTGCATCAAATGCCATCTTGTATTATTACCAAACCGATCCAGAAGGCCGATACCCGACCAAGACTACAGAAGCACGCAATATGCCTCCTAATAAATCAGGCCAAACTCACGGTTATTTAAGGGGCTGGATAAAAACGGATCAGGACGGTAAATATGCCATTTACACGGTAAAACCAGGTTCATACCCCAGCCGAGCAGAAGCTGCCCACATTCATATATATGTAAAAGACCCCAAAATAGAACAGCCTTATTATATCGATAATTTTGTCTTTGACATGGACCCGCTTCTAACCGGCAATCGAAGAAAAAAAATGGAGAACCGAGGTGGTAGTGGCGTGATCAGATTTATTGAAAAAAAAGGGTTACAAATCGGGGAACGGAATATAATTTTAGGATTAAACATCCCCAATTACCCTAAACCGCTTTTTTCTGGCCTAAACTCGGGCAAAAACATAGGGGAAGAAGTATTGTCCTTCACCCCCTTTCATGCCTATGGCCCAGATAAAGGAAGTAAAGCTTGTCCAGTCTGTAAATACGGTTGGTACCACGGCATTCTCTATTTTGTGGGGAACCATCCCAATTGGACCGAGATAAAAAAATGGCTGACCTTTTTGGAAATGGAAAGCCATAAAAGAAAGAAATATTTAAAAGTATATTTCGTTTATGGCAACGAGACCAACTATAACTATGAGCAACGAATAGCACTTTTGGAGAAACTAGGCAATGAACTAACACTGAAACAGTTGGCATTAACCTTTGTGCCCTCCTTTTCCGATAAAACCTCGGAAATCTTTTTAAACAATATTAATCCCGAGGTAAAAAACACCTTTCTTATCTATAAAAGAAATAATATTATAGGGAAGTATGTGGATCTGAATCCAAGTCCGGAAAATTTTATAAAAATATCGACTCGATTAGACCAGACCATTAATGAATACTTTCACTCCCTAAGGCCTTGGTAGTTGTAGTACTTCTACAACTTCCTTTGACTAAATGAGAACCCATGTTCGGCTAAGCATGACAGTACTTTTTTAAATTCGACTTCTACCGCTTACCAAAAGAGATCACTTGGTAAACAACACCTCCTACCATATATAGCCTTATATTATCCTCCTCCTCTAAAAACCAAGATTGGCCATACAAATTCGCTGCACAAAACAAAAGGCCCTTTTATTATCTTAACGTTAATTATTTCAAGAGATAGTTGTGAATTTAACCTTTTTGTTTGTAAAATTTTGCCGAAAAGAATAATAATTATTTTTATATTGCGTGGTTACTATTGGGATGAAAACAATATTTTTATAAAATGAACACCATTGATTAACTAACATATGATAAAAACGTACTTACTTACACCTCTTCAGAAATTTATTAAAATCGAAAGTTTTAGTGGAATCTTGTTATTTACTTCCGCTATAATTGCTATCCTATGGGCCAATTCTACCTTTGGCGAATCTTATACAGCCCTATGGCAACACGAAGTAGGCTTCGGTGTTGATGATTTTGGCCTTCGAAAATCTTTGCTCTTTTGGATCAACGATGGATTAATGGCTATTTTCTTTTTTCTAATTGGATTAGAAATTAAACGAGAATTAGTTGTGGGCGAACTCAATTCCATTCGGAAGGCTACCTTCCCCATATTTGCCGGAATCGGCGGGATGATTTTTCCATTATTGCTATTCCTCTTCTTGAATGACAAGCCTGAAACGGCACACGGTTGGGGGATTCCTATGGCTACCGACATAGCCTTTACCTTAGCCATATTAACGCTCTTAAAAAAATCTGTCCCGATAAGCTTAAAAATATTTTTAACAGCCTTCGCTATCATAGACGATTTAGGTGCTGTTATCGTGATTGCTGTTTTTTACAGTGAAGGCGTTGACTGGGTCTTACTAGGTGTTTCTATAGGACTATTATTAATCCTTTTTGCAATGTCGCATAAAGGGAAGTATAATAAATTTGTCACCATAGGCTTAGGAGCTGTTATTTGGGTCCTATTCCTTAAATCAGGAATTCACCCTACTATTTCGGGGGTATTACTAGCCTTTACGATTCCAATTAGACAAAAGCTAGACAAAGCAACCTTTCTTAAAGAGCTTTCTACCATTTCGGAAAAACTGGCCCTTTCCGGAAAAACGGATCTACCAATACATTCTACGGATGCCATTAAACAAATGGATAACCTAGACGACTTGTTAGATGATTACCACTCGCCCTTACAGAACTTAGAACATAAACTACATGGATGGGTAGCTTACTTTATTATGCCTGTTTTTGCCCTGGCCAATGCTGGCGTTGTTTTTGCCTCTGATATGCACTTAGAAACCGACCTGATGATTCATATTTCTATAGCCTTGATCGTCGGAAAGTTCTTAGGGGTTTCTTTATTCTCATATATAGCTGTAAAATTAAAGCTGGCAGAATTACCGACCAGCGCTACAGCATGGCAAATAATGGGAATAGCAATATTGTCTGGTGTAGGGTTTACCATGTCTATATTCATTGCTAACTTAGCATATATTGGCAATGAAGCCTTTATCGATTCTGCCAAAATCGGTATTCTGATAGGCTCCTTAATCGCCGGGGTTTTAGGTGCCCTTGTACTGCAAATTGCCGGTAAAAAATATAGAGAAGCACAGTAAATATTTTTCTTGTAGCTTTCCCTTTCTAATAAATGAACGGCCATGGTCCAATTGTTATAGGACCATGGCCAATAACCACCTGTCAATGCATAGTATAGCTGCTCTGTTTGGCTTTATAATAAAATAAGAGTCAATTTTATAGATAGTTTATAAGTAGTGTCATACAGCATCACTATAATACAACTTAAGGTTCAGTCCGTTTAACAAAGACTGTGGTGGGCTTCATATACCGCAACGATGAAGGGATTAGATATCTGTAGAATTACTCAATTCATTCAATGAATTTTAAAATATCCCTAGAAAAATCACCTATCGGTTACACAGTAATCAATAAAGACAAAAACTTTCTATATGCCAACCCATCCTTCTGTACTTTCGTTGGCCATTCTCTGAAAACCTTAAATTCTAAAACGTTTTCGGACATCACCTACCCTGCCGATATTGAAAAAGGAAGCAGGGATTTCGAGCGTCTGATCCGTGGAGAAATTACCGAGTATCGACTTCAAAAACGGTATATTCATAAATCTGGTGAAGTAATTTGGGGCGACCTTTTTGTTTCCTTAATCCAAGATGATGGAGAAACAAATGGTTTTACGGTACTAACTTCTATCATAGATATTACAGAAAGAAAAAGAAGTTCTAAAGCCCTAGAGGATCATGAGGCTTTTATGAGCCATGCCGAAGAAATTGCCCGTATGGGAAGCTGGGAATGGGATATAGTCAAAAACGTCACTAGATGGTCAGAAAACCTATACCAGTTGTTTAAAGTATCACCAGAAAACACCAAGGTAAGCTTTGAGTATTTTTTAAGCAAAGTGCACCCAGATGACCGCTATATGATTACGGAAGGATATGACCAGTTAGTACAACAAAAAAGAAAAATGGTCCTCGAACATCGAATTTTGCTCCCCGATAATGAAATCATGTGGATTCAAAACAGCATCAAACCATTCTTTGAGAACGGCAAAATGGTAGGCCTAAGAGGGGTAAATCTAGATATTACAAAACGAAAAAGAACTGAGGCCGAACTTATAAAGTCTAAAGAAAAAGCAGAAGAAAGCGATAGGCTTAAAACGGCATTTTTACAAAATATATCGCATGAAATACGTACCCCAATGAACGGTATTCTAGGCTTTATGCAATTCCTGCAGGAGCCCAATATAACTTCTGATGAAAGAAAAGAATATATAGACATCGTAAACCAAAGTGGCGCGCGACTGATGAATACGGTAAACGATATCATTAAAATTTCGAAGATAGAATCGGGTATTAACGAAATAAATATTACCGATGTCAATACAGAGGAAGTTTTGTTATACAACTTCAATTTTTTTAAAGCATTGGCCGAGAAAAAGGGATTGAATTTAATGCTTTCGGAAAAATCCCTAAGCGGGGCTACAGCCATCATCCAAACGGACAATACTAAATTAGAGGGTATTCTTTCTAATCTGATTAACAATGCTATAAAATATACTAAAGAAGGATCCATTGAAATAGGCAACTACCGGGAAGGTAACAATTTGGTGTTTTTTGTGAAGGATAGTGGTATTGGGATTCCTAAGGACCGCATTAACTCCATCTTCGATCGATTTATACAAGTCGACGATCAATTGGCAAGAACCTATGAAGGTGTTGGTCTTGGCCTAAGTATTGCAAAAGCACATATTGATATCCTAGGAGGCAATATTTGGGTAGATTCCATAATCGGAAACGGCAGCACCTTCTTTTTCTCTATTCCTTATGTTCCAGTAAAACTAGAACATATCCCTAAGGAGACTCCCCTCGATAAGATTCCTAAAAATACCACGGTGTTGTTGGCGGAGGACGATAGGATAAGTTTTTTATATTGTAGCAAATTACTGCAAAAACAAGGTATTACCGTGATACATGCTAAGGACGGAGCCAGTGCGATAGATAAATTTAAAGAAAATAAGTCGGTATCCCTTGTTCTGATGGATTTAAATATGCCTATCATGGATGGCCTTGTGGCTACCCGCCAGATTAGAAGTTTTAATAGCAATATCCCTATTATTGCACAAACAGGCTTAGGTTTTAGAGAAGATAAGGTAAAAGCCTTTGAGGCAGGTTGTACCGATTATATTTCCAAACCAATTGACAGCGCAAAATTAATCCTCATGATCAAAAAACATTTACATAAATAAGACCAAAGCAACTTTTGGCTTTGTTAAAATTGCACTATGCGACTTTATCCCTAAAGGCAAATTTCATCCCAATACATATTGTTATTTTTTTATTAAAAAAATTAATTTACTTTTTTTCACATTCACATAAATTGTACCTTTACTCTCTTTTATAAAATTGACTTTCTGCTTAATTTATTGGATTCAGATTTCATGAAGAGTATTGTTAAATTTTTTCTTTTATTCTATTGCATCTTCGGCTTTACCACCGAAACTTTTGCATACGTTGAGACGACGGATAAAGAAAAGAAATCATTTATCTCTACAGATTTTTCAAAGTCCAACAAAAAGGCAAAGAGTCATGACGCCATAGTAGGCCGAGCCATTGATTTTTCTCCTGTTTCCAAAAAAGGAGATATAAATCAAACCCAAAACGCTCGAAAATTAGAATTTACATGTACAAGTATCTCTTCTACCAATAAATTCTTTAGCACCCCCAAAAAAACAATCCCCCCTCTAGCAGCAGTCCAATTATATCTGCTGTTTCAACAATTAATTGTATATTTATAATACACATATTCAGTTTATTGCCGCAAGACTATCGTCATTCATGCGAATAAAAACGTACTACTGCCTAACCCAAATCTCAAAAGCATTTGAGAACTTTGATAGGCTGTTTATTAGAAATATGGATTTCAATATCTAAAAAACATCCATGTTTTTTTAGGATATTAATGTATACTTTTTATCGCTTTCAGATTTTTTAAACAGGAAACATCCGCACCCCCGGATCTTTAAGAAAAAACTTACTTATTTCTGTAGATAAACACACAGATTCGCACGTTTATATTCAAAATATAAAGGTATTATAAACACATCATCCTTGTATTTATATTCCTTATAGTTAGTTGATCATTAACCTTTTAACACCACAATTATGCACTTAACATCTAGGGAGACCGAAAAACTTCTCATTTTCATGGCTGGCGAACTCGCCGAAAAACGAAAGGCCAGAGGCCTAAAACTAAACTACCCAGAATCTATCGCCCTTATTAGCAACAGGCTACAGGAAGGTGCCAGAGATGGAAGGACCGTAGCCGAACTTATGCAGGAAGGCGCTACCTATTTAACACGAGAGGATGTCATGGAAGGCATTCCCGAAATGATACACGACGTACAAATTGAAGCTACGTTTCCCGACGGAACAAAGCTGGTGACCGTTCATAACCCTATTCGATAACCTTAAGATATACATTATGATACCAGGAGAATACATCTTAAAAAAAGAAGACATAGAATGTAACCCGTTTCGGGATACCTTTAAAATTAAAGTCATAAACAAGGGAGATCGTCCCATACAAATCGGTTCGCACTATCATTTTTTCGAAGTGAATCGGGAAATGGAATTTGATCGTGAAAAAGCCTTTGGACAACGGCTAAATATCCCATCGGGAACTGCCGTTCGCTTTGAACCGGGAGAATCTACCACAGTAGAATTGATTAGTCTTGGTGGAAGACGCAATTCCTTTGGGTTAAACAACTTATGTACTGGAGATACTATGAATCCCCAGAACTTAAGAAGATCAATGATAAAAATAGAGCAGGAAGGCTATAAAAATAAAAAATCATGAGTTTTAAAATAGATCGTATAAAATATGCCAACATGTATGGCCCTACAGTTGGTGACAAAATAAGACTTGGTGATACCGAGCTCTTTATTGAAGTAGAAAAGGACTACGCCTTTTATGGTGAAGAAAACAAATTTGGTGGTGGAAAAACCGTCCGAGACGGAATGGCTCAATCTAGTACCGCCACTCGCGATAGTGGCGTATTGGACTTAGTCATCCTGAACGCAATTGTCTTAGATCATTGGGGAATCGTTAAAGGCGATATTGGTATTAAGGACGGAAAAATTGTTGGGGTAGGGAAAGCAGGAAACCCGGATACTATGGAAGACGTAGATCCACATATGATCATTGGAGCCTCTACAGAAGTACACAGTGGTGAAAATATGATTGCGACACCAGGGGGAATAGATACCCATATTCATTACATATCTCCACAACAAATAGAACACGCACTTTTTAGCGGAATTACGACCATGATCGGAGGAGGTACTGGCCCCGCAGATGGTAGTAATGCTACTACAGTAACCCCAGGAGCATGGAATATCAAAAGAATGCTGCAGGCTACCGATAACCTGCCTATGAATTTAGGTTTTTTCGGCAAGGGAAACTGTTCGCAATTGGCGCCCCTAGAAGAACAAGTAGAAGCAGGTGTTCTTGGACTTAAGGTTCATGAGGATTGGGGGGCTACTCCGGCTGTAATTGACGCGTCTTTAAAGGTTGCCGATGAATACGACATCCAAATAGCCTTGCACTCCGATACCTTGAACGAGGCTGGTTTTTTAGAAGATACCATGGATGCTATTAACGGACGAACTATACATACCTTTCATACCGAAGGTGCTGGGGGCGGACATGCACCAGATATTATCAAAGCTGCCATGTACCCCAACGTACTTCCCGCATCTACCAACCCAACACGTCCGTTTACCAAAAACACCATAGACGAACATTTAGACATGTTAATGGTATGTCACCATTTAAGTAAAAGTATTCCCGAAGATGTAGCTTTTGCCGATTCAAGGATTCGTCCAGAGACTATAGCTGCCGAGGATATCCTTCACGATATGGGCGTTTTCAGTATCATGAGTTCAGATTCCCAAGCAATGGGACGCGTCGGAGAAACCATCGCTAGAACGTGGCAAACAGCCCACAAAAATAAAATTCAACAAGGTTTCCTAGAGGAAGACAAAAAAGTAAAAGCCGATAACTTTAGAGCAAAGCGCTATGTGGCTAAATATACCATTAATCCTGCCCTAGCCCACGGTATCTCTAATCATGTTGGTTCTATAGAGCCCCATAAAATGGCCGATATCGTATTGTGGAAACCTGCTCTATTTGGTGCTAAACCAGAAATGATCATCAAAGGCGGAATGATCGTAGCGAGTAAAATGGGAGACCCTAACGGCTCTATCCCTACCCCCCAGCCTATTTTAATGCGCCTAATGTTTGGAAGTATGGGAAGTGCCGTACATAAAACCTGTGCCACCTTTGTATCTAAGGCAGCAATGAACAATAATATTAAGGAAAAATATGGCCTTAACAAACAGTTGTTCGCGGTGACCAATTGCCGAAGCGTATCCAAAAAAGATTTGATACACAACGACAAAACTCCTGTGATAGAGGTGAATCCAGAAACCTACGAAGTAAAGGTCGATGGCGTGAAAATTACCTGTGAAGCTATTGATGTTGTTCCGTTAGCACAACGGTATTTTTTATTCTAAAAAAAAATATAACTACATGGCCTGGTAACGCAATCTCCAAGGTAAGCCAAGAGATATTAGAGTACGTACTATCCCTGACGCTTAAACGAGGGACTAGCCTTGAACCGTGCCATGTAGATTATCAAAAAATGTTTTGCTAATGGTATGTAAAGAAGTAATAGGAAATTTAGAAACCTATAATATAGGAACCAAGACCGTAGACACCCTGTATTTGGAATGGTATGAAATGACCAAGCGCATTATGCGCAAGAAAACAGAAAATGGCCGAGAAGTGGCTATAAAATTTTTAATGGAAGGCCAGCGTTTACACCAAGGAGATATAGTCATGGAAGACGAAAATAGCGTAGTAGTAGTTTCCGTTTTACCCTGCGATAGCTTGGAAGTTACCCCGAGAAATTTATTGGAAATGGGAACGGTTTGTTACGAAATAGGAAACAAGCATTTACCTCTTTTTATTCAAGAGGATAAGGTACTTGTGGCCTATGAAAAGCCTTTAGAGCGTTTATTGGTGGCCACCGGTTATATCGTGGAAAAAAAACACTGCAAATTGCTCAATATGTTAAAGGCCAATGTAGGACACTCCCACGGCAATCAAAATCCATCTTTATTTTCCAAGATTCTGGATCTTACCACAAAATCATAAATCCAATGCGTAAAAATAACGGAAACATGCTATTAGAGTTACTCCATATATCGGATCCCACCCTACCTATAGGAGGGTATTCGCACTCTAATGGTTTAGAGACCTATATTCAACAAAACAAGGTAAAGGACGTAGTCACTACGACCGAGTTTGTAAAAAATATGCTGCTCTACAATTATAAATTTAACGATGGCGTTTTTGTTCGGGACGCCTTTTACCTAGCGCAAAAAAATGACCTAGAAGCCCTGCTCGAACTAGACAATGAAAGTCACGCCCTTAAAACACCTATGGAGGTGCGCGAGGGTAGCTTAAAACTAGGGACAAGGCTTTTAAAGATCTATGTCCGCCTACACGATTTTAAATTAATGCACGATTTCTATCAAGCCGTAAAGGAGAAAAAAACACCAGGGCATTTTTCAGTTGTTTTTGGGATGATCACCGCTCTTTTAGGGGCAGAAATAATAGATGTACTAAGTTCATTTTATTATAATGCTGCGGTAAACATGGTCACCAATAGTGTTAAAATGGTGCCTTTAGGACAAATGGACGGTCAGGAAATACTGTACAAGCTCCATGAGTTTATAAATATTGTGGCGCACGAAACTTTGACCATAGATGAGGAAATGCGTGGATTGTGCAACCCTGCTTTCGATATCAGGTGTATGCAGCACGAAAATTTATATTCACGATTATACATGTCTTAATAAAAACAAACCAATTCAAAATTAAATAGAATGTCAGAGAGAAAATATATCAAAATAGGTGTCGCTGGCCCAGTAGGTTCTGGAAAAACAGCTTTAATCGAAAAATTATCCCATAAAATCGCAAAGGAATATAGTATAGGGGTGATAACCAACGATATTTATACTCGGGAAGATGCCGAATACCTCACAAAAAACTCCTTGTTACCGGCAGATCGTATCATTGGAGTTGAAACCGGTGGATGCCCCCATACGGCTATCCGTGAAGATGCTAGTATGAACTTGGAGGCCATAGACGAAATGATCTCTCGCCATCCAGAAATCGAGATTATGTTTATAGAAAGTGGCGGTGACAATCTTTCGGCCACCTTCAGCCCAGACCTCGCAGATGTCACCATTTTTGTTATTTCTGTAGCCGAAGGCGAAAAAATACCAAGAAAAGGAGGCCCTGGAATTACGCGCTCCGATTTATTGGTCATCAATAAAACAGATTTGGCTCCTTACGTCAATGCTAGTTTAGAAGTAATGAGAGTCGATTCGAGCAGGATGCGACAAGGAAGCCCATTTGTTTTTACGGACCTTATGAGAGGTGACGGTCTTGACAATGTGATCAATTGGATAAAAAAATACGCTTTAATAGAAGAAAAAGCCAAAGAACCGACCTTAGAATATTAACCTATGGGAAAATATAGTGTACAAACCGGCTTGTACCGAGAACTTACCATTCTTAAGGACACCTTTTTTAGTCCACCTTTTAACGTGGTAGAAGTACGGGAAGATAAAACGAATCCATTATTGGAGCTCATGATTATGAGCTCCTCTCCTGGTTTATTCAACAACGACCATTATCAAATTGATATCAACGTAAAAAAAGAAACCTTGCTCAACCTACAGACACAATCTTATCAAAGAATTTATGACACCCCCGATGGCGCCAGGCAAGAAATGAAAATAAACGTAGAAGATGATGCCTATTTTAGTCATTTACCACATCCCTCCGTTCCACATAAAGGGGCTATTTTCCAAAATGAAAATACGATATATCTGACCAATAGCAGCGTCCTTATCTGGGGAGAAATCTTGGCCTGTGGAAGAAAACTTAATGGAGAATCTTTTGCCTTTAAAAAATTCAGCAGTCTAACTAAAGTTTACCGAGAGGACAAATTATTTTATAAGGACAATCTGTACCTAGACCCTAAAAAGGTTGATTTTAAAACTACGGGACAGTACGAGGAGTTTAGCTATCAGGCCAATTTTTTATGCGTCGACCCGTTTCACGCCCCTCAAGAACATATGGACTTTATGAGCGAAATACTCTCGGAAGAAGAAGACCTTATTTTTGGCGTTTCCAAAATTTCCAATGAAGCCTGTGCGCTACGGGTTTTAGGAAATTCGGGCGAACAAATCTTTAAGGCGCTAAAAAAAATACAACAGAAATTAGATAAAGAAGCAAGTGCCTTACGCAGGCAAAAAATAGAATTAAAAGTACAATAAAATATGGAACCAGATTTAAATGCGCTATTAATAGCGGCAATCTCAATAAGTGTCTTGCATACCCTAACGGGACCAGACCATTATATCCCTTTTATAGCCATTGGAAAGGCCAAAAAATGGTCTTTGAGACGTACCCTTTTTTGGACAGTAATATGTGGTACAGGACACGTACTGAGTTCTGTACTCCTCGGCCTTGGTGGCGTAGCACTAGGATTTTCCCTGAGCAAACTAGGATGGTTCGAAGAAGTTAGAGGAGGCCTGGCGGCGTGGGCCCTATTTATTTTTGGATTTGTTTTCCTAATGATTGGATTATACCAAGCCTACCGCAATAAAACCCATAAACATTTTGATGTGTATGAAAGTGGTGATGTCTATGTGTATGAGCACAAACACAACCAAGGGCCGGTAATGCCGACGGAGAGAAAAAAGGTCACCCCCTGGGTGTTGCTCATAATCTTCCTTTTAGGGCCTTGTGAACCTATGATTCCCCTTTTGACCTATCCGGCTATTTTAAATTCTACTTCTGGAATTATTTTAATAACCACAGTTTTCTTGTTTTTCACCCTCCTTATGATGGTGATAATGGTAGTATTAGGTTACTATGGATATAGCCTTATTAAAACCGAATTTTTAGAAAAATATATGACCGCCATCGCTGGTGCTACTATATTAATCTGTGGTGCAGGAATGATTTTTCTGGGCTGGTAAATATTAGTAGATCAAAACGTATGATATCTAAGATTAGACAATTTACGGCAGTAAACTTAAGAGGGGTCGCACAGATAATGCTGCAGGATAATGCAGTAACGGGATTCTTGTTTTTATTAGGGGTACTGTACAGTTCTTGGCTAATGGGAGTAGGGCTATTAATTTCAACTCTAGCAGGGACTTGTGTAGGACTGTTTTTTAGAAAAAAACACCACGAAGAATTCAACCAGGGATTATATGGTTTTAATGCAGCCCTATTGGGTATAATTTTAGTGCATCAATATGGACTTAACTGGACATCCGTGAGGTGGATTCTTATTTCTTCAGTCCTTGCAACCCTTCTGATGCAGCTGGCTATTGCAAAAAACATCAAAGTGTTCACCTTCCCCTTTGTAGTCTTAAGCTGGGTGGTGGTATCTTTAATCAGCACGGGAAATATACTTCCAAAAGTGAATCACCCCACGGCAGCTGAGACTGTTTTGCAAGAACCGACGGCCGAATTTTTTGAAGAAGTTTTGGAGCAGATAGGCATAGATTATGATAGTGATAATATAGATGACGACCTTATTTTTGCTACTCTGGGGTTTGGTCAAGTAATGTTTCAAGGAACTTTAATCGCCGGGCTCTTGTTTTTAATGGGGGTTTATATAAATAGTCCCACTGCTGCCCTTTATGGAATATTTGCTTCCATATTGGCCATTACGGTTGCTAATATGTTCAACCGTCCCGATTCGGCTGTAGATACGGGCCTATTTAGTTTCAATGCTATTTTGTGCGCCATTGCATTTGCCGGGCCATTGAGAAGAGATGGGTTCTGGGTGGTTATCGCTACGGTGATTACCGTAATAATAGATGACTATATGATACAGACTAGCATCCCCCCTTATACGTTTCCGTTTGTCGCTACGATGTGGCTTATTCTATTAACAAGAATGGGCCTATCATCCATATACAAGTTTTTAGGAATTTAAAAAAGAATAACAATAAAGAGGATCATTTCTTGCGAATAATCCTCTTTATTTGTTGTATTTTATTACTTGTCATGACAACAACTATTTTTAAAGGTCAGTAAGATAGTTGACCCTAACAACAATCTCCTAAAACCTTCTCTTTTACAATAATATGATTTGTAAAATCCTTGTTTAGCGTTTAAGGTTCTATTTTTTTCTCTCGGATGAGATAAATCCCAATTAAAATTAATGACCCTCCCAGCAAATACCAAAGATTAAATTTCTCCCCGTCGATCAGACCCCATATTACGGCTACTATAGGCAATAAATAAGTTACGGTACTAGCAAAAACCGGCGTAGTATTTTTTATTAATTTGTAATAAAGTATCATAGCGATGGCCGTTCCCAAGACAGTAAGAATCCCTAAATAGCCCAAGGCTTCGTAAGTTTCTGGCGTGGCTTTAAAATTCTGGAAAAACCCGGAAAAGATCAATATCACGAATGAGGGCACCATCCAAATAGAAAATACCGCTCCTGAAAGTTCCATAGATGGTATATGCTCTAATTTTTGCTTTATAATTAAGGCACTAACGGCATAACAAGCGGTGGCCAGCACCACTAAAAGCGCATATCCTAGTTCGGATTCTTCACTGCTAGCTTCCGAAAAATACATTAAAACTGCGGCCCCTAAAAAACCTATAAGGGCACCGGCAACTTGCACCTTTTTACTGCGTATGCCAAAAAGAAGGAACCCAAATACCAATACAAAAATCGGCACCAAAGAATCTAAAATTCCAGCTAGGGAACTACTCACCTGGGTCTGCGCCAAAGGAAACAAGTACATCGGAAAAAAATTCCCAAAAAAACCGGCCAAACTAATCCAAAACAAGGTTTTTTTAGACATTTTCCGCAAGGCAGGAAGCCCAATATAAAGCATCATTAATCCAGACACCCCTACCCTAATGGCCCCAATTTCATAAGGACTAAAAGCAAGTAAGGATTTCTTTATCAAAATAAAAGAACTACCCCAAGTAAGGGCGATAACGATTAGTAGAAACCAACGATTTTTAAAAATTTCAGACATTTTAAATCAAAATAGAGGTGTTCTGATCCTTTAGGCCGCATTGCACAATACCCCATTAAACAGGTGTTAGAATTTAAGAAGAATCAGATGATATAGGCCAACGCTCGTTGACTTTTAAAACTTGGGCGAAAGTATTATTTTTTTACGACCTACCTTTCAAAATGAAGTGTTAATTAAGGACTAAAATCACTTAAAATCGTGCTTTTTAAAACCTAAGACGTGATACTAGTTGTACTGACGAGCGTAGTGGACCTTCCTTAGGCCTTGCGCCTCTGATGTTAATAATGATAACCGATCTATTAACTCGGCATACAAATCATTTCAATGATAATTTTGAATGGTTTAGTTATTTGGGCGTTCCCTCCTTCGTCGGGCGGGCACTTGGCTATATCCCTTGCCAAGCTGCGGGGATGCCGCCGCGGTCCCTAACGCGATAAATTTTGTACCATCGGCGCATTTTCCCCAATAATATATGCTTGGACATGGGGTCCATATCGGAACAATTATTCATAATTAATATCCATAATTTCAAAAACCCTCTCTCCTTTTGCCAATGACAATACGGCCCGGTCCCCTACCCTTTTTTGGATTAATATTTTGGCCAAGGGAGAGATAAAGGATATTTTCCCTTTGGTTATATCTGCCTCATCGACGCCAACGATTTGAAATTTTTGGATCTTGTTAGTCGCCAACACCTTAAGGGTTACCTTGGCACCAAACCTTATTTCGTCTTGTGGCTGCTCTTTTAATGCTATGGTTTTTGCCGTCTTAATCCTATTGGTTAACAATATAAGTTTTGCATTTATATGATTGACGGCTATTCTACGCTCTCTTTCATTTGAACTCTCCAATTGGCCAATTTCATCCAAAAGTTGCTGTTTTTCATCCATTAATGCCTTCATCCCTATAGGGGTTACATAGTTGGTAACCCCTATAGGTAAATCTGCCCTTGGCGGTACCATTGGAATTTCTTCTTGATCGTCTTCTTTTATAAATCCTCTGCTCATGATGTTGCTTTTATTTTAAAACACTTACACAATATGATTCCCTTTTCTCAAAGTATTTTGAAGTTAATCAAAAATCTGCCAGACAAACAACTAATTGCTGTTATTATTATAAACCTGGGTTTCAGTGTTTCTTAGTCTCCCCTTCTATTTTGTTCAACTTTAAAAGCTTTAACCCTAATGCCATCAAAATAATAGAGATAGAAAAGATTAATAGTTTCCATTTTAGATTATCAATATTTACAAAAACTACCTCTAAAAATTTTACAAATAATTTTTTGACACCTACTAAAGGAGAATCTGCAAGGTCGATATTGTCTTGGGAGGTACAATTGGCCTGGCCCTTTTTTTTAGTTTTTAGCCCTTAAGATACGGGAGACTGTCGCGGAAGTATCTGGAATATCGCAATCTATTGGTTAGAAAGAGCCGCAACCAGCCCCATATTATATGGTAGGCTGTTTGGCATCATTGGGGATTGCTCCAATTCCCAACCGCTAATTAATGTAGTTGTTACCCTAAAAATTATATATGGGGATAGGGATGTAAAAACGGGGAAGGTATAAAGCCTTCCCCAATAGTAATTTTATAAAGAGAACCACTCTTTTACTTGATCAATAATCTGATCATCGCCTTCTACACTCTCATATTCGTTGTTCGCACAATTATAAGTATAAGGCTTACTCCATTCATCTATATTTTCTGCTACTAATTTTATGGCATCACAGATCCTTTTAACCTCTTCGTCGGTCATGACAGGGTGCAATGAGATACGTACCCATCCCGGTTTTTCGGTCAAATTCTGGTCGTATATGCCCTGAGTCATAATTTTGGAGTCATCTTCATTGATACTGAACAAATGATGTCCGTAGGTACTGGCACAAGACCAACCGCCACGCACCTGAATCCCAAAACGATCGTTTAACAGCCTTACAATTAAATTGTAATGGATATTTTGGATTCCGAAGGACACACAACCGATTCGTTTTTGGTCCTTACAACCCAAAATATACAAACCTGGAACATCTTGGAGCCTAGTAAAACAATCGTTCAAAAGTTGCTCTTCGCGCTCCCTTATTTTATCCACATCCATTTTTCCCTTTAGCTCAATACACAGCGCGGTACGCATTACCTGTAAAAAGCCGGGGGTGCCGCCATCTTCCTTAGTTTCAATATCTTCACTATAGGCAAAGCCGCCCCATGGGTTGGTCCATTTTACATTCCCCCCCCCTGGTACATCGGGGACTTGGGTATTATACAGCTCTTTGTTAAAGACCAATACACCACAAGTTCCCGGTCCGCCCAAGAATTTATGGGGAGAGAAAAATATGGCATCTAGTTGCGCTTCGGGATCTGCGGGATGCATATCCATTTGTACGTATGGAGCCGAGGCCGCAAAATCTACCAAGCAATACCCGCCGTGTTGGTGCATAATTTTGGCGAGTTCCTGGTATGGCGTAATAATCCCGGTAACATTGGAACAAGCAGTAAATGAGCCTATTTTTAGGCTGCGATCTTTATACTTAAGCAGTGCCTTTTCCAACTGCGCTGGATCTACCAATAGCTTTTCATCGGATGGCAATATCACCACATCCGCTATAGTTTCCATCCAAGGCACATGATTGGAGTGGTGTTCCATATGGGTAATAAACACCACCGGTCTTTCATTTTCTGATAAGACCACTTTGTCCTTTACCGCATCGGGCCATCGAAGTCCCATAATACGTTGCAAGCGTGCAAGGACACCAGTCATTCCTGTACTACAGGTAACCAAAACATCGTTTTCATTGGCATTTACATGCTTTTTTATAAGGCTGCGTGCATGTTTGTAGGCATAGGTAGACGCTTTCCCCGTTTCACTGGAAAAGGAATGCGTATTAGCGACCATTGGTCCTATTTTTGTGCACATTATATTTTCTATAGGTGCGTATAATCTTCCGCTGGCGATCCAATCGGCATAAAGCAATTCCTGCTTCCCGTTTATGGACTCAAAAATATGGGAATCACCTATAATATTGGGTCTGAACTGTTGAAAGTGGTTTTCCAAGATTGTCGATTCTGATACCTTTGTATTGTTGGATTCTTGATACATTTTTCTTGTAATAATTTTATTTCTCAAATTTTGAAAGACCATCCTTCAGCCAATTAAGATAGTTTTCTACGTCTGGGGTATAGCCCACAGGATCTAGCAAGTTTTCTTCCTCGTGATCCATTAATACGTAGAATGGCTGTGTATTGGCTTTATATCGTATGGTTTGAAATTCACTCCATTTCTGGCCAATATATTTTAGTTTCTTACCAGGTCTTAGTTTGGATTCGACCACTTCATCGCCCTCTAAAGGTCTTTTGTCATCTACATACAGGGAAATTAAGACCACTTCATTTTTTAGGATGCTCAACACTTGGCTATCTGGCCATACGTTTTGCTCCATTTTCCGGCAATTCACACAGGCCCAACCAGTAAAATCGAGCATTACCGGTTTGCCTACTTTTTTGGCATAGGCAAGTCCCATATCGTAATCGTTAAAGGCCAAAATATCGTGTGGTGCCAATAAATGGGCTCCTTCGGGCAAATCTTGGTGCGCAGCACTTACGCCACCCCCCGATTTTGTATTTCCGACACCATAAGGAGATTCCGCATAGTCTAATGGAGGAGGAAAGGCGCTAATAATATTTAATGGCGCTCCCCAAAGTCCAGGAATCATATACACGGTAAATGTCAGTACAATTAATCCCATACTCAACCTGCCCACAGAAATATGGGTCAATGGCGAGTCGTGCGGCAATTGTATTTTCCCGAACAGGTAAAAGGCTAGGGTTCCAAAAATGGCAATCCAAATAGCTATAAAAACCTCGCGTTCTAAAAAGTGTAATTGCAGTACCAGATCGGCTTGGGATAAAAATTTAAATGCCAATGCCAGTTCTAAAAATCCCAGTACCACTTTGACTGTATTTAACCAACCTCCAGATTTTGGCAAGGAGTTTAACCAGCCTGGGAAGGCGGCAAACAAGGCAAAAGGCAAAGCAATAGCCAAGGAGAACCCTAGCATTCCTATAATTGGCGCAATACCCCCTTTAGAGGCAGCCTCTACCAATAAGGTACCTACTATAGGGCCGGTACACGAAAAGGAAACAATGGCCAATGCCAAAGCCATAAAGAAGATACCTACGAGTCCACCCCTATCGGCTTGTCTGTCTACTTTATTCGCCCATTTGTTAGGTAACATAATTTCGAAAGCACCTAAAAAAGAAAGTGCAAAAACAATCAGCAACAAAAAGAAGATGATATTGAACCATACATTTGTCGCTAGGGCATTTAAAGAATCTGCCCCAAAAATTGCGGTTACCGCAGTTCCTAGCAATACATATATAACAATGATACAAATACCATAAATAATGGCATTTTTTATTCCTTTGGCTTTTGTTTTACTCTGCTTGGTAAAGAAGCTTACCGTCATGGGGATCATGGGAAACACACAAGGTGTTAACAGGGCGGCAAAGCCAGAGAGAAAAGCTATAAAAAATATAGCTATAAAGCCTTTGTTTTTTTCCTTTCCTGTGTTGGAAGGCGTTGTTTTTTCTTCAGAAACGGTATCTTGTTGGGACTTTACTTCCCCATCGGTCACCGGACTGATATTTGTTTCACTTGGTGCTGCTCCTTGAGTAGCTCCCTTTAAGTTAAAATGTAAGTCTACATAAGATGGGGGCAAACAACTCTTGTCGTCACAGACCATAAACTCTACTTCTCCACTAATACCCTCAAGGTCTTTTTTTAGAAGTTTAATCTTTTGGGAGAAGATTGCTTTATTTTCAAAAAACTTAATGACCATCTCAAAAACAGGGTCATTAATGGTATGTCCTTCTTCTTCTTGGACATCGCCCAATAATTCAAATCCATCATTGGAAACAAAGGTAAAAGTTGTAGGGATAGGACCGTTTTCGGGTACGTTTTGGGAATATAAATGCCAACCATCATCTATGGCCGCCGTAGCATTTAGTTGATACTCTGTATCGGATATCTTTTCAACGGAAGTAGTCCATGCTACTGGATTTAAAATCTGAGCAACTGCTGTTAGCTGGATAAAAAAGAGTCCTAAAAAAAATAAATGTTTAATTTTCATTTTCGATTAATTATTTAAATAGAACTATTCTTTTTAGTTCCTATGAGCCTGCCTTTCCAAAGCCTTCCCAAACTTAGGGATCCTAAATTTAAGAAGGCGTGGATTTTTTCTACAATAGTACAAAAAGTAGGGGTTTTTTATTTTAATGGCGCTCCATTTTCATCCAAAGAACCAGATTTAATAATGATCAGATTATCTAAATCGATATATTTTTTGATCGCTGCATTTACTTCTTCTAGGGTAACTGCTTCTACATCTTTGGAGTACTGATAAATATAATCGGGCTCTAAACCTCTTTCTACAAAGCTTAAGATTGTTCCTGCCAATCCGGCGGTAGTTGCCATTCCAACTTTAAAAGCTCCCGTAAGGTTCGATTTTTTTGCCTCTAGTTCACTTTGGGTGATACCATCTTCTACCCAAAGTTTCAATTGAGCCATGGTGGCATCCAATCCTGTTTGGAAAAGCTCTGGATTAAAGGAAGCGTTGATCAACCAATGTCCACCTGTAAAAGTATGTCCAGTATGGCCGGCACCGATAGAATAGGTAAGACCATCCTCGTCCCTTACAGTACGCATCAACCTACCTGAAAATCCTCCACCAAAAATGTGGTTTCCGATATAGAAAGGAAGGAAATCTTTATCCGATCTTTTGATACCTGTATATTGGGCAATAAACATTTCAGCACTAGGTTTTTCTGGAATAGTAACTACGGTAGTTTTAGCTTTCGACGCTTCTACTTTTACCGTTGGCAATACTTGTTCCTCACCACCGGTCCATCCTTTGAATGCCTTTGTCAAAGCAGCATACAATGGTTTGGTTTCTACATCACCGATCGCTACTAAATGCATCGCTTTTGGTCCAAAATACCTTTTATGAAATGCTTTTACATCTTCCAGGCTAGCATTTTCAATATCCTTGATCCTTTTTTCAATATCAAAAGAATAATTAGGATGATCTTTAGGGTAAATGCTCTGTAACATGGCAATTCTTCCCATGGCACCCGGATCTGTCAACCCTTGTTTCATTCCTCCAACATTCTGTTGTTTGATAAGCTCAAATTCTTTGGCATCGAACAAAGGATATCTCAACTCTTCTGCCAAAAGTCCAATAACGGTATCGACATCTTTGGTTAGACACTTAAAACTAATGCTTACATTATAAGCTCCAGCAGAAACATATATATCAACGCCCAATTTCTCTAATTTTTGAGAGAATTGAAACTTATCGTTTTTAAGAGTTCCTTTTTTCAACAATTGTGTTGTCAAAGAAGGAATCATTTCGTTATTATTAGGATCTAAATAACTTCCAATTGGAAAGCTTGCCGCGACAGTAACGAAATCTTTGGCGCCTGTTTTTTTACTGATTACATCAATTCCTGCAACGGTTTTACGTTCTACTTTCTCATCTCCTTTGGTTTCAGGAAGGGCCAAATAAGCATCTTCACTAACGCCCTTCGATGGTAATACCGCAGTTTTTTCTCCGTGTGAATGTCTGTAATATTGTTTTTGGTTTGCTGGCTCCCAAAAATTTGCTGGGGCTTCCTCCGCTATCTCATTAGTTCCAGGAACGACCGGAATAAAATAACCTGTAGTACTTTGGTCTTCGACCAAATATTTTTTGGCTACCCGATGTACATCAGCAGCGGTAACTTTCGCTAATTTATCACTCGCGGTAACAAATTCTGTCCAATCGCCTGCGGCTATTGTTTCGGTAAGTTCACTGGCGATACTTCCAGAACCATCGCGGTACAGTACGGTTTCCGCGTTTAATTTAGCGATAATTCGATCTACATCTTCCTGTTGAACGCCATTGTTTTTTACGCTATCTAAAACTTGCAACAACTGCTTGTTTACCGCCTCGTGGTTTTTTTCGGCAGAGAATCCAAGGGCTGTTGTAAAAAGTCCTACGTCCTGAAAATTGGACACACTGCTATAGCCATAGAAAGCAATTCCCGTATCTACAAAAGCACGGTTAAATACAGAAGAAGTTCCCGATCCCAAGATTTCTCCCAAAACGGTCAGAGCAGGCATATCTTCGTGTAAAGTTCCCGGTATTTTATAGGCTACCGAAAGTACCCCTTGTTGCCCAGGCTTTTTGATAACAACCCTTCTTGGACCGTACTGCTGGGGTTCTTCCGTGTAAGGCTGTGGCATTTCATGTGGTGCCTTGGTGATAGGGCCAAAATACTTGTCTATCAATTTAAAAAGACTCTTCTTTTCAAAATCACCTATAATGGTAAGGGTAGCGTTGTCTGGCCAATAATAGGTGTTGTAGAAATTTCTTAAGACTTCAATAGGCATTTTTTCTATGTCCGAACGCCATCCAATAGTAGAATGGTGATATGGGTGTGCCATATAGGCCGTAGACCAGATTTCTTTTCCTAAAACCGCATTAGGATTGTTTTCGCCTCTTTCAAATTCGTTTCTTACTACGGTCATCTCGGCATCCTTATCTTCTTTTAAAAGAAAAGCATTTCGCATCCTGTCCGATTCTATATCCAAGGCAAGTTCTATTTTATCACTTGGGATAGTCTCATAATAGTTGGTTCTATCGTTCCAAGTAGTGGCATTCATCTGGGCTCCGATAGCCGTTAATTTACTATCGATAGAAGTCCCGCTTTCTTTGTTGAATTTTTTGGTCCCCTTAAACATCAAATGCTCTAATAAATGGGTAGACCCCGTGTTTCCGGTTACCTCGTGCTTAGACCCCACCCTGTATACCATTTGCACGGTAACAACAGGGGCTGCATTATCCTGAAGCAATAATACTTGCATACCATTAGGCAAATAGGTGTATTCCTGAATGCCTCCCATCTCCTTTATTTTGGAGAATTTGGAATCGATTTTTTGGCCAACGGCATACTGTTGGATCGATAAAAAGGCTACTGCTAAAAGCAGCCACCTGAATGGAGATTTTTTACTCATTTTTTGATACTTTAATTAATATATGGGGTAATAAATATTTTATCAAATCTATAGCTATCCAAAAATTCTTTCTTGTATTGGTATACGTGGTGAAAAATGCTTGGAGTAACTACTTAAAAATCACTTTAGGATGGCCCAAAGTAAAAGTAGAGAAGAAAAAACCAGGGACATGACATCCCTGATTTTAACCATTACTAACTCAAATAAAAAACATTAAATATCTAAAGACGATATAAGATCTTTCAATTCTGGCATTGAAGGCCTTGGAGCATCATAACTTACGATGTTCCCATTGGGATCTAATAAGATAAAACGAGGAATTCCATAAATATAATAGTCGGTCATAAATTTTGACGATATTTCATTATCTGCCAATAGCTGTACGCCTCCTAATTCTTTTTCCATAATCATGTCTCGCCATTTTTTCTCATCGGCCTTACGATCTACGGAAATACTTACAAATTTTATGTTTTTACCATGAAATTCTTTTTCTACTTCTTTTAGGTAAGGAATTTCATAGACACATGGAACACACCAAGTAGCCCATACATCTATATACACATAACTTCCCTGTAAATCTTTTAAAGAGGTAGTACCGCCATCATAGTTTAAATAATCCTTAAAATCTGGCGAAGGCTTCCCCTGTGCCAATTCTTCATTTATCTTTAACTGCTCTAAATGTTGAGAGGTCATGTTCTTTTTAAAAGCGTCAATTTTCTTTTTTTCTGCATCTACAAAGTCGGCTCCCAAAACAGCTTGTTGCTCCTCTAACTGACTGTATATTTTATTTACAAAGGCATTGGTCTTAGCCTCGAAATCGGCCTGATTCAATCCTAAATAAATTTTGTAATCTTTTCCTAAAAGATTTAATACTTGTTTGGATTTAGATTTTAAAAAATCGTTTTCGGCTTTACCGTTTCCTTTGTAAACGATACTCTCCGAGATTTTATCGGCGTCGAAGTTAATTTCTACATCCATGTCATTTTTTAGGTAGAGGTTAAAAATCTCTCCATAAACCGAAGTGAAAGTAACTGGTAATTCTAATTTTAAAGTATCACGGAATTGACCATTTTCATCGACCTTTATAGCCGTTGACTTAGAAGTCTCCGGATTGTACAGTCTTAAATTTAATCCTTCTTTTGGATTTTCTATGGTTCCATGGATTACGGCGTAATCCTTTGGTGGTTGCTCCTGCTTACAGGACACAAAAAGTGCCATGGCTCCTATTATAAATATATTTTTCATAAGATTTGTTTTTTCTTTAATTAACCAATTTTAGTAACCAGGATTCTGGTTTACAGCTTTGTTTCCTATCAATACTTGAGAAGGGATAGGCAATACGAATTTATTTTCTGAGGTAAGCGTTGCTTTTACCGAAGAAGCCGTTAGGTCTCCCAAAGCATCATAACGCACAACATCAAACCAAGACTCTCCGTTTTCAAAAAACAATTCCAACAATTTCTCCTGACGGATATCCTCTAATAAACTAGCTTTATCGGCCAATACTATCGGAGTTACCCCGGCACGATCTCTTAATGCATTTACACTAGCCAGTGCTGCATCAAGATCGCCACCTTGACGTCTTGCTTCAGCCTCGGCATGAATCAAATAAACTTCAGCCAATCTTAGGTGGTATAAGGTGTTGTTCTGTGAGCCTACTGTACTTCCAAAAGGATATTTCCCTTGGGTGTTAACGCCTTTGGTTGCATCTGAATAGGCAAAGCTAAAACGAGGGTCATAAGCAGCCCCAGTAGCTGTTAAGTCGCCATCATTGGCTAAGCCAACTTGGGCATCTGCCAAGGAACGTAAGGTTTCACTATACGTAGTTCTGTTAATCTGATCCATTTTACTACCACCTTCAGCACCAGGACCAGAAAAGGGAGCAAATATTACTTCTGATGAATAAAAGCTGTTGTTAAAAATATCACCGTATTGAAGCTCCAAGGCATAGCCCTCACCGTTGTTAATTACTTCTTCTGCCAATACCGCAGCACCTGTATAATCTCCAACATACAACTTAACCTTTGCCAATAGGGCCTTAGAAGCCAAGCTACCAGTATAGAAGTGCTCTACAAACATAGGACCGTTCGCTGCACCAAATTCTAGGTCTTCTATAATAAGGCTGTATACATCTTGAACAGAATTCCTAGGCTGAGCATTTAATTCTGTAGAAAATTCCGTGCTTACCACTACTCCAAAAGAGGAATTAAGATCGTAAAACTGACCAAAATAACGCAACAAGTTAAAATAAGAAAAGGCTCTTTGAAACTTTGCTTGAGAAAGGATACTCAATTTACTTTCTTCCGAAATCCCTGCTGCACTTCCTGCCTCTACTTCTTGGATCAGGAAATTAGCGGCATTGATAATTTTGTAATGTCCGTTATACACATTGGTCAAGTACCTATTTTCTACAGGTACTTCATTGGTATTGAACCCTTGTCCTCCAGACAATCCTCCCGTAATCATTCCTTCATTACCATAGGCAGCTAAATGCAACGGAAAAAAGGCAAGGTCAAATTCCCTTCCTAGATCATAAACCCCATTAAGCACCTGTTGGGCAGAAGCTTCGTCCCTAATGGTATTCTCTTGGGTTAATTGATTGTTAGGCTTTATATCGTCTATGCTACAACTGCCCATTCCCAATACCAAAGTAAGGTAGGCCGTTGTTTTAAGTATGTTTTTATAAGTTATCATCGATTTTATATTTTTGTTTGCTATCGGTTAGATGGAATCCCCCTTTATAATTTCGGTTAAATTAAAAATGGGAATTGCATCTATTTGAAAATAATACCTTTTTTAGAATTGAATTTGAACACCTAATGAAAATGCCTTTGCCAAAGGATAAGGGTCTTCATTACTCACCTGATCAATTATTCCACCTCGTTCAGAGAACGTTTCAGGGTCTATTCCAGGCCATTTGGTCCAAGTAACTAAATTAGTACCCGACAAGGTTAGTCTAGCCCCATCAAAACCAATTTTATCCATAAGATTTTTATCAAAATCATAGGTCAACTGAACACTCTTTAACCTTAAATAAGATGTATCAAAAAGATATCTGTCTGAAACTCTACCACTTTGTGACGGATCAAAATAAAGGGCTCTTGCATACCGTGCATCTGTATTATCTGGCGTCCAGGTATTTAGAGCATATTCGCTATACTTGTTTTCACCTAGGGCATTAAAAGTACCCATTGGAATAGAATTCCATATGGTTTCCGCACCAACAGAGTACTGCATCAAAGCCGTTAAACTTAAGTTCTTATAGGTAAAAGTATTGGAAATACCTCCAAAGAAATCGGGCTGAATATCACCAATAATAGTCCGGTCATCCGAAGTGATTTCTCCGTCCCCATTCACATCCTCGTACATAAAATCTCCTACACTTGTAGAAAACTGATCGTAAAAACCATCTGGTGAATTCGCATTTAAGACATCTACTTCATCTTGAGTTTGGAAAATCTTCACTACTTTATATCCTTTGATGGTACCTACAGGCTCTCCTTCTACATAATAGTCTAACTGGAAAGGATTTATATTAGCTCCCTTAAGCTTGTCTAATTTATTACGGTTTACAGACCAGTTTATATCAGTGCTCCATGTAAAATCGTTACCTCTTACAATATCACCCCCTAAACTTACTTCTACCCCTCTGTTAGAGACATCGATAAAATTAGCGAAGTAACTATTAGGCCCTAATTCTAGTGGTAAAGGAGTACTCACCAAAGCATCGGTCGTTTTTCTGTTGTATACGTCTACCCCACCTCTTAAACGGGAGTTAAAAAATGCGAAATCCAATCCTAAATTGATTTCTTCTGTAGTTTCCCATCCAATCTCGGTATTAGGGAAATTATTGTTAGGCACTACAGCAGAACTACCATTGTAGATATCGTTGGAATTGGTTTGGAAAAATTGCAAGTATGAAAAATCCGAAACATTAGTAGATCCTACCCTACCAACACTAGCTCTAAATTTCAAGGCATTTACTTTTTCTACATCGGCAAGAAAGTTTTCATTAGCAATATTCCAACTAGCAGACAAGGAGGGGAAATAAGCCCTTTTATTTCCTGGTCCAAATTTAGAGGAAGTATCAGTTCTAAAGTTTACCGTTGCGTTATACCTATTTTTATATCCATAGGTTAAACGAGAAAACAAAGAATTTAAACCTGTTTCCAATTTATTGCCCGTATAAGACAATACTGATTCTGCCGAAGAAGCATTTATCAAGATATCATCATCAGGGAAACCTGCGTAAAAATGGCTTTTGTTGTTATAATTTGTACGATCCCACGCGGCACCTACCAAAAGATTAAAATCATGAGCCGCAACACTTAGATCGTAATTAGCGGTCAAATTGGTGGTTACATTCGATACCAAACCATCAGTTTCGCTCAAAAAAGAATCATTAGGGAAGAACTGAAAATCTGTTTGGGTCACTTTTGGCACAAAAGAACTGTTGTCCGTGTAAAACACGGCAGCATTTACATCTGCTTTTAAGATCAAATTCTTAACAGGTTTTACCTCGACATAAGAGTTCCCAATAAAGTTATAGGTCTTGTTGTTGGTTTTGTTCTGCAAACGCATTAAAGGGTTAGGTTCTATAGTTTCAAAAGCACCATAGGTATAATCAGACTGTCCTAGAAGTTTTCCATTTTCATCACGGACTGGTAAATCTGGTCGCGCCCTGGCGATAGAGGTATTGATGGTATATTGTCCAAAAAGATCATCCTCTCCAGAAGTAGCTTCAGTATGTCCTAAATTGATAGACCCTCCTACTTTTACATAATCGGTAACATCTGTATCTAAGGACATCGCCAAGGTATATTGCTCTAAGCCATCTTTAAGTGTCAACCCCTCTTGGTCGGTATAAGAAAGACTAAAGGCATAGTTGGTTTTTTCACTACCACCATTCAAACTCAAATTGGCTTGCTTTGTCACTGCTGCGCTTCTAAACACTTCTTTATTCCAGTTAGTGTTGGCATCTCCAAAATAATCGTCTCTTAAACCATCATAATTAACCATAAAGGTACTCCAGTCTAAAGCGACATTTCCAATATTTGCTAAATCGAAGGAGAAAAAAGGATCTAATTGACCGGCATTCATAGCATTGACACTATTCCCTATCATCATATCGTAATAATTACGATATTGATTGGCATCTAGCACATTCACAGTATTAATTGGTTTGGCTATTGTAGTGGTATAAGACATATTTACTGATGGTGCTTGCCCTTTTTTACCTCTTTTAGTTTTAATAAGGATAACCCCATTAGCACCTCTAGAACCATAAATAGAGGTAGCGGCTGCATCTTTAAGAACATCAAAGCTCTCAATATCGGCCGGGTTGATTGTCAACAACGGATTGGCGCCTTTTAAGGCATCTAAATTAAATGGCACTCCATCTAAAACAAACAAAGGTTGGTTTAATCCCCCTGAAGATAACGGAGAAGTCACCCCCCTAATATTTAATCGTACTGGCGCTCCTGGACGGCCTGTGTTTTGAGATACTTGCACTCCTTTAACAAGTCCTCCTAAACTTCTGTCGAAACCTACTGAACCAACGGAAGCTTGTACGATATCTTTCGTTTCAACAGAAGATACAGCCCCGGAAACAGCCTCACGCTTTTGTTGACCGTACCCAATTAAAACGACCTCATCTAATTGGCTGAAATCTTCCTCCATGGTAATTTTTAAGTTTGTTTGTTCGCCAACTACGATACGATAAGGTCTGTACCCCAAATAAGAAAACACCAAAACCTTCTCTGATTCTTTCAGTGAAATCTTAAATTCTCCATCAAAATTGGTTACTACTCCATGATTGGTACCTTCTACCAATACAGTTACTCCGGCTAAAGGGGTCCCAAATTTATCGGAAACATTACCCGTTAATGGCGTTTGTTGCTGTTGCGTAAGATTAACCGATACATCTCTCGTAGGGGCCACTGCCTTTTTTAATACAATTTGGTTCCCGAAAATCTGATAAGAAATATCGCTATTTCTAAAAAGTTGGTCCAACACTTCCGTCAACTGCTTGTTCTCAATATTAAAGACCAATTTTTTTCTAACATCCAAATCCTTGCTGTTGTAAAAAAACCGGTATTCCGTTTGATGTTCAATCATTTGAAAAACTTGTATTAGCGGCACTTCACTAACATAAATAGAGACGCTATTGTTCTGACCATAGGTGTTGGAAGCACTTATTTGGAACAAACTGAGAAACAAAAACAACAATGTTAATTTCATTTTAAGTTGAGATTGGTTTAGAATGCGCCATAGCCCATTCTTGATTCGTAGTTTTTTCATAAATTTACTTGGATTTAATTGGTGTATACTTCAGTTAAATGTGGATTTAAAGTAATAGGGGAAATGTTGCCGCATTTTCCCTATTTTTTTCATTATTGTTGATCTGGTTTCGTTATAGTAACCGCACCGTTTTTTATAGTGTATTTAAAAGGTAAATAGGTTTGAAAGGTTTTTAATATTTCATGCATATCCTGATCCTTAAAGGTTGCAGTAATAGTAATTTCATCAAGCGCCGGATACTTATTAATGATCTTAAGGTCAAATTTTCTTTCTAGCTTATGGGCAATTACATCAAAGGAGTCATCTATAAATACTAACTGTCCAGAAAGCCAGCCTACGTATTTTTCTATTTTCACTGATTCTTGCATTAAATATCCCTCGTGAAAAAAGACTCTTTGATTTGGGTTTAATACAATCGAATCGTTCTCTTGTAATTTACTTATAGCGGCCACTTTACCTTCAACTAACACGGTATAGGTTTTCTCATCCTGTGTATAAGAGGTTACATTAAACTTTGTACCCAATACTTGAATGTCCATATCCTGAGTATTTACCACAAAAGGGCGTTCTGCATCCTTGGCTATATCAAAATAGGCTTCTCCGTTTAAAATTACAGATCGTTTTTTTCCTTTAACAAAATGGACTGGATACTTTAGTTGAGATCCAGCGTTCAAAGTTACTTTAGAACCGTCGGAAAGTGCTATACCGAAAGTTTTACCGTAGGGTACTTTTAGGATATTAAAAGGAGACTCTGTTTCTGCAGCATTCTGTGATGCAACCTTATCGAAATAAATCAATTCGTTTTCTTTTTGTTCCGAAATAATTTGTCCTAATGAATCTACAATAACTGTATTTTGATATTCATTCACGATTTGGATACTACCGTCTTCTAGCTCCAATGTAATATTTGAGGTATTGACCAACCTATCTCTTTTGTCAAATTTCTTTACCAACACAACACCAATTAGAAGCAATCCTATAAATACCGCTGCATATCTCAACCAATTTGAAGAAATATTTATAATTTGTGGTCTTTTTTCTAAATGAACATCGTCGAGTTGATCCAATATCTTTTTATAGGCTTTGTCAGCATCTACCTTTTGATACGTTTTATGTAGTTTATGGTTAATTTGCACATAAGATTTAAAGATTTCCTGATTTTCAGGTTTTTTTACCCATGTACTCAACAGCTGCAATTCCTCCTCAGAAATCTCTTCGTTCAAATATTTAATAATAATCTTTTTCAACCTTTAAAAATTTAGCGTACACTTATATGATGCAGAAAAAATGATTTACCCTTAACATTTTTTTAATTATTTTATAATATTGTCACTTTCCTTATAAAAACGATGAACTATTGAGAGATCAGAAGCATTTGATTGAAGGTATTAAGAATGGAGATCAGAGCGCATTCAAACTACTTTTTGACACTCATTACCAAGCTCTTTGCGCCTATTTACAAGGCTTTACAAGCGACCTGGATACAGCAGAAGAGTTGGTGCAATTAACTTTTGTTTCTCTGTGGAGAAAACGAAAAACTATAGAGATACATACCTCTATTAAGAGTTATCTCTATAAAATGTCCTATAATTTATTTTTACAAAGTTTAAGACAAAGGAATAAAGAACATACCTTCCTAGAAGATTTAAAGCAGGAAGCCTTACAAGAAGTTTTCGAGACAACTGACATAGACAGGGAAGACTATACCAACCGCCTTAAAAAGTGTATTGAGCAATTACCAGAACGCTGCCAAGAAATTCTCAATCTAAAACTCAGGGGCTTAAAATATAAAGAAATTGCCGACGAACTGGGGATCTCCATAAAAACAGTGGAATCTCAAATGCGAATTGCTTTTACAAAAATAAGAGAGGAATTTAAGGATGGCCTCATCTTATTTTTTCTTTTAAAAGAATAATTATCACAGCGTTCATGACTAATAGGCTCTAAGGCAAGGCAAAAGCCACATAGGCATCGCCAGCCTTACCGCCCCATTTTCCTCCTCCACAGGCAATGACCACATATTGTTTACCATTGACCTCATAGGTTGCCGGAGTGGCTACCCCTGGCGCTGGAAGATTAGTTTCCCATAAAATTTTACCGGTTGTCTTATTAATAGCCCGAAACTTACCGTCTGCAGAGGCTCCAATAAACAATAGTCCCCCTGCGGTAACTACCGGGCCCCCATAATTTTCCCTCCCTGTAGTAGGATATCCTTGTTTTTTCAATTCTTCAAATTCTCCGAACGGGATTTTCCATTCATATTCTCCCGTATTTAGGTTTATGGCATTTAGGGTTCCCCATGGCGGACTGATTGCAGGATATCCTTCCTTGGTCAGAAACTTATTGTATCCCGTAAAACTATAGGAAGGACGTGCAGTTTTTCTAGGCTCATTATTACCATCTATAACCCCTACATAGGCTTGACTCTGTTTATTCTTTAAATCTAGCACATAGGTGCCGATTGCCTCTTTTTCTAGTTCGGTCAGCTGGGTAAATCCAGGCATCATCCTCCGCCCGGAAGTTACCAACTCTTTAAATTTTGGGAGTGTATATTTTTTGTCGACTCCCACTAAAGAAGGCACATCGCCTCCTCCCAAGCGTTCTGGGCCGTGACAGGCCATACAGTTTTTGGCATATAAAATAGTACCGGCCTCTAAGTTTGTGTGTCCCTCATCCTTAGGCTGATCCATTTCAACCAAATTCAGCACCCAGGCCATTTCATTGGCGTTTACATATAAAATTTGGGTGTGGGGGTCATAAGCCGGACCACCCCATTCCCCGCCACCATCATATCCGGGAAACACAATAGTTCCTTCCGTTGAAGGGGCCGTATAAATACCGTCGGAGCGATAAGAACGAAATCTTTTTAGAATATCTTGGTAAGAAGAATCGGAAACCAGCGTATTTAAATCATTTTCGGTCAATAGTTGCCTTGCAAAGGGTTTCGGCAACACCGGAAAGGGCTGTGTGGGCCATAAATTTTCGCCATCTACGGCATTTTCAGTAATTACCGGTCTTTCCTCAATAGGAAAAAGGGGTTTTCCCGTGGTTCTTTCAAAAACATAAATATGTCCTGTTTTGGTAGATTGTGCCACGGCATCAACCTGTTTTCCGTCTCGTTTTACAGAAATTATCATTGGTGGACTAGACAGATCCATATCCCAAACATCATGGTGAACGGTTTGAAAATGCCATTTTAATTCTCCGGTCATGGCATCCAAAGCAAGAATATTATTGCCGTATAGTCCTTTCCCCCAACGGTCTCCCCCGTAAAAATCATTGGTAGGGCTTCCGGTTCCACAGAACAACAAGCCGTTTTTTTCGTCTAAACTAAATCCGGACCAACTATTGGTAGATCCCATCCGTTTATAGGCAGTAGTGTCTTCCCAGGTTTCATACCCTCCTTCCCCAGGTTGTGGAATGGTATGGAAAATCCATTTTTGTTGCCCTGTTATGACATCGTAAGCCCGGATATGACCTGGAGTCTCCTCCCCTACCAATCCACCAACAAAAAACAAACCATTATGCACCATCATAGGAGAAGTCGGTGCTATGAACATCTTAGTCTCGTCCCTTCCTAATCCACTTCTAAGATCTACTCCCCCTTCATCGCCAAAACTAGTGACCAAATCACCCGAAGTGGCATCTACCGCCAAAACTATGGGGCCTACACTGTATAGAATTCGCTTATCTTCGCCTTCTTGCCAATAAGAAACCCCTCGATTCATATTGACACTGTTCCTATGCCATTTTTTATTTTGTAGGGAATCGGCAGGATTAAACGACCATTTTTGCTTTCCAGTGGCTGCATCTATAGCAAAGAGTTTTAATTTTGGAGAAACACCATATAAAATATCGTCTATAATAATAGGATTACATTCCATAGGACCAAATTTAGTGGAATCTCTATCTTCGGAATGATAGACCCACGCTATTTCTAACTGCACCACGTTGGAGGTGTCTATTTGATCTAAGTGAGAAAACTTTAAATTCTCCTTACCTCCTCCTGTCACTTCCCACTTGGTATACACTGGGTCTTTTTTACATGAGGAAAATATACTAATAAGGATACAAATAACGATGTGTCGGCAAAGGATAGCTGGGCTGGTCTTCATTTAGGCTTAAAAAAGGTTTAAGCTTTAAATATAAGATCATTTGCCGCGTAGAGCCAAAGATATTTGGGGACTTTTGATGTTATTGGCTATAGGCCCAATATTCTATATACAAAAAGAAAAGGGAGCTACTTGCTGGTGTTGCCTTACCCCCCTTCCCTTATTATATCATTTTGTATTTTATTTTTTTAATACCCAGGTATTGATGCTATTGTGTTTCCCTTCAATAACTATTTTATAAAAATCGGAAGGCCATTGATCTATTGTTATAAATGCCTCTTCCTTTGATGATTTTATCTTATCGATTAAAATATAGTCGTCTGTACCTCCTACTTTATAATTATTGGTGGGTGCTAGCCAAATTTTTACGGTCCCATTTTTTTGAAGAGATTCCCAACGAACATGGATTTCATTGTCCTTTAAAGAAGCTTTGGCATTGGCTACCGAAACCTTTCCAACTAAGGGAACTCCATCTAATTCCCATAACTGTGCTTTGGCAGGCTTTATATTATGCGATTGTAAAATGGTAGGCATTATGGATACAACTCCGGGTGTATAGTTGTAAAAATAATCATTTAGCCCTTTAGCATTGGTTGCAATCCATATCAGCCTTTCACGGTCTGATTGTCCTCCATGATGCTTTCCTGTATTGGCATCCCTACCGTGATCTGTAGTAATAAACAACTCCCAAGATTCCTTATACTGCTTCGTCCTATATTGTAGCACTTCCCAAAGTCGGCCTATTTGGTTGTCCATATGGCGAACGGCATTATAAAACTTCTCTCCATCACCATACTTATGTCCCATATCATCGGTATGCTGCAAATATATCCATGACAGACCAGGCGCCTCTTCCCTTATGGTTTCTATAGCCTTCGTTACTACTAGTTGATCTATATTTTTAATATAATCACTTTTAGAATCATGCGGAAAAGTAAGGGTATCCAATTCGTATCCATCAAAACTATAATCCATTTTCAAATAATCAGTTTCGGGTAGATTTTCACCAATTAATTTGGTTCGATTATCCTCCCAGGTCGAGAAAACAGCTGTTTTGGTCTCTGGTTGGTATTCTTTAAAAAGCTTAAAAATAGTCGGATAATTATAGTTGGGCGCCTTAATAGAGTTCCCCCATACATTGTGTTTGTTTACCCAAGTGGCTGTTAACAAACTATTATAACCAACAGCCGATATAGTAGGTGTTTGGGAATATCCATCTTTTTCTCCTCCGACATAAGCCCTGGTATATCCGCCTTCCGAAGCAATAGCATCTATATTGGGGGTGGACTGCTCTTCTATTACATCGGCAGAAATACCGTCTACAATAACAAATACTGTATGTTTTTTGTTCGTTTGGCCATAGGATGATAAGCTTCCTACAACAATAGAAATCATGATAATAATTAGTTTCATAAAATTGAATTTTAATCTATATTTTACTTAAAATAGTTCTAAACAAAGGATTACAAAAATCATTGTTTAAGCATAAAGGTGGCTAAAAGAGCCTTGTGGTCTGTGGGCCAAACGCCTTGAGGTTCTTCTATAGGATCTTCAGTAACTTCCTGCATACGTTGGTTGTTACGAATAGAGCCTTTGGGGCCAATAATTTTTATAGCATTTAATGACAGATTCCTAGTTGGAAAGTAAAAGATATAATCTATACGTTCACGTTCATCGGCATCAGGGGCCCAAGCAAGTCTATCTAATGGAACCAACGGATTGTCTGCAGGAAAGGTAAACCCTGGATGTGTCATTGGATTTGGATAAATTTGACGATAGGCATCTATAAAACCGGCCTTGTTCAAGGCAAGGGTATTGTGCCATTCCATCACTACTCCTTGGTGATCAAAACTGTTTTTGGTGGCCTCGGTCCAGTCTAAGTAAGAGGGCTCATTAAAGTCCCCTCCAAAAATCACGATTCTTCCTTGTTTTGACTCTTTTAAGGCGTCTTGTATAAATGACTGTATTGCTTCGTCCCGTTTAGAGTCCAAGTTGTCCTGGGCTATGGTAAGGCTATCCGTGACTATAGCATCTAATTTTGCCCAAGTGGAACTATGGTATCCCCTAGGAAGATAAGAGCTACAATTCCTATAATCTAAATGGCCACTGTAAAAAGCTACTTGGACGGCTCCTACGTCTATTATTGCTTTGGTAATAGAGCCCTGATCTTTTTGAAGCGGATAAATTGCCTCTTGTGAAACAATGGGATAGCGAGAAAGAATACCAGAATCCTCACTATGCTTGGAATAGAATTGATATCCTTTTTTTTTCAAAGCCGACACCAATCTTTTAGATAAGGTTCGATTTTTATAATTCCTTACCTCGCTCAGTGCTATTAAATCTGCCTCTGTACGTATCACTTCGTTTATAATAGCATCAAAACCGCCTGGGACTACGGTACCTTCTTGCCAAATATTGAACTGCAGTACCTTTAATTTAGACGGGGGTTTTTGAGAAAAAACATGTCCAGAGCTTATGATAAACAGACTAAATACTATAACATATATTTTCATTTGTAGATATTTATTTTTTTATAACGGTCTAATGGAATTTTCATTTCTTCATTCATAATGGTGACCAGTTTCCGGTCATGCTCATTTCATAATTTTTATTATAACAATTACCATTTCAGCCAAACAGCTAGCTAAAAAAAACACCTGTAAGATTGAAATAATTTTACAGGTGTTAAGTTTCAATATAAATTTATTTATAAGCGTACAGTGAATGCTATTTCTTAACTAAGAATCGGTATTTACCATCGCCGCCAATATCATATCCAGAAAACTCCATATTTAAATGAAGTTCTCCCGTAGCGCTATTAAAAGTTCCCGCTTCGCCTTTGTAGAATGCAATATCATAACCACTTCCTGAAGCTTTTACATCTTCCAATAAAGTAACTGCTCCAATTCCGGTAGTGGCATCGACTTCACCTAGTTGTAATGGCAAGACAACCGCTAAACTACTGTCGTCCCAGAAATTAAAACCTACATTTACCTTATCACAATCCTCTCCGATTACTACTCCATTGCTAGCTGACGGACTATAACTGGGATAAATCTCATCTTTGCAATTTAAACTTCCCGACCATAATTCGGCAACACAAGAAACATCATCATCTACCACATTTAATTGCATAGATCCATTTATTTTTCCTTCTTGGAATCCGAAAACCACATTCGTAGTAGCGCTTTGTAAGACTATCTTTGGGGTAGCATCCCCATCACTATCTTCATTATCCAAGCACTGAAGGCGAATATAGCCTACAGAAGATTTAGCTCCTTTCTCAAAAGTAATTGTTCCAGTCCCCAAGTCTTTAATCCTTGAAGCTCCTTCTCCTTCTATTTTATAGCTGATTTCCAGATCTTCACTCAACTCCTGTGTGCTAAAAACTTGTACCGAAATTACAGATTCGTTCTCACTGCCTTCCTTTAAGGTATGGGAGCCTTCTGGAAAATAAACATAGATTTCTCCTGAATTCTCATCGGGACTACAAGAAGTAAAGCAAAACGTAAACAGTAATAATGTATATAATATAGTTTTCATATTTTTTTCGTTTAAATTACTTTATTAACCACATAGAAGCATTAACATCGTCTTCTCCGTATTGCCTTTTTATAGCTTCCTTTACATGTTCCGAATTATAATCCAATTCCTTCTGAGGATATTTCCATCGCTTCGGAATCGCATTGACATTCCCTTCGTTTAAGGAGGTGGCCGGATTTATCTTAAGGGCAGGCAAACCCGTTCTACGGTAGTCGTAGTAGGTTGTCCATCCAGAATTTAAAAAAGAAGCAATAAATTTTTGGGTTAAAATTTGTGCTACCCCATTGGCAGGGTCGTATACTACCTTTTCATTAGTTAAATAATTAGCGATATATGCATCGGTTATTTCAACCTCTTCATAGCTTGTTGCATTATCTCTATAAAATTCCATGGAAGCCTTAATCCCCTGATTGTAATACGTACTAGGATCTACACTTATCCACCCTCTAGCGGCAGCTTCGGCAATATTAAATTGCTGTTCGGCATATCCCATTCTTACATAAGGTTCATTAATGGCATCTTCCGAATAACGTTTATGAATTTTGGAAAGATTTTTATCGGCTTCCATACCTACAATAGTTTCAAAAGCCGCTGTACCATCGGCACCATTATAGGCCTCAAAATTATTTGGAGCTAATCCTTCGCTTTGAGATTTGCCAGTTGGAGAAGCAAAAAAGAACAAACGTCTATCTTCCCTTTCCTTTAACAACTCTACTAAAAACGAATCTAAATGTGGGTACTGGCTATGTGAAGCATTCCAAAAAGGATATCTTTCCCCTCCCTTATCACTGAATTCGAGTTGTAAATTATCCTTATTTGAAGTAAATAAAGGATACTGATCGGGGTTCTCTATAATTCCTTTGAATTTACCAGCAATATCGATATTACTATCGCCTTGGCGATTAGAAAGGCTTATTAAAACCTTTAAGGTAAAAGAATTTATAACTTTTCGCCATTTTAAAATATCCCCATCATAGATAACATCTCCACGAAGATCTCCAGTAGATTCGGCCAATACCTGGTTGGCTAATTCCAACTGTTCTAAAACACCTATAAAGACCTCTTCCTGAGGATCGTATTTCGGAGAATATTCCTCGCCTGTTTCACCCTTTAATGCATCGGCATAAGGGATATCGCCAAATGCCATGGTCATATCATAAAAATACCATGCATTAAAAAAATACCCTAACCCCTTATAGACGTCATTTTCGGCACGCTCTGCCTCTTGAATCATTTTCTGAACATTCCGCATGGAGTTATAACCCCCAAAACCAGCGCGATTAAAATAATAATATTGAGCAGACTCTATAGCTTCTGTCCAAACTATTTGCCTTACCACCAAAGGTTCCGTAAATAGGTTTTTCCCGTAGGAAGGACCAGCGACATCCAAGGCTAGGTTCGTAAACAACAAACTTGGAATAACCTGTTCGGGACTATTAGGGTTTTTAGCAATCTCATCAAAATTCTGTGTACATGCGCCCGTAAGTAAAACCACTATCAGAAACGCTACTATTGTATATATTTTCATTGTCGTTGTCTTAAAAAATTAGAATGAAATTTTTACATTAAATCCAATATTCCGGTAGGATGCGGAAGAAAGGTTATCGCTTCCATAATCCGGATCTATGTGTTTTACCTCCTTGGTCCACAACCATAAATTTCGTCCTACAATGCCCACATTTGCGGAAGAAGCACCAATTTTTTGATATATATTTTCCGGTATGTTATAGCTTAAGGTTACCTCTCTAAGCTTGAAAAATGTTTCATCAAAAATATTTTGCGTCGTAACATTTCCAACATATGGATTATATCTTTTCATATAAGTGATATAATTTACTGCTGCAGTATTTTCAGCAAAAACACGCGTATCGGAAGTAATATTTCCTCTTTCGTCCCTAATTACATCTCCAGAAGTCACCACTACCCCATTGCCAATATAGGCGGGAATCCCATTTACAGCAGCTTCGCGGTATTCGTTGACAGATTCCGGATGGGTACCAGAATTCCACATCGCCTGATTTGTACTAGAGTGCATATCGCCGCCTACCCTTCCATCAAATGAGAAGGACAGATTAAAGTCATGATAGTTAATGGTATTGTTCCATCCCCAAACAAAATCGGCTCCAGTATGCCCCATAACACTTTGGTTGTTCTCTTGAACCGGGTATCCGTTACTATGAATAATATTACCATTAGGATCACGAGCCCAATCATAAGTCACCAAATTATCTGTCCGGGCACCTTCATAAATCCAGCTGTTTTTAGGAGAAAAAACAGGATCCAATTGATCCCAATACCAACGGTAAGTTGATAAATTCAATTGGGTTTCCCACCCAATATTTTCTTTTTTTATAGGTGTACCACTAAGAACAATTTCAAAACCTTTTTTCTCAAATTGCTCATCTGTATTGGTAGTTTTACTGTTAAACCCTGAGGCATCGGATACCGAAGCGTTGGCAATTAGGTTATACTGAAGGGTATTATAATAAGACACATCTAATTGAAGTCTATTTTTAAGTAGTCGTATATCAGTTCCTATTTCATAGGTTCTGGATTCTTCCGGTTTTACATCGGCTCCTCTAATAGACCCCGGGTATGAAGCCGTACTTTGTCCGCCCCATACATCGGAGGACACAGAATATACCGGTCTAATACTGTATCTACCAATATCTTTCTTGGATAAGGTCCACGACCCTCTGAATTTTACGAAGGAGAACAGTTTTGGCAAGGTCACAAATTCCGTTAACACACCACTGAAGGCGGCAGAAGGATAAAAATAAGACCTTGTTTCCTTTGGCAAGGTAGAAGACCAATCGTTACGCCCGGTAACATCTAAAAAGAGACCATTTTTATAAGCTACCCCCATTTTCCCGAACAAACTGTTCACTTGTTTTTTACTTAAATAATTGGAAGCGCTGACTGGGTTGGTAGAGTTTGACAAGGAATAAAAACCTGGAACATTTAGTCCGTCAGTACTTGCAGAAAGGCTTTTATACTCGTTAAAATTAAGTGTTGCCCCTACCAGTGCATTAAGATCTAAATCGGATGTAATCTCTTTGTCATAATTAAGCAGTACATCGGAATTAATGGTGAAGTCTTGACTTGAAGATTCCGAATAATTACCAAGGCCTTGCCCCAAACTTAAAGGAGTATTGGTGGTATTTTGAACAGTTTGGTTGTTTATACCGGTACGATTTGTTAGGGTTAACCCATCTAGGATATCGTAATTTAAGGTCAAAAACCCATATCCTCCATCCTGATAGTAGCCTCTTTCATTTTCATAGGCCAAGAAATAAGGGTTGTTATACCATGGCGTATATTGGTAAAATTTTTGTTGTACATCTTCAACGAGCCAATAATCCTTAAAATCGCGTAGATCATAATCAACACCAGACCACACTAATAGGTTGTAAATATACCCGCTACCTCCATAACCAGTGGCTGGGTTATTTGGAGAGAACTGTTTGTTATAGGTAAAAGACGATTCCACATTAAGCTTCCCTAAAGTTATGGTACCTCCCAAGTTAAGGGTGGCATTATTTAACCTTGTATTAGGAACTTGTCCTTTTTGGTAGGCATGTGATGTAGAAACCCTAAAGCTCCCTTTTTCCCCACTTTGGGTAATGCTCAGGTTATTGGTCGTTATATACCCGGTTTCCAGGAAGTTTTTTAAATTATCCTTTCCTCTAGAGCGGTATGGTGTCGGAATTCGTTCTCCAGTCATAGGATCTATAGGACTGTCCCATTGTGCTATTTCTTTCCAGCCACTTTGAGTACTGGGATCTCTCACATCCATCCTTGGTCCCCAAACGTAGGAGCCTGCATCATTAACTCCACCTCCAGCACCATCACCATAACGATACTGTCCATTATCACCCGTTCCGTACACGGTCTGTGGTTCTGGAATAGCCACATAACCTGCCTTAAACATAGTACTACTATTAAAAGTAACACTTATTTTTCCTTCACTGCCTTTTTTAGTAGTAATCATGATGGCTCCTCCAGAACCTTTAGATCCGTAAAGAGCAGAAGCAGTAGCTCCCTTTAAAACAGTAATATTTTCGACATCATTGGGACTCACATTCCAAAAATTAGTAGAAACAGGGATCCCGTCGATTACAACTAAGGGAGTCTCCCCTCTTAAGCTAATGGATGGAGTGCTAAAAAATTCCGTACTATTAAAGATTGTCAAACCGGCAACCTTACCTGTTAAATTACTCAAGATATTGGCCTCTGGCGCTTTTTCCAAAATGGCCCCTCCTACATCCTGAACGGCATATCCCAAGGCTTTTTCACTTTTTTTAATACCTAAGGCAGTAACCACCACCTCTTCTAATCCTTCGGCACTTTCTTCCAAAGTCACCGATACTTGGCTCTTAGCATTAATTCCAATCTCTTTAGTGGCATATCCGATATAAGAAAAGACTAATATTCCATTTGGCTTAGACACCGTAATGGCATATTGTCCATCAAAATCTGTTTGGGTTCCATTGGTAGTTCCCTTTTCCACAACACTGGCTCCAGGCATTGGAAGACCTTGAGGGTCTAAAACAGTCCCCTTTACGGTATGTTGCTGCACATCTATTTTAGTATCGCTTTCCTTACGAGTCTTTGTAGGCCTAGTAGCGTCGTGCTTTAATATAATTTGCTTCTCTAAAATTTTATAGGTAATAGGTGTATCCGCAAAAATTTTCTGTAGGATAGCGGTTATATTAGATTTGTTCACAGATATAGATACCGATCTTTTAAGGTCTACTTCTTTTGTATCCAAAAAGAACTTAAAATCGGTTATAGATTCTATTCTGTCCAGTACATTCTCTACTGGAACATTTTTAAGGTCTAGACTTATTTTGGTGTTTTGTGAATACGAATTGGCCTGTATCTGAAACAGGGCAAAAAACATTACAAGGGTTGTTAATTTCATCTTTAAATTAAATTGATACGCTTTCATATGCCGCATCTTTAAATCCATATGATTTTTCATACATTTGTATTAGTTATGTGGTTTTAAATAGTTTTGAATCACACTATATCTCCAGGGAATGTTACGAGCATTTCCTGGTTTTTTTTTATAGCTTAGATCATGGAGGGGTTGCGAGGGTCATTTCATACGGTTATGGTTTTAAGTTAATTGATTATTATTTTGTTCTTCTTATATGTATACTCTATTGGATAATGTTCGTTCAGGGTTTTTAGGACTTGTTCTATACTTTCAATATCGAATACGGCATTATAAGTTTTTTCATCCAGGGCTTTGTTGTTGTTCTGAATAGAAACATTATAATGTCTTTCTAGTTTTTTCCGAATTACCGTAAAGGGAGTATTTTTAAAAATGATTTTTCCTTCGGTCCATCCTGTATAAATCTCCGTATCTACTTTTTCCAACGATATATTTCCAGAGGTTTTATTCATTTCTGCCTTATAGCCTGGCTCCATTACTAGGCCGTTTTCTGAATAAAACTTGTTGTCCTTTTCATATATACTTACAGCGCCTTCCACTAATACGGTATGTGCCGTACTATCTTCATTATATGACGAAACATTAAATTCCGTCCCCAACACTCTCACATCCATATCGCCGGTAGTCACTACAAAAGGGTGATCGCTATCTTTTGCTACAGAAAAGTACCCTTCTCCTTCAAGGAATACTTGTCGAGTATTCCCCTTCATAAACTTCTGAGGATATTTTAGCGTAGAACCCGAATTAAGATAGATTTTGGTGCCATCCGACAAAACAAGGTGGAATTTTTTTCCATAAGGAACCGTCAATTCATTAAAAGTAAGTTTCTCTTGGCGAGACTCTGAACTATCGTCGGGGTTTTTATAATCCAACGAATTCCCTTGTTGCACCCCAATAACCTGACCTTTCGCCCCTACTAATTTGGTCTTTCCAGCCTCTTCCAAAACCTTTACGGTACCATCTCCCAATGTTATTTGCACAGCATTTTCGTTTATTATTTCCTGGCTACCCCCGGAGTACCAAAATAACAATCCTCCTAGAGATAAGAGCAAAACAAAAACGGCCGCCATTCGAAAATACTGCCCTGGAACTAATTGCCTTCTTTTTTTGCTTTCCATCTCTTTCCATAAGTCCGAAAACTCATCTTCTAAAGAAATATTTTGTAGTCCAAGTTCTAGATTGTAATAATCCCTAGTATATTTTTTAAATAATTTTTGGTTCTTAGGATCCTCTAGAAACCTCAATAAGGCGTCCGTTTCAGCTTTAGTCAAGCTTGAGGTATAATATTTAATAATTAATTCTTCCAATTTAATCATGTACATTTAGCATTACATCTTTAATAACAGTTTACATTTAAATAACCCTTAAAAAAAATTGATTTATTTTATTTTTTTCATATTTGCCAAACCAATTACTTATTTAAACAGTACCATTCAATGAAGGACATTGATTTAGTTTATGCCTTAAAAAATTCTGACCAACAGGCTTTTAATATTGTTTTCAACAAATATTATGAGCCGTTACTGGCCTACATCACTACCTTCACCAAGGATCGGCAGTCCGCTAAAGATATCGTTCAAAATAGTTTTATCATCTTTTGGGACAATCGAAAAAAAATGCATGACGATTCGACCATTAAAAGTTTTCTCTTTCGTATTGCCCATAACAAGTTTATCAACGATTATAAAAAAAACGAATACCGCTTAAAGGTGCTGTCCGATTTAAAATACGATGCCCTTAGCTCCCGAATTGAGGACTCAGAATCGACCAAGGAGGAGAGAACAAGAAAACTAAATTCTTTAATTGAAACGCTACCTCCAAAATGCAGAGAAGTTCTACTACTTCATAAAAGGGATGGCAAAAAATATACTGAAATAGCCGAAACATTGAATATATCGGTTAAAACAGTTGAATCTCAAATGAGGATTGCCTACCAAAAAATCAGGGAAGGATTTAAAACAAATGGCGTTGTTATGTTTCTTAGTTTTCAAAATTTTAAAAACACTCTAAGAGGTTGCTTCTCATAAACACCTAATTAAAGACCTACTAATTCAACCCATTATATTAAGACTGCGGCCCCTAAAGGAGCCATTTCTAAAAATTTAACAAAAAAAAAGCGAGACATTGCTATGCCCCGCTATTCCTGATTCTTTTATTTTGCCGCAGACTTAAGGAGTTACAGCCTTATCTTTATACTGAAAACGGTTATAAGGCAATGCCGTTCCTTTTACTTTTAAAACCACCACACCATGTGCTGGGACCGTAAAGGTTTTGTAATCTTCTTTTGAAACGGAAAAATCTTTCTTAGCCCATAAATCGCGCATAGTGTACCCTTTATCGGTATCGATCCCAATGGTTTCCATATCGAGACGCATTGTAGCAGTTTCTTTAGAACGGTTTAAAAGCGCCACAGCTACTTCCCCACTCATGGTAGAAACCATAGGCTTAGCCCATACCTCCAAATCTCCTTGGTCTACCAAACGTCTTGCTTGGTATACAAACGGACTTTGATTAAGGGCGATAATTTCTTCGTTGGTTACAATATCTAAGGTTTCTTTGCTCATGGTGGTCAGGTCGTTTCCTAACAAAAGTGGCGAATGCATTATACTCCACATAGAGAAATGCGCCTTATCTTCTTCATAGGTCATCCCTCTACCCACCTGAAGCATATCCATATCATTATAATGCCCAGCACTGCTATGCATCCACAAATCGGCATTCAGGTCAATAATATGCAAAATAGATTCAAAGGTATTATCGATATCCCCAGAGATTCGCCACGAATCGGCTACCTGTGTAACCCACTCCCCAGGAAACTCCCATCTACAAACATTGTATTTGGCCGAAGGCTTAATCTCTTTAATCATCTTCCCAATGGCCGTATATCTAGACTCTTCATCTAATCCTAACCATTCTCCGCCACACCAATCGATTTTGATGAAGTCGTAATCCCACTTTTTAAGAAATACATTTAGATCTTGGTATTCGTGACCGTACAATCCCATTCCTACACCAATGGTATCCTTATCCCAATAAGACGCACAGGTATTAATCCCGGCATCCGAATATATCCCAGCTTTTAATCCTTTTGAATGTATATACTTGGCAAGTGATTTCATCCCATTAGGAAAACGCTCTTTATGATGCAAGAGAGCTCCGTTTTCATCTCTACCCCCAAAAAAGCCATCGTCTACATTGATATACGAATAGCCAACATCTTTTAGCCCAGATGTAGCCATGGCATCGGCCTGTGCCTTTATGATATCCTCATTGATATTCACTCTATAGTTGTTCCAACTGGCCCACCCCATCATCGGAGGCTGAAACTGTTGGTTTACGACCGCTTCTTTTCTTTCGTCAGTTTTATTTTTAGGATCAATACCCTTCCCCCACAACAGAAATACTAATGAAAAAGTAGCCCCTATTAATTTATACATATATTCTAATTTATTAAATTCCTATTAATTCTTGGTAGCTCAAAAATATAACATCCATTGAAACCATTTCGTACTTTATTTCTTTTTATCCAACAACTTTATAGTATAGCTGTAGGTATATGGTTGTGAAGCCAACCTAAACTCCTCGTGCGGTCTAGCCCTTAGACTCCAACTGTTATCTCCACCTACACCCATTTGTTTGTAATCGATATTCAGGGTCACCAAATCTCTTGTCGGTAATTCGTTGATATGCTTTGCCTTTTCGATATCCTCCATAGTATAAGGCCATGCACTCATACTCAAGTCTTGGTCTCCTTTCACATAAATCCCAAATCCTTTGTTATTGACCAATTTAAAAAACTGCACCCCTATATAGTTATTACTTTCTTGTGGCATTACATAGTCGAAAAAATCGTTTTTTACAGATTTCTTAAACAAACCAACGGCTGCGCCTGTTTTTCTATCCTGATAATTTTCATGAGGCCCTCTTCCAAACCATTCCAAATTATCAAATTCACCGTTCAATTGCAGTTGCATACCAAACCTGGGCAATTCGGGCAATTCTTCGTTAGGAACTATAGCACACTGTACATTAATAGTTCCGTTTCCGTACACCTTATAGGTAGTATTTACAATTGCCGCAGCATCCTTACTATTTTTTTTATGAAGTTTTGTCTTCGCCGTGACCGTTATAAACTTTGAATTTACTTCCTGTACATTAAAGTCTAGCAATTGGCTTCTTTCCTGGGTGTTTTTCCAAAAGCCCTGTCTTTTTTCAACTTGGCTTGCTTCGTCGTTATCGGTTAATGCACGCCAGAAGTTTACCGTTAAAGGAGCTTTTAGCCATTCTTTACCATTTTTTTTAATGGAAGAAAGAAGTCCGTTTGCATTATCAAAGCCAAGGCGGAATGAATTCAAAGAAATAGTGGTTTCATCCTGTCCTTTTTCCAAAACCACATCCTTCATTTTAGAGAAGTTTTCGGTGGTATCACCTATAAACTTCCACGGCATTTCAAACTGTTCCCATGCCACTTCATGTCCTTTTTTTGCCCAAGAGGCATCTTCTTTTAAGACAAAGGACAGTTTTAAGTAATACGCCTCTCCTTCTTTTATCCTTGGCTTCTTAAAAGGGACTGAGATTGTTTTACTATCTCCGGCCTCCAATGAAATTGACGCTAATTTTCCGGATTGAATTTCAATGCCGTTGGCACTCATACTCCAGTTTACATTGTACTTATCCAAGTTTGCAAAATGATGCCAGTTTTTTACGACAAACTCTCCTTTCTCTAGATTAATATCCTGAACGCTTATAGGTTGAAAGACCTTTTTACTTTCCCAAAGGGCTGGTTTTGGAGTTTGGTCCGGTGATACCACACCGTTGATACAAAAATTCCCCAAATGAATGGTTTCTCCAAAATCGCCTCCATAAGCCCAGTACTTCTTGCCATTTTCATCGGTTCTGGCGATTCCCTGATCGGTCCAATCCCATATAAACCCACCGATTAAACGTTTCTCTGCTTTAATAGCGTCCCAAAACGATACAAAATCGCCCAAGGAATTCCCCATGGCATGTGCGTATTCGCACCAAATAATAGGTCTATTATCGTTTTTTTGCTGCGCCAATTCTACCATATAGTCCACATCGTTATACATTCTACTTAATATATCGACATAAGCAGGATCGGGTTTTAGGTTAGGCTGTCCTGTATTTATCAGATCCTGTGCTCCCTCGTAATGCAACAAACGAGAAGGGTCGTAATCTTTGATCCAACCGGCCATGGCCGCATGGTTTGGCCCCATACCGCTTTCATTTCCTAAGGACCATGAAATAATAGAAGGGTGATTTTTATCTCTTTCTACCATGGCAATACCACGTTTTAAAAACGCATAGCTCCACATTGGATCGTTAGAAAGCGTTCCTCCCAATCCGTGTGTCTCTAAATTGGCCTCGTCCATGACATAAATACCATATTCGTCACATAAGTCGTACCATGTTGGGTTATTGGGGTAATGCGCGGTACGCACCGCGTTAAAATTAAACTGCTTCATCAACAACACATCCTTCAGCATGGTTTCATAGCTTACCACTTTCCCCGTATTTTCATCGTGGTCATGTCTATTAACACCATAGAGCAACACAGGTTTACCGTTCACCAATAGCTCGCCATCTACTACTTCTATTTCTCTAAATCCGACTTTAACGCTTCTAGTTTCTAGTAAGTTACCCTGCGCATCCTCTAGATATAACACTAGCTTATATAGGTTAGGAAACTCTGCAGACCATTTTAATGGGTTTTTAATTTCCTTTTCTAAGGAAGCAAAATTCTTTTGTCCCCTTGGTGGCGACCATTGCTTCAATAAATCGTTCACATTTCTCTCTAATAAAGTGTCCAAAACCGGCGTCCCATTGGCAGAAAACAATTGGGCCTTAATTTTATAACCAGCTAGGTCAAGGTCATCTTCATTACTGAAGGTGGTTTTTATTTTTAAAGTCGCATTATTATAGTCTTCATCGAGTTCGGTAAGCACAAAAAAGTCATTGATGTGAACTTTTGGCATAGCCTCTAAAAATACATCTCTATGAATACCGCTAAGTCTCCAATGATCTTGGTCTTCTAGATAAGAACCGTCGCTCCAACGATACACCTTTACCGCCAACGAATTATCTCCTTCCACTAAATACGGAGTGATATCAAATTCTGCCGGCAGCCTGCTATCTTGGCTATACCCCACTTCTTCTCCGTTGACCCAAACATAAAAGGCCGAACTTACCCCCCCAAAATGAAGGACAACTTTTTTATCATTCCAGTCCGACGGTACTGAAAAAGAGGTTAAATAACTCCCCGTGGGGTTATCATCTGCAGGAACAAAAGGCGGTGCCACAGGGACAAAAGGATATACTACATTGGTATAAATAGCCATTCCGTGCCCATTGAGTTCCCAGTTCGCTGGGACTGGGATTTCTCCCCAAGTGTCGCTATTGTACTTTTGTTTATAAAAATCCTTAGGAGCCAAATCTGGTGTAGGAACCCAATTAAATTTCCAGTTCCCATTTAAGGACTTATACCTTGGAGAACTGCTAATTGCCCCTTTTAAGGCCAAAGATTCATTTGGATATGAAATCGAAGTCGCCCTAGGTGCTAATTTGTTTCTTTCTACTACCAATGGATTTTCCCAATCATTTTGTTGGGAAAAAGTTGTCCAGCAACTGAACAAAAGTCCTAATGCTATAATTTTTTTAATCATGATATATAACTAAATTAATTCCTTTTCGATTCGGATATGACCGCGCTTCAAAAGGATTATGTACGACATAATTACAACCCTTTTCTTAAATTTCAAAAAAGAATCCTTAAAACCGTCCAAAGCAGTTTTAATAAATCGACTTTTGATACTCTTTGGGGTGGAAACGTATTCCATTTCGCTTCCAATAGTCAAAATGTCCCTGATTTAAGCGCGAGATAAAATCGTCATAATTTTTATTTTGGGGCTTAGACCACAAATTTTCGGCAAAGGCCGGCATTCTAGGCATTAGAATATACTCTAAATGTTCTACCGAAGAAATAAACTCGGTCCATACAGCAAATTGTGCGCCTTTTATATATGTTTTTTCCGCTGCTGAAAGAACTTCTGGAATAATATTATATTGATATACTTTCTCTAGGGTATTGATTGAAAAACGAGCAGCAAAAGGTTCATTTTGAGGATCGTCCTGATATCTATTAAAATATAATGGATCACTAGGCACCATAATCACCTCTTGTTTTAATTTAGCCGTTTTTATACCCCCTTTTTCACCTCTCCAGCTCATTATCATGGCATTTTCCGGAGCTCCTCCTTCCAGGATCTCGTCCCAACCGATAAGCTTACGGTCGTTTGCCTCAAGAAATCTGGCCATTCTTTTAATAAAATAGCTCTGCAATCCATTTGCATCACCTAGGTTTTCGTCTTCAATTCTGCCTAGACACTTATCGCATTTTTCCCAATAGGATTTATCTACTTCATCACCACCAACATGAATGTAGGTCGATGGAAAAAGGGCTATTACTTCTGTAAGTACATCTTCTAAAAATTGGAAGGTCGATTCTTGGCCGGCACAGTAGTTTAAATTAACCTTTAAGGGATCAACCACTCCGTTCCATAGGGTTGAGTTTGGCGTCTCCTGAATATGTTTTTCACAAGAGAATTCTGGATATGCCGATAAGGCCGCCCCTGAATGCCCCGGCATATCGATTTCTGGAATAACGGTAATATTTCGGTCCTGCGCATATTCGACAATTTCTTTTACCTGCTTTTGGGAATAATAACCCCCATAAATAAAAGGTTTTCCGTCTAATTTTTTCACATAGGTCGAGTCAGGCTTATAGATTACACTTCCTGGGATCTCTTTTCTCCAGGCCCCCACAGCAGTTAATTTAGGATATTTCTTGATTTCTAAACGCCAGCCCTCGTTGTCGGTAAGGTGCCAATGAAAAACATTCAATTTATAAAAAGCCATAAGATCTAGCATTTCTTTGATGGTCTTTACGGAATAAAAATGCCGACTCACATCTAATACAAACCCCCTCCATTTTACGTTGGGATAATCTGTTACTTCCAGGTTTGCCAATTGTATTGGCTGTTGGGTATTGTTGCTATACACATATTGCAAGAGCGACTGTACACCGTAAAAAAGTCCCGCTTTAAAATTAGCGGTTATCCGAATCTCTGAAGATGATATTTTTAACTTATACCCCTCGTCTTCGAGCTCTTCATCGGCTCTTTCTGTCAGTTCAAAAACAATATTCTTTTGGGTTGTTTTTTTCTGGCTGATCTTAACGGCCGTCTCATCTTCGATCTTATCTACCAAGTACTGTACTAGCGCCTTCCCTTCGTCTTTACTTATTTTTTTTAAAACAACGCCTGTACTGTTGTCTAGCACAAAACTACCTTCTTGATAACTCACATTATCGGGTGCGGGGATAAATTGCCCTTGTGCCCAAAAGGAACAAAAAGCAACCAACAGGTAAAATATTCTATTCATAATTTAATCTTTCTTTAATTTATATTGTTTTTAATGATATGCTGATTTTTTAAATTAGTCCTTATATAATTGTATATAATGGTTGTCCAAAGCTTCGGAATCTTTATATTTCTCTCGGACCTCTTTTAGTTTTTGTTTCATTTTTATTACAATTGGGGCGTACTTAGGGTCGTTAAAAACGTTATTGAGCTCTTGAGGGTCTTTATTTCGATCGTACAATTCCCATTCGTTTACATCATGATAAAAATGGATGATCTTGTATTCTTTGGTAGCGATTCCATAATGTCTTTTCACTGCATGTTCGGAAGGATATTCGTAATAATGGTAATACACCGCATCCCTATCCCATTGTTCTTTTTTTCCCGTTAAAAGAGGCACTAAACTCTTCCCTTGCATGTCTTTAGGCGCAGTAACTCCGGCCATTTCTAAAAAAGTTTGGGCAAAGTCCAAGTTTTGAACCATTTCGTCTTCCGAAGTCCCAGGAGTAATTTTATGAGGCCATTTTATTAAAAGTGGGGTTTTAAAAGACTCGTCGTACATAAAACGCTTGTCGAACCATCCATGCTCCCCTAAATAAAATCCTTGATCAGAAGTATAGATAATCACGGTGTTGTCCGACAGTTTATGATCATCTAAATAAGTCATCAACCGCCCTACATTTTCATCAACCGAAGCTATAGTACCCAAATAATCCTGAAGATAGCGTTGGTACTTCCACTCCATCAGCTGCTTATCATCCATGGTCGGGTAACGTTTCTCAAAGTCCTCGTTAATCGCTCCGTAAACGCTATCCCAACTACTTCGCTGTTCGGGGGTCATTCGGTTAACTTCTGAACGTGCACCGCCTTTAACCTTTAATCGCTTTAAAACATCTTCTTCTATCTTATTATCATACGATAAAAGCATGTGATTTAAAATATTCATTTCTGCGGTTTTGGCAGCCACCCTACCCTCATAATCATCAAAAAGGGTTGCAGGTAAGGGAAATGTCTTTTTTGTAAATTCTTTATAGTGTTTTTCGTCCGGATACCAGGCACGGTGCGGTGCTTTGTGTAAATACATCAACAAAAAAGGTTTCTCCGGAACCCTGCGATGCTCTAGCCAATCCAAGGCAAGGTCGGTGGTAATATCCGTAACATACCCATTAATAATGGTATCGCCTTTTTGAGTGATAAATTTAGGATTGTAATAACTGCCCTGACCTGGTAATATTTTAAATTCATCAAAACCCTTTGGATTGTTTCCAAAATGAAGTTTTCCAAACATCGCTGTTTGGTATCCTGCTTTCTGCAACAATTGAGGAAAGGTAACATTGGTAGTATCGAATTTACTTAAGTTATCAATTTTCCCATTTAAGTGACTGTGCTTCCCAGTAAGGATTACCGCCCTAGAAGGGGCGCAAATAGAATTAGTGACACTGGCATTGGTAAAGAGCATTCCCTCCTTAGCAATCCGATCGATGTTCGGAGTTTGGATCAACTTATCACTATAAGCACTAATGGCCTGATAGGCATGATCATCGGACATCATAAAAATTATATTTGGTCTAGTCTTTTCTACTTGCTTTTGAGAGCAAGAAGCAATTAATAAACCGAGAACCACAACAACGTATTTCATATAAACTAACATTAAAAAATAAACTCCCCGACGGGTAAAAAACCGTCGGGAAATTTTAATCAACTAACTAACAACTAACTTTATTATTTTATATTAAGGCCTTAATTGCCTTCTTTTAGTTTATTCTGCCGGTACAGCGGCCGTTTTAGACCAACCTGGATTTTGATATAACACCCCGTCATCAGCTGTTGAATTCGTTAGGGTAAATTGATCTAAAGGAATTGCGCTTAGATAATGAGTTTGGGGAAAGGTATACCCGTTGTACGCCCTATTAGAAGATGATTTTCTAAATGGTTGCAAATAGGTGGATCCTCCATTTTCCGACGAATAGGAAACGTTATCACCTTCTCTAAGTTCCTCTCCATATTTTTCATAATATTCTGCCCACAGATTAAATCCTTCCACGATATAATTCTCCATGGTATCAAAAGCGCGCCAACGGTACATATCTGCTAAGCGCATGCCTTCGGCAATAAACTCATTACGTCTTTCTCGCCTTATATTGTACAAGGTAGGAGACACAAATTCCCCTGCCGAATAGACCGCTAAATCCCGTTCTTTAGTAAGGTCGGTATTGGCAATTGTTTTCTGAATGTCATTATCCACTTCTGCCCTATCCCTAAGTTTTTGCCAATATCCTAAGGCAACAGCATCGATACTACCGTTGCGTTCATAAGAAGCCTCTATATAATTTAAATAAGCTTCTGCAACTCTAAAAATAGGATTTTCGGTAGTCCCTGAGGACGAAGACACGGCTTCGGCCGGATTTGTACTCATCCATTTCTCCAGTTGGTATCCCGATGTTACAGCTTGCCATCCAGAGCCTCCAATAAGGTCTGGGTAGCTAAAAAATTCTTTAGAGTCATCGGGATTTTCCTTGCGTACATCATTTTCTGAAAGTAAGGACTCCTGTAATCTTATATCCCTGTCCATAACCACATTAGAGAGCAAGTTATCTCCTTGATAATTAGAAGCATCCGCATAAATAGGCAAGCCGTTTTTCATAAGAAAAGATTCTACCAATGATCTTGTATATCCTACTCCAGCCCCTGTTCTCTGTAGAAAGTGGGTAGCTCCATGCCCTAGAACAGACTGTATGCCATAGCTTTTATACAATAATACTTCTTCATTGTTTCCAAGGTTATTGGAAACGAACATTTCCTTATAATCGTTACTTAAGTTATAGGTATCCGCGACAATTTTCGAATATTGCATCGCCTTATCCAGAAAAAAATCGACTTCGTCTTGCAGGCTTCCCGCTTTAAAGGAAAAATTGGGATGCATATTGGTTCCTGGCCAATTAGGGCCACCTGGAACCCTAGGAGTACCCTGATGGTATTTCAACCAGGTACCTTCGAACAATGCTACTCGAGACGCCAATAGTTGTGCCGTTGATTTGCTGATCCTATTTTTAGATCGTCCATCTTGAAGTAAAGAAATAGCCTTTTCCAAATCGTCTAAAATAAATCGAGCCACTTCATTTCTAGGACTTCTCCTACTTGCTTCAATTAGGATTTCACTATCATCGGGCAGGACCTCTGTGATAATTGGAAAATCGCCATAAGCCTGTAATTTATTAAAGTAGAACCAAGCTCTAAAGAAATAATTTTCACCGCTATAGTGCTGAACGTCGCTATGATTTTCATCTAAACTACCTGAAGCTATACGGTCCTCCACGGTTTTTATAAAGTAATTACTCTCCCTGATATCGGAAAACCTCCAGTCTCCCACACCCCATCCGGAGGTTGCTGGCACCAATTTATATCCCTTTAATAGATTATCCTCATCCCAAGGTCCAATAAGATCGTCGCTATTTCTGTCTTTGGTATATAAGGATCGTGGGCCAATATCGCTATTGGCAGAAAAACTGTTGTAAAATTTATTTACAAAGAGTTCTAAATCCGCAGGCTGGTTAAAATATGATTCCTCCGAAAGAAAATCCAAGGGTTCACGTTCCAAATAATCTTGGCATCCTACAGCTAAAAAGCAAAAGGATATTAGGATGGAATAATACACTGTTTTTTTCATTTCTCTTGATTTTAATTCCATTAAAAAGTTATTGACAAGCCAGTAGAATAAGTGGCCGACATTGGATATGTTTTTCCGCTACCGTTGATTAAATCTTGAATCCCTTCAGGATCGAACATTTTTAACTTAGTATAAGTAGCCAAATTTTCACCAGACACATAAATTCGCATCGTCGATATTCCTATTTTTTCCAGCATTTTATGTGGAAAATTAAATCCTAGCTGTACGTTTTTCAGTCTTAGGTATGATGCATCTTGTAAAAAATGGGTCTGTGGTTTATAATTTTTATCTCCTATATACGGTCTTGGGTAATAAGCATCAAAGTTCGGCCCCAATTCCGCGCCATAGGCTCTGAAGTAATCTAAATGGGCTGAATAGGGTGATATTTGCCATTGGTTGATTCCTGGATAAAAAGCACCTCCGGAAAGCAGTACATCGCGCTTTCCTACACCTTGCACAAATACACTAAAATCTACCGATTTATAATTCATCCCTACGTTTAATCCATAGTTATATCTAGGGGTACTGTTTCCTATAACCACCATATCTCCGCTATCTCCCAGCTGTTGTGCTCCCGAATCTATAACTCCATCGCCGTTAAGGTCTTTGTATTTTATATCTCCACCTGCCCAATCGGCTCCAAAACTTGGTCTATTGCCTGGTAGCCAGTCGATCATTTCTTGATCTGACCGCGCGATACCTGCAGAGGTATACCCCCAGATTTCCCCTAGGGTTTTCCCTTCATAATACTGGTCCACACCATTTACGAATAATATTTTTTCGGGATTGCTGTATTGGGTCACTTCACTTACTACATCACTCAAAACCAAACTGGTGTTGTATGAAAAATCTTCCCCAAGACGATCTCTCCATCCAATTTCCAACTCCCATCCTCTAGAAACTAGCGCGGCATTGTTGGTTTTAGGAACCGTAGCACCAAATGTTCCTGGTTTCAAGGGGGCTGGACCGATCATATCAATAGTTTTCCGCTCAAAAATATCGGCTGTTGCCGTTAGGCGGTTATCAAAAAGCCCCATATTAAAGCCGTAGTTAAAACTTCTAATTTTTTCCCAAGTAATAGAAGTACTATAGGGTGCCGGCATTCCCAGCTCTGACGGTACGTCGCCGTTCACTATCCAACTACCGTTGTCGATACCCATATTTTGAAAATAGGGATAAAAACTATTGGTGTTTTGGTTTCCTAAAACGCCCCAAGACCCCCTTAGCTTAAAACTATTAATGGCCGGGATCAATCCTTTCCAAAAATCTTCCCTACCAATATTCCATCCTCCTGATACCGATGGAAAAAAGCCCCACCGTTGGTCCTTCGGGAATCTAGAAGCACCATCGGCTCTAAAGTTCAACTCTAATAAGTAACGTTGTCGATAGTCATAATTTATACGTGAAAACACTCCTACATTACTCCATTCCCCTTTAGATTCGAACATATATTTCTCACCGTTCTGAGAAATAAAAGGACGCTCATCAGAATCGATATTATCCGTACCTAATTCAGACCGTTGCACAGTATACAGTTCATTTTGAACCCCTAAGAGAAACTTAAAGTTATGATCCCCAAAAGATTTCTCGTAATCGGAATACAAATTCATGGCCATATAGTTCACCTGTCCTGAACCACGTTGATAGTAATTTTGGCCTGGAGCGGTGATTGCAGTGATTCCCCATGGTTTAATTTCTATTCTAGGCACATAACCAGAAAACACTGGAATAAACTCACTGTTTTGATTAGGCTGAATCACCGATATTTTCGCAATATGTTTGGTATTGTGGGTGTTTTCTATTCTTGCATTCAATTCCCCGTAAATTTTCCAATCTTTGATAGGTTCATATACCAATTGCAATTTATTATAGAGATAATCTGTTTGTTCTTCCAAACGTCCACCATTTTTAAGCTGCTCCACCATAGAATTTTCCATATAATCTCCATAAGGCGTCAACAATGGTGATGTGGGCACTGCTCTTGATAAATTATGGTAAAAACGAGAATCCTGGGCCGTTGGCGAATCGTGCATTTTCCTTAAAAAACGTGTATTAAGGCTCAAATCGATTTTATCATTCAGTTCGGCATTTATTTTAGTACTAAAAGAAAAGCGATTAAATTTTTCGTCCGAATAGTAAAATATACCTTCTTGTCCCAAATAATTACCCGAAGCATAATAGGTTACTTTTTCTCCACCACCACTTACACTAATATTGTGCTCTTGGCCTAGGCTCATATCTTTTATATGCACATCGTACCAGTCCGTATCGCCATATGCAGCTCTATTCATTTCCCATTGGGTGCCACTAGAGTTCGGCTCTGTACCAAAAGCTAAATCTCCGTTTTTATAATCTTTTATACGTTGAATTCTAGAAGAATTATAAATAGGATTTCCTCCGGTATTAACATACAGATCGTTTAATAAATACGCATATTCCAAAGCGTCCATTCTTTCAGGAATATTAACGGGCTTGGAAAAACGATAATTATTGGAATAGGTTACTGAGGTTTTACCACCCTTACCTCTTTTGGTTGTAACCAAAACAACCCCAAAAGGCGCTCTAGAACCATATATGGAGGCAGCTGCCGCATCTTTCAAAACCGATATATTTTCGATATCGTTTGGGTTTACTGAGCCAAGATTACCTTCGATACCATCGATAAGTACCAAGGGACTTCCCGAAGACCCTTCCCCTATGGTTCCTACTCCCCTAATATTAATATTTAAGGCGCCATCAAGCTCTCCTCCCGAATCGGTACCTATATTCAATCCGGATATTGCTCCTTGTAATGCTTGGTCTACTCTGGTGACAGGCCTAGACTCTAGAACTTCAGAACCTACTTGACTAACGGCACCGGTAAGATTTTCTTTCTTTTTAGTACCAAAGCCTACAACAACCACCTCCTCGAGCATGTTCTCGGACTCTTTTAGCACAACATTTTGTGTTATTATACCTTCTCCGGTAATAACAACTCGTTTTGTTTCAAAAGAAACATAACTATACTCCAGAACATTGTTTTTTGTAGCTGTAAATGTAATTTCATAATTCCCGTCAAAATCACAACTTGTTCCAATTGCGGATCCTTTTAATAGTATTGAAGCACCAGGGAGTGGAAGTCCAGACTGGTCTGTGACCACCCCAGTAACCGTTATTGTTTTATCTTGTGCCTGACCAAAAAACCCCAGAAGCATAAAGGCCATTGTGGTTAATAAGACTAACTTTATTCTAAACATAATCGTTTTAAATTTTAGAGAAGGGAAAGTTTTTTTTTAAACCTTTCCCTATTAGAATATCTATTAATAGAATTTTCCGTCGTGCCCAGTTTGAGACGATTGGTCAAAATTACCATTGGCATAAACTCGTACCCAATCGAGTTCCATAAAGGCTTCTTCGCCTGCGGCCATGTTAGGCATCACTCCTGTCCAACCACCAATTCCGGGTGTAATAATCATCATCATCCCAGCTGGATTGTCCCAGGGCCAGTCATTGTTTCCACCTTCTCCTTTTATATGCTCAAAAAACTGATGTCCGTTTATCCCTCCGATGATTCTATCTTCCAATATTTCTACCCAGTAGATATTCCAACGGGTTTCATCTGGCAGTTTTACATGAGCAGTTTCCGCATTCCCTGTAGTCGCCGAAAAATTCTTACTGTGTAGGGAAAAATGCGATTCCTTAGCAAACGGAGCTTCCATAAGATCTATCTCCCCACAGTCTGGCCAAGGTATTGCCTGTCCATCATAATTACTTTGTCCCATAAACCAAACCGCTTCATTAAAGCCAGTATGCCCTGAGTGCCTGTACCGTACTTCTACCCTCATATTGGTAGTGAATTTTACAAACTTGGCACCCCCTTGATGGTGTCTCTTACTATACACCGGAGCAGTTTCATATTCCGCAGGATCCCCATGTTGATTTACCGTAGGGGATGCCAATTTTCTGGTTTTGATCTTAAAGGTCCCGTTCTCAAAAACCTTCATATCCTCATTATATTTGGCATTCTTAATCCCTAGTTTTGTATTAAAATTCCAAAAACCTATTGCATTACTAGTAAATTCATGGGCGCTCCAAAAATTCCACCCATCTACAGAAGGATGTGGAACTCCCTTATCCAACCCAATTTCTGCCGCAGTTTTAGTAGGATCTGCATAGACGCTACTTTCATCATTTTGAGGGTGTAAGCCTTGGTCTACGGTAACAATAGTATTAACACTAGCATCATCGGCCTTTTGGATTTCTATGGTTCCCGCAACGGAATTAAGAGTAGCATTTTCCTGAGAATTCACTTTTATTAAAACCGGACTTTGAGTAGCCACTCCTGAAGCATTTTCTGTAATTACAAAGCGTGAATCTTTAGAAACCACTTGCCAATCTACATTGGAAGATGATAATTCTATCGTAAAAATCTGATTTCTACCATCTATGTTGATGTTTTCTTCACGTACTACAATAGCAGAAGGAGTTGTTCCTTTCTGATTTATTGAAAGTTTATTGTCAAAGGAATCGTAGGGTGCTTTTCCGGTAAAAGCAAGATCTATTTTTCGAGCTTCTTCACTACTATTTTCGGGGTAAGTAATACTTATCAACTGAGCTTTATCTGAGGCCGATCCTGATTTAGGTTCAATAATCACCCCACTCAATGTTGAACTTGCGTTCCAGGCAACATTACTATTCAACGCAACATTAAAGCTTCCTGTTCCTGACTTTACTTCAGTTACTTCACTAGAAGAACTGATAACGGGTACAAATGCTTTTTGAGACACCTTGACCCATACCTCCGAATTTGGCAAATCGTCTTTAGAGACAAATAGGATAGAATCTTTTCTTATTTCTGTAGCGGTATTTTTGGCAACTGTAATTTTAACTTCAGCATCGCCGATCTCCCCGGTAGCCGGGGCAACCGACAACCAGGTAGCTGTTGCAGTTTTTGAGGTCTTCCATGGCTTTTTAGCACTAAGACTAAGGTTCAGCACGGTTCCATCTACAGTTACATCTTTAAAGCTAGTTGGTGTAATACTTATTACATCTGTTAAACTAGAAGTTCCTTTTTGAACGATCTCCAATTTTCTAGAAACCGTGTCATTTGGTGCTTTCCCTGTAAATAATAGAGCTATTATCCTTGCATCCTTTTGATTGTTTTCTGGATAAGTGACGGTCGTTTCTTTAGTCCCCTCCCCTGTATTAGGATCAAAAACAACTCCTTCTATATTACTGTTGGCTTCCCAAGAAATATTACTTTCCACATTCACCTTAAAAGTACCGCCTTCAACCGCAACATTAGCGGCTTCCGTACTCGCTACTAAAACCCTTTTTCCTTCTGCTTGGATAACACTTAACCAAATCTTAGAGGTAGTTCCGGCTTCGGTAGTTGTAAACATAATTGAGTCTTTGCGGCTTACCGGTTGTTCATTGGCTGCTACAACCATCTCTATTTCCGAGATACCCTTGCTTCCTTTATCTGTATTTAAACTTATCCAAGAAGCCGTCTCTGATTTTTCAGAATTCCATTCTTTGTCAGATTCTACAGTAAAGCTCAATGTTGCTCCTACGGCTGAAACTTCTTCAAAGGTTGTTTTGGACAAAAGTAAATCAGTTCCTTTTTGACTCACCTTAAGACTATCTTTTAAAGAATAAGCATTAAAAAATAACCATGCCGACCGTTCTCCAACGCCAATATTTTTGGTGCTACTAATTTTTACCGTATTATCTCCTGTTCCCTTATTTGGAGTCACAGATAACCAAGAAGAATTTTCTCCTTTTTTAACCTCCCAATAAGAATTGGTTTTAATGGCAACTTTTAAGGAATCTTCCTGAATGCCTAATAATTCATTCTCCGAAGAAAACAAGGCTGAAATTTCAAAAAAGGGCTCTCTTGAAATTTCAGCCGATCCATCATCATTATTACAGGCCCAGAAGAAAGCTCCAATAAAGCTTATTCCAAAGCAAAACTTGAATAATTGTTTTTTCATTTTTAAATGGTTTAATTGGTTATTATATTAAGATGGAGCTTCGATTAAAGAAGTCCCTTTTGTTTTTTAAAGCACAATTAATCTTCATAGAGCCTATGGTGTCTCATCTAACTCCATTAAATTGAATCTAGAAGTTCAGATGATTTAAATCCATCATGAGTATTAACGCTAAACTTATTTAACAGGGGCAATCTAAAACTTATACTGCTTTTTCCATATAATTTCCAGGAAACATTTAGGTTACATAACACATACATAAAGGTTACACAAACCCCTCGAAAAAGAACCCTCCATACTGGTTTTCAGTATTTTACATACATCATAAAAAACATACTCACAGTTCAATTACTCCACCATAAGGGTTACTTATAGAGCATACATCTTAGTCGTTTCATTTAGTTACAAAAACCGCTTAGTCTATAACTTGTCCAATCACCTAAGAATTATTACACTATACTGTTCCAAAAATGTCGTTATCAATCCACAACCCCCAATAGAACCCACCCAACTTTGAGCACCTAAACCACATCTAGTTCATTTAGCTACTCCAAACCATATAAATATTTAAAGTTCTACCTGCAATCAAAACCCTATTATCCCGTACAACCCCAACACCTTTAGAGTTGCATAAGGAGCAAAAACTTAAAATTCAGACAATTATACAACCATTTACAAAGAAGAGAGGCTGAGGTTGTACGGAAAGAAAAGCAGCTTCAGAGAGACACTACCACGGTTACGGGTACAAGCTTTTCAACGCGGTTCTTGTAACTTACAATAACATTATAACGCTTAGGCATAGAGAGGCATAAACCCGCCGTTAACACACGCATTACAATCTTCATTTTATCAAGAAAACTACATTATTAACACTATTAGATAAAAAAAATCCTGCCCAGCCATGATAGACTGAACAGGATTTTTAAAACTAAAAAAATAAACTAACTAATAATTTGAAATCTCATGTTTTTATATTTCATAAAAATGAGTTTCACTTTATTATTATTCCCAACCTGGGTTTTGCGTAACAGCACCATTTGTCAATACGATTTGCTCGGATGGAATAGCCGACAAATAGTCTCTGCTAGGATTAAACCCAAATCCGGCAGGTACAGCATTGATGTATGGATCCATGTAACCTTCGTCATTAACAAGGATAGAATTTCCTATTAAATCTTGAAATTCAGCTTCCATATCACTACCGATAATTTTGAATCCTTGATGTCTTTTACCAATGATAAGATGATCGGCTTTCCAACGCATAAGGTCATCAAAACGCTTGCCTTCCAATGCTAATTCCACTCTGCGCTCTCTTCTTATCTCATTAATAAGATCGCTTACACCAGGAAAAGCTTTGTTTGGATCTGCCACTGGGGCAATTGTAAGTGAAGGCATTCCAACACGGGCTCTCAATAAATTAATAGATTTATCTAAATCTCCCTGTGTCAAAGTCCCTAACTCAGCTTTAGCCTCGGCATAATTCAAAAGAACCTCTGCGTAACGGTAAATGATAGCGCCAATAAAACTGTTGTATCTTTGTTCCTCATCAGTACTACCACCTTTATAAATCTGATATCCAGTAGTAGAAACTACTTCGTTATTTTCTCTAAATGTTGGGTATTCGAAGAATATATCATCATTACCAGCTCTTTCGGTAATAAGATCTCCAGGAGTACAAATCGTCTGGGCCAATCGTGGATCTCTATTCACTACAATATCCGAAAGGCTGCTTTCCTGACTTGGATTATATAATGGACTTACACCAATAGGCTGTCCGTCAATACTCAAATAAGAATCTACTAAGGATTTTGTTACCCCAGTACCTGCACCATTTTGAGGAATATAATGACCAACTTTATGTTCTACCCCTTCATTAACGTCATACTTTTTCCAAAACATAACTTCTGAAATATTAGAATAATCCACCTTCGTGAACAAATCCCAATAAGTATTATCCTCACCGTTGTTGTAAAGGGCATAATTCCCTTCATTTATCAAAGTTTCGGCGGCATCTGCAGCCAATTGTAAAAACTTGGCACTTTCGTTCACAGGAGCTGCAAATGCAGACCCTTCGTGGTATTTTTCCCAAGTACCTTCGTAAAGCGCTACATTCGATTTTAAAGCCAATGCCATTCCTCTATGTACTCTAAAGGCTTCGGTAGATGCTTTTGGTTGTAGCATAGCTATTGCTCTATCCAAGTCTTCTATAATTTTTGTCGCCAATTCATTTCTTGGCATTCTAGCCGACATCAATTCTGGAGAATCGGTATTTAGGACTTTATCGATATACGGTACACCACCAAATCTTTGCAATAATTCAAAGTAAAACATTGCTCTAAAAAAGTAAGCCTCCCCATTATAAGCCTCTATTAGATCAGTAGGACCTTCTGCAGTGGCACTATTTTCCAAGTAATAGTTTACATTCCTAATATTACTGTAATTTCCATTCCAGTTACCATCGGAAGTTGGCGCAGTGGTATTACTACCAACAAACCTTGTATTGATACTAACATCGGCCAAGTTATCACTGTTGTTATCAAATTCGAATATTCCGCCATTCCAGCCGCTATGGACAGGGAATGTGGTATAGAATTGATTCAAGAACAAGGCAAGGTCATTGGGAGTTTTCCAATATTGTTCCGGAGAAATTTCATCTTCAGGAAGTTTGTTCAGCATATCATCACTACAAGAGATAGCAAAGACCCCTAGTAACAAAAATGCAATGTATTTTATTTTTTTCATGTTGTTTATAATTTAAAATTGTACGTTCAATCCCATTGAGTATGATTTTTGTAGCGGATAGATTTTTCCGTTACCCCAATACCCTCCGGTTGCTTCAGGATCAAAAATTCCAGATATATCAGAGATAGTAACCAAGTTCTCTCCAGTCACAAACAATCTAAGCTTTTTTAACCCCAAAGACTCAAGCACATTAGATTGGAAATTATATCCTAAGCTTATATTTTTTAAACGTATATAAGCAGCGTCCTGTAAATATCTAGTTTGAGTCTGCTGGTTTCTCCAAGTTGATCTAAATGTAGGTCTTGGGAAAAATCCATTTGGATTCTCTTCTGACCAATAATTTAAATGTTCTTTCATTCCTGCAGATTGCCAAAGGTTACCCACTGCTCCAAAAGTATATGCGCCACCGGCCCATACTTCTCTTTTAGCAACTCCTTGCCAAAGCATGGCAAAATCGAACCCTTTATAATCCAATCCAGCATTAAATCCAAAAGAATATCTAGGAGTTGAGTTTCCTATAACCTTTCTATCTCCAGGGTTGTCTGAAGTAGAATCTCCATAATCTACTTTTCCATCTCCGTTTTGATCCTTGTATTGTACATCTCCAGGATACCATACACCTCCATATATTGGAGTTTGATCGGCACCATTATCTATTTCTGCCTGGTTCTGGTATAAACCTACGGTTTCGAAGCCCCAGATTTCTCCTAATTTCTGACCAGCTCTGTAAGTGTTCAATAAATTGTTAGGGTTAGAATACTCAGTTACGGTTGTAACCGCATCGGAAAGTACTAGTCCTACATTATACCCTAGATCTCCAACCATATCTTTCCATGACACGTTGAAATCAAAACCTTTGGTCTCTAAATTAGCATTGTTCGACTGTGGAGCATTGGTACCTAACACTGCTGGTAGGCGTTCTGCCGGACCAAACATATTTTTTGTTGTTCTGATAAAATATTCGAACGAGAACTGCAAACGATTGTTAAGAGCAGCTATATCCAAACCATAGTTGTCTGTAGACACTGTTTCCCATGTAATATCTGGACTAATAATACCAGGAGTCAAAGTATAATTAGGTCTCCCGTTGTTACCCAACCACCATAAGTTGGTTCTAATAGGCATACGGCCTACATATAGATAATTAGGTACGTTTTGGTTTCCAATACCACCTGTTGAATAACGCAGCTTAAACATTTCGATCTGATCTATTGTCCAAAAATTTTCCTTGGCAATATTATAACCTGCCGAAACCGAAGGGAAGAAGTCCCAACGACTATCTGCTGCAAAACGCGAAGAAGCGTCATAACGGCCGTTTACTTCAAAAAGATACTTTTCCTTGTAGTTATAAGTAAACCTACCGAAATACCCTTGTGTAGCGAATGACCCAGCAGAATCATTAACGTTGTCCTCACCTACTCCAGTAGAAATAGAAGGAACACCGTCGGTGATAAGATCATTTTTCGCACCCCACAAACTGGTATAATTAGTCTCTTCTTGCTGGTATCCAACTAAACCTGCAAAGTTATGTGCTTCGTTAACCGACTTTTCATAAGAAACTACCAAGTTAGGCGACAAATACGTTCGCTCACTAGCATATCTAGAGAAACTGTTGTTGCTTCTTACAAATCTCTCCACCCCATCAGGCTCTATAACCGATACCTTGGCATTGTGATTCCCATAGTTGAAGTTATTGGTCCGATACAGTAGACTAGGCTTAATTTTTAAGTCCTTAATAGGCTCTATGACAAAATTCACCGACCCATCTAAACTTTGGTCTGTTTCTTTGTAACGTCCTCCCTGCAAAAGGAATGGAATTTCGGAACCATCACTATAAGTACCATTCGGCATAACCACACCGTTCACTGGCCATCTTCTGGCTATGTTGTGTAGATAAAGACCTCTGTCGTAGCTAGGACGGTCAGTCTCGGCACGAGACAACCTCAAATTGGCCTCAAAAGTAAGCCAATCGTTCATTTTGCTAGAAACTTTAGAATTAAAAGTATAACGCTTATAAGAATCATCACCATAATTCATAATACCTGGAGCATCTAAAATAGATCCGGATACATTATAATTCACTCCTTTTTGTTTTCCAGAAAAACTAAGGTTATGCTGCTGGCGCATTACAACACTTTTGTACATTTCTTTGAACCAATTCGTATTAGCATTAGAGCCAGTATATTGTTGCCAACGAGTACCATCCGAATTTGGAACGGTTACCGGAGTGTTCACAGGATCTGCCAAGTAAGCTTTTATACGCTCCATAACCTCATCCGAGAATACAGCTCCACTACCACCATTGGTAGCCGCAAGATTAAAATAGTTGGCAAATTCTAAAGAGTTCATCATATCTGGCGTATTCAACGGGGAAGAATAGATAAAATTATTAGAATACGTTAACTTATTACCGTCCAAGGCTTCACCGCTTTTTGTTTTCACGATAATCACCCCAAAAGCAGCGCGCGATCCGTAAATAGCAGAAGAAGCAGCATCTTTAAGAACAGAAACGGTTTCAATATCATTTGGATTAATATTATTTAAGTCCGATGGGTTGTCTAATGGAATATCATCAACAATTACCAATGGAGAACCGGTACCCTGAAGGTTCCCAACACCACGAATACTCATATTCATATTGGCACCAGGCTCACCACCAGAATTCCCTACTGTTAACAATAATCCAGGAGCTGCACCTTGCAAAGCTTGCATTACGTTGTTTACAGGGCGACTTTCTATTTGCTCAGCAGCAATAGTACTAACAGACCCAGTAAGGTTTTCTTTTTTCTGGCTTCCATAACCAATAAGAACAACTTCTCCTAGCTCCTGAGCTTGCGGCTCTAGACTAATATTTATTTGGGTGCGGCCATTTACATTCACAGAAGTATTAGCGTATCCCAAATAACTTACTTCTAAAGTAGCATTACTAGGAACCTTAAATTCAAAATCACCATCAAAATCGGTGACTACCCCTTTGGCAGTTCCTTTTTCAACAACACTGGCACCAGGTATGGGATCCCCAGTTTCCGCATCCATGACTTTACCGCTTACGGTAATAGTCGGCTGCTGAGCACTCAGATGCAGTTGCATCATAAATAAACAGCAAAAAATCACAATTCTTTTCATAAAAAATGGTTTAGGTTAATTTACTATTTGTTGGCTGTAATAAAATTTATTCCACAGCCTTCAAATTTTAACGAAAATTAACATAATGCCTTAAATATTAATAATGCTCAGGGTATAAATCTAGGTTACACAAGACTACATTTAGGTTACATCTTGTTTTATTAAACTTCATAAGATGGTTACATTAGTTATTAAAAGATATTATTTAAATACTTACAAAACACAACAATAATAGCATTAGTAGCCATTTTATACTATATTAGCTAGCATTAATTTTAAGTTAACAAATGACCAATTCTAAGTTACCAACCACCACCCTTATATTGTTTTTTTTGAGCTTTTTATCCTTCTCCCAAAATAGGATTTTACAGTTTCAAAATATAGCCTACGAAAATGGCGTCACAGATTACCGCATTAACAACATCCTCCAGGACAAGGATGGCTATTTATGGTTTGGCACAAGACTAGGTATCTACCGATACAATGGACAAACAACAAAGACCTACCATTTGTTAAAAGAACATTTTGAGACAAACGATATTTTCCAAGATTCCCATGGTAGGATATGGGCTGCTACAACAGGGGGTCTCTATATTTTTAATTCAGAAAAAGACGACTTTGAAATCTGGCAATCCAACAACACCAACATCAACAAAGCTTTGGCCTCAAATGTTTTAAGTGTCACAGAAGTAAACAACAAGCTCTGGTGCAGTTCAGTCTCTGGAACCATTATCTCCTTGTCCTATGAAAACAACAAAGCCCAGATTGAGCACCTATTAACTTCGGGGAACGAAACCAACAATAACGGTTTTGCCACTGATATTATTCAAGATAAGGGTGGTACTATTTGGATAAGCACCAGCTGGGGAAGGATTATAAAATATAAAGATTCGAAATTCTCCCCAACAAAATTTAACCAAACCAAAAACAATTCACCAATTACAACTATTGCCATGGACCAAGACAACAACCTATGGATCGCCACCAATGGTAATGGCTTATTTAAGTATAATGTCCATAATGATGCGACCAGACATTACACCGCTTCAGAAAACATAAATTCAAAAAGCATTACCAACAATATTATACTATCCTTGTGTGTAGACAAAGACAACAATCTTTGGGCAGGGACCGATGGTGGCGGCTTAAATTTATACCTTTCGGAAACCGATGGTTTTACATCTTTTCAACAAAATAACTATAGCCGCTTGCCTATTTCCGACAACTCCGTACTTTCTATTCACCAAGGGAATGACAATATAATATGGATTGGGACGGTACATGGTGGTGTCAATTTTTTCAAAAACAACAGTACCATTCTCAATATACCTCCTTCCGAGGTGCATTTTAACCAAAAGGACACGCAAGGTTCTCAGGTTTTAGAGGCCTCTAATGGCGACATTTGGTTTACAGCTGGAAGGAATGGCTTGCGAAGATACCGTCCAAAAACAGGAGAAGTTTTTGTTTTCATTGATAATCCAAAGGACGATAGTGATTTAAGCGGCAACAATGTTTTGTCTCTTTTTGAAGACGGCCAAAACCGGATTTGGATTGGCACCCTAGTTGGTGGACTAAATGTTTATGACACAAGGCAAGAAAAGTTTTTACAGGCCGAGCAACGTTACAATAGTAAAGCGATTTTCGGAATCGAAAAAGATGACCATGACAATATTTGGGTAGGTAGCAACGCAGGGATTAAAATATACAATACCAATTTACAAGTCTTAAAAACTCGTTCCGTAACCACGGAGCCAAATTTAAACTCCGATGTCATTACTTGTCTTTATAAAGATGTCAAAGGTGATATGTGGGTGGGCACCTCCTTAGGGCTAAATGTATTTACTAAAAACGGCCTGAAAAAATATAACTCTATTAAGAATGATGCTACTACCCTTAGTGGAAACAGAATCCTTTCCATTGCCGAAGACGAGGACCTTTCCTTACTTATAGGCACCTATGGTTTTGGTTTAAATCGATATCGTAGAAATACCGACAGTTTTGAAAGAATTGGAAAAAATCAGGGGTTGAATGCTACCATTATTAGCGGCCTTTTTTTAGATGATGATAAAAATATTTGGTGCAGTACCAACTTAGGGCTAAGTAAAATAAAACCAGATAATTCCATAGAAAATTATGGGTTTATGGATGGCATACAAGCCTTCCAAGGGGGGAGTGCTACCATTAATAAGGAAGGCACTATTTTTATGGGAGGCCCCCACGGGCTGTCCTATTTTAAAGCTTCAGATTTAAAACCGGACAACAGCGTTGTACCAAAGGTATTTTTTACTTCCATATCGGTATTGAGCAAAAACGGACCTCAAGAAATTTCCTTTGGTACCAAGCCACAAGAACAGTTGATTATAAGGCCCGAGGACCAGCTTTTTTCGGTAAACTTTTCCAGCTCTAACTATTGGAGCCCAAAAAAGAACATATATAGGTATAAACTAGAAGGACTCAACAAAGACTGGCAAACAATTGGGAATCAACAAGTATTAACATTTTCTAATTTAAAACCCGGAGAATACACCTTAAAAGTCAGTGCTGCTAAAAATATGACTAGTGACCACGGATCCATTTCCGCGATCAATATCACCGTTCTTCCTTCTTTTTGGCAAAAAACATGGGTAAAAATTCTATGCATATTAAGCATCCTTGGCTTGGTGTTGTTATTTTTAAAATGGAGAATTTCTTCTATTTCAAAACAACGACAAAAATTACAGGAATTGGTCACTACAAAAACCGAGGAAGTAAAAAAACAACAAGACCAAGTGTACCAGAGCCGTATTGCCTTGTTAAACGCCGAAAAGGAAAACCAAAAATTAAGTCAAAAAAAGTTACGAAACGAACTGAATTTTAAAACCGAGGAGCTCACTAATTACACGTTGCGCACCATCCATAAAAACCATTTGCTCACCGAAATAAAGGACAATCTTATAGTAGAAACTAAGGAAGATGTTCCAAAAAAGAAAAACCTAAAAAAGATCGTCAATTTAATTGACGATAGTTTGATGCTGGACACAGATTGGGAAAACTTCTATAACTTGTTCAATCAGATCCACACCACCTTTATTAAGAATCTAAAAAGCTACTGCCCCAAACTCAGCGATCGCGAGGTTAGGCTATGCGCACTGATCAAATTAAATTTCAATTCCCAGCATATCGCTACCCTTTTCGGTATTTCTCTAAGCTCCGTAAAAGTGGCACGCCATAGACTTCGAAAAAAACTAAACATATCTGAAAATCAGAGTTTTGAAGACTTTTTTGAAAATTTAAATTGATAGCTTAGACTTTTTGCGATGGCGTTGAACAAAAACCTATTTTGGAAACCCAAAATAAAAACCAAAGAAATAGAAAGCGGCATTACCATAGAATAAGTCGTTTTACACAGAAGCATAAGTACTGTAAAAATCCCCCGACTATGAAATCGGGGGATTTACAGCTAGGTTCTTAAGCTGTAGCAACAAGAGCTTCTTTTCTTAATTTTTTGGCCACTTTTACCAAATTAATCAAAGCCGATTTTGTTTCGGGCCAATCCCTGGTCTTTAAACCGCAATCTGGGTTCACCCAAATATTTTCCTTAGGCAATAAGCTAGCAGCCTTGTTTATCAGAATTTCCATCTCCTCTTCATTAGGAACTCTGGCCGAGTGTATGTCATAAACTCCCGGTCCTATTTCATTAGGGTATTTAAAATTCACAAAAGCATCGAGCAGTTCCATTTCTGAGCGCGAGGTTTCTATAGTAATAACATCGGCATCCAAGGCGGCGATACTATCAATAATATCGTTAAACTCAGAATAGCACATATGGGTATGAATCTGGGTTTTGTCGGCTACGCCACTGGCTGAAATACGGAAGCTCTCCACAGCCCAATCCAAGTACGCTTTCCAATACTCCTTTCTCAAAGGCAAGCCTTCTCTTATAGCAGGCTCGTCTATTTGTATAACCTTTATCCCGGCGCTTTCCAAGTCTACTACTTCGTCCCTTATAGCCAAGGCTATTTGCTTACATGTAAGTGAACGAGGCTGATCGTTGCGGACAAAGGACCATTGCAAAATAGTCACTGGACCAGTCAGCATTCCCTTTACAGGAATTGGGGTCAAGGATTGCGCATACGAAGTCCATTTTACGGTCATAGGATTATCCCTAAAGACATCCCCATAAATAATCGGAGGCTTTACACAGCGACTTCCATAGCTCTGCACCCATCCATTACTTGAAAACGCAAAACCATGAAGTTTTTCGCCGAAATATTCTACCATATCATTTCGTTCAAATTCCCCGTGAACCAGGACATCTAACCCTATTTCTTCCTGAAAACGAATGGTTTCTTCAGTTTCTTTTTTAAGCAGCTCGTCGTAAGTACCCTGGCTTATGGCTCCCTTTTTATATTGCGCCCGCCATTTTCTTACCTCATTGGTCTGCGGAAAAGAACCTATAGTCGTCGTAGGAAACAGCGGCAACTGCAATTCCATTTGCTGTGCTACCCTACGGTCGGAAAAAGCAGCATTCCTGGAACTATCCTCAAGGGCAAGCTTGTTTACCCTTTCTTGGGTAGGGAGGTGATGCATGGTAGTTGAAGATTTTCTGCTTAAAAACACCCGTTGGTTTAAGTCTAACTTTTTTCCAATTTCTTCCGTATAGGATCCTGATGCCAAAACTTTTAAATCTACCAACTCTGCCAGTTTCTGTTTGGCAAATGCCATCCATTGCTTTACTTCCGAGGGTAAATTATCTTCCTTATTTTCAAGCTCTAGATCGTAAGGAGAATGTAATAAAGAACAGGAAGATCCTACCCACAGTTTATCCGTACCAAGGTTTTGTGCCGCCTTCTTTATAAGTTTCAAAGAGGCCTCATAATTGTTCTTCCAGATATTCCTTCCATCAACCACTCCCAAGGACAATATTTGCTTCCTTGTAAAACCAGGTGAATCCAAGATATCGTCTAATTGCAAGGGACACCTAATTAAATCTAAATGCAAGGCATGCACCGGAAGTTGTAATGCTGTCTCCAAGTTTTCGCCATAACAATCAAAATAATTTGTTAAGATTATTTTTAGCTTGGGAAATCTTTCTTCTAATTGGGCATATAAACGTACAATAGCCTTTCTTTCCCTATCCCCCAAATCTAGTGCCAAGCAAGGCTCATCTACCTGAATGTATTCTGCCCCAGCCAAGGCTAATTGCTCTAACAATTCAAAAAACACTGGCAGCAATTTATCTAACAACTCGATCCTGTGAAACCCTTCTTCTTTTTCCTTTCCTAGGTAAAGATAGGTAACAGGAGAAATAAGGACCGGTTTAGTTGTGATTCCCAAAGCCAAGGCCTGTTTAAACTCATCTACTGCCTTTACGGACAATAACTCAAAGGACTGATCTTTGGTAAACTCCGGTACGATATAATGATAATTAGTATCGAACCATTTTGTCATTTCCATGGCGGTGATATCAAAGCCATCTTTTTGGATCCCTCTTGCCATCGCAAAATATAGCTCTAAATCTGTTTTACTGCTTTTTACCCCATGAAATCGAGAGGGAACACAGCCAAAAGTCAAGCTAGCATCGAGTACTTGATCATAAAAGGAAAAATCATTGGAGGGAATCAGATCTATCCCGGCACTTTGTTGCAATAGCCAATTCTCTTTACGAAGATCATCCCCTACTTGTATTAATTCATTTGCGGTGATTTGGTCTTTCCAATATTTTTCGGAAGCTTTTTTTAGTTCTCTATTGCCACCAATTCTTGGAAAACCTAAAAGGTTTGTTTTCATCATTACAGTATTATATTTTCTCCTGCAAATCTTGTATTTTAATAGGCAATATCCTTATAATTGTATTTTTTTAGAGTATTCAACTATATATGAACTATATTATAGTTGTTTGTTCTTTTTAAGGAAGTAACAGAACACGAAACAGAATAATATTCCATGTCAGAATTAGACAAGATAGACCTCCAGATTTTAAAATTATTACAACATAATTCAAACCTCACTACCAAAGAGCTGTCCAATAAGGTAAACCTATCTACTACCCCAGTTTTTGAACGGGTAAAGCGTTTGGAAAAAAACGGTTACATAAAAAAATATGTAGCCATTTTGGATGCTGAAAAACTAGACAAAGGCCTCACGGTTTTTTGCAACATTACCTTAAAACAACACACCAAAGAAATAGGAAATAAGTTTGTTAGGGACATAGCCGCCATAAAAGAGGTTACGGAATGCTACAATATTTCTGGCGATTACGATTTTTTATTAAAGGTGATGGTCAAGGATATGAAACATTACCAAGATTTTGTTCTAAACAGCTTGGGATCGGTAAAAAATATCGGCAGTGCCCACAGCACTTTTGTAATGGGAGACATTAAGAACACCTACGCCGTACCCATTTAGATCATTAAGAGCAGCAAGCTAAAAATAAGCCACAAAAAAAGCCTTGTCTAAAAGACAAGGCTTTGCATTTTTGGGTGGAAGACCGGGTTCGAACCGGCGACCTCTGGAACCACAATCCAGCGCTCTAACCAGCTGAGCTACAACCACCATTTGTAAGCGGTTGCAAAGTTAACACTTTTTATTATATATACCAATACCTATGGGGATTATTAGAGTAAAAAATCAATGTTTTTTTGGCGACTTCCTAGGAGGAGTTTATATTTCCTATAAGGAGTTTTAGAAATAAATTTCTAATGTTTTTAAAACCATATTCTTACGATTCAATATACACCTTACTAGCCTACCCGGGAACAAACCCAATAATTGTTATACATTGGAAAAAAAATTGTCAAGTACGGCAAAATATCAATAATTAGGGGTGATTTTTTCAATATTCCGCGTTAGGGAGCGCGGCGGCATCCCCGTAGCGGAGCGAGGGATATAGCCAAGAGCCCGCCCGACACAGGAGGGAACGCCCTAATTATTTTTGATATAGCCTTAAGGATTTTAATAAAAAATGGTTAGTATTACAAATTCCCAAAACATATTGACCAGATCCCGGATTCCTCATAATTCGTTAAAAATGAGGCACAAAAAAAGCCCTGTCTAAAAGACAAGGCTTTGCATTTCTGGGTGGAAGACCGGGTTCGAACCGGCGACCTCTGGAACCACAATCCAGCGCTCTAACCAGCTGAGCTACAACCACCATTTGTAAGCGGTGGCAAAGATAGTTCTTTTACTTAATCTTCCAAGAAATAATCGATTTTTTTTTAAAAAAAAATACCCACCACTTCCCATAAATTTTTCCGGGAATATTTTCCATAATAACTCAATTTTATCGACAAAATGCATACTTTTACTGTTTAAACCCCAAAAAAAAGGGTTTACACAACAAAATCTCGAGCTGTATTCTTACAATTCTATATCTTTAAGCGATTAATCTATTTATGAAATGTATACGCTAACTAGAATCTGTCTTCCCCTAAGACCGAGATTCATAAAATACTATTTCTTCCTATTATGCATATGCTGTCTTTCCCAAGAGAGCATGGCACAAACCCCAATTCAGAACAACACCAAAAATAAGGTTTTGGCCCTTGAGGCTTCGAAAAATTTTTCTGCAATAGATACCACTTATATTAATTTGCTTAATACGCTTGCACAGGAGAATTATTTTAAAAATAATGACAGCCTTTACTTATTAAGCAAAAAGGCCTTAACGCTGAGTAAAAAAGCCAACTACGAGTATGGTAACAGTAAATCCTTGTTGGGGATAGGACAATATTACGCTAGTAAAGGTCAATTGTTAACTGCCATATCGAACTTTGAAGAAGCTCTTTCGACTATTGAGGGTTTCCACTTTCCCTTGTTAAAATTCCGGATCCTAAACGAACTTGCCTCAACACAAAATCACCAAGGAAACCTTGCGAAAGCTCTGGAAACCCTAATGATTGCCTTGGATTTTGCTATAGAAGAAGATCAAAAATACTGGATGTCGATTGCCATGGACAATATCGGTTCTCTGTATTCATCCCTCAAAGATTACGACCAAGGGATAGAATACTATAAAAATTCACTACAGGTACAAGAATCGTTAGGAAACGAGTTGATCTCCGCAGAAACCCAAAGCAATTTAGCAGCTGCCCTCGTCAAAGCAGGAAGATTAGAGGAAGCCCTTACCTATGTAGACCGCAGTATTGAAACCTTTAAAAATACTTATAAAATAGGATGGTTATCCTTTTGCTATGAAACAAAGGGAGAAATTTACCTCGCAAAAAAATTATTTAACTCCGCCTTGTATTGGTTTAAAAAAGGAGCGCAATTACATGATCGTTTTGAAGATAAAAAAGATCAGATTTCTATTTTTAACGGAATGGCCAAATCTTATTTAGGTCTCTATGACACAAAATCAGCAGAGCAATATGCCACCCAAGCTTTGACAATATCTAAACAAATTAATTTTATGGAAGGGATACGGCAAAGTTCAAAACTGCTGTATCAACTAAACAAATTGGAACAAAACTTCGAAGCTTCCTTATATTTCCACGAACAATATATGCAACTTTCAGATTCTATTTCTAGGGAAGAGAACCAAAAGGCATTAAGCATATTTAAAACGCAAAAATCATTTCAGCAGCAAAGAGAGGCTTTAATTAAAGAAAACGAAAAAGCCCTTGCCCAACAGCGCTTATACATTTATATAGCCTTGGCCTTTTTGTTCATTATGGTAGTGGTTTCCTTTTTAATTGCTAGAGGTAAAAAAATACAGAAAAATTTAATAGAGGAATTAAACAAGCAAAAAAAGAATTTAGAACTACGAAAAGAAGAGCTTCAATCTGCCAACGACACCAAGAACAAACTGTTTTCTATAATTGCCCATGACCTACGCGGTCCTATGGGGGCACTCGATGGACTCTTAGCGCTTTTTATGAGCGGAGATTTGAAGAATTCTGAATTTAAGGCATTGCTGCCAAAACTAAAAGCCGACGTTAATAACCTTTCTTTTACCCTTAACAACTTACTCAGTTGGGGGAAGACGCAATTAAACGGTACCACTACTACCAGAACCAACACCAATTTACATCGATTAGTGAATGACAATATTGTCTTACTACACAAACTTTCGGATTCAAAATCCATTACAATCGAAAATACACTTCCCAAAAAGACCATGCTTTGGTCAGATAAAGATCAATTAGATATTGTGATTAGGAATCTGTTGAGCAACGCTATTAAATTCACCCCTAACAACGGAAAAATCACGGTAGGCGCCAAAGACATAAATGGGTTTTTAGAGGTATTTATCAGGGATTCTGGCGTAGGCATGACCAAGGACATTCAGAAAAAAATACTATTAAAAGATTCGCATTTTACTACCTATGGTACTAACCATGAAAAGGGCACCGGCCTAGGATTGTCCCTGTGCAAGGAGATGCTTGCTAGAAACGGGGGCTCCCTCCAAATACAAAGCAAGCCAGGGGAAGGTTCTACTTTTTATTTCACCATCCCCAAAGGCAAGAAAGCATTGAAAAAGACAGCCTAAATAAGGCTGTCCAAACTTTTTACGGCCACATATCTTTCGGCAGTAAACCCTTCGCCATATTCGACACCGATAAGCCTTCCTAAATCACGAGCCCTATAGTTGACGCTATCCGTAAAATTCCTACTACTGATAGGTGTTTCTGGTTCTTTGCTATTTGGGTCAAAAAACTGTGATGAATACGCCATAATAGCCTTTTCTTTTACACTTATAAAATCGGATACCTCCACAACAAAATCAGGTTCCAAATTCTTCCATTGAATATAGTGGTATACCTGTTTGGGACGCCATGGCTCTTGCCACTGCTCTTCGCCATATAATTTGGTATCTATTTTCTTTAAACCGCTTAAAAAACAAGCATCACTGACCAGTTTACTGCCTTTGGCATGGTCTATATGGCGGTCGTCCACGGCATTGCACAAAACGATTTCCGGCCGATATTTCCTGATCATTTCAATAACTTTTAGCTGATGCTGGGCATCATTCACAAAAAAGCCATCGGCAAATTCCAAATTTTCTCGGACCACTACCCCTAAAATTTCAGCTGCTTTTGCCGCTTCACGATCTCTAATTTCGGCAGATCCACGAGTTCCCAACTCGCCTCTGGTCAAATCGATGATCCCTACTTTTTTCCCGCTGGCCACTTCTTTTGCTATGGTAGCCCCTGCTCCCAATTCTGCATCGTCGGGGTGGGCGCCAAATACCAATATATCTAATTTCACAAGTTTACATTTAATAAAGGGTTACATCAATACTATAATTAAGAGCAGCTGTAACCAAGACCATCCTAATTATTTGATAAAACTTTTTCCGTCTTTTTGGATCCAGGCAAAGATATTGCTTAAAAAGAGTAATGCTTTACAAGCTGATCCTTTTTTTAAGTATTCTGTAGGAGCACTTGGGAGATATTTTATGGCAGCTTTCGCATTCCCGGCACCTTCTAAGGTCTAAGGCAATTTTATCGTTGAATTTGATTTTACATTTTCCAAGGCTTGGTCGATATCTGCCATCAAATCCTGTACTTCTTCGATGCCCACGGAAAACCGTATTAACCCATCGGCTATTCCCTGACGTTTTCTCTCTTCGGCACTCAATAGGGCGTGAGAGGTTTTTGTCGGAGAAAGCATAGTACTCTCTACTCCTGCCAAACTCATCGATGATTTTATAAGCTGTAGGGATTTTTGAAATTCCGAAGCATCGATTCCCTCTTGTAGTTCAAAAGACAGCATTCCGCCAAACCCTTTCATTTGAGCCTTGGCTATTTCATGATCGGGATGAGACGGCAGCCCTGGATAATACACAGTTTTTATATCCTTATGCTGTGCCAAATACGCTGCCATTTGTTGGGCATTTTCATTTTGGGCCCGGACCCTTATGCCCATCGTTTTTATACTTCTTTCTAGGAGCCATACCGTATAATCACTTAAACTACCGCCCAGATTCTTGGCCAAATGAAAGATACGGTGAATATAGTCGTCCGTTGTGGCCACTGCCCCTGCCAATATATCCGAATGCCCTCCCATATACTTCGTTGCACTGTGGAGAACCACATCGATCCCAAAGTCTATAGGGTTTTGGTTCACAGGACTGGCAAAGGTATTATCGATCATGGATATGATATTGTGTTTTTTACACAGAGCAGCTACTGCTTTTAAATCGGTAATGGTCAGTAAGGGATTCGATGGTGTTTCGATATAAACCACCTTTGTATTCTCCTGAATTTTAGCTTCAAAATCTTCCGCCTTCAGACCATCGGTAAAAGAATAGGAAATACCAAATTTCCCAAATTCCTCCGTCACTAAATTGTAGGTGCCCCCGTATAGGGTTTTCTGCAATACCACGTGGTCGCCTGCTTGTAAAAAAGCCAATAAGGAAGTACTAATTGCCGCCATTCCGCTACCAAAAATCAAAGCTGCTTCGGCATGTTCCAATGCTGCAATTTTTTGAGCCAAAGCTACCTGGTTAGGGGTATTAAAATACCGCGGATAACGCTTTACTGCTACCTCTTCAAAGGCATAGGACGTGCTCATATATAATGGCGATACCGCCCCTTTATAAACGGTATCTTCTAATTCACCAAAATGTGTACATATAGTGTTGATTCCTTCTTTTCGTTCTGCCATAACTATGAATGAGATTGATTTTACAATTTAAAATTACAAAAAAAATCATCGGAAATGTTTTTTACACACCCCAGTTATTTGGCCACGACTACGGCCAGTAAGTTTTCAGCCCAACCCTAAGGTTGATCGCAAAAAAATAAAAAAAAATGTCCTAGCGGGTACCGCTAGGACATTTTAGATTTTTTCTTAAAGAAATTGGAAAATAGAACTTATTTAGAATAAAATATTTTATACCTCCAATAGCTCACCGCCCCAAGGACTACTACGCCAAATACTGTATAGTAAATAAAGGTAGGGGTAATCACTTGTGACCCACTAGCATAACTATGCAACCCGACTAAATAGAAATTCACACCAAAATAGGTCATCATAATACTAGCAAAAGCTACAATACTCATGAAATTAAACGTCCAACGGCCTCTTAAACCAGGAACCAATCTGGTATGTATCACAAAGGCATACACCATAATAGAAATCAGGGCCCAAGTTTCCTTAGGATCCCATCCCCAATAGCGGCCCCAACTCTCATTGGCCCATTGTCCTCCCAAGAAGTTTCCTATGGTCAACATCACCAAACCTGTCGTCAAAGACAATTCATTAATGATAGTAAGTTCCTGAATGTTTATAGCCATTCTCTTTTTGTTCTCTTCATTGGTAATCACCATCAAAATTAAACAAACAACCCCTAATATCATCCCTACCGTAAGCGGACCATAGCTACCTACGATCACAGCAACATGGATCATTAACCAATAACTATCCAAAACAGGTTGTAGATTGGCTATAGCAGGATCTACCCAACTCTGATGCGCTATCCATAACAACATAGCGGTCACAAAAGTAGATGCCGCTACGGTCATATTACTCTTGGTTGTGAATAATAATCCCATTCCCAAGGTTGCCCATGACACATATAGTATACTTTCATAAGCATCACTCCAAGGAGCGTGTCCAGAAATATACCATCTCATAATAAGACCTGCCGTGTGAGCTGCAAAAAACACGTATATAATTACTTTTAAAGCGCTTACACTAACACTATATATCTTTCTTTCTTTAATAATTTGGAATACCAATATTGTAAACATCAGAAACCCTACCAAGGCATAATATTTATAAAGCTTGTTAAAAACATCGGCTTTATTATAAAAAATTTCGGCCTTTATCTTGTTTTCCGAAGGCAACACCTCACTACCGTGATTTTCCTGATTCTTTTTAAAAGCAGCCAATAATTTATCGGCTTCCGAATAATCTCCGCTCTTCTTGGCTTTTTGCAAGCTCATTAAGTAGAATGGCACGGAGTTCTTGATAAAGTTACCGTAAAGCGAGTCTTGAACTTCAAATTGTCCGCCACGATATTCAATCGCAGAAATCCATTTATTGTTTTCGTGGTTCAACAGTGGAAATATTTTTATAATCTCACCACTTAACGCCCTGTTCAACAATACCAAACGTCCGTCTATATCTTTAAAATCCTGCTCAAATTTATTAGGATGATTTGTACTATACGCATCCTTTAAATAAGGTGCTAGTTTGTATTGTCCCTTACTATCAAAGAAATCGGTAGCCTTCACATATCGTTTTCCTTCCTCAACGCCAATAATTTTTCTAAGACTATCGTTCTGACCTTTTTTGTCCAAGGCAATAAATTCGGTATTGTACCATACGGCCGGATTCAGCATCATAGAAAGAAATACCTGATCAGAATTGAAATCCATAAACTTATCCTTTAGGCTCAATTTCCTTAAGAGCTCTGAAGAAAAAGTATTTATAGGCTTCATTCTACCCCCTTCATCCTGGATGACCAATTTGGCAAACTCGGCAGCATGTGCCTTGGACGGGGTGATAGCGTGCAACAAAGAATCGATCTCTTGTGCCGTAGGCATGTTGCCATGCTCATGCTCACCTGCAGGTTTTTCCTGCGCCATAACATTTAACCCTAGTCCTAAGGCCAGAACGGCTACTATCTTCGTTCTTTTCTTTTTTAATTTTTCTAAAGATTCTCCTAAATCCTTAAATCTTGTCTTACCAAAAAACATTATTCCCATTAAGCCTGCATACAGTAAAAAATAACCAATATAAGTGATCCATGTTCCCCAAAAATCGTGGTTCACAGAAAGTACAGTCCCTTTTTCATCAGGGTGAAAACTTGCCTGAAAGAAGCGGTACCCCTTATGGTCTAAAATATGGTTCATATAAATATCGTAGTCAAATGGACGCTCGTCCTCAATGGTTACCTTACTCATAAAGGAAGAGTAACTGTTTTCTGTTCCTGGATGTCTTTCCGCAATGAAATCGTTCAATTTAACGCCAAAGGGCAACTGATATACCTTGGAACCATAACTCATATTAAACTTTAATCCGCCTACCTCAAAATTCCCCGAAAAATTGGACGTCCCTCTGGCACCTAATAATTTTTTTCGCACCGTTTCACCATTACTAGTAACATCCAACACCAGTGCATTAAGGTCATTTTCTGTTTTTTCATCTTCAGGAATGGCTACCACACCATAGGAACCTTTTACCATAGGATCTGGAATTACGAATTGCATTCCTGCCATATTATATAAAGAGCGTAATTGTAAGGTTTGCAAGCTATCCTTAGTTACCGTTCCCTGAAATTGGTCGGCCATCCTCATAAAATCCCCTTCGAAGGGCGACGTTATTTGGAACTCCCCGTCCTTACCGATAATATTAATAGCACCTTCCGTCATTTTATTCAGCGCGAAAAGCACATTATGAATACTAGAAACTTGTCCGTTTTCTAAATAGTGATCATGTCTGTCGCCATCCCCGGCTTCGACAATTTTTAAATATTCTTTTCCATTGGCATCTTCTATAAGCCCTTCTTTGGCACCTCCAATAAAGTCTACATAAGAAACCTTAAAGTCTTGACCGTTATAATCAGAATTCCAAGGTAAATTAGATCTTAGTGCTTCGGGCGTTACCAAAATAGCATCTTCCAAAATCTTTCGTCTAGGTTCTCCGTCAATTTCTCCATCAACATAAACCGTCAAAAACGTTTTGTCAGAGTAAAACACATTCTCCGTTTCCCCTTCTCGTATCGGCATTACTCCTTCAAAACTTATATATCTAGTAACAAAGGCTCCTATAATAATCAGGATCCAAGAAAGGTGTAGCAGTAAAACGGCCCATTTCTCTAAACGCAATAATTTATAACGCGCAATATTGCCTATAAAATTAATTACAAAGAACACCATGATAGCTTCGAACCATGTGGTGTTATAAATCCAAATTCTGGCGGTATCTGTGCTATACCAGCTTTCAATAAAGGTTCCAAAGGCCATTGCAGTTGCAAATACTACGTACAATACTGCCATTAAACGGGTAGAAAAGAAAAACTTTTTAAAGAGTTCGGTCATCTTACAAGAAAAAGGTTAAATTTAAAATTGCGAAAATACGTCTTTCTATAGGTTTAAATATCAAATCTTTTGTTAATTGACGAGTATTTTTCACTTTTAATTAAATATGTTACACAAAAACGTCATCCCCAATAATTGACAGGCACACCACAAGAATTAAGCTTTTTGTATTCCTTAAAAACTCACCGCTAAATTCAGCAGAAAAGTATGGGACACCTTCAGTCGGTTGTTGCTACATCTTATTATGAATACCCGAATAAAAAACTTCTTGAAAAGAACCATTGCGTTTTTGATTTAATATTTACTTTTGGGCATGATTTCGATTGTAATTTTAGGCAGCGGTACTGTTGCCGAACATTTGTTGGATACTTTTTTGCAGTATGATGCGATAGTGGTCAAACAACTCATTGGTCGCAGTGAAGCCTCGATATCTTCCTTTACCAATAAAACATTAACCAGTATAGGATATCATGCCATTGAAGAAGCAGACGTATATATTATAGCTGTTAGTGACGATGCTATAGCCGAAGTGGCCAAAAAACTTGCCCATAAACAAGGCCTCGTAGTACACACTTCCGGTAGTGTGCCCATGCAGGCATTGCTCACTAAAAATAGAAGAGGCGTTTTTTACCCCTTACAGACTTTTAGCCCGGGAAAGAAAATAGATTTCAAAAGCGTGCCGCTCTGTATAGAAGCAGAAAACCAAAAAGACCTAAAGTTATTACAACAATTGGCCGCCGTTATCTCGGATAAGGTATTTGAAATTTCTAGTGAACAGCGAAAAAGCATTCATTTGGCAGCAGTTTTCGTCAATAATTTCACCAATCACCTCTTTCACATTGGTCGGGAAGTATGCCAGGAAAATAAAGTGCCGTTTGAGGTGTTGCTGCCCTTAATTAAAGAAACGGTTCAAAAACTAGATCAGTTGTCTCCCTATGATGCCCAAACGGGGCCCGCAAAGCGAAACGATAGCATGACACTAGAAAGACACCAAAATCAACTCGATAAGAAAATTTATAAAGATATTTACAGCTTGTTAAGTAAATCGATTAAAGAAACCTATGGACAAAAGTTATAAAGAACTATTAGAAAATATTACCACCTTCGTATTTGATGTGGACGGAGTTTTTACCGATGGCTCAGTAATGGTTACCTCGGAAGGTGAGTTATTAAGAACGATGAGTGTTAAAGACGGTTATGCCGTAAAGGTCGCAATTCAAAAAGGCTACAATGTTTGTATCATCTCTGGTGGTACCAATGAAGGGGTCAGAGTACGGTTACGTGGCTTGGGCGTTACCGATATCCATATGGGGGCCCATCATAAAATAGATCCTTTTGACGAATACCTGGACATATACAATATAGATCCTAAAAACGTCCTTTATATGGGCGATGATATCCCCGACATTCCCCCTATGGAATTGGCAGGACTACCTACGTGTCCACAAAATGCGGTACCGGAAGTGAAAGGGGTTGCCAAATATATTTCGCACAAGAACGGTGGCGATGGCTGTGTTCGCGATGTTATCGAACAAGTCTTAAAGGTAAGAGGAGATTGGATGGAAAATTTTAGTGCTAAAAACGATTAAAATGATGCTACAGGAAAAACTTGCCGGCTATCAGGTCATCTTAGCTTCTGGTTCCCCAAGAAGGCAACAGTTTTTTAGGGAATTGGGCATTGATTTTTGGGTTCAGGCCAAACCGGTAGACGAAGTATACCCCTTAGAATTACAGGGAGCACAAATATCGGATTATTTGTCGGAACTAAAAGCAGCCGCCTTTGACGACAGCTTAGAGGAAATGGATATCCTAGTGACCTCCGACACCGTGGTATGGCACCAAAACAAATCCTTGGCAAAACCTGCCAATGAGCAAGAGGCTTTTCAAATGCTAAAAACCTTGTCCAATGACTGGCACGAGGTGATTACATCGGTATGTTTTACGACCCTTAAAAAACAAGAAACCGTCAACCATACCACCAAGGTAAAATTTAAGGAACTCAGTGAGGATGAAATCTGGTATTACATAAAAAACTACAAGCCATTTGACAAAGCCGGAGGCTATGGAATACAAGAGTGGATAGGACTGATCGGTATTGAGGAAATCCAAGGTTCCTACGCCAATGTAGTAGGTTTACCGACCCATTTGGTGTACAAAACGTTAATGCGCATGGTGGGGTAAATTATTTTAAATATTTTTATGGAAACCATACTTCATGAAAATATTTAAAATAGCTCAAGTGATACCATTGTTGGTCTTTTCTGTTTTGCTGACTTCCTGTAATCAAACCTCTAAAAAAGAGGATAAAAATATAGAAGCAACGGCCAAAAGAGAAAAGGCCCCTACCAAGCCCATCGCCCAACGCTCTGAAGAGTTTAAAAAGTACTGGTATGGCGGTACGGCAGAAATCACCTCCTATACGCTAGAACAAGCCCGCTACGGAGAAATAAGGGAAGGAAGCGCCGTCCTTGTTTATGTAACCGAACCCTTTTTTGCCGATCAACAAGTGAAGGCCGATGAGCACCACCCCGATAATATTCCAGTATTAAAACTCAATAGCACCAAAAACTTCCTAACCGGCATTTACCCCTACTCTGTCATGAATAGCAGTTTTTATCCGGTTTCCGACCAACAACACGCCATAAAATTATCGACCACAGTACAGGAATGGTGTGGCCATGTGTATGTACAATTAAATAATAGGGAGCATTTTGATGTGGCGTCTTTCTCTTATTTTGCTTCCGAAGGGGATCAAAAAATACAGTTGGCGAAAACTCATTTGGAAAATGAAATCTGGAATAAAATACGGATCGACCCCAACAACTTGCCCCTGGGAACAATCACCATGATTCCATCTATGGAATACCTGCGTTTTTCACATCAGGAATTAAAAGCCTACGAAGCTACCGCCTCCATAAATGACGATATTGGCCAAAAAACCTATACCTTACACTATCCCAAACTCGAAAGAACATTGCGCATTACCTTCAATACCGCCTTCCCGTATTATATTGAAGGCTGGACAGAAAGCTACAAAAGCGGCTTCGGCCCTAATGCTCAAATACTTACCTCCAAGGCTTCAAAAATTAAAACTTTAAACCGTGCATATTGGAAAGAAAATCAAAATAGGCATGTATTTTTGCGTGATAGTTTAGGATTATAATTTATGGAAACATTTTTGATTAACTACGACGAGCAAATCTTAGGGACCCTCATTTTAGTTGTAATATTACTTGTTCTAAAGTTTTTAGGAGCAAAAGCAATTAAAAAAGTCGGAAAACTAAGTGATATCCACGAGGTGAGAACCAGGCTTATTATTAAATTTTCTAATATTACCATTACTTTTGTCGGTATTGTAGCCCTCACCTTCATTTGGGGTGTGGATTTCCAAAAATTAGGGTTGATTTTTTCCTCGGTCTTTGCCGTTATTGGTGTGGCCCTATTTGCCCAATGGTCAATTCTAAGTAATATCACCTCGGGTATTATCTTATTCTTTTCCTTTCCTTTTAAAATTGGCGACCGGATTAAAATAATGGACAAGGAAATAGATCTCAACGATGAAATTTTCTTTATAGACGATATTCGTGGTTTTCATGTTCATCTTCGAAGAACCAATGGAGAACTGATGACCTATCCCAATAACCTAATGTTACAAAAAGCAGTAGTATTAATTCAGACTTATGAGGATTCAAAAGACAGTACTGATGATTTATAAGCATTTAGCGTTGTTTTAAATAACTATCATTTATATCTTTCTATTTTTTTCACATCTTTTAAATAAACGATATGCGCACTTTTTTGGCTTCAATTATAGGACTACTTTTTTTTCATAACGCTCTTATCTCTCAAGCCCCTATAAAAAGTAGCGCTACCGATATATACCATTCCCTACAGAAATTAAATTTTTTAGGTACCGCCTTATACATTGCCGCCCACCCCGACGATGAAAACACTCGGTTAATTTCCTATCTTTCAAACGAAGTCAAGGCTCAAACGGGCTACTTATCCTTAACCCGTGGCGATGGCGGGCAGAATTTGATAGGTCCAGAATTACGAGAGTTATTGGGGACCCTAAGGACACAGGAATTATTGGCGGCAAGAAGGATCGACGGGGGAGAACAGTTCTTTACCAGAGCCAATGATTTTGGCTATTCAAAACATCCTAATGAAACTTTAAAAATATGGGATAAGGAAGCTGTTTTAAATGACGTCGTATGGATTATACGGAATTTTAAACCAGATGTCATTATCAATAGATTCGATCATAGAAGCCCGGGATCTACCCATGGCCATCATACCTCATCGGCCATGTTAAGTGTCGAAGCTTTTGATTTGGCCAACGATCCATCCGTATTCCCCAACCAATTAGAGTCTACAGAAGTATGGCAGCCCAAACGACTGTTTTTTAATACCTCTTGGTGGTTTTACGGCAGCGAAGATAAATTTTTAAAAGCCAATAAATCCAATATGCTTTCGTTAGACGTAGGGGTCTATTATCCCTTAAAAGGCCTATCGAATAACGAAATTGCCGCATTGGCCAGTAGCCAACACCTATGCCAAGGCTTCGGTAGACTAAGTAACAGGGGTAGTGAAAAGGAATATCTAGAATTATTAAAAGGCAATACTCCCAAGGACCCTACCAATGTATTCGAGGGAATAGACACTAGTTGGTCTCGTGTAGAAGGCGGTGAGGCCGTAGGTAAAATTTTGTACGCCTTGGAAAAGGAATTCGATTTTACCAATCCCGCCAAACACTTACCGGCCTTATTGAAAGCCCATAAGGCCATACAACAACTGAAAGACGCCTATTGGAGATCCTTAAAAACAAAAGCCTTAGAAAATATCATCCTAGACATAAACGGCTTGTACCTAGAGGCCTCAGCCACAGCCCCTCATATGTATCCTGGCGGTAACCTCCCTATTAATATCGAAGTGCTCAATAGAAGCAGCAATGCCATAACGCTAAAATCGGTCTCCATTGCAAATGGGCAGGAAGAACATAAAAACATCGTCTTAAAAGAAAACGATAAGGAATCTTTTCAGATGAATTTGGACATTCCAAAAAACACGCCTTATACCACGCCTTATTGGTTGATCGAAAAAGGAAGTATTGGCATGTATACCGTGAAGGATCAAGAATTGATTGGCAGACCAGAATCACCTGCGGCTTTTGAAGTTACTTTTGAATTGACACTGAACGGTTACCCAATGCGTATTAAAAAACCCGTAGTGTACCGGTATTCCAAACCCGATAAAGGAGAATTATACCAAGACTTCGTTGTGTTGCCTAAAGCTTCGGCCAGTATTAAGGATAAAGTCCTAATTTTCCCAAATGATCAGCCAAAACTTATTCCCATTACTATAAGGGCACATAAAGACAACCTAAAGGGCGAAATTCAACTCCATTATGGCAAAGGCTGGGAAGTAGATAAAGAAGTGCAATTTTTTAATATTGAAAAGAAGGGCGATCAAACAACTATTAGCTTTCAATTGTCCCCTCCTACCGAAGAAGACGAGAGCTATGTTTCTCCAATAATTAAAGTCAACGGGGAAGAGATCTCCAAGGAGTTGATAGAAATTTCTTATGACCATATTCCCAAGCAAACGGTGCTTCTTCCGACTGAAACCAAAGTGGTCAGAATAAACATTGATAAGGCTGGTGAACATATCGGGTATATTGTAGGGGCTGGAGATGATATTCCAGAAAGCTTGGAACAAATAGGATATAAGGTTCATAAAATTGACCCCATGACCATCAAAAGCGGAACCTTATCCCAATTCGATGCTGTCGTTGTTGGGATCAGGGCGTATAATGTGAATGCCGATCTAAAATTTAAACAACCTTTTTTAATGGATTATGTAAAAGAAGGCGGTAATCTCATAATTCAATACAATACGGTCGACAGAAGTGGTAAAGGCATGGAGAACTTGGCCCCCTACCCTCTTTCCTTGTCACGTGATAGAGTGACGGAAGAAAACTCTGCCGTAGAAATACTTGCTAAAAACCATCCGGTGGTGACCACTCCCAATATAATTACTGCGAAGGACTTTGACGGATGGGTCCAAGAAAGAGGCCTGTATTTTCCCGACCAATGGTCCAAGGAATTTACCCCTATTCTATCCATGCACGACCAAGGAGAAGAAGCCTTAAAAGGCAGCCTTTTAGTAGCGCCATATGGTAAAGGGTATTATATGTATACCGGCTTAAGTTTCTTTAGAGAATTACCTGCCGGGGTCCCAGGTGCCTTTAAGCTATTTGCGAATATGCTTTCCCTTGATAAAAGAGAAAAACAATAATAAAAAACCATAAATACTTCCCTATGCTCAATAAGTTTGAATGGAAAAAAGAATATACCTTGGTTATTGCCATGAATATAATTTACATCGTTGTTTTTTATTTTATAATGACCGGAAATTCATAATATGGCAAGTTTAGATTGGATTATACTTTGCGGAACCCTGCTTTTTATTGTTGCTTTTGGCGTTTGGAAGACTAAAGGAAGTAAAGATGTTAAAGATTATGTTTTAGGAGGAAGCGATGCTAAATGGGGCACTATAGGCTTGTCTGTTATGGCTACCCAGGCCAGTGCAATTACCTTTTTATCTACCCCAGGGCAAGCGTTTCATGACGGAATGGGCTTTGTTCAATTCTATTTTGGACTGCCCATAGCCATGATTATCATTTCCATCGTATTTGTTCCCATCTACCATAGGCTCAAAGTATATACGGCCTACGAATTTTTGGAAAATCGATTCGATGTAAAGACAAGAACCCTCGCAGCCCTGCTCTTTTTAATCCAACGCGGACTCTCGGCCGGGATAACCATTTTTGCCCCCTCTATTATTTTATCGGCAGTATTGGGATGGGATTTAAAGACCCTTAATATCATTATAGGTATTTTAGTTATTATCTATACGGTATCTGGAGGAACGAAAGCGGTGAGCGTTACCCAAAAGCAACAGATGTTTGTGATCATGTGCGGAATGTTCATGGCCTTCTTTTTTATCATGAAGTACCTACCAGATGATATCACCTTTAACAAAGCCCTTAAAATTGCTGGTGCCAGTGATAAATTAAACATCTTGGATTTTAGTTTTAATACCACTAGCCGCTATACTTTTTGGAGTGGAATTACCGGTGGACTATTCCTAGCCTTGGCCTATTTTGGCACCGATCAGAGCCAGGTACAACGTTATCTGTCCGGGAAAACAGTACGCGAAAGTCAGCTTGGACTTATTTTTAACGGCCTATTAAAAATCCCCATGCAGTTTTTCATTCTATTGGTAGGGGTTATGGTCTTTGTATTTTTCCAGTACAACCATTCGCCATTAAATTTCAATCCGGCCGCTACCAATGCTATTACCAATTCTCCTTACGCCAAGGAATACCAACTCCTAGAAGATGAGCACTTACGTTTGGAAGCCGAAAAAAGAATGGCTCAGAACAAATTTTCTACTGCCCTAGACCTTAAAGAATACGGGGCCACGGAAGAAGCCAAAAAGAAAATCGTCCATATCAATAAAATAGAACGTACGAATAGGGAATCGGCAAAAGCACTGATCAAAAAAGCCGATGAGACGGTAGAAACCAATGACAAGGACTATGTTTTTATCCATTTTATATTAAACTATCTCCCTAAAGGGCTCATTGGTTTATTGTTGGCGGTAATTCTATCGGCAGCCATGTCCTCTACGGCATCGGAATTAAATGCATTGGGTACTATTACCGCCTTAGACCTTTATCAGCGCAATACCAAGGGCGCCTTAACCCAAACGCATTACGTAAAAGTGTCGAAAATCTTTACCTTATTGTGGGGAATAATAGCCATTATGATCGCCAATATTGCCAACCTTTTTGACAACCTAATACAATTGGTCAATATCATCGGTTCTATCTTTTATGGCAATGTCCTTGGCATTTTCCTAATCGCCTTCTTCTTTAAATTTATAAAAGGCAATGCGGTATTTGTAGCTGCCCTGATCACCCAAGTAATTATTATTTGGGGATTTAGCGATGACTGGATGTCTTATTTATGGTTAAATGCCTTTGGCTGTGGCCTTGTTATTTCTATAGCAACTATTCTTGAAGGATTTAATCGATTAAGATCAACCACTTCTACCCCATAATAGTATCGGGATTATGGTTCTTAAATAGCATAAGGGATTGTAGAATTATGTAATTAGTTCAGTGTTAATTTTAATTCTGATGGCTTTTTAGCGTATTGTTTTGGGCGTTCCCCCCTTCGGTGGGCGGGCCCTTGGCTATATCCCTTGCTCCGCTGCGGGGATGCCGCCGCGGTCCCTAACGCAGAGAACGGCCATAATATAACAACCCAGGAATATCCCTATCGGTTACCAAGGCAAATAGAGAATTTGGAAATAAGGAGATTAAACAATGTAACATGAATCTAATATACCATTAAGATAAAACAATCTAGCATTGTACTAGGTCCTAAGTAATAAGACGCCTTCGAAGAAGCTCCATCTAATTGATAAATCTTTGAGTAAATACAATGATTACCATAAAAAAAGCTCGCCGTTTTGGCGAGCTTTATAATTTTGAAAGTATCCTTTTACTTGGCCCCCCACTCTTTCAGGGAATCTTTATTCATCTTAATATAATCGTCATTCCCGGCGGCTTGCGCAGCAGCCAAAGATTCTTTTGCAGCAGCGATAGCGCCTTTTTTATCACCAGCTTTGGCATAGATCAAAGATTTTTGCCTTAATTGCCAAAAAGCAGGCTTAGGAGTCATACTCATAGCCTTATCCATCCATTCTTTGGCCTTGTTAATGTCCTTACCGGCATTCATATAATATATAGCTGCCGCATAATAATCTCCAGCACCTGGTCCTGCCATGGCTTTTTCTATGCCTTTCATAACCGCCTTGTCAGTTGGCACCTCAAACTTTACACCAACATAGGTATTTTCCCAAAGCATCCCCAAAGTCGCCGAAGTATCCGAAAGATCGTCAATAGAAATGGTAAAAGTCTCTATGGGCATTTCCATGGTGTGTACGGCAGCAGTAGTCTTAGCCGCTACTTTACTTTCATCCCATTGTGCTGGGGTTCCTCCCCCGTCGGTATCGGTATAAAAATAGACATCCCAAGAAGTTGCTGTAGGTTTGGTAAAAATAGCGTAAGAACCCGCAGTAAGTTCCTGCCCATCTATCATTACATTCTCGCTAAAACTAATGGTAGTCCTTGCATTGGCACCCGTACGCCAAATTTTGTCAAAAGGGACCAAGTCTCCAAATATAGTTCTCCCACGCATAGAAGGCCTAGAGTATTCTACCGTAACTTCGGTTAATCCAACAGTCTGACTCAACTTGGCAGCCGGACTTGGTTGTGGTGTCATTATCTGGGCCTGCATCCCGGCAGAAGCTAATACAGATACGACCAAAAGTGCTAATTTTTTCATTTTTCCTAAGATTTTTAAGATTTTCACTAATTTACGAATTAAAAAGATACCTCTTATCGCAATAATTAAACATCCATCCTTTAATTTATTTTCATAAATTAAAGCGATACAGCTAGCTATGATCCGATGTCATAATAATAAGATACTAGCACGGGTTTAGTATCCAAGCCTGAGTACTTAATTAAGTTTTGTTTATTCTTTTTTATTTATTGTTAAACAAAATAATTATATTTGTGTAAATGCAGCTATGAAATTATATCAACTTCACGCCAAACAATCACTTCCCATTTCCACTGAGGAGGCTTGGGAGTTTTTGTCCAAACCTGAAAATCTTAAAATAATAACCCCACCACATATGGGGTTCCATATTCTCTCTGGAAACGGCAAAAAAATGTATCCCGGGCAGATTATCCAGTATAAAGTTTCTCCTTTTAAAGGATATACGACTAAATGGGTAACAGAAATAACCCATGTCAAGGAAGGAGAATACTTTGTAGACGAACAGCGTTTTGGGCCTTACTCCCTGTGGCACCATAAGCATTTTATACGTCCTATTTCGGAAGGGGTAGCATTGGAAGATATCATCGACTATAAAGTTCCCTTCGGAATCTTGGGCCAACTTGTCCACCCGATTATTGTTAAAAAACAACTTCAGCAAATATTTAGCTATAGAGAACAAAAACTTACCGAGCTATTTGGAAGCATTACAGGAAAACCAACGGAATTTCACTTAAAATCGTTCTGACATGAAGAAAAACATACTAATGATTGGCGGTTCTAAAGGGATCGGACTTGCTATTGCGAAACAATTATCACAGGAGCATACCCTTTACATCGCCTCAAGGGACCTGGGAGATTTAGATGAATTAAGGGTTCATCATATCCCTTTCGATGTTACCAAGGACGACCTAGCCCCTACTCTCCTTCCCGATGAATTACATGGGTTTGTATATTTACCAGGGAGCATTAGCTTAAAGCCTTTTAAAATGTTAGACACCGATACCTTTTATAAGGATATGGAGCTTAATTTTTTCGGCTTGGTAAAGGTTATTAAGAACATCATCCACAAAATGGCCGAAGGAGCTAGTATGGTATTTTTTAGCAGTGTTGCCGTAAAAATAGGGATGCCCTTTCATACCAGTGTTGCCGCTTCCAAAGGGGCTATTGAAGGTTTTGCCAAATCCTTAGCCGCAGAATATGCCCCAAAAATACGGGTTAATGTCATTGCGCCTTCTCTAACAGACACCCCATTAGCTTCCCGATTATTGAGCAATGATAAAAAACGTGAACTGATGGCCAATCGCCATCCCTTAAAGAAAATTGGATCTCCCTTGGATATGGCCAATATTGCAGTATTCCTATTGAGCGATGAGAACGCATGGATGAGCGGGCAAGTTATTGGTGTCGACGGAGGCCTATCGACCTTAAATGTTACCTAATCAAATACGTGCCTATTCTTTAAGATTCTTTATCTTAATCAGAAACCAACCACCCACAATAATAACCCTGCCTTGCTCCCTTGCAAGGACTCACTAAACTTAGACATGCAAAAAAAAGTTTCTATTTTTTGGTTCAGACGGGACCTACGCCTAGACGATAATACTGGTTTTCTTGCTGCTTTAAAAGCAGGAGTGCCGGTATTACCTATTTTTATATTTGACCAAGAAATTATAGAACAACTCCCTAAAGACGATGCTCGGGTAAGCTTTATATATAGTTCCCTTCAAAAAATGCAGCGGCAACTTCAGCAGCAAAATGCTTCATTAGCCACTTATTACGGAACCCCTACAGCCGTGTTTCAACAACTTTTAGAAGATTATGAGCTTCAACAAGTATTTGTTAATGGGGATTATGAGCCCTACGCGAGAAAGAGAGACAAAGAGATCTGTACCCTGCTGCAAGCACATCGCGTTCCCTTTAACACTTACAAGGATCAGGTAGTATTTGAAAAGTCGGAAGTTGTAAAAAAAGACGGCAACCCTTATTTGGTATATACTCCCTATAAAAATCGCTGGAAACAAAAATTCAATCTAGAAAAAGACCTCATGCTCCAGGACAGCCTTAAGCATCTGGGAAATATGTTAAAAAACACAGCCCTGCCCTTTCTTTCCCTTTCGGATATGGGCTTTTCCGTTTCCCCCATTCAGGTTCCCGATTACGATTTGAGTCCACCACTAATCCAAAATTACGAGGCTAGGCGAAATTACCCTTCTATAGAGCACGGCACCTCCAGACTAGGGCCACATATACGCTTTGGAACCGTATCGATACGTACAGTGGTAAAAAAAGCCATTGCGGAACAAAACGAGGTATTTTGGAACGAACTTATTTGGCGCGAATTTTTTATGCAGGTCCTCTGGCATTTTCCCCATACCGTTCATAAATCCTTTAAGCCAAAATACGATCGCATTGTATGGCGGAACCAGGAAGGGGAATTTGAAAAATGGAAAAACGGAGTTACGGGTTATGCCTTGGTAGATGCCGGAATGCGAGAGTTGAATGCCACAGGCTATATGCACAATAGGGTACGTATGTTGGTAGCAAGTTTTTTATGCAAACATTTACTGATCGATTGGCGTTGGGGAGAAGCCTATTTTGCAGAAAAATTGTTGGATTATGACTTGAGTGCCAACGTGGGAAATTGGCAATGGGCCGCCGGTTGTGGTGTAGATGCCGCCCCTTACTTTCGGATATTTAATCCCATGACCCAAATAGAAAAGTTCGATAAACAAAGGGATTATATAAAGAAATGGGTTCCGGAATGGCAAGAACATACCTATCCCCAAAAAATGGTAGATCATAAAGAAGCCCGCGAACGCTGCTTAAAAGTGTACAAAGCGGCACTGACATAAGTTTTTTTAGTAACTTTAATCCTATACACCCCTAGAAAATGGACTAAAGCAACACAATCCGACATGGCCGAGAACAAAACAAAACCTACCTCCAATTCCGTAAGTACTTTTTTAAATGCTTGCGAACCCGAGCAAAAACGTTTAGAAGCCTGGGAATTGGCAGCATTGTTCCAAAAAATTACAGGCGAACCCCCCGTTTTGTGGGGCGAAAGTATTGTGGGCTTTGGGAAGTATCACTATAAATACAAAACTGGTAGGGAGGGTGATATGCTATTGACCGGATTCTCTCCCCGCAAGCAAAACTTCTCCATATACATCATGGCCGGATTTCCTAAGTATCAAGATTTGCTCGAAAAATTAGGGCCCCATAAAACCGGAAAATCATGCTTGTACATAAAACGTCTTTCCGATATTGATCTAAATGTCCTCGGCGAGCTGATAAAGACCTCCTTTGAAACCTTCAAAGATAAAAAATGTCCCTAAAGCCATTCCTTGAGCATATCCAAATAATAGATCCCTAAAAAACCAAAACCTTGAAGAACTTTACCAAATATTTAAAGACCAAAGCGCAAGTATCCGAAGAAAACTTTGAGCTACTTATTAAACAATTGGCTGTAAAAAAAATAGCCAAAGGCACGGTTATTTTACGGCCAGGAGAAGTCTGTAAGCATTCCTTTTTTGTAGAAAAAGGTCTTTTAAGATCGTATACCATGAATACCTCTGGGAAAGAACACATCCTTCAGTTTGGCTCCGAAAATTGGATTGTAGCCGATCGCAGCAGTGCCTTTTTTAACGAACCATCGGAACTGTTTATAGACGCTATAGAAGATACCGAAGTGATCCTCATAGGATCGGACTTTATAGAAAAGGCCAATGAGATCAGTCCGTATTTCCGAAAATATAACCAAATAGCCCTACAAAACCATATTCGCCACCAACAGAAAAGAATCAATCTTTTGTTGAGTGCTTCGGCAGAAACCAGGTATATGAATTTTATACAACTTTATCCCGACCTAATCAGCAGGGTCCCCCAATGGATGATAGCCTCCTACCTAGGAATAACCCCCGAAAGTTTAAGCAGGGTACGCAAAGAACTGGCAAATAAGCCTTTGAAATAGGACTAGAACCTTTCTTATCATAGATCAATGCCCAGGCTTTAAATACTTCTTAACTTTGGATATAGATTAAAAAAAAAGTCATGAGCACAAAAAATATAGAAATAGTAGTGGCCCCAAAAACGCCGCATTATGTTGGGGATGGATTTAGAGTACACAATTTTATCCCTAGTGGGTATCGTTTGGATATGGAAAGGATGAGTCCTTTTATTTTAATGGATTATAATGCTCCGTTCTATTTTCCCCCTACCGATAAACCACGTGGCGTAAGTGTACACCCCCACCGCGGTTTTGAAACGGTCACCATTGCCTATAAGGGTAGGATTGCCCACCATGACAGTGCCGGAAATAGCGGGGTTATTAAGGAAGGTGATGTACAATGGATGACAGCTGCCGCCGGAATATTACATAAAGAATATCATGAAACCGAATTTAGCAAAGCTGGGGGCGAATTTCAAATGGTTCAATTGTGGGTAAATCTTCCTGCAAAGGATAAAATGTCGGCACCAAAATACCAAGGTATTACCCATGAGCAAATACACAAATATGAACTGGAGAACAATAAAGGTATCGTTGAAGTTATTGCAGGGGAATACAAGGGAGTAAAAGGAACCGCCACAACCTTTACGCCTGTAAATTTATTAAACACCCGATTAAACAAAAACGTAAAAACCGACTTTAACTTCCCTAGTACCTATAACACTGCCCTTTTAGTACTAGAGGGTGAAATAAAGGTAAACGATACAGAAGTTGTACCGACAGATCATTTCGTTTTATTCGAAAACAAGGGAGAAGATTTTGTGGTAGAAGCCATGGAAAATGCCATTTTCCTTGTTCTCAGTGGAGCACCCATCAACGAACCTATTGCAGCCCAAGGCCCATTTGTGATGAATACGAAAAGTGAATTGGTGCAGGCCATAGAGGATTATAATTTGGGAAAGTTTGGCCATTTAGAAGAATAAACGTGCCATTTATAGCGATGACCAGCTAGGAAAACCGGAAACACCCGGTTTTCTTCTTTTAAGAGAAGCCTACTGACCTTCATAAATGCAACTGCTAGCTTCAAAAAATTGCTTTTGAACTTTCCCTTCATATAACTAAACATGCATATATGTATGACTAATAAAAAGTAATATATCCAGGTGGCACAGCAGTTTCTCGGGGAGGTACAGAAAGCTGTTTTCTTTTTTTTACATATACTTCCCTAAGCAGCATAGTCCGTTATTAGACATTAATATCAGTATTAAAGAACAGCTTTTAATAATTATTATTTAATGACTCACTACTCAAAAAGAATATTCATAACTACTACCCAAAAAACAGTTATACCTGACTTCTAAGAGGTCTGTTTTTAGTTTCTGGTAGATATTGTTTTCGACCTCTATCCTCAGCGTCACGCCCCTGCCCGTACAGGAAAGAATAGGGTGACAGCAATAATTTTAAAAGCTCCTTTCTTTTAAACATCATAAAGTGACTTTGTGCAGTGCGTTTTCTTTTAAGTGGTCAACCTATATCAGGGACGTACATTATTGTTAACTGCCACTAGTTCTTTGAATGCCGCGTTAGCTATTGCAGCGGCATCCTTTTTTAGCGGGCCCAGCCCGCTAAAAAAGATACAGCGGAAAGAGCGACCCGATAGGGTAACGCCCAAAACAGGATGCTATAAACAGCTAGATGGTTACTTTAGAGGTTGCTGAGGGTGCTGCCTTGCTTCCCAACAACCCCATCACAATAAGGTATTGTGCCATGGCATAGGTGCCCATGACCAAAAGGTGTGACCAGGGTACGGCCGTTAAAAATTTGTTGACCGCCAAAATACTATCGGAGATTATAAAGAATACTGCCCCAGTAAAAACAAGGGTATAAGGTCTTGTAGAGGCCTCTTTTTTTCTTGCAAAAGCGGTGATGGCCATGGTCAATATTCCTAGGATATAAAGTATCACCGGGATTTTTAAGGGACCTAATTTTTCTGCCAATAATAGATATAAGGTGCTTCCGTAAGCAATTAGGAGGCTAAGAACATACCAAAAACCATATGGGAATTGTGGGCTTCGTTGTTTTAAAAACACCAGGGCGTAACAAAGATGGGCCATGAAAAAAGATCCCAGGCCCAAAATAAAAAACAGCTCATATTGGGTGTCATAAAGCAAAAAGATATCACCCAATAAAGAAAATAAAAGGGCCAATAGGGTAGGTTTATAGATAGATTTTGGAAGAGTTTTTCCTAAACGACCAAAATAAAGGAGTAAGGCTATAAGAATTAATGGTTTTGTTAGCTGGCGAAAACCGCTAACATCGGACATGCCTATCCATAGATCCAAAAAAACAAGCAACAGAAAAAACCATAAAAAGGGTATTGGTTTTAATTTCATAGACGGTAGTTATAGTAGAAGCTACTTGCTAGTTTGCGTAAAGTTTTCTTTTTCTGACCACTATAAAACATAGGGTTGTTTGTAGCACCACGGCAATACCATTGGTAAGCCATAGGGCCACTGTATTGAATCGAATTCCGTAAAAACACCAGAAGAGGTATATAAATACCCACCCAAAAACAAATCCGTATGAAAGGCTGCTTAGACCTTTAAATTTAAACTCTTTGTATACCTGAATGGCAATGACAAAACAAGCGCCCAAACCGGCTGTAATACCTATAGTTTCGAAAATACTTTCTGGGATACTGTGTAAAAAACTCATCGTAATATCATTAAAAAAGGGGTTGGACAAATGTTATAAGGGTTGATTTATTTGGCTGAATTAGTTCCTCTTAAAAATTGCCTACGATTTGTAGCGCTTTTTTGAAAAACAGTTCATAGTTTTAAATATACATGATTTTAGCATGCCTTGAACACCAAAATCCCTATAATCGTACCTATAAAAAATCTATTATAAGGAAGTTATTAAGAAGTACTTATAATTTTAATCCTTGTGTCGTAAAGGAAATACCTTGTTGCCCCGTTGTTGATATCATAACAGCTTCGAAAATGGGCTCACGATCTTTGGGCTTTACCGCCCAATCAAAAATAAAATTGGCTCCGGTTCCACCGTGTTTATCGTCTTGGTCTATGACAATCTCTATCGTTTCTAAAGGTTTTAGGAATATAGGTTTCTTAAAATAAGTCCGTAGCAAAGTACCCTCGGTATTGTAGTATGCCGCTTTTAAAATATAAATGGAATCGGTAGGATTTATATTGCGAATGCTCGTGGTAGCGGTTAAGTGGTGCAGCACCTTTTCCGTGCCGTCGTAAATAGAAGAATAGACGGACAGGTACGAACTGCCCATGATCAAAGAATCTTTTTCCTGTATAGAAATATATTTGCTGTCCCAATTTACAGGGTCTAAAGGAATGGCCTCTTTGTTGTCATTGCAACCTATTACCCCTAAAATTAGGCTATAACCAATGGATAAGAGTTTTTTCATGGAATAAAATTCTAGGCTTTTTGTTTTGTAAAAGTAATTTACAAAAAGCAAACTGTTAAAGGTCAATATTCCATGATATATATCTAAATAGCCATCATCATTTTTTTAAAGGGGCCATATCTCACTTTGTTTAGAAGCACAATTTAGGCGTGTGGCCTGTTTTTTTCTTCGTTGATATAAAAGGACAAGGCGCCCGAAGGACAATTGCCTATCTGGGCTTTCAGGGCATTCGTAGTCGCGTTATGGGGTTTTACCCAAGGATTTTCTTTTGGGTTGTACACCTCTGGCAAGGTTTTTACGCAAATCCCAGAGTGTATGCATTTTTTCGGTTTCCATACCACGGTAATCTCACCATTGGTATATTCTTTTTTAATCTCATTACTAGCCATGATTTTAAGATTTTAGTCCAATTAATAGTCCTTTTTTCGGGCCTTAAAATGTCTTTGAAACGATTTTACAAGGTAATAGTCACTAATATAAAGGTACTTAAATTTATGGAAAAAGCAGGTTTGAACGCTATTTAAAGTATTGGTAATAGGGCCCTTACAAGAAATGCAAGTCTTTTTTATGCTAATTTTATTTTGGGCGTTACCCTGTCGGGTCGCTCTTTCCGCTGTATCTTTTTTAGCGGGCCCAGCCCGCTAAAAAAGGATGCCGCTGCAATAGCTAACGCGGCCTTAAAGCAACTAGTAACAGTTACCATTAATCAAGGAAGTTCATTGAAGAAGTGATAAGTTGACAATTTTAAATGAACGAAATAGTACAACTCAAATAAGAATTAGACATATTCAATAATGAAAAAAGATGGTTAAAGATTACCACATATTATGCCCCCTACCTTTATACAAACTACTTTTTGTAACCGCCCATTTTATTTGGACTTTTCTTTTTCCTAACTTGTAGGCTACCAACCTTATTTTTTATGAAACAATTTCTCTTTTTATTTTTTATCGCTCAATGTTATATTGCTTATGGACAGACATTTGATTTTAGTATAGATCATTCTTCCCTAATTGTAACAGATTTAAAAGCTACGGGCGATTTTTATGCGGACGTCTTACAGTTGGAAGAAATTCCGCATCCCGATAATTCGCCTGGTTTTAGATGGTTTCTAATTCACGGAAATACTCAATTACATCTAATTCAGAAAGATACCGTCCCCATAAAAAAACACAAATCCATGCACCTATGCCTGTCGACGCAAAAACTAAAAGCTTTTATCGACCACTTGGAGAACCACAAAATCCCTTATGAGGATTGGCCCGGAAAGAAAAATGCCATTACCCTGCGGACCGATGGGGTGCAACAAATTTACCTTCAGGATCCCGAAGGCTATTGGATTGAAATCAATACCGCAAAACATCCCTAACTTTTACTTGGGAAAATAAAAAAGGCTTCTTTGACGGGGTGTCCAAGAAGCCTTTTTTTATTATAACAGAAATTCGTTTTCTACTAGAGTCGGGTTATTTTCGCCCCTATAGCACGTAAGCGTGTATCGATATTTTCATATCCACGGTCTATCTGTTCAATATTATGAATGGTCGATGTTCCTTTTGCCGAGAGCGCCGCAATAAGCAGGGAAACTCCAGCTCTTATATCTGGAGAAACCATCGTAGTCGCTTTTAGGGTCGATTCAAAATTGTGCCCTATGACAGTAGCTCTATGCGGATCGCAAAGAATAATCTTTGCTCCCATATCAATTAATTTATCGACAAAAAACAAGCGGCTTTCAAACATTTTCTGATGAATAAGCACTTCTCCTTTTGCCTGGGTAGCCATTACTAAAATTATACTCAACAAATCTGGCGTTAACCCTGGCCATGGCGCATCGGCTATGGTCAATATAGATCCATCGATATAGTTTTGAATTTCATAACCGTCCTTATGTTCAGGAATAACAATATCGTCGCCCTTGCGCTCTAACTGTATTCCCAATTTTCTAAATACGGTAGGTATCTGTCCAAGGTCGTCCCAACTAACGTTTTTTATGGTCAGGTGACTTCTGGTCATGGCAGCCAGTCCAATCCAGCTCCCGATTTCTATCATATCGGGAAGCATTCTATGTTCTGTACCCCCGAGCGAATCTACGCCCTCTATTTCCAATAGATTAGAGCCTATACCATTGATTTTGGCCCCCATTCTATTGAGCATTTTACATAGTTGCTGCAAATAAGGTTCGCAAGCGGCATTGTATATGGTTGTTTTTCCTTCTGCCAAAACCGCAGCCATAACAATATTGGCCGTTCCGGTTACCGAAGCTTCATCTAACAACATATAGGTACCTGTAAGCTTTTTAGCTTCTACCCCATAAAAATGCTCTTCTTTGTTGTACCTAAAAGTAGCTCCTAACTTTATAAAGCCTTCAAAATGGGTATCTAACCTTCGTCGGCCAATTTTGTCACCGCCCGGTTTTGGAATATATCCTTTTCCAAATCGCGCCAATAATGGTCCAACCAGCATTATAGAGCCTCGCAATCCTCTTCCGTCCTCTTTGAACTGGGCAGATTGGAGATAGTCTAAGTTAAGGTTATCAGCTTTAAAGGTATAGGTGCCCTTGGCCTTCTTTTGAGTTTTCACCCCCAGGTCCTCCAACAAGGAAATAAGCTTATTTACATCGACAATATCTGGGATATTGCTAATGGTTACTTCTTCGGATGTGAGTAAAACGGCACACAGAATTTGTAATGCCTCATTTTTTGCCCCTTGTGGTGTAATTTCACCATGCAATTGATGGCCACCTTCAATTATAAATGTTCCCATTAAGCGTTGAGAAAATTAGTATCGCTTTTTACTGCGAGTGTGAGTTCTTTGTGTTTTTTTACCAGAAGTGGTTTTTGGAGTTTTAGCGACCCTATTCTTAAGAAACTGTCCGCTATCGGTTAGGTTTTCACCTTCCTTAGCTAGGTCTATTTGGCCATCGCTCAACTCGTATAAGTGTTTAAATATGGCCTTATCCTCTACGGTATCCTTGTTCCAATTTAAATAACACTTTTTCATATGATTGGCTATGGCATATTCCAAGCCGTCTCTCATATCCCCTTTTTCCCAATTGACTGCCACATCGATCATTCTTTTTATGTTATTACCATAAAAGCGATATTTCGGAAAGTTCTGTGGGTATTTTAAGGGTTCGGGCCGTTTCTGTAGGGTTTCTTTTGAAGTTACAGGAAAAGGAGAATCTACATTCAACTTAAAATCGGACATTATGAATAGTTGATCCCAAAGTTTATGATGAAAATCGGGCACATCCCTCAAATGAGGCTGTATATTCCCCATTACACTTATTATAGCTTGCGCTACCCGATTACGCTCTTCATCGTCTTCTATAGTAATGGCATGATCGACCATTTTCTGAAAATGACGGCCATATTCGGGTATAATGAGCTTTGTACGCTCAGTATTGTATTCTAAGTTTTCTACTAAATTCAAATTGAAATATTTTTACTTAAAAATTTAAGACAAGGAAGTATTCTTGTACGCATGCAAAATAACAAAAATATGCCACAAAAACTATTTTAAAGTGAGATTACCCCTTTTACAGCTCCTACCTCTTTATATTTATTGATGACTTCGTCCGGACTCTTAAGGTTTACAGTAATCGAAAGACTGGTATACTTGGCGTTCTTAGATTGCTTTGTTTCTATGACAGCTCCTGTATTATTAAAAATTTCTTCGATCTGGCTAATTTTTCCAGCATCGGTGGGCACTATAAATTTATATAGGTAATCTGATGGCCACTTTGTTCCTTGGGCTAATTGTTCTTTTAACCTAATATAAAACTCGTCTGATTTATCTTGATCCATAGCAATGTTTTTGCAAATATATAAAGTATCCTTGGCAATTTTTTAGTCTTAGGGGTATTTCATTACTTTGCAGTAGCATTTTATCCCTAAAATAGGGAAATACAAATTCACAACAATTGAAGACCAAAAAAATTGTCATCACAGGAGGTCCCAGTACCGGGAAAACATCTATTATAGATACAATTGCTGAAAAGGGTTTTTTTTGCTTCGAGGAAATATCTAGGGAAATCACCTTGGAAGCGAGAAAACAAGGTATTCCCCAATTATTCGTTTCAGACCCCTTATTGTTTAGCGAACGGATTATGGAGGGAAGGATAAAGCAATACCAAGAGGCCGAGAAAACAGCACAACCATTCGTTTTCCTAGACCGTGGCATTCCCGACGTCTTGGCTTATATGGATTGTTTTGGACAACCTTATGAAAAAAAGTTTATTACCGCTACCACCTCTTTTGTCTATGATCAAGTATTTTTATTACCGCCTTGGCAAGAGATTCATGCTTCGGACAACGAACGATACGAAAATTTTGAAGAAGCCTTGCGCATACACACCTTTTTAGAAAAAACCTATAGGCATTACGGTTATAACATCATCACGGTGCCAAAGGATACCGTAGACCAAAGGGTTAACTTTATCCTTAACCATATAAAAAACACATAGTGCCCCAGCACCCAAAAGAAATTTTACAAGAATTCTGGGGGTATCCAGAATTCCGAAACTCTCAGGAAGAGATTATCAATGCTGTTCTTGACGGTAGGGATGTGATGGCATTGCTGCCCACCGGTGGGGGAAAATCACTTTGTTATCAGGTTCCGGCCCTGGCAAAAGACGGTATTTGCATCGTCGTTTCGCCTTTGATTGCCCTGATCAACAACCAAGTAGATGCCTTAAAAAAACGAGGGATCAAGGCACTTGCCCTAACAGGCGGAATTTCTTTTGAGGAAGTAAACAACTTATTGGACAATTGCCTCTACGGCAAGTATAAGTTCTTATACCTGTCACCGGAAAGGCTTCAACAAGAATTGGTACAGAATAGGATACGCCAAATGGATGTTAACCTTATCGCCATAGATGAAGCGCATTGTATCTCGCAATGGGGCAATGATTTTAGGCCGGCCTACTTAGACTGTATCATTTTACGCGAACTTGCACCGAACGCACCTATGATAGCCCTTACGGCTACAGCGACAGAAGTGGTGGTCCAAGATATGATGAGCAATTTAAAATTTGAAGCCCCCCTTCTTATTAAAGATTCCTTTTCTAGAGACAATATTTCCTTTTCTGTCTGTTGGGAAGAAGATAAAAGATATCGTCTAAAACAACTGTGCGGCGAAACAAAAACAAGTATCATCATATATGTTCGCAGCAGGCGCATGACACAGGAAGTTGCCAACTTTCTTCACCAACAAGGGTTTAAGGTTACTTTATTTCATGGCGGCATCACCAAAAAGGAAAAAAAAGACCGCTTAAACAATTGGCTGCAGAACAAGATTCAGGTTATGGTAGCCACCAATGCCTTTGGAATGGGAATAGACAAACCAGATGTAGGCCTGGTAGTACACTACCAAATTCCCGACAGTATGGAAAACTACTTTCAGGAAGCCGGAAGGGCAGGTAGGGACGGCAGCCCGGCAAAAGCAGTATTAATCACTAATAAAGCAGATGAGATTCAGGTTAGAAATCAGTTTTTAAGTGTGTTACCAGATATTGCTTTTGTTAAATTACTGTACAATAAACTCAACAACTATTTTCAAATCTCCTTTGGTGAAGGCACCGAAGAAACATTTCAATTGCCTTTTAATGCTTTTTGTAGTACCTATAAGTTAAATCCCATTACCACCTATAACGGTTTGCGGATTTTAGACCAAAATTCGGTCATCGCCTTGTCCGAATCTTTTTCTAGAAGAACAAGTATCCGTTTTATATGTACTAAAAATAGCATCTTTAATTATTTGGAACTACACCCAAAGCAAGCTCCTGTCATCCAGACCATTCTAAGAACCTATGGGGGAATTTTTGATTTTGACACCAAAATAAACACCTTGTTAATTTCAAAAAAAACCAATACTTCGGAAAAGTACGTGATATCAATTTTGGAACAATTAAAAAAAGACGACTTAATCGATTACCACGCACAACATAGCGATTTGGAAATTAGTTTTTTGGTTCCCAGAGAAGACGATAGGACCATTAATATATTTGCTAAAAAAATAACACAGTTACAAAAGATAAAAACAGACAACATAGAAAGCATCATATCCTTTATTAAAAACGATTCCATTTGTAGAAACAAGCAATTATTGGCTTATTTTGGAGAAAAAGGAAGCGAAAAATGCGGAAAATGCGATGTATGCCTTCGTCCTAAAAATGTAAACGGAGATATTATCCGAATCATTAAACAAGAAATTATACCACTTTTAAAATCAGGCCCTCAAAATTCCAGAGCCATCATAGAGACCCTTATATATAAGGAAGTCAATATTATTTTGGCACTTCAAGAATTATTGGAAGAGGGCACCATAAAGATAAATGCGGTAAACCAATACGAAATAAACAAAGTATGAGCAAGCTAAGAATAGTATTTATGGGTACCCCCGATTTTGCCGTAGCAATTTTAGATTCCCTTATTACGAACAATTATGAGGTTGTCGGAGTCATAACCGCGCCCGACAAACCAGCGGGAAGAGGCCGAAAGCTTCACGAATCGGCTGTAAAGGTATACGCCAAGAAAAAGGGACTTACTCTTTTGCAACCCACCAATTTAAAACAAGAGGAGTTTTTAAACCAGCTCAGCGCTCTTAAGGCCGATCTTCAGATTGTGGTTGCTTTTAGAATGTTGCCACGGGAAGTATGGCAAATGCCTGCCCTTGGCACCTTTAACCTACACGCGTCTTTACTGCCGCAGTACCGGGGTGCGGCCCCTATTAACTGGGCCATTATCAATGGAGAGACAGAAACCGGGGTGACGACCTTTTTTATAGATGATAAAATTGATACCGGAGAAATTCTACTCCAGGAAAAAACAACTATAGATAAGGACGATACAGCAGGAGTCCTCCATGATAAATTGATGTATTTGGGCGCCGATTTAGTTGTTGAAACCGTAAAACGAATAGAAAGTAAAGACATAGCCCCTAGCAAACAACAGGACGACAACACCTTAAAGGAAGCCTATAAAATACATAAGGACACTTGTGAAATTGATTGGTCGCAACCTTTAAAAAATATTTACGATAAAATAAGAGGCCTAAGCCCCTACCCCACTTCTTGGACTACCTTATATAATGGAGAGGACGAATTGTTTTTAAAAATCTACACCGCTACCATGGAAGTAGCGGAGCATAATTTAAAAATAGGTTCGCTATTTTTTGACAAATCACAGATAAAAGTAGCGGTCAATGGCGGGTTTATATCCCTATTGGAGATACAACTACCAGGGAAACGAAAAATGGCTACTAAAGATGTTTTAAACGGTTTAAAACTAAAAAATGAGGCCTATGTAGCCTAAACCCCCATGTACACTGAGGGTAGCGAAGAAAGTAAAAAACCTCTTACGTTATTAACAAACAGCCAAAGTTATTAACAAAATAATGGATTTCCCCCTATTTTACTTGCGTTACTGACAAATCCGTATAAATTTGTTGAAGTATTAAAGTTTAAACAATAACAATTAATTTAACAAAATTATGAACAAAACAGAATTAATCGATGCAATGGCAGCTGATGCTGGCATTACAAAAGCTGCGGCAAAAAAAGCATTAGAATCTTTTTTAGGAAATGTTGAAGGTTCATTGAAAAAAGGCGATAGAGTTTCTCTAGTAGGATTCGGATCTTGGTCAGTTTCTCAAAGAAATGCTAGAGAAGGAAGAAACCCATCTACTGGTAAGACAATCCAAATTGAAGCTAAAAATGTTGTTAAGTTTAAAGCAGGAGCTGATTTAAGCAACGCTGTAAACTAGTCATAATTACCCGATAATTTAAAAGCACTTCTTCCAAGAGGTGCTTTTTTTTTGAAAAAAATCTTTAGACTTAAAAAGAAATGTTTTATTTTAGAGACTAGAACTACTAAATGATGGTTGAAGTAAAGCCCAAAAAAGGAACCCTTTTGATTGCTGAACCGACTCTTTACGGAGACGTGTCCTTTAACAGGTCTATTGTTTTATTGGCAGAACACGGAGAAGAAGGCTCTATCGGGTTCATCCTTAACAAACCCTTAGATTACACCATCAACGATCTAGTAAAGGAAATTGACATTCCGTTTAAAGTCTATAACGGTGGACCTGTAGAACAAGACAATCTGTATTTCATACACAAGGTCCCTCATCTAATTGAAAATAGCATCGAAATATCGGACGGTATTTTTTGGGGCGGAGATTTCGGGTCCATAGTCGACCTCATCAATCAAAATATTATTGGCGAAGATGACATCCGTTTCTTTTTAGGGTACTCTGGCTGGTCTTCCCTTCAACTGAATGAAGAACTAAGCTCAAAATCTTGGATAGTCGTAGAGAACGTATATGAAAGTAATATCATTCAAAAGTCGCCCAATGCCTTTTGGAAAGAAAAAATGGTAGAACTTGGGGGCAATTACCTTATCTGGTCGAATGCCCCGGAAAATCCAAATTTAAATTAATTCAACCTAGCTGCAGCGTTAAGCTTTCCTAACAAATCTGCTGCCACCCTACTACCGTATTTCTTTTTCCTATATTTTGTTATCGGCTGTATTCCTACAATGGCATTGGTAATAAACAATTCATCGGCCTTTTGCAACTCAAATGGGGAAATAGGCGATTCTTCAAATTCATACCCTTCCAAAGCTCCAAGGATACCTATCAATTTTTTCCTGATGATACCATTTAGGCAGCCATCTTTTACCGATGGGGTTTTGATTAGATTTCCCTTTACCAAAAACACATTGCCATTAAGAGCCTCTACCACTCTTTTTTCCTGATTGAGCAATAAGCAGTTCTGGTATCCGTTTTCGCTGGCAAAAACACTCCCAACAACATTTATGATCTTATTATTGGTCTTTAGGGTAGACAGCATGTCTGCATTGACATAAAAATCTTTAAACAATTCCACCTCGTAAGCACCTTCATTTAATATAAAAAACGGCGTATTTAAGGCATTAGCCTCTACGATATAAGAGATGTCATTGCTTTCTGGAAGGTATAAGCCCCCGTTGTTCCTAAACACGGTAAAGCGGATTCTGGCCGGTTTGCTCTGCAGGTCATTAGCGTTAACGGTAGCCAATATTTGTTCTTCTAGAAACTCCATGGTAAAACTCATGGGAATCTCCATCCTAAGAATTCGCATAGAGGCCATTAGCCTTAGGTAGTGGTCTTCCAAAAAGAACACCTTGTTGTTCACTACCCTAATCGCTTCGAACAATGCGTCTCCATAACGAAGCCCCCTATTTTCTTGATTTAAAAAATAGGAGTCTTTTGAATGTAAGTTGCCATTAAAATTAATCATAAGAAAAGCCTTGATTTTTCAAGGCCAAAGATACATTTTATTCAATAAAAGAGACTAGGCCGATCCTAAAACCTGCTTTAAACTCGATACCTGGTTCTGCCATAGCATCTTAGCTTCATCCTCCTCGCCTTCTTCGGCAAAATCGGTGATAAACAAAGACACATCCTTGGTAATTTCATCGACAATGATCCGCATTTCGAAAAAACTATCATCTTCTTCGGCAAGCCATGTGAATTTTACAAACTCGTCACTTTTTCTTTTTAACAACTTAGCTTCTTCTTCGGAACCGTCCCATATAAAACTGAACATTTCTCCTCTCGAATTTACATTGTCTGCAAACCACTCGGACAAGCCCGATGGAGTTGAAATATATTGATATAGTAGTTGTGGAGAAGCGTGTATTACAAACTCAACTTCAAATTTAATTTTATCGTTCATCCTTGATCTTATTTACGTCGGACAATATATATATTTCTACATGATTAAAAAATTTATGGGGGTAGAATATTTTTTTTAAAAAAAATTTTGACAATTGAAAAATAGAACTATCTTTGCACCCGCTAAGCAATAGCAGTAGCACGGCGAGGTAGCTCAGTTGGTTAGAGCGTCGGATTCATAACCCGGAGGTCACGAGTTCAACTCTCGTTCTCGCTACTAGTAAATACAGGAACCCAGGAGATTTTTCTTCTGGGTTTTTTTCTTCTGTACAACATATGTACAACATTTTGTCCCTTTATTAGGATGATTAACTATTACCCAACAACTTATACATTTCCTAAACGTCTTTTTATTTTGCCATTAAACTGTCTCCGTTTGTGCTTTTAAGGGTTTTGCAATTGGCTATTGATCCCTGATTTTATAATTCAATATTCGCATTTAGAATAACACCTCTTTTAAAATTCTATATAATTTGAATAATTTCACTTTGTCCCGTCGCGTCTATTTTCCCTTTTCTAAACAACAAAAGGATCCTCTTTTTATTATTTTCCATGATATTTTATTTTAATATTATGCAACCCCAACAATCAACAGCAGCGCAGCGGTGCGGGTAAGTCCATGTGGAGATTTAAAAAAATTGCGGTGGGTTCCCCCGACAGCAGGGATAGCCTATTTTTTCAACAACAAGATGGATCCGGCATAGGCGGCTTGATTAACTTGCAGCATGTTCATGAAAATTGACTTATTAGGTCTCAACAATTCATTCGTCCTATTTAGATATCGAACCAATAAAAAAAGATGGAAGTATGTATACCAAAAAGAAATGGTAGTTTAAAATTGAGCCCATTAAACAAACGGACCATATTTGAAACTAAAAAGCAGTAGATTGGAAGGTTAGATTGATTCCTTTGAAGGCTAGGAAGTGTTAAAGCAGGAAGAATCAATAAAAAACACCTAATTTTCTTCTTCCATTTCCGGGTTACCCTTGAACAATCTAGCATATATCTTCTTTTTAAGATCGAAAGAAGGTCTTGGGTCAATTTTTTCCTTATTTTTCAGTATTTCGTAGTGAAGATGATATCCCGTTGAATTTCCCGTATTCCCCAATGTGCCTATAATTTGGTGCTGAGCTATCGTCTCTCCTTTATGGACCAGCACCTTCTCCAAGTGCCCATATATGGTTTCAAAACCAAAGCGATGCCGCATGACAATATAGATACCATATCCCTTTGGCGAATACCCCAGCTCCTTAATGGTACCGGATGCTGTTGCATGTACCTTTGTCCCGGATGGGGCGGCCAAATCGATCCCATAATGTTTTTTCTCTTTTTCTGAAATGGGGTGAATACGTGTTCCGTAGTTACTTGAAATGGAATAATCGCCTTTTCCCAACGGAACGGCAGCGGGAAATTGGGCTAACAAATTTGGGCGGTACTTTAGGTAGGTCTCCAGTGAACCTATGTATGAGTAATCAGGTATTCGATATAGAAAACCTATTATACGCTCTTCGATGGCCATCAACAATCGCTCCCGCTCCCTTGCTACCTCCAGCCCTGTAGTCATAGTATCATTCAAGTTCATGTTTAATCGCTCCTCATACAAATCCATAGTTTTCACGGCATCCTCCAGCCGTTGAGCCGATTTACCCGGACTATTCTGAATAATATAGAAAAGACCCATCGTAACTAATACGACAAAGTAGCACACTTTCTTTCTTCCAAAAATCATACTGGTTTTCAACTTATTACAATCTACTTTTTTATTCCAACGGCTAAAAAGTACAAAAAAAATCATATATTTGTATTTATATACAAATTTAATAATTATATACATATTAATAAGAGGTTAATATTCTATGGACAACTGGCTTACAAAAGACCACCTAATACACCTTCCCAAACTTTTCGAATATTTGGGTTTCGGACTCCTACGTTCTGAGGACACTTACCTTCTATTTAAAAAATACGATGAGCATTATATAGTCATTAAAACGGAAAAGGGATATTTCTATTATACGGTACAACGTCCACAGGAAAAATTTTCGGCATCAGAACTAATAACGGTCCATGTTTCAAAAATGGAAGGATCGGGAGAAGATTTTATATGGGATAAGGTGTACAACTACTACAATAAAGTATTGGAAACCAAATCTCTATTAAGAGCAAATTACTCGGAAGAGACCCTTAAAGTAGTTCAAAAAGATTTTAATCATTTTTTATCTTACCAGTCACCCCTGGAAGAAACTTCGGGAAATCTATATTTTGATTTGGAAAACGATATTCCCTTTTCGGGGCGTGTGTTCTTAAGCGATGAAGGCGCCCCCCTATTTCCCTTATTCAACTTGCAGAACGAGATCTGCGGATATTTCCAAGATATAAGCAAGGAGGTAGTCCCTTATAGGGAGTCGGCAATAGGGCACTCCCTTTGGTATTCCAATATCCCCAAAAAAATAGAAGGCCTTTTTCTTTTCAACAATCCCAAGGAGGCATTGGCCTTTCACAAAAAATTTCAATTAGAAAATGTAGTATATATGGCGTTGGGAGCAATAAATTCCCAAACCACCGATATCCTTTTCCAGATCCAAAGGCTAACAAAAGTGGACAAACTCTTTTTAAGCTTTACGGGAAATAAAAAAATAGAAGGCTATTTACATGATCTCCACTTTATATCGTACACAAGCGATTCTGATTTCAATTTAATCTTGACCGATAGGGATATGTTGTTACGCTTCCCCATGGAAAATGAAAAATCTTTCTCCCGCTTTTACGACCATACAAGACGATATAATAAAGAGTTGACCAAAAGTTTTTTAAAATTTAATAAAATCATCGACCAAAACAGACTTAACAAATACAGTATTCTGGTTTCAAAAGACAATGAAGACATTAAGGTCCGGTTGCCCATAGAATCCAACGCCATCAAATTATTGGTCTGGTCTTATTACAAAAACTATCTGAACAAAACGATAGATATACTAAAACCAAAATCAGACAATTGGTACACTGAATGGGTAAACACTCAAAATCAAATCAATGAAGGGAAGGAGGTGCCATTGAAAGAATATAGGATAGCCCTGTAAAATGAAAAGAGGACGCTCCCGTCCTCTTTTCTTCAAATTCCGAAACTCACAAATCACTCCTGATCTGAAAGTTATTCAAAGGTAACAATTTCAAATTCCGTAACAATTTAAATCACTCAAAAATGGAAAATCAAGTAGAAAATACAGTTCAAAAAGTATTCGTCTTTGTCAACCAAGTATGGCACAAAGGCGAAGCCGTATCCACAGATGATACCATCTTTAAAATAAAGACAATTAACCATCCTCCATTTGAAATGCTAATGGACAGCATTCATGTAGAAGTCCGAAAAACCAAGGATCAACAATTTGCTACGGCCGATGCCAAAAGACGCTTGGAAGGGGCCTATATAAGTTTTGAAAAGTTAGAGCCCAATATTCAAGAGAATATCTTGGAGGGCAAGGAAGCGTTAATAACGACCACTTATATAAAAGACGGAACATTAAAAGAAACCGTAAAGATGGTTCAAATGCTCTACCACCCTATCTATGGTTCCAAATTGGACGTGCAGATAAAACGTACCGAGCCTGTTAAATGGAAAGAAGCGAATGCCTATCGGTACCAGTTTTCCAAGGAAGAATTCCATGCCATGGTGCAAGAGGGTAAAACCATCCTGTTTACAGGATCGTCTGTGAATGGTGAAACCTTTAAAAAGATAGCCTATTATGAGCCTAAACTACACGACATTCGTACGAAATCTGCCGTCTCGGCCAATATGTATGTTTTGGGCCAAATACTAACCGCATCCCAGGCGGAAAAACTAAATCAAGGCGAAGAGGTTAAAATTACGATTCGAAAAACGCAAAAAGGACCATTGACTTATAAGGTAAGATGGAGTGCAAAGAGCCAACGTTTTCTTTATAGAAATTGCGAACCAATGGAACAACAAAGGACAAATATGTCGACACCCGCTGAAACAAAAAAGAATCAGCTTAACAATACCTTAAACGGGTAGTTTTTTTTGCAAATAACCAATGGCCGGTCTACAGATTAGGTCGGCTTTTATTTCTTCACCATGAATGGGCCCAATTACATAGATGATCCGCAACACTATAAAAGATTAATCTCAAAAATCAACTCTGAGGTTAACTTTCCTTTGTTCCTCCATCGAAATGACTATAGTTTAATAAAGAAAAGTGCGAGCTCCATGGAGTTTAAAAATTCTAGGGATCGCATTGTACTGAATATCGGCCGAGATCCAGTAACCTTTTTCAACCGCAATGATTCCCAGGATAAGGGGCTTTTTTTCAAATTCCTTTTAAAGCGGAGCGACAACTTTTACGTGGCCGTTCGGGAAGGACTAAAAATTGCGAATATCAGCGAGCAATCGGTCTGTATCCCTTTAAAGAAAAGACAGGCTACTTCCAAAAACAAACCCTTGGAGCTAAGTTTTACTATTGCCCCCTTGGAAAATCCCGGTTACCTACTGAATCAAAGAGGTATTTCTATGGCTACCCTAAAGAGCGTAAACTTTTGCGGTCGTATCTATAATGCCTACCCAAACAATAAAAATGGTCGTAAAATCGCTAACATCGCCTTTCCCAAATACGATTTGGCGGGCAGCCCACAAAATTACATATTGTTCAACAAGTCCTATAGAAGCAAAAAGGAGGATAAAATAAAAAAGTTTCGTCTTGTGCTCAACCGCAAAGACCACTTCCTGTTTTATTCCACTCCTATAAAAGCTCCCTCTGCGATTGTTGTAGGGGAAAGCGCCGTAGACCTCCTCTCCTACCACCAACTCCATGGTAGCCCTCAATATTTTTATGTCTCTTTCAGCGGAAACGTCTACTCAAAAAAACTCACTTTTTTTAATCTTCTCACCGCAGCGTACCTCGACACCAACAAGACGATCATTAAATCCATCATGGACAACGATAGTAAAGGATTCGAGTTCGATCTAAAGTTGTTGGCAAGCCTCCTAAATTTTTATAATCAGGATCTTGGAGTAGAAGCATTGTTCCGTCGAGAAAGCGTTAGTTTTTGCATAAATTACCCTAAAGATAGCAGAAGTAAATTAAGAATTCATGCACAGGTTTTAGCGAAAACAATAACTTCCATGGTACAAAGGAGTTTGGTCCAATGGATAAAATCCCATGACAAAATAGCATTGCAATTCTCCTTAAAGGAGATGATGGACATCCCCAAAAAGGAGGAGAAAAAACATCCTTTCAAGGCACTTATAGAAACCATTAGCACTGTTTATTTACCCTTTCACATCACCGTCCATAAATCGATTGGAAAAGACTGGAACGAAGACCTCATGGATTCCAAAAGGGAAATTTTTCATAAGTTGGAAACCGTTGCCCCCAATATCATGGCCATTGGAGATAAGGTAACTATAAAATTCTGGTTAGGAAACCATCGCCCTGGCAGTATAGGAATTATAAAAGCCCTTTCCGATGACTGTGTTAGATGCGAATTTGGCCCAGGGGATAGCGAAACGGTTCCCTTTAATCACATCAAGACGCATTTTACTAAACGAACATCCCTTGTCCCGATCACTTGGATTAAGGACTCAATAAAGGACCATCAGGCGCCATACCTTAAAATGGGCCCCTAGGACGCTCATTGAATTACATCGAATGATGTAATGCTTCTTTTTACCAGCTTGATATTCCGCTTATAGAACCTTTAAAGGAAGGCATATTTAACAAAACGATACTATTATGAACAACCAGAACTTGGCCTTTTCGGCCATGCTACTTTCGGTAAGTTTCTTTGTAATATTGGGGTTTATCCCATATTACCCACTGCTGCAATACCTAGAACTGGATTCGGCCCTTTTCGGAATGGTTCATGAATTTTTAGGACGGTTCAAGACTTTACAAAAGCCTTTTCTCAGCAGGTCTTTATTGCTACTGATTATTTTGGGGAGCGTTATGCTCTATAACCCCAGAAAAAAAGAAGGAAGCTCTCTTGTCACCGGATTTGTATATTTTTCATTCGGCGCCCTACTACTGTTTATTACGGCTTATTTTAAAGCTTTCCAAATTCCTTCACTAGGCTACTCCCTTTTCTTGTACTGCATTGGGTTTTTATTATCGGTTACAGGGGTCGTTCACTTATTCCAAGTTATGGACTTTGCCAACGAGGCCGAGGAAGATCCATTTAACGAACAGAACGAATCCTTCCGGCAAATGGAAGAAAAGATTGATACCAAATATTCCGTAAACATCCCCTATGAATACCGTTATCGCGGGATACTCCGCAAAGGGTGGGTGAATTTCGTAAACCTGTTTCGGGGTTTGTTGGTCATAGGCACCCCAGGTAGTGGAAAATCCTTTGCTTTGATCGAAGAGATCATAGAACAGATGATAGCAAAAAACTTTACGTTGCTGATTTACGATTTTAAGTTGGATACCCTTAGTAAAATCGCCTACAACTATTGGCGTCAAAAAAAGGAACTTACCAACGAAACGGACCAACCTTTCAAAATACCTGAATTTTATACCTTGAGCTTTGATAACATAGAGAAATCGCACCGTTGCAATCCTATTGATCCCTACTTAATGCAAAACCAGACGGACGCTTCGGATGCAGCTACCATTATAATGAAGAACCTAAACAAGGAGTGGATCAAACGCGGTGATTTCTTCTCCAGAAGCGCCATTAGTTTTGTTGCTGGGCTGATATGGTACCTAAAAAAGAAATCCGAGGAAACAGGTGAATATATCTGTACGCTGCCCCATGTGATCACCTTATCTACCATTAACATAGAATACTTATTGGAAATTATGATGCAGGAAGTAGAAGTTCGTAGTCTAATGATTCCTTTCAAAGACGCCATGGATCGAAAAGCAGGTCAGCAATTGGCAGGTCAGACCGCTAGTGCTCAAATCTCCCTCTCGATGCTGGCCAGTAAGGAAATCTATTATATTATGACTGGAAACGATTTTCAGTTGGACATCAACAACCCACAAAGTCCAAAAATAGTCTGCATTCAAAACAATCCCGATCGTTCAGAAATATACGCTGCTCCCATTGGTCTGTTCATTAACAAGGTGCTACAGGTGGTGAACAAACCAGGGTGTAGGCCAATGGGTCTGATCTTGGATGAACTCCCGACCGTTTTCATTATGGGACTTCGAAAGATTATTGATACTGGCAGGTCTCATTACGTAGCCACGATACTAGGAGTACAAAGTATTACACAGCTTATAGCCGATTACGGCCGGGAACTGGCAGAGGTCATTTTTGACAACTGCTCCAATGTCTTTACTGGCGCTGCAAAAGGAGAAACAGCCCGTCGAATCAGCGAAATTTTTGGACGTATCCATCAGGAAAAAAGAAGCAAAGCGGTTTCCAGCCAGGATACCACGCTTAATTTTAGTACCATCCTTTCGTCATTGCTTCCAAAGAGCAAGATAAGCAGTATGTCTACTGGTCATTTTGCAGGTATTGTCGCCGATACCTTTGAGCAGCCGATAGCGCAAAAGCTATGTTGTGGACTGTTAATGCCCAATATGGAAGCTAAGAAAATTCAGGGCAAATACGAACTACCTTCACCCTTCCAATTTAGAAATAAACTCCATCAGGAGTTGGTAGCCTCCAAAATGACCGTTCTACAAAATCTTAATTTTTTTGAGGTAGTGAAACATCTGGACTTTGGTCAGAGGGATCACAGGGAGTTCTATGGCAAGTACCTCAATAAATTTACCAAGGAACGGTACAATAACCCTATAAAACAGATGCAGTTTATCCCAATAGCCCGTGAAATAAAACTATTTGACCACCTGCATAAATTAAAGAGCCTTACAATAGAGGATACCGATACAATAAATTCTATAAAAGAGTATATTACCGCTCTGGTGGACCGAATGTTCAAAGAGCAAGAGAAAAACAGGGTATTGGAGGAAAATTTTATGAAAGTGATTCAGGATATCAATATCCTGGTGGAACGGGAGTATTCTCGATGCACAGGAAAAAAACCCAAGTTACCGATATTTGATAAAACTAAGATAGGTGGTGAAATAGGTACGTCTTTGAAAAAAAACGATCTTATCGCCAGGGGTTTTATTACTGATTTTCATACCAGAGCCAAAAAGGCATTGGCAGATTCATTCCGTAAGCAGCATGAATTACCTAACTTTGGAAAGTTTACCGAAGCCAATCAATTTGAGATTGGAAATGGTGCAGAGAAAGAATTGGAAAGCTTATTCTCCAGCTTTCCTATAATAATGGATTTGGAAAATTAATTATTCGAAACATGAAAGACATATACGAGCTGATGAAAGCCCCTACTGAGGATTTTGCATACATCAGTGAACGGTTAAAATTGATACGTGAAGAACTGATTACGAAAGATACCGGTAACAGGCGCACGAGCGCATTTTCCATAAAGGCCATTACCGAGCGTTTTGAAATGGACTACAATACATTGGTTAACGTAGAACGTGGGGCTATCTCCTTAACTACTATCAAATTGATATTATACTACTATTCCCTGGGATATAATCCAGCATGGATCCTTACTGAAAACAACGAGTTTATCCCAAAAACCAATATTGGTGAAAACGTGGTCTACCAAGCCGATGTACAAGAGGAATATAAGGAAATGGAAGCCGCCATTGTAAATGCCCTTACCGAGTTTAAGAAGAAGATTTAAACAGTATCCTCCAACCTACGGTCACTTCATTGGACAACAATATTTAAAAGGGGAGAGCCCTTCTCCCCTACCTTTATCCTGCTACACCTACAACGATGAGAGCTTTTGTTGTAAACTCTCCTCTTTTTCCATAAACATAGTTACATTTTTCCATAGCATAACGTTTAATCCTATTTCTTCATCGCATATTCAGCACAAGTTGACTACTGCTCTTTTGAACAACTTCCGAAATAGTAGATAAAACCTTATATTGGTGGATTGTACAATAGAGATATAATCACTAGGTTCTATTCACGTTCGTAGGGCTTAATTATAATTATGGCAGGAATATTCAGAAAGGTTTTCAAGCTATAACTAAATACTGATAAAGATCCTACAGAAGATTATATTACTGAGATATTTTGTCATTGTTTAAAGGAAAACTCAGAAATACTTAAAGATTTCCTTCAATATTTTAACATTTACAATCTTGCATTACTGAAGGCTAATTCCTTGCCGGTCTCAAAGTCTAAACTAGTCCCTAAGCCCTCTTGAAAAAGGTCAAAAAACTAAAAAGTTGATTTTAGGAGAAAAGAAAAATATCGGTTCGTTTTGTGCCAGAAACAGGGTTTCTAAAAACATACAAGAGCATATTCTCCATACCTCCCCTCAAGCAGCATCAAATTGTTGTATTTTCTTTCTATTTAATTTGTTATTCACCTACCAATATTATAATATTGATACAGCTATTTATAAATAGATAACAGTACCGTATTATTGCTGTTATCCAAAGTAATTAGCCGATAAACAGTATATATTAAACTGATATAACGAGTTGTACTACATTCTTCACATAAAGAAAAACTCTATTAATTTATTAAACTAACGAGTTAATTTCTATGTAAGAAATTTATATTAAATTTAAGCGTTAGTCAGAATTTTAAACATAAAAATGAATCGACCACAAACTATTCAGATTTTCTTACCTGATGGCTCTCCAAGAAGCGTGAAAATTGCGGAGATTACCAATAGAGTTGTTAAAGCCATATTAGTTCCTAGGAATAAGTTGGAATATATCGCATCAAGAAATGAGTTAAAGAATGTAGGCATATATTTCTTATTCGGAGAATTAGCTGAAAAAGCAAAACCAATTGCATATATCGGAGAAGCAGAAGATTGTTTAGAAAGATTAAAACAACATAACAGAACAAAAGAGTTTTGGAACTATGCGGTAGTAATGGTTTCAAAAATAAATGCATTCACTAAATCACATGCAAAATATCTAGAACATATTGCAGTTGAAGAAGCAAAGGAATCTAGTACATATCTTACTGAAAATCTTACTTCACCAAGTAAACCTTTCGTAACTGAATCAATGGAAGCGGATCTACTTGATAGCTTTGATACCATAAAAATATTACTATCCACTTTAGGATTTCCGATTTATGAGAAGATTGGTAAAGAACAGATTGATTCCAAAGAGCTTTTGTTTTTAAATGGACGAGGAATTACTGCGGAGGGAGATTTAATAGATGATGGATTCGTCGTGTTTAAAGGTTCTCAAGCTAAGAAAGAAACAACTCCTTCCTGTCATGAATATCTTATTAACCTCCGTCAAAAATTGTTTAAAAACGAGATAATCATTGAACATAATGGAAACTATCAATTTGTTCAGGATTATGTTTTTGGTTCGCCAAGTACAGCAGGTGGAGTTATATTAGGAAGATCGACTAATGGCTGGAATAAATGGAAAGATAAAAATGGTCGGACTTTAGATGAAATTAAAAGGCAATAAAACGTAGTACAATCGAGTGGGTGGCTCCGCCATCTAATGACGGAGTGCACCCCTCACACCACCGTACGTACGGGTCTCGTATACGGCGGTTCGATAATGAAACTTAACGTTTGTAGT
>NZ_JAAXCQ010000008.1 GCF_012272855.1 Arenibacter sp. 6A1 | reverse complement strand
ACTTATCTCCTGCCTTAAGCATCCCTACATCCCCCTTAGGCCCCCTTCAAAGGGGGAATACACGTTTTTAAACCAGAACGAGTCAACCTAAATCAGGGACGTACACTCCATAACAGATATCATGGACTTTGTTGATTAGTGTCGCCCCTTTTAAGCATTGTTTATAGTTCCCTGAATTCCGCGTTAGCGATTGCAGCGGCATCCTTTTTTAGGCGGCCCAGCCGCCTAAAAAGATACAGCGGAAAGCGCGACCCGTTAGGGTAACGCCCTTAAGACCATCATCTTAAATAGCGGTACTACTGTAAAAAAACAAAGCCAGTGAGAACAAATCGTCCCCACTGGCTATGATATTTTGCTATTAGCGATCGTTTTTGTTGCGCTACATTTTTACGATAATAAACTCCGAACGCCTGTTAAGCTCGTGTTTGGCCCTACTACAGGGAACGCTATCGCTACATTCGTTGATGGGCTGTTCTTCGCCATATCCTTTTGCACTGGCAATACGGCTCTTGGCAACCCCCTGGGAAATTAAATAGTCCCGAGTAGCTTTGGCACGCTTGTCTGACAGGTATTTGTTGTACACATCGCTACCTCTAGAATCGGTGTGCGATGCTATCTTAATGACCATATCTTTGTATTCGGTCATTACTTCCACTAACTTATCCAACTCTTTTGCTGCGTCCTTACGCACATACGATTTGTCAAAATCAAAGTAAATAATATCGGTCTTTAGCTTTTTCTCTCCATCTTCGATAACGATCATTTCCTTTAACTTCTTCATGGGAACGCTTATGTTTACCACTTGGTTTTGAAGAGTTTGCGTATCTACCGTCTGAGCGAAAAATTCGGTTTTAGAGGTTTTTATGGCGTATTTAGTTTGGGAATCTAGGGCCTCAAAAATAAAATACCCATCGGTATCAGTGGCTATTTCTGTTATCTTATTGTTGTTTTCATCGTACAGTTCTACCCTTGCATTGGGCAAGGCTTCTCCGGTAATAAATTCCGTTACATGGCCGGCAATAGCATTTTCAAATACCTCTTCTACCGCAAAGTTGTTAAAGGAATAAATATCGTCATCGCCTTTTCCACCGGCCCTGTTAGAGGCAAAATACCCCTTCTGATTCTCCTCGTCTATGATATAGGAGAAGTCGTCCTTATTGCTGTTTATAGGTTTCCCAACATTTTTTACGGGACCAAAACCGTAGGCGTCGGACATATCGACCTCAAAAACATCCAATCCTCCTAGCCCCATATGGCCGTTAGAGGAAAAATATAGTTTGTTCTGGGTAACAAAAGGGAACATTTCCTTTTTAATGGTATTTATTCCTGGGCCTAGATTTTTAGGGGAAGAGTAGGTGTCGTTTTCCAATATATCTACCACAAAAATATCGGTATCTCCCATGGTTCCCGGCATATCGGAGACAAAGTAGAGTTTTTTCCCGTCTGGACTAACAGCGGGGTGGCCGGTAGAATAATCATCGCTGTTAAAAGGCATTTCGTAGGCTTCTGTCCATTCGCCCCCAATCTTTTTGGAGGTATATATCTTTAGGTGGTTGACCCCATTTTTATCTCTTCCCAGTTTCTTGCCATAATTATTCCTAGTGAAATACATGGTATTGTAATCTGGTGAAAAACTTACGGCGGCCTCGTGGTATTTGGTGTTTATTTTATTCGAAAATTTAAGTCCGCCCAAAAGGTCATTAGAGTCCTCTTGTGTCTTGGAGACATAGAGGTCCAAGTAAGGCTGGTTGTTCCATTTATAGGTCCTTGTGCTGAAAAAGGACGAATCCTTGGCAGAGGCAAAAACAACCTTCTTGTCTTGGTAATACATGGGGGAGAAATCTGAGTATTCTGTATTGATACTTAAGTTGTTAACGCGTACATTGTTTTCGTTATTCAATATAATGTCCATTTCGTTTTCTTCGGCTAAAAGCTCCTCTTCGGTATTGGCAAGTTGCGAGTTGTTTTCTTCTAACTGCCTGTTATACTGTCGCATCATGCGTTTTGCTCGGCCGTACTTTCCTACTCCTTTTAGGGCATGGGCGTATTTAAAAAGCAGCTCGGGCGACATGGTGTCCTTATAATTTACGTACAGTTCGTGGTACCAGTGATAGGCCCTTTCCATATTGGTATTAAAATAATGGGCATCGGCAGCTTTTTGAAGAATAGCTGCTTGGTGGTATTTTTTTCCTTTTACGAGGGCTTTTTCATAGATGTCGGCAGCTTCGGCATACCACATTTTATCAAAATATTGGGCAGCTTTTTTTACAAGTTTACTAGCGATAGGCTTATCCTTAGCTTGGCTGTCCTCCTCGGTATAGTCCACCAAAAGGTCGTCGTTTTCTTCCTCTAAAAATGCTGCGGCCATGGTCGGTGGCGCCGGCTCGGAGCGGATAATTTCGGGGGTAGTAGTTATGGCGGACTTTCCTGTTGAAAAATCTTTTGCAGCTAGGGCAGGGGTGGGATTGGCACCCGCTGCTGTATCGGTGTTTTCAGTAGCAAATAATTGGGTTTCATCAGCGGCTATTTCATCGTCGAAGAGGGTTATGGCCGGAATTGTTTGTGGCAGGTCGGAAGTAGCGACGATAGGAGCGGGCATCCACCCCGAATCACTGATTTTGGTAGCTTTAGTTGTGGATATGGTTATTTCTTCAGTGTTTAACTCTTCCTCGAACAGGGCTCTGGTTAGTATTGCTTGTGGCCGGTCGGCAGTAGCGACGATAGGAGCGGGAGTCCAGCTAGAATCATTGATAGCGTCTGATTTTGTTGTGGTTATTGTTGCTTCTTCATTGTCTAGTTCTTCCTCGAACAAGTCTCTTGTTACTATTGCTTGTGGCTGGTCGGAAGTAGCGACGATAGGAGCGGGAGTCCTATCCGAATCACTGATAGCGGCGTTTTCGGTTGTGGTTATTGTTGTTTCTTCATCGACCATTTCATCTTTAAATAGGTCTATCGTTGGTACGGCCTTTGGTAAGTCTGTAGCAGCAATGGCCGGGGAAGAGAGCACCACGGAAGTTGGGCGTGCCGTTTCCACACTGTCGTCATGTATCACCTGTAAAAGCCACATATACCCTTTATAGGTCCCATTGAAAGCAGAATTATAATCGGCCATGGCGTTCGCTAAAACGGTATAGTGTTTTAAATACACATAATTATATTGGGTGTCGTCGGTATTGACAATTCCAGATGCAAATCCGTTTTTTAACTGTTCCTGATGTAATTCTTGCGCTTTTTCGTCAGATTCGTATACTTTGGAGATCAAATAGAAGCCTTCGGCAACAGATTTTGGCAAATAAAACGTCCTACTGGTAATATTTTTTTCCGAGGTGATTTTTGCAAAGGTCTTTTCGTTCATGGCGTTTTTAGAAGGCTCCTCATTGTGTAAGGGCTCCTCTATCGGTAGCTGTAAATCGAATAGGTCTTTGGTTTGGGTCGAGGCCAGTTCCATCGACACTTCTTGGGCCTTGCCAAAGAAACAGAGCAGAAGAAAACAAGCGGTTAAGAATTTTTTCATGGTGTTATGGTTTGGGAAATTCAGGGGTTAGGATCGTTTTTACAGCAGCTTTTATTAATAATTTCCAATTAAGTTCCTGCCTAACTCTCGGATATTGAAATAATTGAAAGCAATCTTGCAGGCGATATGTAGGGCTAAAAGGCATATGGTCTCCACATTAAATAGCAATGGGATACTCAAAATTAAGAGCAAAGTAAGAAACCCAATTATTATTGTTGCGTAGGGTGGTTTTTCCGTGGTATAAAGGGTGTAGTTTGTGGATAGAGTCTTAAGAAAGTGGCTAAAAAGGTTCCTTTTAAAGCTTAAATGCTAAATATTTCTCTAAAAACTGAGGACTTTTTGCTAGAAAACCCTTTGGTGGGACTGGGCAGTTTTAGGGCTATATGCAGGTGTCATAATTTTGTAGGGAGGTACTAATATGGCAATTTTTCAGATGATCATTGTTAGGTGGGCGTTCCCCTAAGGGGTCGCTCTTTCCGCTATATCTTTTTTAGGCGGCCGGGCCGCCTAAAAAAGGATGCCGCTGCAATAGCTAACGCGGGAATACAGTGAACAATAACCAATTAGCAATAAACAATGTTTAAATGCGGGCAATACTAATAAGGGAAGTACATGATATCAGTTATGAAGTTATCTTGTTATCAAGTTATGTTGTTTGGAAGTTTTCAGTGAGCAATTGAAATACAAATTCCCCCTCATTGGTTTCGGTAATAATACCGGCCAAGTGGTCTTTATAAAATACCCTTCCCTTCCTCATTCATTTAGATCGTTAGAGTTAACGGCAGCTAATTCATGACCAAACATTTGAAGGACCAAGTTAACCTTGTCCATATTCAGATTGGTTTTTCCTTGTTCAATTTTACGTACAACAGTTAATGCTACTCCTGCACGTTCGGCGAATTCTTCCTGGGTTAGATTAACTTCTTTTCTTCGTTCTTTGACAAACTTCGCTAAAGGTTTCATTATATGCTTTTAAATATAATAATAGTTAAACATAATGAATTATATGTAATTGCGTATAATATAGGAAGTGAAATATTGAACTATATGCAAATACATTTAGTTTAAAGGAAAAATAATCTATTGAGGGTAACTCCCATTCCTGGCACAAATTGAACCTAGATATGGAGGAATAACTTTTTGCTTTTTTAAGGTTTAAAAATGTGGATTCCCCCGGAGAGTCTGCGCCGAGGCCTAAGGGGGGCTAAGGGGCCAGCTGGCGCGGTGGCCTGAGGTGCTGGGAGGGAAGGCCACTTTCATTATACAATTAAAAAAATGGTTCTGAAGTTATCTTGTTATGGAGAAGTTAACGGTAATCTTCAGCTCCCCTTTGGTTGCGGGACTATTGGTTGATAAGACTTTTTTTCTAAATGCGGAGGTAATAAAGGTTTAGTTCCTTCGAGGTATGTTTCTATAGATAATCTAAAAATAACCTTGGTAAGGCTTTTGGGTTTTCCTGAAAGCGGACGCTGAGCCGTGACATCCCCCAGCGAGGTTCCGCAGGAGTTTTAGGGGAGGAGAAAAAGAGGCTTAGGTGTGGAGAATTAAATTATTAGAAAGTGCTTTTTCTATTCAAATAACCAAAACTACACACTATAAAATTCCCTTAAATATAGGCATTACAGAATCGGCCGCCTTATGTGTGCAGATGTCGAAAAAAAATAAGTCAAAAAAAAACATCCGCAAAACGGATGTTTTTATATGTAAGAAAAAGGATTTACTCCTTTTTGTCTTCTACTTTTTTAGTGTCTAAATTCTCGTCATCCTTAGACGCATCTTTAAACTCCTTAATGCCACTTCCTAAGCCACGCATTAATTCTGGGATCTTCTTCCCTCCAAACAATAATAAAACAACCACCACAATAAGGATAATCTGAGGGGCGCCAATAACAAAAAATGTATTTAATGTGATCATAATAGAATGATTTAAGAACAACAAAGGTACTAAAAAAGTTATTAGTACCTTGTTAATTTTAATGCCAAAAATAATTTATAAATCTACTAATTTTAAACCATCTTAATCGCAGCTAGGCCTTTAGAGACCGTCAACGTTAAGAATTTCAAAAAATATATAGAAAGGAATTATTATGGAATACTAAGCTTATATTTGTTGATTATGGCTAAAAAAGTAAAAAAAAGAAAGGAAATAAAGCAGAAGCTATTGCACAAATACCGCTTGGTAATCTTAAACGAAAATACCTTTGAGGAAAAAATTTCGTTTAAACTAAGTAGGTTGAATGTTTTTGTGACAGGCTCTCTTTTTATAGTAGGCTTAATTGGGCTGACCACCTTGTTGATTGCCTTTACCCCCTTGCGCGAATATATTCCGGGCTACTCCTCTACAAAACTCAAAAGACAGGCCATAGAACTGACCTATAAAACGGATTCCTTGGTGACCGTCCTAAATTATACCAATAAGTATTTGGGGAGTATTCGCCAAGTCCTACGGGGCGATATAGAATATAGCGAAGTAGACAGGGATTCCTTGTTTGAGCAGTATAAGCTAGATCCCTCTTCGGTAGATTTAACGCCTATTAAAGAAGATTCCATCTTACGGTCCGAAGTGGACATGGAAGACAAATACAGTTTGTTCGAAAGAAACTTAAACTTGCCGGGAATGGTTTTGTTTTCGCCGCTAAGTGGTACTATTTCCCAAGGATACCATCCAGAAAGAAAGCATTATGCGGTCGATGTGGTAGCCCCTAAGGACAGCCCTATAAAAGCAGTGGCCAACGGGACCGTTATTTTTGCGGAATGGACGGCAGAAACTGGCTATGTAATTATCCTGGAACACGCCAACGGACTTATTAGTGTATACAAACACAACGGTTCCTTAAATAAGAGTCAGGGAGATATGGTACGCGCCGGAGAAGTCGTGGCTTCTGTAGGAAATACAGGGGAGCTGACTACCGGGCCCCATCTTCATTTTGAACTATGGAGCAACGGAAGTGCCGTGAATCCATTAGATTTTATAGATTTTAAATAAGCATACATGAGTTTAAAGTCCTTTGCAGCTAAAATTTTTGCCAAGAATATTGCCCGTAAAACCGAAAAATGGGTCCAAGACCCTATTACTACCCAAGACAAGGTGTTTGCCGCCCTCATAGCCGCGGCCAAAGAAACCAATTTTGGAAAAGATCACGGTTTTTCGGAAATTAAAAGTCACGCCGATTTTGTAAACCAAGTACCTATCAGGGATTATGAAGCCCTAAAAGGCTATGTGGAAAAAGTGATTGCCGGGGAAAAAGATATCTTATGGCCAGGGAAACCCGCCTATTTTGCCAAAACATCGGGTACTACCTCCGGGGCCAAATATATCCCTATTACCCACGAATCTATAAAGTACCAAATAGAGGCCTCCCGAAATGCCATCCTTAACTATATCCACGAAACCGGACAGGCCGATTTTGTGGACGGTAAAATGATATTCCTGCAGGGGAGTCCAGAAATGCAGGAAAAAAACGGTATAAAACTAGGCAGGTTATCGGGCATATCGGCCCATTATGTGCCCAATTATCTGCAAAAAAACCGCTTGCCCTCCTGGGAAACCAACTGTATAGAAGATTGGGATACCAAGGTCAATGAAATTGTGAAGGAGACCAAGGACGAGAACATGACCGTCATAGCCGGAATTCCGTCTTGGGTGCAAATGTATTTTGAAAAATTACAGGCCAAGACTGATAAAAAAGTAGGGGAGCTTTTTAAAGACTTTCAGCTATTTATTTATGGCGGGGTCAATTACGAACCATATCGGGCAAAATTTGAAAACCTAATCGGCAGACGGGTCGATAGTATAGAACTCTTTCCGGCCAGCGAAGGTTTTTTTGCCTATCAGAACTCCCAAAAAGAAAAAGGGATGCTTTTGTTGCTCAATTCGGGCATCTTTTACGAATTTATAAAGGCCGATGAGTTTTTTAGCGACAAGCCAGAGCGACTTACTATTAAAGATGTAGAACTAGGAGTCAACTATGTAATGATTATCTCTACCAATGCCGGACTATGGGCCTACAATCTGGGAGATACCGTTCAGTTTACTTCATTAAAACCTTATAAAATCATAGTCTCCGGGAGGATAAAACATTTTATTTCTGCCTTTGGCGAGCACGTCATTGGGAAGGAAGTAGAAGAGGCCATGCAACAGGCAATAGCCGCTACCGATGCCCGTATCAACGAGTTTACGGTCGCCCCACAGATAACGCCCGAAGCCGAAGAACTGCCGTACCACGAATGGTTGGTAGAATTTGAAAAATTACCGACCGATATGGAGAAATTTAGCGGCCTTTTAGATGCTGCCATGCAAAAACAAAACAGTTATTACCACGATCTTTTGATAGGGAAAATTTTGCAGCCCTTAAAAGTGACCCCTATAAAAAACGGGGGATTCCAAGCCTATATGCAATCGATAGGGAAGTTGGGCGGACAAAATAAGGTGCAGCGCCTCACTAACGACCGCAAACTGGCAGAAGCACTTTTAAGGATCAACAATAATATGGGGTAATAAATGTATAAAATACACATGTAGGGGATTTCTTTAAAAATTACCTATAATTGGCGGAGGATGGGCCGTAAACAATAATATAAATTGTAGTTTTGCAACTTGTATCAATATGAATAATTCAATCAATACCACCAGAGCACAAGATTCTACCAACGCCATAGAGCGGTTGTATATCACTATGCGGCACCTTTTTAATAGGGGGTTCTACAAGCCGTCTGGAGTTTCCGGGGCAGCATTGCGACAATCCTTATTGCAGTTACGGCCAGAGATATACGGGTCTATTGCCGAGGAAAAGGCCGAATTAAACGGGCTGATATATGTTTTGGAACGCCTGCCTGAGGGGATTGAACAATGTAGGTTTATCAACCTTACTTCGGACGAGGGCTATGCTACCTCACAGTTTAAGCCCATTATACCTCCAAAAAGACGTAGGAACTGTTACCGTATTGATGACGAGCAGATGAACATTGAGATCACTAGGGGGCGCTCCGATATTTATGATATCCTGACCCACTTGACCTTCTTGTTTATAGAATCTGAAAAAATAAGTGCCAGGGTCCTTATAGAAGATACCGATAGAACCATCAGGGATTGGGTAAAATTAGAACAGGCCGTAAAAAAAGACAAGCTCACCCAATTAGAACGGGAAGTGGCGTTAATACATGTTGCCAATATATTGGGCCGCCCCTTTGTAGAGGTGATGGAGGTACACCAATTATTGGCTACCAAAACCAACCCGGAACGCTTCTTACAAATCATCTATTGGCTAGGGAAATTGGCCATTGAAGAAATTACCACCGGCGATAAAAGGGCCATTACCTTTAGTCCTATGTTACGCGAACGCCTAGGGCACCATATCCATGGGGAACGTTGGGCCAATACCATCAAAGAAGTACTAGGGCAAAAAGGACTATTGCAGCGCCCCATACATATTATAAGTGCCAATATGCACTCGGTAATGAATTCCCTCTTCGCCAAAAAAGCCTTGAGTAAGGAGTTTAAGGAAAAAGAGTCATTGGAAATTTATGAGGCCTTGAGCCTGCCAAAAAATAACCTTTTGAGGAACAAGGTTATTGCCTTGGCAAAGAAAAATGGGATGCTTGCCATAGACGATGTTTCTGGGACCAATATAGACGTTCAGATTTTTGACATGGCCAAACTAGGGCCGGACGCTTGCTGCTTTAACCTGCCCAAAGATCTGCCAGAAGCGCAAAAACCATTGTTATTTGTCATGGATTACGCCTTTGGAGAACAGGCCTATGAAACCATAGACGAATTATTAAAACCCTATGTCAACAAAAAAGGGGAAGAAGTCTTTTTAAATGTGTCCTCTATATCCATTATGGGGAAGGCCGGGATTTTAGAAGGAGGCAAGGGCGATATTATGATCCCCAATGCCCATATTTTTGAAGGTACCGCCGATAATTATCCCTTTGAAAATGAATTGTCCAAGAAAGATTTTGAAGGCAATGGCCTAAACGTCCTTCAAGGGACCATGGTCACCGTTTTAGGGACATCGCTCCAGAATAAGGATGTCCTACAGTTTTTCCACGAATCTACCTGGAATGTCATAGGGCTGGAAATGGAAGGGGTACACTATCAAAAGGCCATCCAATCGGCCTCCAAGATCCGGAAAAGCATACGCCCAGACGTAAAAGTGCGCTATGCCTATTACGCCTCTGATAACCCGTTGGAAACAGGGAGTACCCTGGCCTCGGGCGGACTAGGGACAACAGGGGTAAAACCCACTTATTTAATTACCGATAAAATTTTAACACAAATATTCAATTCATAGTATATGGCAGAGCAACAACCCTCTAAGACCAATTCGAATTCAGAGGAAATAGATTTGGGACAATTGTTTCAAATGATAGGAAATGTATTCAATAAGTTTTTCCGTTTTATTGGTAATATCTTTAAGGGAATTTTTAGCACCCTAGTGGTTTTTTTATTGTTTATACAGCAGCACTTTTTAAAATTCGTCATTGCCGGAATTCTAGGCCTGGCCTTAGGAGTGTATTTAGACATTAAAAAAGAGCCGGTATATACTTCCTCTATGGTGGTAGAGCCTAACTTTAACAGTGCCCAGCAGCTGTACAATAACATTAATTTTTATAATGAACTGGCAGAGGCCAAAGATTCTGTCGCCTTGGCCGAGGCCTTGGATATTACGGTGAAAGAGGCTAGGGCCTTAAAGAAATTTAAGGTTGACTCTTATGTAGATGAGAACCAAAAGGTAAAACTTTTCGATGCCTTTGTACGTAGTTTGGATTCTACCACAAAAGCTACCATGGATATGGAGAAGTACCTAAAAAACTTCAACGCTATGGATGCCCGTTTTCACACCATTTCGGTCATTGCTAGCAACAATACGATTGCAAAAAAGTTGCAGCCTTTTATCATTAATTCTATATCCAGGAACGAATACTTTCAATTGCAACAAAGTATCAACGACCAAAACCTAAACTTGCAAGATAGCTTGTACAAGAAACAGTTGATGGAGGTAGATTCCCTACAATCTTTGTACAAACGAATCATGGTCAAGGAAGCCGAAAAACCTATGCAGGGCACCAATATTTCTTTAGGGGATAATGGCAATAACCAAAACAAGGAAATGGCTTTGATCAATAAGGTAGAAGAATTAAAAAACAGTCTTGTACTGTTGAACCAGGAAAAGGCCAACAAATCTGGGATCATCAACGTTATCTCGGCCTTCCCAAGAAGGGGAGTAGAGGATAATGTGCTCTGGAAAAGCGCTAAGTTTGTAGTGCCATTAGGCTTTATAGGGCTACTGTTTTTATTATTATCGGCCTTGTCCTTAAACAACTATTTAAAAAATTATAAAAAAGAGTAGGTATGCATATTTTGATTACAGGTGGGGCCGGATTTATAGGGGCTAATTTTATAGCTTATTTATTAAATAACGATCCGCATTGTTCTGTAATCAATTTAGATTTGCTTACCTATGCCGGAAGCCTACAAAATACGGAAGCTTTTAAAGATAACGATCGCTATACTTTTATAAAGGGCGATATATGTGATGCCGCTTTGGTCCAAGATATTTTTCAAAAATACCAGATCAAAGCGGTATTTCATTTTGCGGCAGAATCGCATGTGGATAATTCCATTAGCAGTCCTAAGAATTTTATAAGGACCAATGTAGACGGCACCTTTTGTCTTTTAGATGCTGCTAAGAATACCTGGATGGAGGGACCACATCAGTTAAAAATTGGGTTTGAGAAAGCTAGGTTTCACCATATTTCTACAGACGAGGTCTATGGTAGTTTGGGATCTACTGGATTTTTTACCGAAGACCAGGCTTATGCCCCCAACAGTCCTTATAGCGCTTCCAAAGCGGCCTCGGATTTTTTGGTACGGAGCTATTTCCATACCTATGGACTCAATGTAGTAACTACCAATTGCTCTAACAATTACGGCCCCCATCAGCACGATGAAAAACTGATTCCGACCGTGATAAGGAAAGCCTTGGAAGGAGCCGATATCCCCATATATGGCGATGGAAAGAACATTCGCGATTGGCTGTATGTCACGGATCATTGTAAAGGAATTTATACAGTATATAGCAAGGGTAAGGCTGGAGAAACTTATTTGTTGGGAGGGAATGCAGAACGCACTAATTTGGAGATTGTAGCCGAAATATGTGCCGTATTAGACCGAAAACTACCTAAAAAAGATGGGAGTTATAGCAGTCAAATCGCCTTTGTAAAAGACCGACCTGGGCACGATTTTAGGTATGCTATAGATTTTACCAAGGTTTCAAAAGAACTTGGATGGCAACCCGAAGAACATTTTAGTTCTGGGATGGAAAAAACAGTCGACTGGTATATTCAAAAATATAAAGGAAATTAGAGTAGCCAAGAATTTAGTCAAACAGGTCTATTGCACTTAAAATTATACCCTTTCCTTTTGGAAAGAGGACACATAAAATACAGTAAAAAATGAAAGGCATTATATTGGCAGGCGGTTCAGGGACCAGGTTACATCCGTTAACCCTCTCGGTCAGTAAACAGCTGATGCCTATTTACGATAAACCCATGATCTATTATCCTTTGGCGACCTTAATGGCGGCAGGGATACGGCAAATATTGATTATTACCACTCCTAAGGACAGTGACTTGTTTAAAAACTTATTGGGCGATGGTTCCCAATTGGGGTGTTCCTTTCACTATGCGGTACAAGAAGCTCCCAACGGTTTGGCGGAGGCTTTTATCATAGGGGAAGAATTTATAGGGAAAGACAAGGTAGCACTGATCCTAGGGGACAATATTTTTTATGGGTCTGGATTGGCCACATTATTACAGGCCAATAACGATCCGGATGGGGGGATCATTTATGGGTACCACGTACAAGATCCGGAACGCTATGGGGTAGTGGACTTTGATGCCGACGGAAAAGCTATCAGTATTGAAGAAAAACCCGAACATCCAAAATCTAATTACGCCGTTCCAGGGATCTATTTTTACGATAATGAGGTGGTAGAAATCGCGAAAAATATAGCCCCTAGCCATAGAGGCGAACTGGAAATCACCGATATCAATAAGGTGTATTTGGCCAAAGGGAAATTACAAGTTAGTATTTTAGATAGGGGAACGGCCTGGTTAGATACCGGTACTTTTGCCTCCTTAATGCAGGCATCACAGTTTGTCGAGGTCATAGAAGAACGGCAAGGACTTAAAATAGGGGCTATAGAAGAAGTAGCCTATACCATGGGGTATATTTCCAAAGAACAACTACACGCCTTGGCACAGCCCTTGCTAAAAAGTGGCTATGGGAAGTATTTAATGGCCTTAAAATAAGGTGTAGGGTGATAGGATAGAAACTCAATTATTTATAACAGCGCCTTTGAGATAACCATTGATGATGTTGAGAAAGCATACCGATACAAAGAATGCTGTTCAAATTGATAACCAGCATAACTTCATAACAGGATAACATCATAACTTGATAAGTTTATAATTTCTATAATGAAAATCAACTCCCATAAAGATCTTACTGTTTGGCAGACTGCTATGGATTTGGTTATAGGAATAAATGGATTGACCGCAAAATTTCCGGGGAAGGAGCATTTTGGATTGGTTTCCCAAATGCGGAGAGCGGCCATTTCAATTTCTTCCAATATTGCCGAAGGATGTGGGAGGAAAGGAGCCAAGGAATTGGGGCGTTTTTTATATATTGCCCAAGGATCATTGTCAGAATTAGAAACGCAGCTTGAAATAGCAACTCGCTTAAAGTATGTTTCAACTTCAGAAGATACGCAGAAAACCATCATTTATATACGAAGAATGCTGTTTAAACTGATAGCTAGCATAACTTCATAACAAGGTAACAGGATAACTCGATAACAAGATAACTCTATTACTATATAACAACAACTCATTGAAAGTAACCGAAACGATATTAGAAGGATGTTTTGTCCTAGAGCCCAAAAGTTTTAAGGACAATAGGGGAGTGTTTTACGAATCGTATCAAAAAGAACGGTTTGAAGAACTTTTAGGAACGAAAGTCAATTTTGTTCAGGATAATGTATCTGTTTCCAAAAAAGGAGTAGTACGCGGGTTGCATTACCAGAAGGGGAAATATGCCCAGGCCAAATTAGTGCAAGTATTAAAGGGTTCTGTATTGGATGTAGTGGTAGACTTGCGCAAGGAAAGCAACACCTTTGGAAAGCATTTTAAAATGGAAATATCCTCGGAAAATAGAAAGGCTATTTTTATCCCTAAAGGATGTGCCCACGGGTTTTTAGCCTTGACCGAAGACGTTATTTTTTCCTATAAATGCGATCATTATTATCATCCAGAAGCCGAAGCTGGAATTTTGTTTAAGGATCCCAATCTAAACATCGATTGGGAACTGCCAGAAGTCGAAATGATCCTCTCCGAAAAAGACTTAGAACTGCCTCTATGGAAAGAGCTGGAACTGTAAAACGGATATTGGTCACCGGAGCCTCGGGACAGTTGGGACGCAGTATTCAGGATATTGCGGCAAACTACCCTACAATGGAGTTTGTTTTCGCCAACTCCAAGACCTTGGATATTACCAATGCCGCTAAGCTAGATAAGATAATGGCTTCAGCTAGCTTTGATTACTGTATTAATTGTGCTGCCTACACCAATGTAGAACAGGCAGAGAAAACCCCTGAAATAGCCTTTAAAGTAAATGCGGAAGGGGTGAAGACCCTAGCGCTGGTTTGTAAAGCCTATGATATAACCCTAATCCATATCTCTACGGATTATGTGTTCGACGGAGAAAAGGGTAGTGGCTATACCGTAAATGACCTTACTAACCCTATTAACGAGTACGGTAAGTCTAAACTAAAGGGAGAGCAGTACATTCAGCAAGTTTTGCGCAACCATTTTATAATACGAACATCTTGGGTATACCATAAAAAGCACGGAAAAAATTTTTATAAAACCATTTTGGAAAAGGTACAAAAAGGAGATACGCTGCGAATCACGAACCGGGAAACCGGCTGCCCTACAAATGCGGAAAACTTGGCAAGCTTTATCGTGAATCTTATAGCCGACGATAATCAGGACTATGGCCTTTATCATTTTACAGACGGACAGCCTATGAGCTGGTACGGATTCGCTCTAAGTATTTTGGATGAAAACGATTTATTAAACACTACCAATATCATTAAGGACAATACGTACCAAACTCTTGCCAAGCGTCCAAAATACAGCGTGTTGTTGAGTGAAAACTAAGGATGCTGTTCCTAGATTTTTCTCCACCCTTTAGGGCAGGGGGACGAGAAAAATCAAACAAGTACCAGGGAGTTGCAATAAACATTCAAATTCTTACCACGACCCTCGTATGTTAGCAAAAAGATTTAAATACTTAAAGTTAACCCTCAAGTTTTAAGATAAATTTAAGAATGAAAAGTACTACAAAAAGGGCCATGGAGAATATTTGTCGTAATTTTGCCAACTAATCCAAATTTTGGGTGTTGGTTAATTAAGAATTGTAATACAATCATAGAATGAAAATTAAAAATTTAATAATTTTTGGTACTCGTCCAGAAGCCATAAAAATGGCGCCTTTGGTTAAAGAATTTCAAAAACATTCAGACAAATGTGAAACCAAAGTATGTATTACTGCCCAACACCGAGAAATGTTAGATCAGGTGTTGGATTTCTTCGAAATTACCCCCGATTTTGACTTGGATTTAATGAAGCCCAATCAAAATTTATTTTCCCTTACCTCCGATATTATTACCAACTTAAAACCGGTTTTGGAAGAATTTCAGCCCGATTATGTGTATGTTCATGGTGATACCACTACAACCATGGCGGCTAGTTTGGCTGCTTTTTATGGAGGGGCAAAGGTCTGCCATATAGAAGCTGGGCTAAGAACCTTTAATATGCAATCGCCATTCCCAGAGGAGATGAATAGGAGTGTAACTGGCGTTGTGAGTAATTTACATTTTGCCCCTACAACAACTTCTAGGGATAATTTGCTGCGAGAGAATAAAAAGGAAGAAAGTATTGTAATCACCGGTAATACGGTCATTGATGCCTTGTTGTTTAGTGTAAATAAGGTAAATAGTAGCGATTTTACAGATACTGAGGTTGCCCAATTAGAAATACTTTTAGACAGCAACAAAAGATTAATTTTAGTTACAGGACATAGAAGGGAAAACCACGGTCAAGGATTTATAAATATTTGCGAGGCGTTAAAACAAATAGCTTTAGAAAATCCGGATACTCAAATTGTATATCCCGTACACCTAAATCCAAATGTACAAAAGCCGGTATATGAGTTGTTAGCTGATATCGATAATATTTCACTGATAGCCCCACTTTCTTATCCTGCCTTTGTATGGCTTATGGAAAAGTCTTATCTAATTATAACCGATAGTGGCGGGGTGCAGGAAGAAGCACCTAGTTTAGGAAAGCCTGTATTGGTCATGCGAGACACCACAGAGCGTCCTGAGGCCGTTGACGCAGGCACGGTATTGTTGGTAGGTACAAGCAAAGAAAAAATTGTTGTCGAAGCTACAAAGCTCCTAAACAACACTGAGGCCTATGAACAGATGGGGAAATTACATAACCCATACGGGGATGGAAAGGCCTGTAGTAGAATAGTAGCGCATATTATAAAATAAAAATATAAGTCTCCTTATGATGTAGGATATATCGTTATATGTCCTTATAGTGATTAAGGAATACCTGAAAAGATAAAAACACTGCATTTATACAACACAAACTAAAATGAACAAACCAGAAGTAGTAATGATTGGTTTGGGCTATATTGGCCTACCAACAGCGGCCTTGATTGCACAAAATAAAACCCAAGTACACGGAGTAGATATAAATCCAAAAGTGGTAGAGACAATCAATGCCGGAAAGATTCATATTGTTGAGCCCGAATTGGATACTGCAGTGGCCAATGCAGTCAAGGAAGGATATTTAAAAGCTGCGACGAAACCAGTTGAGGCGAATACGTACCTTATTGTAGTACCCACTCCTTTTAAAGGGAAAAATGAACCAGATATCTCTTTTGTAGAAGCCGCGACAAAGGCAGTATTACCTTTATTAAAGTCAGGAGATCTTTATATTATTGAGTCTACTTCCCCTGTTGGAACAACAGAAAAGATGATGGCCTTGATATTTAATGAACGTCCGGAGTTGGAAGGGAACATACATATTGCCTATTGTCCAGAAAGGGTTTTACCAGGAAATGTTATGTACGAGCTGGTCCATAATGACAGGGTTATTGGGGGTGTTAATGAAGCTTCTACAGAAAAGGCAGTGACCTTTTACAGACAGTTTATAAAAGGAGATTTGCATAAAACCAATGCCCGTACCGCAGAGATGTGTAAGCTGGTAGAAAACTCTTCTAGAGACGTTCAGATTGCTTTTGCTAATGAGTTATCCTTAATTTGTGACAAAGCCGATATTAATGTTTGGGAATTAATAGCCTTGGCCAATAAACACCCTAGGGTAAATATTTTACAGCCTGGGTGTGGGGTAGGGGGGCATTGTATTGCGGTAGACCCTTATTTTATTGTAGCTGAATACCCAATGGAATCTCAAATCATAGGAAAGGCCAGGGAAATAAACAATTACAAATCATTTTGGTGTGCCGAAAAAGTGCAAACAGCAAAATTGCAATTTGAATTACAATACGGACGCAAACCCAGCATAGCTATAATGGGATTGGCTTTTAAACCTAATATTGACGATTTAAGGGAATCTCCGGCCAAATACATAGCTCAAAAGGTATTACAAAACGCCAACAACGAAGAATACTATATTGTGGAGCCCAATATAGACGATCATAAGGTGTTTAAGTTAACTAATTACAAGGAAGCTGCAGAAAAAGCAGATATTATAGTGTTTTTGGTAGCCCATGCGGAATTTAAAACCCTAGTCTTGTCCGAAGAAAAGTTGGTGTTGGATTTTTGTGGGGTTAATATATAATGCCTGGATATTTAAATATTAAATCTCGATTTTCAAAGGAGATAAATGAATTGCTAAGTAGTTCTTTTTGGTCTCTTGTTGGTTCATTATCATCCAAATCCTTATTGTTTGCAGTTTGGGTTTTGGTGGCCAGGATGTTAGGTAAGGAGTTGTACGGAGAAATAGGAATTGTAAGATCTACAATAAACTTATTTATTATTTTTTTGGGAACTGGGATATCTATTACTATGACCAAGTACATACCAATGTATGTACAAAAAGATAAGCAAAGAGTCAGTAAAATTTATAGCTTAAATTTATTTTTTACCTTATCATTTTCAGCCCTTCTAACATTTCTTTTATATTTTTTAGCGGAATATATTTCTATATGGATTTCTGGCTCAAAAGATTTGAAATTATCATTACAAATTGGTTCTTTTTTGATTTTTTTTAATTCATTAAATAGCTTTATAACCGGTTGCTTACAAGGTTTTAGAACCTTTAAATTGATTTCCTTTATCAATACAATTAATGGGGTGGCAACCTTTGTTTTTGTTTATTTAGGAGCTTATTTTTACTCAGTTCATGGCGCATTTATTGGATTATTAATAAGCGCAGTTATTTTATTGATACAAAGCCATTACTATCTAAAAAAGAAACTCAAACAAGAGGGAATTGAGTTTAATTCAAATTTCATTTCAGAATTTACAATTTTAAAAAATTTTACAGTTCCTTCTATATTATCAGGGCTAATGGTGGTGCCTTTTAAATGGGCCCTTGATGCATTTTTGGTCAAGAGCACTAATGGCTTAAACGAACTTGGGCTTTATAGCGCTTTAATACTCTTTCAGACCTTTTTAGTAGTATTAGCAAATTCATTAAATGCGCCACTTCTAACATTAATGGCTGAGAATAAAAACAATAATAGTATTAATAAAATAAGTATTTACGGTCCTTTGTTTCTAGGAATAACACTGGTAATACCTTTTCTTTTTTTTCCGCAAATATTTGGCTTCTTTTTAGGGAGTGAGTATGTTAATGATCCTAACTATAACCAAACAATGATCTTAATTTTAATTACCACGATTTTAATGCTTTACAAGCAAGGTATAGCTAGAATTATGGTAATAAATAATTTAATGTGGTTTAGTTTTTGTAGTAATTTAATTTGGGGCTTAGTATTGTTAATGACCTTTAAACTATCCAATATAAAAGATGCCAGAACATTCGCTTTTTCATATTTCATAGCATACGTAATTAATATTCTTGTAATAATACCGTATTATACAAAAAAAGGAATAATCCCAAAAAAATATGTAGCTAATCTAGCAATGTTTGCTTTGTGGATTTTATTAGGAATAATTAGTATTGTACTTTATTTCAATAACTTTAGTATTATAATAAATTTATTAGGCTTTTTTGTTTCATTAGCCGCATTCTTTGGAATATTTTTCAAGTTAATCAAAAAATAGAAATGAAAAATTATATAAAATTTGGAATAAAAGGCGCCTATGGCGAAAGAAATTTTGGTGATGATGCTCTTATGATTTATTTATTAAAATGGTCTAAGAACAATGATTTAGACCCTTTTTTTATAGGGAAAAAGGCTAATTATCTTAAAAAATACCTGCCTTTGGAACGGTATCTTTTAGTCAATAATTTTCATAAGTATAATTTTAAAACCCTAATTTTTGGAGGGGGTACACAATTTTTTTCGTTTAAAAATAATTCTCAAAAAAGTGAATATTGGAAATTAGTTTATTCAAACCCCATATTATTTATAAAAAAACTATTGTTGTTTATTGAAAAAAAGTTGTTTTTAGGGCAACCAAGGTTTGATAATATATTTTCAGTAGGTATTGGACTTGGTCCGTTTGTTAGGAATTCTGAAAGAGAATTATTAGCAAAAAAACAGCTTAGCATTATGAAAGGTGTCTATGTTAGAGATAAATTCAGTTTTGAATTTTCCAAAAATATTAATCAAAACACCTACTTAGCCACTGATATATGTTTCCTGCCCAATATCCTTAATTTTAAACCTTATTTTAATAAAAGTATTGAAGTAAAGCGAATTGGAATTATTGTTAGAGATTGGGAGTTTTCCAAGGAAGGAAGTCTTTATTTTGAACGTGTTCTGGAGGAGGCAGATAAGTTAATTTCTTATTCTTACGTATTGGATTTTATACTGTTTAGGGATGAGCCAATGTGTGAATTAGAACTTAATAATTCAAATCACAGAATAATAAAATGGAATCCAGATAATCAGAATCTTGACGACTTTTTGAAGGTTCTATCAAATTATGACTTGTTTATCTCATCAAGATTCCATGGTGTTATTTTTGGAGCATTGCTTAATATACCTAGCATTGCTATTGAAATTGAGCCAAAATTAAGGGTGACAAAGGAATTGTTAGGTAAAGGAGTTTCTATTTGGGAACAACCTTTTAGTGAAGATTTATTATTAATGATAGATAGGATTAATTATATAGAAGCTAAAGAGAGTTTAACGATTGCGGTTAGGAATCAAGAGATGAATGCTGTGAAAATGTTTGATAATTTATTAAGAGAAATAAGGCAAGTGACCCAACTAGATGAAAATTAAAATCGGTTATTTAATACTTTTTATTCAATTAGGAATAGTTTTTATTAGCGACTTTGTTAGTAGGTTAGTGACTTATTTTAGCCATTCTACACAATTATTATTCAGCGTTGTTTTTATTTTTTTAATTATTTATTTTTATAAAAGAAGAATAGATTTAAATTCTGCAAAATTCGTTTTTTTAATAATTTCAATTTTATCAATTGGTTTAATTAGAAATCAATTTTTATTGAATCTATTTCAATTAATTCTAATTGCATCAAATTTTATATTCATATTTTTCGCGCATAAATTAGATGAAAAAAGTCTGAAAAAGTTATTAGGATTAATTCTAATTTTTAGTTTTTCCCAACTTTTCTTCGATTTGCTATTTCCTAGGGAGGTTATTGATTTGAAGGATCAATATTCTGGAACTTTTATAATGGCTAATAATAAGAGTAGGTTTTTAATGTTTATTTTACCATTTGCCTTTCTTTTGCCCAAAAATCAGTATTATCTAAATTTTATTGGAAAGTTTTTCTTTTTAGTTTCTGTAGTTATAAGTATTTATATCGGTTATTCTAACCTTGCCATTCTTATTTTTATTATTAGTCTTGGTCTTGCATTAATATCTAAAAATATTTATACCGTGTTTATATTTTACATAATAGGGATATTTGCGTTGGGATCTATCTCAAAAATGTATTTAAATAAAGAAAATAGTAAGAATTATTCTACATTAGATATGAATTACCACAGATTTTTTCATTCGGAACATGGAGTAGCTGCGGTCTATAAATATGGTTTTGTAAAATTAAAAGAAAGTTACTTTCTTGGAGTTGGTTTAGGCAATTTTACTAGTAGGTCTGGTCAAATATTTAATTCTGAAATTACTGCAAACATACCCAAACAACGGATAAAATTTTGGGCACCACTTTTCGATACAAAAGCTCCCTATGGTTTATCCAGTTTATATGTGCTATTTATAGAGCTAGGAATTTTCTCATTAATTCCGATATCGATTTTATTCAAGTGGTTTAACAAACTTCTAAAAACTGCTAATTTCAATATCAGGGTTATGACTATTTTTCTGTTTCTAATAATAAATTATAATCCAACCTTTTTTGAATTTAACGAGTCATTATTATATTTTTTAACATTGGTCGTTGTCTCTAACTTATCAATTATTAATGAAAGAAATAATTTATATCAGTCTACCTAAAAATATTAGTTTTAGCGTTTTTGAAGCTCTAAAAAGACATACAACCCTGTTTGAGCGTTCAAATAAAAATATTATTTATCTTTCTCGGAATAAAGAGATTAGTGATGAACGGATAGTATATTTTAATAGTTGGTACGAAATTCTTAAATTTTTGGCAAAACAAAAACATGGGGATTTTTATGGAATCACTGTTTTTGAGGTTTTATTGGGTACTTTATCTAATTTATTTGGAAATAAAAAAATTATAATTTTTTGGGTACAGGGCTTAGTCGATCATGAGGATTTTCTTTCATATAAAGTAAAGTGGAGATATTGGCTTTTTAATATGCTGTTAAAAATTGCTATAAAATGTAGCGATAAGTTGGTTGTTGTTACTAAAAACATGTTTACCATATTAGTAAATCAATACAGTTGTAAACCAAGTAAAAAACATATTGTAATAAATTGTACTTCTAGAGTTAATTTTAGTAACGCAAAAAAAATAGAAAAAAGTCTTTGCTACATTGGGGGATTGTCGAGTTGGCAGAACATTGATAAAGTGTTATCATTATTTAATGAATTATTAAATAGTTCAAAACATTATTCACTACATATAGCTACTTTTGATCATGTAAAAGCTAAAGAGTTGATATATAGATATGTTGAGCAAGATAAAAGAAATCGTGTTACACTTGTAAATGTAAGAACATCGTTGGAGGTTGAAGATTTTTTAAGTAAAATGGAATATGGTTTTTTAATCAGGGATAACATTTTATTAAATAACGTGGCTTCCCCAATAAAGTTAGCAGAATATCTAGCATGTGGCGTTAATCCTATTATTAGTGATAGTTTAGTTGAGTTTAAGGACTTAATTTTAGATTATGACTGTGGGATTGTTATTGAAAACGAAAATAACCATCAAGCTATCTTAAAGCTTTTGGAGCACAAAACAAATTCAAAAAATGCAATAAATCTCTATAATACTTTCTTTACAAGGAAATCCTTGGATATGGAGATTCGAACTTTTTTGAATGATAATTAGTTATAATAATGTTTAAATGAAAGAAATTCTATTTCTTGGAAATGTTCCAACTTCAGATCCTAAATCTATTGGGGGGGCTACCGTTTACACTCAAAATTTACTAGAAATTTTAGCTTTAAACGATGAAATAAACATTAAACAACTCAAGACAAGAAATTGTTGGGGGAAATTAGGACAAATTCCTGACTTTATTTTATTAATTCTTAAGTTTCCTTTTTATTTAAAAGAAAAAGAAATTGTAAGTGTACATGCTTCTTGGGATTTTCATGTAACAATAGGTCCATTTATTTACATTATATCTAAATTATTCAAAAAAAAGATTGTTTATCATTTTTTTGGAGGAAATTTTCATAAACAGTTTGATTGTTTTCCTAGAGTTCTACAGTGGTGGTTGAAGACAACTATTTTGAGTTCTGATTATATTTTGATGGAAACCAAAAAGATGATAGAGTATTTCGAAAATCATGGTATTACGGATAAATGTATTTGGTTCCCTAATTCTAGAAAGGCAAATAAGGAGGAACTAACTATATTAAACTATAGCAGGAGATTTGTTTTTATATCTAGAGTTACTAAAACGAAAGGAATAAATTTATTGTTTGAGGCTGTAAAGGTATTGCCTAAAGATTTTGTAATAGATGTTTATGGTCCTATAGACTTAATCTATTTTTCCGAAGAAAGTTTTAATAACTCACGGTTGGACTATAGAGGTGTATTAAAAAGTCATGAGGTTAATAAAACATTAAGTAATTACGATGTCGTTATTTTACCAACATATTATCAAGGAGAAGGCTATCCAGGAATTTTAATTGAAGCAATGTCTTTAGGAAAGCCAATTATTACGACAAAGTTAAACGCTTTAGACGAAATTGTAATTCATAAATATAATGGATTACTTATTAGGCAGAAATCTGTCCAAGAATTGATAGATGCTATTTTGTATTTTAATAATGAAAATTATCCTTCCTTTGTGAAAAATTCCCTCAATAATTTCTCGGAATTTAATATTGAACGAGTTACTGAAAAATTAATTAAAATTTATGTCGAATGATAAATGCTTATAAACTTTATCAATTCTCTAACTTTCTTTACAAAAAGAAGATACCGTTTTTACCAAAGATTATTAAATTATTAATCTTTTTAATTTATAACTCGAGTATACCCTATCAGGCGAGTATAGGGAAAGGAACAACTTTTGGTTATGGCGGTATTGCCGTAGTTATTCATAAAAGGGCCGTAATAGGAGATAATTGCATAATTGGGACGAGTGTTACAATTGGTGGCAAGTCTGGCCATTTAAAGGTGCCTATTATTGGTGATAATGTATACATTGCAACAGGCGCAAAGGTGCTAGGTCCTATTAAAATTGGAAATAACGTGATTATAGGCGCTAATTCTGTAGTAATTAAAGATGTACCCGATTTCGCTGTGGTTGCTGGGATACCTGCTAGAATAATTAAAATTAATTCTGTTATAGATGAAAAGGTCTAATTTATATATCATAATATTTATTTTTATATGTATAAATTATATTTCTGTTTTCATGGATAATGATCTGTTAGGAGACTTGATTGATATAAATAGTGGAGATATAGAGTTGTTAGATGAAATTTGTATAAATGAGGTATATTCTAATTCTTTTTTCTTTATTACAAGAAAAAATCTTCAGATTATTAATGGTGAGCAATTGTATATGGTTAAAAATAAATCTTCAGGGGACGTTATATATTTTAGAGTGAATACTGTTAAGAATAAAGATTCATTATATTTTTTTCAACATATAAATTGGGTTACAAGCAAAAATCGAAAAATCGAAAAAGGGACTTATAGTTTAAATAAAATAAATAATCAGTAAATGGCTAATATTAAGCAAAACCATTTTAATTTGGTTATTATTTCGGTTTTTCTTTCTTTCAGTTCTATACTTTTACGAGGAGAAATCTTTGTTTCAATTACCCTTTTAATTAATATCGCAGTGTTGCTTCTATATAATTTAAATTATAAGAATAAAAGAGAAAATATTGTTTTTAAAAAGGAATTATTCATTCTAACAATTCCCTTCTTTCTCTCCCTATTTGGACTATTATGGTCCACTAACTATATCAACGGACTAGAACTTGTTTTTCGGTCACTTCCATTAATTTTAGTTCCTTGGGTATATATCTATTCGGATAAGGATATAATTCGTAAGGGATTTCAATTATTGGAGATTTATTTTCCGATTATGGTTTTGGTAACTTATTATTCTAATGTCTTAATTGGTTTATATTTAAAAAGTATTGGTTATGGAGATTATTTATACTATTCTGGTTTCTCAAAAATAGTCGATGTTCATACAACCTATATGGCATTAATTATTATTTGTTCAACCTTATTTATCATAAAAAGAAGATCGGAGCTTTCAATGATGGCGTATTACGGGGTGTTTTTTGGGCATGTTTTTTTATTAATTCTTATTGCTTCAAAGGTCGCTTTTATAATTATTGCTATTTTAATGATTTATGAATTCTTTTTAATTAAGGTTTCAACGATTAAAAAAACAATATTGTTTTTGGGAATATTAATTGCGTTCTTTTTTACAGTGAGTAAAGTCTTTGAAACGAGATTAGCAAATAGAAAATTAGAAGAAAGGGAAAAATTAGCCACTACCGAATTGTTTTCCAATTTTCTAGAGAAGGATGTTCAACCTAGATATTTACTTTGGAAAAGTAGTATTAATAGTTTAGAGGGATTAGAAATCCTTTTTGGAAATGGCACTGGTTCGCATAATGATAAAAGACTAAAAGAATATAAAATAAATGGATTAAATAAGGCTATAAAAGAAAATTATAATAGCCATAATCAGTTTGTTGAGTCTTTTTATATGTTCGGTATTGTAGGTTTTTTAATTTTTATTTATCACTGCTGTTTTTTATTAAAATCGATTTACAATGATAGAAATTGGTTTTTATTTCTGATGTATAGCTCAGTACTGATCTTTTTTATTACTGAATCAATTCTTTTAAGGAGTTTAGGAATCATTATATATTCTTATATAATAACATATGTATATATGAATTTAGAACAAAATTTCAAAAAAGAAAAATGCTAATGGAAAAAAAATCATTAAATATTGTTCTTATTCTACCGATTTACTTCTGTTCTTATTAGAAAAAGGAAAGTAAGATTAAACCTATCTAAGAAAGTATTTTCAAAGGAGTCAAGAAAGGAAGTACATTTGTTATAACAATGAATGATTAAATTAATTATAATGTCTAATTAGGAACATGCTTTCTTGATTGTCGGTATTTTAATTCGACGATGAGAGGTAATGTTAATATATAACTTTAAAAATAAATAATTGGATAAAAATATAAGTTTTAAGCACCTAAAAGATTTTTGCGAAGCGGAAGAATTTAAAGGCTGGGATCCCTATGACGGATTGAACAGTTGGGTCATTCAAAAAACAGCTTTAGGAAAGTCCAGGTTTTTTAGATTGGCTTGGATACAACTTTTTAAAAGAAATCCAATAAATCTTAGGCCTTTGTTTGGAGTAAAAAAGGATTATAATCCAAAAGGTTTGGGATTGTTTTTAACGGGATATTGTAACCTGTATAAAATAGAACCAAGAGTAGAATATTTAGAAAAAATAAATTTTTTATCGACCAAAATTCTTGAATTAAAGACTAGTGGCTATTCAGGTGCCTGCTGGGGATATAATTTTGATTGGCAAGCTAGAGCTTTTTTTCAACCTAAGCATACTCCAACGGTAGTAGCTACTTCATTTATAGGTGAAGCACTTATTGATGCTTACGAGATTACAAAAAGAGATGAGTTATTGCAAACAGCTATAAGTTGTACAAACTTTATTTTAAAAGATCTTAATAAATCCTTGGACGAAGACAAAGATTTTACTTTTTCCTATTCACCCCTAGATAGTACACAGGTCTACAATGCAGGACTATTAGGAGCTAAATTGTTGGCTATAGTATATCCTTATACTAATGATTCTAATTTATTGGCAACCGCTAAAAAAGTAGTTTCTTATGTCTGTAAGAGGCAAACCAAAGAGGGCGCTTGGTCCTACGGCACCTTGCCTTTTCACCAATGGATAGACAATTTTCATACAGGTTATAATCTAGAATGTATTTATAGATACCAAGAAATATCAGGAGATTTATCTTTTCAAAAATATATTGATAAAGGATTAGAATTCTATGTGAATACCTTTTTTACCGAAGATGGAATTTCAAAGTATTATAATAATAAAACCTATCCAATCGATATTCATGCTCCAGCACAGCTAATCGTAACTTTAAGCAAATTGGGTGTGTTAAATGAAAATAAGGAATTGGTAGACCGGGTATTGTTTTGGACAACTGACAATATGCAATCTTCCAAAGGATATTTTTACTACCAAAAAAAGAAATGGGTAACATCTAAAATTCCATATATTCGTTGGGCACAGTCTTGGATGTTTTACGCATTTAGTTATTATTTATTAGAATTACATTTAAATGAACAAAATCAACATCCTTAATACTTCCATTCATAACCTTACTATGAATGAAACCCTACAGATCGTGGACAATACTATAGCTGAGGGGAAACAATTGCATCACGTTGTTGTCAATGCAGGAAAGATTGTGGCTATGCAAAAAGATCTGCAGTTGCGCCAAAGCGTCAATGAGAGCGATTTAATCAATGCAGACGGACAAGCAGTAGTGTGGGCATCAAAAGTGTTAGGGAAGCCCTTAAAAGAACGCGTAGCGGGGATAGACCTGATGGTTAACCTAGTGCAAATGGCTCATGATAAAAACTATAAAATATTTTTCTTTGGAGCTCAAGAAGAAGTGGTGAGAAAAGTAGTAGATACCTATACCGATCAATATTCGCCAAATATCATCGCTGGTTATAGAAATGGGTATTTTAAAAAAGAAGAAGAACAATCTATAGCCCAAGAAATTGCCGCAAGTGGTGCCAATATTTTATTTGTAGCTATTAGTTCTCCTACCAAGGAAAATTTTCTATATGAAAACAAAGCTTTGTTGCAAAAGGTAAATTTTGTTATGGGAGTAGGCGGAAGTTTTGATGTAGTGGCAGGGAAAGTGCAACGAGCACCCCTATGGATGCAAAAGGCAGGTCTAGAGTGGTTTTATAGGTTTGCACAAGAACCAAAACGTATGTGGAAACGTTATTTAGTGGGAAATAGTAAGTTTATTGGATTGGTGGTAAAAGAAGCTTTTTCAAAAGCTTAAAAGCGATCTTATTACACTAAATTTAAGTTCTTAGGAATACACGAGGTGGATTTGTTTTTTAAATTTATCTTTGAAGTCTCTAAAAACCTAACCAAACGGTATTCATGTTTTCCAAAAAACACCGCTATTCCGGCTTTATAACGCCCATTTCGTATGGGATAGACTTGTTGGTCATCAACCTGTTTGCCTTGGTGTTGCCCATTAATTTTCAATACCCATTTCTTTTCCATGGCTATATAACCCTGGCTTGGTTTATCATTTCTTTTAAAAACAGCTTTTACGAGGTGCACCGCTATACCAAGGTAACCTATATCGTAAAGTTATTGTTGACTCAATTTGTATTTTTCTTTTTGGTGCTCTATGCCTTTATAGGCTTCTTTAAACAGCCCAATATGAGCCGTTTGGGTCTAGCAGAATATTTTCTCTGTGTTTTTGGCAGTGTTTTTCTGCTAAAACTCCTCAACTATGTGCTGCTGATGCAGTATCGTAAGGAAGTAAAGGGGAATATGCGCAATGTGGTGGTCATTGGTAAGAACAAGAAAACGGATCAATTGATTGAGGTTTTCCACCAACGCAGGGAGTTTGGCTACCATTTTATGCAGCAATTCTGTGCAGATGACAAAGATTTTGATATTAGAAAGTGTTTTGAGTATATCTTAGACAACAATATAGACGAGATATACTGTTCGGTGGCAGAGTTAAAGAACAGCCAGTTGAACCTTTTTATCAACTTTGCCGATAACAACCTAAAAACCTTGAAGTTTATTCCGGACAACAAGAATATATTTACCAAAAAACTCACCTTTGAGTACTACGATTATATTCCTATTTTGTCCCTTCGCGATATTCCTTTGCATCAGCCGCTAAATTCGGCTTTAAAAAGGGTTTTCGATATACTGTTCTCTCTTTTTGTGATTGTGTTCCTACTTTCATGGTTGGCCCCAATAGTGGCTATGTTTATCCGTTGGGAATCTAAGGGTCCTATTTATTTTAGACAGAAGCGAAACGGGATAGACAATAAGGAGTTCTACTGCTATAAATTCCGCTCCATGGCTCCCAATGCCGATGCCGATAACCAAATGGCGAGCAAGAACGATATGCGGATTACCAAGGTTGGCCGTTTTATGCGTAAAACGAGTATAGACGAGCTGCCACAATTTTACAATGTGCTCTTTGGCAATATGTCTGTCGTAGGGCCAAGGCCTCATATGGTAAAGCATACCAACGAATATGCCCATAGGGTAGACAAGTATATGGTGCGCCATTTTGTAAAACCTGGAATTACAGGCCTGGCACAGGTAAAAGGCTATAGGGGAGAGATAGAAACCGATACGGATATATTTAACCGTACCAAATTTGATATTTTTTATATCGAAAACTGGTCTATTTTCCTAGATCTTAAGATTATCCTTCAAACGGTGATCAATGCGGTCTCTGGAGAAGAGAAGGCATATTAAGAAGCTAGCCTCGTGTATACCGTCCTATTTTGTATCTTTAAGACTTGAAAAATAAACAGGAGATAGACCTTTTTAGGACCCTTACCCGAAAATTGGTGGCCCTAAGGAGGAGAATAGCTAAAACATATACATTTGAAAAAAGTACTCATCACCGGGGCAGCCGGATTTTTAGGATCGCATTTGTGCGATCGGTTTATAAAAGAAGGGTTTTATGTGATTGCCATGGATAACCTGATCACCGGCGATCTAAAAAACATAGAACACCTATTTCCCCTTAAGAATTTTGAGTTCCAGCACCACGATGTGACCAAGTTTGTACACATTCCTGGCAAGCTGGACTATATTTTGCATTTTGCCTCTCCCGCCAGTCCTATCGACTATTTAAAAATTCCGATAGAGACCCTAAAGGTAGGATCTCTGGGAACCCTTAACTTATTGGGAGTAGCCAAAGAGAAAAAGGCGCGGATATTGGTAGCTTCTACTTCGGAGGTATATGGCGATCCGCTGGTACATCCGCAAAAAGAAACCTATAACGGGAATGTGAGTCCCATTGGGCCACGTGGGGTCTATGACGAGGCCAAGCGCTTTATGGAATCGATTACCATGGCCTATCACCGCTTTCATGGGGTAGATACCCGTATCGTTCGTATTTTTAATACCTACGGCTCTAGAATGCGTTTAAACGATGGGAGAGTGGTACCTGCCTTTATGGGACAGGCACTACGGGGAGAAGACCTGACCGTTTTTGGCGATGGCTCGCAAACGCGCTCCTTTTGTTATATAGACGACCAGGTAGAAGGGATTTACCGCTTGTTAATGAGCGATTATACCGAACCTATCAATATTGGGAATCCGCACGAAACTACCATCAAGGAATTTGCCGAGGAGATCATTAAACTCACTGGCACAGATCAGAAAATTATCTATAAAGAGTTGCCGCAAGACGATCCTTTACAGCGGGAACCCGATATTAGCCTGGCCAAGGAAATCTTGGGCTGGGAGCCCAAAGTATCGCGTGCCGAAGGGCTTAAAAAGGTATATGAGTATTTTAAATCCCTTTCTCCGGAGGAACTACAGAAAAAAGAACACAGGGATTTCTCTAGCTTATAATGGATATTTCCATTGCAAACCGTATTTTTGAACAAATTTTTGAAGCATGAACATCCTTATTCTTGGTGCTGGTGGGCGCGAACATACCATAGCATGGAAACTGAAACAAAGTACAAAACTATCCAATCTTTTTGTAGCTCCCGGTAATGCAGGAACGGCAGCAATTGCTACCAACCTACCGATAGGGGTAAACGATTTTGAGGCTATTAAAAAAGCGGTACTGTCCGAAGGCATCAATATGGTGGTCGTAGGCCCAGAAGATCCGTTGGTGAACGGGGTACACGATTTTTTCCTAAACGATGAAGCCTTAAAGGATATTCCGGTTATTGGACCTCAAAAATTAGCTGCAACCTTGGAAGGCTCCAAGCAGTTTGCCAAGGAGTTTATGATGCGTCATAACATTCCTACCGCTGCCTATGAAAGCTTTACTGCCGAGACATTGGAAAAAGGATATGCCTTTTTAGAAAGTTTACAACCGCCATACGTACTAAAAGCCGATGGTTTGGCCGCTGGAAAAGGGGTGCTGATCCTTCAGGACCTACAAGAGGCAAAGGACGAATTGAAAACCATGTTGGTCGATGCCAAATTTGGCAACGCCAGTACTACTGTGGTGATAGAGGAGTTCTTGGACGGTATTGAGCTTAGTTGTTTTGTACTGACCGATGGTGAAGGCTATAAAGTATTGCCAACTGCCAAGGATTACAAACGAATAGGGGAAGGCGATACCGGACTGAATACAGGAGGTATGGGCGCTATTTCTCCAGTTCCTTTTGCCGATAAGGCATTTATGGACAAGGTACACGAGCGTATCGTAAAACCTACCGTAGAAGGCTTTAAAAAGGACAATATGCCGTATAAGGGATTTGTCTTTATCGGACTTATAAAAGTTGGTGACGACCCTAAAGTGATAGAATACAACGTTCGTATGGGCGATCCGGAGACCGAAGTGGTAATTCCAAGGATCAAAAACGATTTAGTAGAAGTTTTTCAGGCCGTGGGCAACCAGACCTTGGACAGCATTAACCTAGAAATAGACGAGCGTACCGCTACCACCGTTATGATGGTGTCTGGCGGTTACCCAGGAGCCTATGTAAACGGCAAGGTAATCACCGGTTTTGATACTGTTGACGACGCCGTGGTTTTCCATGCAGGGACTCAACTAAAAGACGGAAAAGTAGTAACCAATGGAGGTAGGGTCATGGCCGTTACCGCCTATGGTGCCGACTTTAAAGAGGCTTTAAAAACCTCTTATAAAAATATAGAGAAAGTACATTTCGATGAAATGTACTTCCGTAAGGACCTTGGTTTCGATCTATAAGAAGAAACCTCAATGCCCTATGGGCAGATAACTATTAAAAAGGCTGTCGGGAACGACAGCCTTTTTTTGTTGGATAATGACCGCTAGGGAACGGATATTTCGGTTCGTTTTGTGCCAACTACTTTCTATTTTAAAGGGGAGAGATATGCTGCGGTATAACCACCCTGGAACGGAAGTCCGTTTTATTTCGGAATGACTATCCGCTCTCTAGGGGATGGGTGTTCGTTCTCACCGGATTGTGCATTTATTCACTATTTTTATTCATCCTGATCCTTATTAGATGTCTTTTTTCATCGGAAAACTCGCTTCTTCCATGCAACATTGTTTTATTATTTATAAAAATTAAATCTTTAGGTTCTAAATAAAAATATTGAGTAAAACTATTGTTAAGAATTACTTCTTTTAAAATTTGATAGGCTTCAATTTGTGCTGTAGAACAAATGGCTTCCTTGTGCATTAAAGCTTTTTCAAAGGTATCTACTCTAAAACGAATTTCATTTTCTCTTAATATTGGTCCATAGTTGAATTCAACCTTATCTTCTTTACGTTTTTTAAACACATTAGGAACTATAAAAGGATAATCTGTTGAAGAAAGAATTTCTATTAATGACTTAGCATTCTCTAATTCAGTAAGCGTTTTTAATATATTTTTTAAACTTAAAAGAGACGATACTCCACCACCACATTCCGCTTTTTTTAAGGTCAACAAACCAAAATAATCTTCGGGGTAAAAACTATATTGACTATCCGTATGAAGTTCTGCTTCATGACTGTGTTCCGAATAAGTCTTTATAAAACTTTTAGATTTAGATGCTGATTTAATATCCCAAATGATTTTATTATTGCCATCATGAGAAATAGGTGTTCCAATTAATTCAGATAATTCGAGAAATTTTTGATTCGCTTCTTCAACATTATCTGTATCCACATTAAAATTCTGAATAACAATGTAACCTACAGAATCAAGGTCTTTTTTTATTCGGACTGCTAAATCAAAATAACTTAAATTTGAATCTTTATAATCTAAATAATTGATATTTTGTATTAAAGTATTGGTCATAATACTACAATCGATATAATTTGAAAAATAAAAATTCTTTAATTATTTGGTAAGGTGAATAATTCACTTCCTTTCCATACAACAAACTTTTTTTTAGATAGTTTAATTTTATCTTTTTATCTTTCATAAGGTGAGAAACAAAGTAAGACAAGTATAAATACGAAGCATTTTTTTTAATATCTAAATTGGATTTTTTCGTTTTATAATAGTTTATTAAATATTGCAACCCATCAATGGCTAGCTTGGTTTGCGCTTCTAAAGGAATAGGACTAAAAATACCTTGGTCATGCCTTCTATACACTGCTGGCTTAACATCGTATAAAAACTTTGCAGCACCGAATTCGGCTAACTTTCCTCTTAAAATAAAATCTCCACATACAATATTTTTCATATCCTCATCAAACAACTTGATAAGGTTATTTCTATACAAGAGTGATGCGGTATGTATGGAAACCTTCAACAAATCGTCTGCCTCAAATGTTCTATCACTCTTGAAGTTAAAAACATGTTGTTCTTTTGATGTTTCTTGTTCTATAACTTTTGTATTATGAAAACAAGCTACAAATCGTTCATTGTTCTCCAAAAATTCGACTCTTTTTTGGAGTGAGTTTTCATCCATCAGATAGTCATCTCCCTCAATAGTTGTTAGGTACTTTCCCTTGGCTGAAAAATTTGCAAAAACACTATTAAAGGTTCCAGAAGGCTTTCCGTTTATAGCAATATTGTTTGCTCTGGAATTTAATAAAAGCCTAATTTTATCTGGATACTTGTCAGCATATTCTTTACAAATTTCTCTAGTGCCATCAGATGATTCATCCTCGGCAATTAATATTTCAAAATCAAAATTCGTTTTCTGTTTTAATAAGGAATCTAGACAGGTTGCTATATACTTGGCATGATTGTATGTTATTAACTTAATTGTAGCCAAAGGCACTTTTCCTGCGCGTTTGTTTACATATTCTAGAACAGGACTTTTTTCATATGCTGTTTTAAAAGTCTTAAAATCCATATTAAAATTTAATAATTTTAGGAAATATTTTTTTATCGGAATAATCAGGGTTTCCGTCTGAATCTTTTTCGCAAATTTGATCGTAGCCAATAACAATAAGATCTCCATTATCGTTATATGCCTTTTGGTATTGATTAGATTTATCTTGAAAATGCATCGCTAAAGCCATACGGTTCTTATTACTTACATTCGGATAACTGGCGTGAATGGTATTACAATTATGAAAACTTACTTGCCCTTTCTTTAAAACCATAGCCGATTTAATATGGTTAGATTTACTTTTTGACAAATAATTTTCAAAGGAGCTAAGGTCTTGGTTGTTAAATGAGAAAAAAGATTTTAATTCTTTTTCATCTTTCCATAGATTACTTTGGTCAATATATAAAAGGGGCCCCATATCTATAGTAACGTCTTGCAGAGGAATCCAAGCTGTCACCATGTTTTGTGAAGTACAAGTTGGCCAATAGGCTTTATCTGAATGCCACCCAACAACTCCTTCTTTTTTTGCATTTGTAGGCAATTTGTTAATCAAAGAATCTGCAAACAATCGAATTTCATCTGTGCGAGCTAGTTTTGCAGCAGTTGCCGTTATAAGCTGATGAAAACCTAAGGCCTGCAATTCCTTTTTTTGGAGCGTTACAAATTCATTATTTCTAATCACCGCTGTATCATCAAAAACATCATCTGCAATCCCTGTAAATTCAGAAAGATGATAATCTTTTAAACCATTGTAAAAATCTTTTGCACCTTTTTCAGCCTTGTCTATAATTTCTTCAGGCAGTATAAAATTACCCACATACCAACCTTTCTTCTCATATTCTAAAATCTGATTTTCCGTAGGCAACATTTCCATTTCTGCTGCTGATATTTTTTTTGCGTGCATAGTTTCTATGGTATATAATTTGCAATTTCACCATTATTTTCTATCTCTTCATCTAGAATTAAACCGGTTGCCTTTCTATGATCTACTTTATTAGTAACCGGGTGAGATGAAGTTCTAAAATCTCCAAATCCAAAATAATGGTCATCAAAAAACAAGGCTGTCCCGGTTACAAAATCATGAAATACTTCGCCGTTAATTGTTCCTTTGATTGTTTTTTGAGGAATCCATTTTTGCAAAATAAAATCTTTTAAATCGGTACTTCCAAAAATGGCAGCCCATTCTTCTAAAGGAGTTACTAATCCTGCATAAATCTGTTGACTTTTACCTAAAGCTCTGTGCTTTATAATCCATTCGTTTTTATTTTCTTTGGCGTTTTTCCAGATATCTTCGGCTTCATTTGCAGTATAAGTTGGAATATAATACTTCTCAAAAAATGATATTTCTTCTTGGGTTAAAACCTTATTTTGTAATTCCTTTTTACCTAATACAGAAAAAAATCTTTTATCGTGTATTAAAAACACCGTTCTAAAATCATTTATAAGATTAGCTGAGATTAATTTCTCTAAGGTGTCTTTAGAAAAAGATAAAATTTCATCAAAGGAAAGTTCACTTACAACCCATGCCTTTTCTAATTTATCAAAATTTTGATCTATTTCTGTATACAAAACTTCGTTAACTACTAGCCCTGTTCTTTTTAGAATATCTGTATATAATTTTGATTCATTTCGTACATCTTCACCTTTTAATATACAAATAGATGTTACTTCATTTAAATATTCTTTTAGATGTTTATAAATAGGTGAATATTGATCTTTTATTTTTACATTCTGCAAACTTATAGGTTTAGTTTCTCTTGCCACAGCATCCATTAATCCAGATAAAAACACCCCATTTAAAGCAAAACGACAGGTGATTTCTATTAGCTTTACTTGATTGTTGGTATCGTAAACAAAATCCGTTCTATACGTCCCTATTTTATATTCTTTTTGATTAAAAACATTCAATACTTTTTCAACTCCTGCACATACTGGCATTAAATGTTTATAGTTCTTATAACCTATTACAAACTCCTTTATAAGTTTATACATTATTTTTTGAAGTTTACTAATATCGGCATTATGAGCTGCACTGATCACAATAGGTTCGTCAAAAATCCATTGTTGATAATAATCCTTTTTGCTTTTGATAAATTCTTGAACTGATTTTTCTAAAGTCATCACTATATTAAGCTGTAGTTTTTAATCAACTTCTTTGTACCATCTTTTCCATTATGCATTAACACATCAATAATGGAGAGGTGTGGTGCAAATTCCATATTAAACTGATTGTATGAATATTCTTTTGTGTTGATAAAAAAAAGCGAGAGGTTATTCTTCTTAAAATAGGCTTTATCGTAAAGCTCGATTCCACCAGCAGCATTAATATACGTATGTGCTTTTTGTTGCCTACATATTTCAATAATTCTTAAAGACTTAACTTCTTGTTTTATAATTTCATCATTTAACAAACTAGCTTCGAGCTTTAAAAATGTTTCATTTTTTGATTTTATTTTGGTTTTAAGATCTAAATAATTACAAATTTCTTTGATAATAGCACTGTTGTAATCATGTAACGAGCTTGTATCTGTCTGTATACACTTCTCAATTAGCGGATAAACCTCTTTAAAATACGCTGCTTTTTTATAGTTAAAATAAATCGACTTTAACAACGGTCTTTTCCAGTAAGTACCATTTATTTCAATTTCGCTTATAGTTTTATAAGAACATTTTTTAATTACTGGAATTTTAATCTCAATAGGTAGTTTACGTCCTTTATCTAAAATTCTATTTTTTGTAATCCATGATTTTTTTCGAAACGCTACATGCTCATATAAAATAAATTCATCTGATGCATCTATCAACTGAAAGTATCCTATATAGGGAAAAAAATAAGCTTGCATTATTCCAATTTTCATTCTTAATTACGCTTTAAAATTAGTTTACCTAAACCTTTAACCTCATTTAAAGATTTACTTTTAAACAAAAAGGCTAAGGTTAAATAGCAAACCATCGTAAAAACAACTCCAACAGTTATTTGAAAAATGATGTGTAGACTGTCTGATTGTAAAAGTGCATAAGTACCTAAAAAATAAGATACACTGGCAAATATGACTATTGGAAACATATCCAACAACTGATCTAACGTACTGTAATTTATCAACTTTTTTCCGTAGTAGGTATTCACAAATAACCCTAAAATAGAACTGCCTATATTGGCATATAACAATCCAAAAATCCCCCAAAAATACCCTATAGCTAATGAAACACAAACAAGTAGTACTTTAATTACCTCTAGTTTTAAAAACAAATCTGTTCGGTTAAAAATCTTAAAAATATTTAGGTTACAAATATGTATTGGAATTAGGGTTCCTGCTATTGCCAATAACTGAAAATACGGAACTGCCGGTAGCCATTTTGCGGTAAACAATAAGAGAAACAAAGGTTTGGCTACAACTATTAATGCAACCATAAATGGGGTAATAATAAAAAACATACTCCTTAAAATTTTGGCGTAAAGCCTACCTACTTTTTCTTTATCGTCCTGAATTTTTGAGAGCAATGGAAATGTTACACTAGAAACAACAGTACTCAATAAATTAACTGGGTAATTTCTAAAACTTTTTGAATGGTTAAAATGACCCAAAGTTTTTATGGAAAAATGTTTTCCGATAATAAACGAATAAGCTTCGCGCATGGCAGCGTCCATTATGGAAGAAATCATTAGTTTGTAACCAAAATTTAAATGCTTTTTCAGTACTTTAAAAGAAAAACCTACTTGTGGTGTCCAACTAGAAAACATCCAATAAAAAAACACTTTAAAAACCAAGGTTGATAACTGCATGTAAACCAAACTCCATACTCCTTTGCCTACATACGCACTTACTAACCCAACAATAGCACCAGTTATTACGGCAGGCCCGTTTAACGCCGTTATTTTTTTAAAAGACATCTCCTTCAGAAAAATACTATACTGTATGTAAAAAAAAGCAGAAATAATAAAACTTAGCCCATAAACCCTAATTAAAGGAACTATAAGATCATTATTAAAATATTCAGATAAAATCGGAGCTGTAAAAAATAAAATAGGATAAAGTAAAAGACTTATAATTAAATTACCATAAAAAACGGCATTGTAATCTGAGGAGGTGGTTTTATTATCTCTAATAATAGAATTCCCCATTCCTCCCTCAATAATAGCATTTCCTAAACTTATAAAAATTGTAATTATACCCAAAAGGCCAAAGTCATTTGGTGTTAAAATACGCGCAAGGAAAATTGTTACAATAAAGGTAATCCCCTTTAAAAGTACATTATCTACAAAGGACCAGATAAGTCCCTTTTTTAATAAGTTTTGTAGTACACTCACTCTTTATAGCTGATAACTGCACTGTCTTTAATAGAGTTGCAAATTACTCGCCCTATTCTTTCTACTACTTCAAGAGCTAACTCATTGTACAAGGGAAGACAAAGAACTCTTCTAGAAACGTCTTCGGCAATAGGAAGCTTTACATACGCCACATAAGGTAAAGACTCTGAAAGTAGTGGATAAAAATATCTTCTGGGGATTATATTTTCTTTTAAAAGTGATTCAATACAAACTTCTAATTCCATTTCAGAATTAAAAATAACCGGGTAATAAGCGTACGAGATAGTAGCATTATCTGCCCACGACTGCTTTTTTATAGAGCCACTTAAAATACTGTCATAAAGAAGACTAATCTTTTTTCTGTTTTCCCAATTTTCTTCAATATATTTAAGGTTAACCAAACCCATAGCCGCGTGGAACTCAGAATTTTTTGCGTTAATTCCCAAATTAGCAAAAGAAACAGCACTCTTAAAACCAAAGTTAATCATCAGTCTTAATTCCTTTAATAGTTTTTTGTCTTTGGTAACAATAAAACCCCCTTCTGTAGTGTGGTATATTTTGGTTGCGTGTGTACTACAAATAGAAATATCTCCAAATTCAAAAATTGACTTACCTTCGATTTTTACTCCAAAAGCATGTGCTCCATCATAAATAACTTTAAGCTTGTGTTTTTTGGCAATTTTTTCAATTTCAACAACATCACAAGGGTTTCCAAAAACATGTGTTGCAACAATAGCAACTGTTTTTGGTGTAATGGCTGCTTCTATTTTTGAAGCATCGATATTTAGCGTATCAGAATCAATATCAACAAAAACGGGTCTATTATTTTCCCAAACAATACTGCTTGTTGTTGCTACAAAAGAGAAGGGAGTTGTAATGATTTCACCTTCAAGGCAAAGTGCTTTTATTGCTAATTGTAAGGCCATAGTGCCATTCACAACAAACAATAAATTAGAAACTGCTAATTCTTTTAATAATTCTTTTTCTAATTTTTCTACTAAAGGACCAGAATTGGTAAGCCAATGTGATTCCCAAATAATGGAAATCATTTTTTCATATTCTTCCTTTGGAGGGAGAAAGGGTTTTGTTATTGGAATCATTAGTTAATGATCATTTATTTAAATTATTTGAATCTATAAAATCGGTATCACCGTTTTTATCACTTAATAAGACACCAAATTGGGGACCTGTTTTAATAGCTCTCCTTTTAAAAAAAAATAATTTATACAGTGCTAGAATAGGAATGTTATGATAATTTAAATTTATAGTTTTTCCGTTGTTTATGATTTTGCAGCCCCTTGTGAAGAAAATACTAATTCAGGCTGAATAGAAATGGTATCGTTTACCCAATTTATATGTAACTCCAAAAATTACTCTTATTTTTTTCTTTTGCTTCTAAACTATGTAACCCACTAAAGTTTACTCCTGCTTTTATACTAGATTTTTTATCCTGGGGATAAGTAGTAAAAGGTAAACCAAGGCCTTCAATAAATATAAAAAAAGATCATATCCATTTTATTATATCTTAAAAATGGGAAACAAAGATACCCGTAATAATTAAACTTAAGCTCTTATTTGATATGTTTTTTGACGTACAAGAACTTAAGGATCAATGTCAATATTTCTGTTTTTTTTTGTGTTGGAAAACTAGACAGTTACCCCAGCTTAATGCTGCCTTTCTATTGGCTCTTGTTTTTCCCGAAGGGTTATTGGATTATTTTGATGCTTAAAACTATCATAGTACTCGAAAAAATAAGAAGGCATACTCGGAAAAACTTACTATTTACCTTGCAGAAAAAAAGGACGATTTTGGAGCATTACAAGGACCGCGTTTATAAAGCTTATGGGTTTATGGAGCCACGAATAATCGATGATTTTCCTATCAGGAGCAGGCTGGTAAGCTTATGTATCCGGGGTCGTAGATATTATATAACTATATTTCTATTGTCCTTATACAAATCTAGTTGATGTTTTATTTCGATTTTTTTCTTTTTTAAGGATCATTCTTCTTTCTTGAATATCTTAGTTCTTGTCCTTTTTTGCATCGCCCAAAAAAGGACGAAAAAACGCTAGGCTGATTTTCATTTTCTAAAAATCTACGCACTTTCCACGGCCGCACCGCCCAGACCGCTTTCACAAGGGTGAAATGCTCTTTGGACGGCTTCCGCCACCCGCTGTGAAAGCCAACGCGCCGGCTGGCCCCTCGCTGTAAATGCAAATCGTTGCATTTTTCGTTCGGTCCTTACGAAAATTAAAATAGGCCGGATTCTTTTGATTTTAACCATTTGAGAGAAGCAGTACTTTTTATTGTAGCAAAAATCATATCGTCCGGTAGTCCCGCGGTTTAACGGGGGAGGGTACTGACTGCTGTTTACCGTTTACTGATTACTTTTTTCATTGCTAATTGTTTACTGCTTATTGTACATTGATTAGGCCCCTTACTCCAAATGCAAATCGTTGCATTCTCCGCTCGGTCCTCTCTTCTCTCTTTTCTTTTTTCTCTTCTCTCTTCTAATTGTTCATTGTTCACTGAATTTCGCGTTAGGGATCGCAGCGGCATCCCCGTAGCGGAGCGAGGGATATAGCGGAGTGCCCGACCGCCGCAGGGGGGAACGCCCAAAAGACAGTTGTAAGGAAAAACTTTATTGGCCGACCAAACTACTAGCCTTATTTATCGTATTTTTACTAAAGAAGAAGTGATAATGCCCCGAACTGCCTTACATAGTACCGCCATTTTGGTTTTTGCCCATTCTTCCCAAGAGGAAATGAAGCATAAACCCCTACAGCATGGTGCCGTTATTTTTGAGGCTTTGAGCCAACATACCCTGAAAACGGTAAAAAAAACCAAGCTGCCCTATTTTCATTTTACGGAAAAGGAGCAGAGAGGGGCTAGTTTTGGGGAACGTTTTGTACATGCCATTGCCTCCGTTTTTAACATGGGCTTTACCCAACTGATCACTATTGGGAACGATGCGCCCTTGCTGAGGGCCTCGGATATTGTACAGGCGGCCAAGCAGCTAGACGAAGGCCATTTTATACTTGGACCCTCCAAAGACGGTGGATTTTACCTGATGGGCCTACAGAAATCTTGTTTTAATGCCCATAGCTTTTTGGCCTTGCCATGGCAGACCAAATCGGTGGCCACCCAAATTACGGCCCTTATTGCCAAGACACAAACTTCTGTTGTAAGGCTCCGCCCTTTATTGGACCTAGATCGCTGGGACGATCTAAAACGCCTTATCAGGGAAGCCTCTTGTAGCGGAGGTAGAATTGTACAGCTGCTAATTTCCTTATTGCACAGCACGGGGAAGGCCATATTTCACAGGCCTCAGGGGAAGAATACTATCTTTTCTAACCAATACTACAATAAGGGGTCTCCCAGGCTGGGAAGGGCCTTCTTATAGGAAGGTTGCCCAATACTTTTTGAGGCGAACAACCACCTAAACATCCAATAGCATTACCAAAGGACTACCGCCTATTGCACGGGCATGTAGTTATTGTATTTCCTTGTTTTTAGAAGAACAAGGGGTACGGTTATGGAACAAAAACAGGGATAACATCCTTTAATTATATACCTATTTAATACATATTTATAACATGGCAGACACATATTACGATCCGGCAGATTTACGAAAATTCGGTAAAATCTCTGAATGGAGCGAGGAACTGGGGAGCAAATTTTTTGACTATTACGGAAAAGTATTTGAAGAAGGGGCGCTTAGTGCCCGCGAAAAATCGTTGATCGCCCTGGCGGTGGCGCATGTGGTAAAATGTCCCTATTGCATAGATGCCTATACCAAGGACGGCTTGCAAAGAGGCATTACCAAGGAAGAAATGATGGAATCTGTACACGTAGGAGCGGCCATTGAAAGCGGGGCTACCTTGGTACATGGGGTACAAATGATGAAAAAGTACGATAAGCTGTCTATGTAAAGACGCCTTCCCAAGCCAAGGACTACTATCTTGGGCCTGGGAAATACCAGCAACAGCAACACGGCCAAAAGGGACATCCCTTTTGGCATTCCCCGAAAAGGGGCATACAATAATTGAATAGTTTTAGCATGTCGACAAAATCACTAAAGGCAAGGCACGATGTCCTTGCTCAGAGCAATAAACAATTGGAAATCCTTAACGGTGGCCTTTTTGAGGAGGGTGAACTTCCCTTTTTTAAGGATAAGATCGATGCGATAGGGGCGTATCCGCTACGGCCTAAGAAATTGGAAATCCTTCAAATTAACGTGGGCTATATGTGCAACCAGGTTTGTGAGCACTGCCATGTCGATGCCGGTCCGGACCGTAAGGAGATCATGACCCGCGATACCATGGAGCTTTGTTTGGAGGTCATTCGCAATACTGGCGCCCATACCTTGGACCTTACCGGTGGGGCACCAGAGATGAATCCGGACTTTAGGTGGTTTGTAGAACAGGCAGCCGAAGCCGGCATCAAAGATTTTATCGTCCGTTCTAACCTGACCATTATAAGGGCCAATAAGAAGTATTACGACCTGCCACAGTTCTTTAAAAAACACAATATTCACGTCATCTCTTCCATGCCGCACTACACCCGTGGGAAAACCGATAAGCAGCGTGGCGACGGAGTTTTTGACAGTTCTATAAAGGCACTGCAGGAATTGAATGCCGTAGGTTACGGAATGCCCGACAGCGATCTGAGGCTCGATCTGGTCTATAATCCCTCCGGAGCTTTTTTGCCAGGGAACCAGGCTGCCTTGGAAGCCGATTTTAAAAAGGCGCTTAAACAAGATTTTGATATTGATTTCCATAACCTCTTTGCCATTACCAACCTGCCTATTGCCCGTTTTTTAGATTATTTAATTGCTTCCGGAAACTATGAGGACTATATGTACTCCTTGGTAGAGGCGTATAATCCCTCGGCCGTGGCCAGCGTAATGTGTACCAATACCATCTCGGTAAGTTGGGACGGATGGCTGTACGACTGCGATTTTAACCAAATGCTGGGCCTTAAAGTGGCCAGTAAGATCAAACACCTAAAAGATTACAACGAGGAAGTGCTAAACGACCGCGATATCGTAATCTCACAGCATTGTTATGGCTGTACCGCTGGTGCGGGTAGTAGCTGCCAAGGTACCGTGGCATAAAGAAATATATTATTCTTATTTAAAAACCAGGAACGGAAATCTAGGTGTGTACCTGCCTTCGTTCCTGGTTTATAGTTCCTTTATTTTTTTAGGGATCCTTCTTTAGTTTGCTTTCTTCGGAAATTTTTGGGCATGGGGCAGTGGTTGTGTTTATGCAAATTAAAAGTTTCGCCTTTTGTTAGTGTAGGGAGGCTTTTAAGTAAAGCAGTTATTCTTGCGCTATTTCTAAGGCAACTAACAGACATTTTATCCTCCACAGCACTTATTCTTCTTATTTTTGTGAGCTTATAGTAGCCGATCATCGGATTGTAAAACCGACTATTTTGTCGGGAAGCCTTACTTTTTGTGCATAAAACCCTTCTAATTGTGTAGTTCGTCGAAAAAGATGAGCTTTTTAACGATAAATCTGATAAATGCGATTATTATAGCGTTACTATAGAGAGACTTCTTGGTCTTTACACCCCAAAATAAAACGAAATGGAAAGGAATCTAAAACGCATGGCGACCATGCATCGGATGCAAGCCAAGGGCTTAGAAATGTTTTATCAGAATGGCTATTTCAATACCAGTATAGACGATATCTTAAAAGAACTCTCCCTGTCCAAAGGCGGCTTTTATTATCATTTTAATTCCAAGGAAGAGTATTTTATCAGCATCGTACAACAGTTGTTGTTCAGAAAAGTGTACAGTCAGCTTGTAGCGCCTATAGAAGGAAAGGAAGACCCCTTGCATACCATTGCAGATTGTTTGGACAAATCTTTAGAAACAGCCGAACTCAATTTTCTTGATTATGGCTTTGAACTCGGCAATTTCATCAATGAATTTAACGGGAAGCATCCCGAGGTTATGAGAGCCTTGAACGATATTCTGAAAGTATGGGAAGTATGCCTTATCACCGTCCTGCAAAAAGGAAAGACCGATGGTTTTGTCAGTAGGCATGCCGATAGCGAGGCCATAGCAAGCTTTATTATATCGTCTTATATGGGTATTAGGACTCTTATGGTAGACGGAAATGCCAAAAACCTACGCTACAAATATATGTCCCAATTGAGACATTACTTTAAACTGATGGAACACAACGAGACAGTGTAAGCTAGTTCCCGCTTAAAATATGTTGAATTTTTTGTACAACCGCCTCTGGTGCTATGGTCTGCATAGCGTTTTCATAGCCTGGGGGAAATTTATTGCCGTATACCGAAGTCGGTATTAAGGGATATTGCATTCTATCGGCCATCAGGGCATGTTCTAGGGGTTGCCCAAAAGGGTAGAATCCCGCATAAGGATGGGTCACTCCCCACAGGGTAAGGGTCGGCAGTCCAAACATAGCTGCCATATGCGCATTACCGCTATCCATGGCCAACATTAGATCTAGCTGTGAAATAAGCGCCAGTTCTTCTTCAAAAGAGATTTTCCCTACCATATTAAGGCAGTTTGGGTAGGCATCTTCCCATTTTTGCAATTCTTCGCCTTCTTTTTTTCCACCTCCAAAAAGGAGTATTCTATAGGCATTGGTAGCATTCAATTGGCCTACCACTTCTTGCATTAGTGCTATAGGATACATTTTTCCTTCAAAGGCGGCAAAGGGGGCTATCCCGATCCATGGTTGCGTCGGCGCCTGTATCAGGCTCCTGGTGCTCTCTTGCAAAGGGCGTTTCGCCGGTAGGCTTACGGCTTCCAAATCTAGCGGATACCCTAGACGCGCAAACACTTCTGCATAGCGTTGGTGTGTGGTCGTCAGGGGTTTAAATACCTTGTGGACAGCTGCCGTCAGGGCTTTTTTATCGGCCCTTCCCTTGTCTACCTGTTCAAAGGGAAGGCCGCTAAAAGTAAAATAAGTTTTTAGAATATTGCTGCGCAGTACATTGTGCAGGTCGGCAACGGCATCAATACCGAGGCCTTTTAGGGATCGGTACAATTTCCAAAGGCCCAATACCCCCTTATGCTGCCCCTTCACATCGGCTTCATATACCGTTACATTCGGCAGTTGCGCAAACATAGGGGCAAAAAAGGCACGGGTAAGTACCGTTATTTTCACATCAGGGTACTGTTGTGACATGGCAGCGAGTACCGGTACGGTCATAGCCACATCGCCCATGGCCGATAGGCGAATGACCAATATATGAGAGGGCTTGTGTTGGATACGCTTATTTTTGCCCACGAAGGACCGGATTTAATTCGTCGTCGTTGTACATTTTCATCTGCTTGTAAACCTTCATATACTTGGCGCCAGCTTCAATATCGGTCAATAACTGGTCTATGGCCGTAGAAAGGTCCTTTCGCTGTTCTAACAAAACGTTCAGCTTTTCAGTACACTTGGCAATATGCCCTTCAGAAGCATCGGTTCTGTCAACCTCTTCCTGCATATGGTACACTTTTAAGGCCAAAATAGACAAACGGTCAATAGCCCAAGCCGGACTTTCGGTATTGATGGTAGCATTGTCTTGTTTTTTAACAGCCTTGTATTTGTTTAAAAAATAACTGTCAATATACTCTACCAAATCAGTCCTGTCCTGGTTACTGGCATCGATCTGTCGTTTTAGTTTTAAAGCGGCAACCGGATCTATTTGCGGATCTCTAATAATATCCTCATAGTGCCATTGTACCGTATCTATCCAGTTTTTACGATACAATAAATGAGCAATATCGTCCTGTGGATATGGGTTTTCAAAAGGCTGATTTACATCGTCCTTGATATGGTATTTTTGAATGCTTTCCTGAAATATTTTAAAGGCAAAATCACTGAACATAAGGGTACATTTTAGCGGTAAAGATACCGTTTATTTATTTTATAGGGAAGCCGTGATAAAAACAACAAAGGAAAGAATGATGGCGGCCCACAAGACCATTTCCCTTATTTTTTTCTTCTTTATTCCTTCAACATAATTGGCAATGAAAACAACTGCCGGAAAAAAGGTAAGCATAATAGGCTTCACCTCTTGAGACGATTTTAGGACCTTTATCATTAGTCCCGTTAAGAACCACAGTACAATCAATCGCAACAATACCAGTTTTCCAACCCCTACGTTGCTCAATTTTATAAAGCCTAAAAAAGCCAGTAATAAGGAAAGGAATACATACGTCCCAAAGCGGAAACTGTGTCTTAGCTCTAAAAAGTACTCTTGATCGAAGTGAAAATCGAGTTGGTAATGGCGCACCATAAAATCCATATTGTCGGTAAGCACAAGGTAGGCCATGGTTATCAGGAGATGGGCAATAATCGCTACGATGGGCACCAACCAATTCCGGATGTTTTTAGCCTCGTAAAAGTAAATAGCGATATATACTACAAAGAGGTAAAGAATGGCCCAATCGTAAAACAAACTGGCCATCATAATCCAAAAAGAGGCGTCAAAAATCTTGAGTTTCAGGTTTTTGAGCGATTTAAAACTCAGCAGCCTACGGATGGCCAACAACAAAAAGAAACTTGCAATAATAGCGTTGGAATCGGCAAGCGTTGCCGGAAAAATAACCACTAAAAGGGTGTAGAAGAGGATGGCCAAGGAATTGCCACCGGTGATTTTATTTTTTTTCAGAATAAAATTTACCAGAAAAATACTGAGCATTAAAAGGCCCAGTATTCCGGCCTGACCCATGAACTTTTGGGGCTCGAAAGTGCTCTGTAACCAAGAAAAATGTACGTACCAATAAAAGACAAATAGAAAAACCAGTAGAATTATATAATTTATTGGTTTAGTTTTTCCAAAAAAGCTTGATATCATCCTAAGATTTTATATTTTTGCTTGGTAAATATAATTAAGATGACATCATTATTTAAAGCGATCGAGGATTTATTTGTAAATGTGCTATTTGCTCCTTTGGATGCTATGCGTTTTATGGATAGTTGGTGGGGTGCCAATGCCCTAAACTGGATTTTCATGATTATCGGTGCAGTAGCCATGGTTTACTGGATGTTGGAATTGAAAAAATACAACGATAAAGGCGAGGAAAATCAAGATACCTCTGCTCATTCTTACCTATAAGAAAAGAAACAAGGGCGCTGCTCTTCGGGAAAGGACGGATTTCTGATCGTTCCGCATTCCGAGACAGTTTCCGACTCAAAAAATATATACGATGAAAGGACGGCTATGGCTGTCCTTTTTTTGTTTCAGGATATTCAATGTTTTGTTGTTCCGGGCGTTTCCCTATCGGGTCGCGCTTTCCGCTCTATCTTTTTTAGCCGGCAAAACCGCCTAAAAAAGGATGCCGCTGCAATCCCTAACGCTTTTCAGTGAACAATAAACAATTAGCAATTAACAATAGTGTACGTCCCTGATATAGGTCGACCACTAAAAAGTAACTTTTTGATTTATAAAAGATATGATCTTTCAAAATTATTGCTGTCGCCCTATTTTTTTCTGTTCGAGCACGAGCGTGACACTCGCGCTAGCGATAGAGGTCGAAAACAGTATTTTCTAGAAACTAAAAACAGGCTTTTTAAAAATCAGGCATGACTGTTTTTGGGTTGTGGTTAAGAATATCCTTTTTAAGTAGTGAGTCTTAAAACAATAATTAATAAAAGCTGTTCTTTAATACTGAAATTAATGTCTAATACCGGACAACCCTCATAGAGGAAGTATGCATCCAGCGCCGCAAAGTTTCCCGACTTAGCGGAGCAATGCTATCGAAAATGATGCTTACATGCTACATTGCTCCGAGATTCATCTCGGAGGTGTTAATTTTTTTTGCAATCTCAAGGCAAAAAGCCCCCTTTTTATGTTAGTATTATCATAAACCACTCCTTCCTTTCTTAGGGGAATGTTAAAGTCGGCCTAAAAAAGAATGAACGTTCATTTTGTGAGTATCTTTGTCCTTGTAAACGAAACAATACCTCCATGGCCATACGACAAAAGAGTACCGAAAAACGCACCGCCTTATTACAGGCCACCCTAAGCTTGGTAAACGACAACGGCTTTCACGATGCCCCCATGTCCAAAATAGCAAAGCTGGCCGGGGTATCTCCAGCTACCATTTACCTGTATTTTGAAAACAAGCAAGATTTAATAAACAATCTTTATATATCCGTAAAAGCAACTTTTAGCACCCATGCCTTTAAAGATTATGAAGAGGGGATGACGGTTGCCGAAGGCTTTAAAAATATATGGTACAATATTGCCGATTACAAACTTACCCAGGTAGAAGAGGCTTATTTTTTGTCGCAGTGCGACAATACCACCATGATCGATGAGGAAACCCGCCAAGAAGGGCTAAAGCATTTGCAGCCCTTATTAGATTTATGGAAAAGGGGACAAGAAGAAGGGCTCCTTAAAAATACATCCCTGTATCAGCTCTACGCTTTTTCTATCTATCCATTAGCATTTTTAATGACCATGCAAAAAAGGGGATTGTACCAATGGGACACCCAAAACCTTGATATTGTCTTCCAATCGGCTTGGGACAGTATAAAAAAATAAGAGTAGCCCTATTAAAGGGGCTATACACAACAACAACAATTTAAAACAGACCACATGAACAAGACTATAGTATTAGATAAGAGACCAATAGGGAAGCCAAAAATGTCGGACTTTAAGATCACGGACCAAGAGATGCCCAAGGAGGGAGCAGGGGAACTGCTGTTAAAAACCACTTACATTTCTGTAGATCCTTATTTACGGGGACGTATGAGCGATGCCAAATCTTATATAGATCCTTTTAAATTAAACGAGCCCATCAGTTCTGGTATCGTTGCCGAAGTTATTAGTTCTACCAATGACCAATATAGCAAGGGCGACTTTGTATCCGGGATGTTGGCTTGGAAGGAGTATCAAACGGCAAGTGCCAATGCCGTTTATAAGGTCGATGGTGACAAAGCACCCTTATCGGCCTATTTGGGAATTTTAGGAATGACGGGCCTCACGGCCTATTTGGGCCTACACCAAATTGGAGCCCCTAAAAAAGGAGAGACCTTGGTGGTTTCAGGAGCTGCCGGGGCCGTGGGTAGTGTCGTGGGCCAGATAGGAAAAATATTAGGGTTAAGAGTGGTAGGAATTGCGGGCACCGATGAAAAGGTAGCCATGCTAAAAGAAGACTTTGGCTTTGACGAAGGAATCAATTACAACACTACCGAAAATATGGCCAAAGCCATTGCTGACGCATGTCCACAAGGGGTAGATATCTATTTTGATAATGTCGGGGGCGAAATCTCGGACGGGGTACTCCTGAATATCAACAGATTTGCCCGTATGGTGATTTGTGGGGCTATTTCCCTATACAACGAAACACAGATGCCGGTGGGACCAAGGGTGCAACCGTTTTTGGTAAAAAATAGTGCCCTTATGCAAGGCTTTATCGTAAGCAATTATGCCGATAAGTTCCCAGAAGCCATTGCACAATTGGCCAGCTGGTTGGGAGAAGGGAAATTAACCTATAAGGAAACCATCGTAGATGGATTTGAGAATACCCCTCAGGCCTTTATGGACCTTTTCGTAGGGAAAAACAAGGGTAAAATGATCGTAAAAGTCTAATCAACAACTAAAAACAAAAACACAGATGAACAATTTTCAATATAAGAATCCAACTAAAATACTATTCGGAAAAGGGCAGATAGCCAATCTTTCCCAAGAAATCCCTCAAAATGCCAAGGTATTACTGCTGTACGGTGGGGGAAGTATTAAAAAGAACGGCGTCTATGACCAAGTAAAAGAGGCGCTTAATGGTGTTGAAGTAGTGGAATTTGGCGGAATTCCTGCCAATCCGGAATACGAGGTATTAATGGAAGCCCTAGCGGTAATTAAGTCGCAAAACATCGATTTCTTATTGGCCGTTGGCGGTGGTTCTGTGATTGACGGGACTAAATTTTTAGCAGCTGCCGCCCAGTATGATGGAGATACGCCATGGGAACTGCTAACGGCCGGGAAGCCGGTAGCCAAGGGCATGCCCTTTGGAGCGGTATTGACCCTTCCTGCAACCGGATCGGAAATGAATTCCAATTCGGTCATTACCAGAAAGGAAACCCAAGAAAAACTGGCCATGAGCGGATCGGGAATTTTCCCCGTATTCTCGGTCTTGGATCCCCAAGTAATAAGTTCTATTCCAGAACGTCAGTTGGCCAATGGTATTGCCGATGCCTTTACCCATGTATTGGAACAGTATATGACCTATCCGATAGGGGCCTTACTACAGGACAGGATGGCCGAAAGTGTTTTACAGACCCTTTTAGAAGTAGCTCCTGCCATCCTTAAGGATCCTACGGACTATCAGGCAGCCTCTAATTTTATGTGGAGCTGTACGATGGCCTTGAACGGACTATTGCCATTGGGAGTGCCTACCGATTGGGCAGTGCATGCTATGGGGCACGAGTTAACCGCAATGTACGGAATAGATCACGCCAGAACCTTGGCCATAATGGCCCCTAGTCACTACCGTTTTAATTTTGAAGCCAAAAAAGAGAAGCTGGCACAGTTTGCAGAACGTGTTTGGGGAATAACCCAAGGGAGTGTCGATGAAAAGGCCCATGCTGCCATAGACAAGACCGAAGCCTTTTTCCATGAATTGGGAATAGCGACCAAGCTTTCACAATATACAGACGAGTTTCAGGGGACGGCAGAAACCATTGAAAAACGTTTTACCGATCGCGGATGGTTGGGCTTAGGAGAACATCAGTCTCTAAAACCTTCCGATGTGGCCCAGATAGTGACTATGGCCTACTAAAAGAAGGAAGTACAAGCGCTTAAACACATTGAAGTTTAATTAAAAACAACAAGAAAAGATGAAAATATTATTCGTATTAACCTCCCACGATACTTTGGGAGATACCGGAAAGAAAACAGGATTTTGGATAGAAGAGTTTGCCAATCCATATTATAAATTATTAGACCAGGGAGCCAATATTGTTTTGGCCACGCCTAAAGGGGGAAAAGCCCCTATAGATCCTAGTAGTGATACTCCAGATGCCCAAACCGAAGATACCGAACGCTTCAAAAAAGATGCGGTAGCCCAGGAGAAAATTAACAATACCAAAAAATTAGATACCATCGATCAGGCCGATTTTGATGCTGTATTTTATCCAGGGGGGCATGGACCATTATGGGATTTGGCAGAAGACAAGGTATCGGTACAACTGATAGAGGCCTTTAATAAAGCCGAAAAACCAATTGGCTTTGTCTGTCACGCACCTGCCGCCTTGCGCCATGTGAAGGGTACCGATGGGGAAGCGCTGGTAAAAGGGAAAAAAGTAACCGGATTTTCGAATACCGAAGAGGCCGCGGTACAATTGACCGATGTAGTTCCCTTTTTGGTAGAAGATATGCTAAAAGAACAGGGCGGTACCTATAGTAAGGTCGCCGATTGGCAGCCATACGCCCTAAAGGACGGCAATTTGGTTACCGGGCAAAACCCGGCATCTTCTGCCTTGGTAGCCGATGAGCTCCTAAAAATGTTGAAAAGTATATAAGGTATACTTTTTAAAAGCAACTACTAAAGCCTGTTCTTGATTTGATAGAACAGGCTTTTTTTTGAGGTGGAATCATTAGAATGCTGGCAGTGAGGGTGGTGACTACGGTGGCATTATAGTTGCTATAAGCAATAGCAGCTTTAAAGTTTTTTTAACTGAGGAGTAGGAATAAAAGTTTAAATTCAGCCTAAAAAATAGGCGGAGTCTAATTTGAAAAAGGTAAATTTAAAGATGAAGGTTGCCTTAATTCCTTTAGGGCGCCCGTAAGGGAGTACCGACATATATTATTAATAACAAAAAGGATGAATTTATCGGAGGTAGAAAACAAATCTTTAGGTTTGGTATTATCTGGGGGAGGGGTAAAAGGGATGGCTCATATTGGGGTTATACAAGCCCTTAATGAATTTGGACTCAAAGCCCATACCATTTCTGGAAGCAGTGTGGGGGCATTGATCGGGGCCTTATATGCCAATAATAATTCGGTGTCGGACATGCTAACTTTTTTTAAGGAGACCCCCCTGTTCCGATATAACTTTATGACCATTTTAAAACCTGGACTTATAGATACAGAACGGTATTTTGAGTTGTTTTTAAAATACTTCCCCGAGGATTCTTTTGAAAAGTTGCATAGGAAACTGCATGTCATTACCACGGATTTACAAAAAGGCGATCAGCGGGTGTTTTCGCAAGGAGAACTTATTCTGCCACTGTTGGCTTCTGCCGCACTACCACCAGTTTTTAGTCCGGTCGAAATAGAAGGGCAATTATATGCCGATGGAGGTATTATGAACAACTTTCCCTACGATGAGGTGGTAGGAGAGACCAATTTTATCATAGGCAGTAATGTTTCTGGAATTAACCAAATAGGGAAAGAAGGTATCAAATCGTCCTTACAGTTGGCGAACAGAACAACGGCCTTGATGATATACGCTACGAATAGAGAAAAAATAAATAAATGCGACCTTATTTTTGAGCCTCGGGAACTGGAACAGATTGGGGTGCTTGATAAAAAGGGTATCGAAAAAGCCTATGATATTGGCTATGAACACGCCGTTATGAAGATTAGGGATCGATTTATTAATCGTTGATCAAAAAAAAACCACGCGAAAAGCGTGGTTTTTGATTTTTAGTACAAGGCTTCAACCTATACGTCATCGTAGTCTACCTTTAAAGTAGGGGTGGTAGGATGTGCTTGGCAGGTAAGGATCAACCCTTCTGCAATCTCACTGTCCGTTAAGATCTGATTTTTTACCATTTCTGCCTGCCCTTCGGTAACCCTGGCAATACAACTACTGCATACGCCACCTTGGCAAGAGTAGGGGGCATCTATATTTTCTTTAAGAACCGCATCGAGGACGATGGCCTTTTTATCCATGGAAAAAGTAAACTCCTCATCATCGACAACTACGGATACCTGTGTTTGTCCATCTAAATGTACCGGTAGTTCGTCCTTGATCTCCGTAGCGGTAAACAGTTCAAAATGAATTTTATCGGCAGGAACATCCTCTTCTTTTAGGGTATCGCTTACCAAATTGATCATGGCCTCTGGACCGCACAAAAAGTAATCGTCAAAGATGGTGTCCTTGTGTTTGTTCTTTAGGGTATAGTTCACCGTAGAAACATCGATACGACCAAAAAGGGAATTTTCTTCCTTTTCTTGGCTGCAGATAAAGTTTATAAAAAATCTATTGGCATATTCTAGCTGAAGTTTTACCAATTCTGTATAAAACATGGTCTCTTTATAGGATTTGTTCCCATAAACCAATACAAATTTACTCTTAGGGTTGCTCGCCAAAACCGTTCTGGCAATACTAATAATAGGGGTAATACCACTACCGGCAGCAAAAGCCGCTATGTTTTTAGCTTTATCGGTAGGCTTAAAAACAAACCTTCCTTCCGGAGGCATTACTTCTAATACATCTCCTGCTTTTATCTTAGTGTTGGCATAATCTGAAAATCCGCCTTTGTCAACTTTTTTTACCCCAATGGTAATAGACCCAGAAGTAGGAGAAGAACTAATAGAGTAGGCTCTTCGCAATTCCTTGCCTTTAATTTCTTTTTTGATGGTTATATATTGTCCAGAAGTAAATGCAAAGGTCTGTGCCAGGTCTTTTGGAATGGTAAATGTAATTGCTACTGCATCGTCCGTTAAAGGCTTTACGTGCTGTACCGTAAGGGAATGAAAATCTGCCATATTAAAAATTTGCCGTAAAATTACGGAAAGCTAGGACGAAACAAAATGAGATTACGAAAAAAACACCTAATATTCTCATGCATAAGAAAGTTGTGTATAGTTTTAAAGGAAAAAATCGGAGCCTGAACGGTAATTATACCAATGGAAGTCTTAAAAATGTTTACATTGTTGTAACAAAAAGCAAGCTTAGCACACCAATTCTAAGCAAATCCCTTTTACCTTATGCTTAAACACTTTCTTACTTTAGAATGGAAATCTTTTTTTAGGGCGGCTTCTTTTAAGGCCAATCTGCTGATCAAAATTTTTATGGTTTTTGGGGCCCTTTATTTTATGGCCGTTTTCCTAGCCTTGGGAGTTGGGGCTTTTTATATCATAGAAAAAGCAGGCTGGGGCGATCCCTTGGAAATAGTAAACCAATTTATGATCTACTATTTGGTGGGCGATCTCTATATTAGGTATATGCTGCAAAAGATGCCCATTACCAATATAAAGCCATTATTGTACCTCCCTATTAAAAAACAGTTGGTAGTACATTATTCCCTGGGAAAAACGCTGGTATCTTTTTTCAACTGGTCCCATGCTTTTTTCTTTATTCCTTTTTCTATTGTGCTGTTGATAGAAGGCTATGCTCCCCTTGGCGTTATAGGATGGCATTTAGCCATGATGGCCCTTATTTTTAGCAATAATTTCATCAATGTATTACTGAACAGTAAAGATCGCTTGCTCTATGGCCTCCTTGGCCTGGCCATTGTTTTGGGCTTAGCGCAATATTACGGGCTGTTCAATATAACGGACTATACCGCTCCCTTCTTTCATATACTGTTTCAACAACCATGGACCGCCTTGTTGCCTGCTGCCACCCTTGTTTTTCTTTATGTTTTTTCTTTTCGATATTTTAAGAAATACATGTTTTTAGATGCCGGTCTGGCCGGTAAAAAGTCCACCGCCAAAACAGAGGACTATGCTTGGTTGAACCGCTTTGGGAACCTGGGGACTTTTTTAAAGAACGATATTAAACTCATCCGAAGGAACAAACGATCCAAGACTTCGGTTATGATGAGTTTTTTCTTTATTTTTTATGGCTTGTTGTTTTTTACGGGCAGTATAGAAACTTATGACGCCCCTGTTTGGAAAATATTCGCCGGGATATTTATCTCGGGTGGCTTTCTTTTTAGTTTTGGGCAGTTTGTACCTAGTTGGGACAGCGCTTATTATCCTTTAATGATGAGCCAGAACATTCAGTACAAGGAATACCTGTCTTCTAAATGGTATTTAATGTGTATTGCCACGGTCATTACGACCATCTTGGCTTCTTTTTACATTTATTTTGGATGGGAAGCCTACTTGGCGGTCTTAGTGGGGGCTATTTACAATATTGGCGTCAACTCGTACCTGGTCCTTTGGGGCGGGGCCTATATAAAAACGCCTATAGACCTAGGATCTAACAAAAAGGCTTTTGGCGATAAGCAGTCTTTTAATTCCAAAACCCTCTTGCTTACCTTGCCCAAGCTTATATTGCCCCTAGGGGTGTACGCCTTAGGGCACTATGTAATAAGTCCGGCTGCAGGCTATGTTTTTGTTGCCCTGAGCGGTTGCATTGGCTTTGCCTTTAAAAATGCCGTGTTTGCCAGAATAGAGAAGATTTATAAAAAAGAAAAATATAAAACCTTGGCCGCCTACAAGCAAAAAGCCTAGGGAATTTAATAGCTATAGTTATGATCACTACCCAAAATTTAACCAAAACCTACGGTGATGTCACCGTATTAAACATAGAACATTTAGAAATCCCCAAAGGGCAGAGTTTTGGGCTGGTGGGGAACAATGGTGCCGGGAAGACCACCTTCTTTAGTTTGTTGCTAGATTTGATTGAACCGACTAGCGGCCATATCAGTAACCATGGGGTGCAAGTAAATAGCAGTGAAGCTTGGAAACCTTTTACATCGGCCTTTATAGACGAAACTTTTTTAATTGGTTACCTGACCCCGGAGGAGTATTTTTATTTTATTGGAGAATTAAGGGGGCAAAACAAAGCCGATGTCGATGCCTTATTGGCCGGGTTTGAAGATTTTTTCCATGGGGAAATTCTAGGACAGAAAAAATATTTGCGCGACCTCTCTAAAGGAAACCAAAAGAAGGTAGGGATTGTAGCCTCTTTTATAGGAAACCCGGAAGTCATAATTTTGGACGAACCTTTTGCTAATCTAGACCCAACGACCCAAATAAGGCTCAAGGGGATCATTAAAAATATGGCGGCAGATAAGGAGGTCACCATTTTAGTCTCTAGCCACGACCTTATTCATGTGACCGAAGTATGTGAGCGCATTGTGGTGCTGGACAAGGGGCAGTTGGTAAAAGACATTAAAACCGAGGCAGAGACCCTAAAAGAGCTCGAGGTGTTCTTTGGCGGATAGCGGTCATAAAGAAGCGCCTTAATAAGGAAGTGAGGGCTGTCATTGTTTGCAGTGTTTTGCGTTAGGGACCGCGGCGGCATCCCCGCAGCGGAGCAAGGGATATAGCCAAGTGCCCGCCCGACGAAGGAGGGAACGCCCAAAGAAAAATGCTCCCACTTGAAATTATTTGACCATGATTAGTCGTTAAAACCCTTCTCAAAAATATTCTAAGCAGCTTCTTTTTAAGCCTGTTTTTTAAGGTAAAACGAATAAAAACCCGCGCTTGACACTAAAAAAATGTGATCTTACCTTATTTAAATTAGCTGCTTTTAAAAACCCTAACACCTTGTTTTTCTGAACAACAGCCTTTGTTTTGCTCCTTACTGCGAGTAAAGAAGTCAAAATATTTGTACATTACCCCACCAATAGCATAATAATTACGCTGTTTTTTAGTTAAGGATACATACGAAGACATACTATTTTGAAGCTCCGCCATACTCTTATAGCCCTACCCCTTTTAGGAGGAATCCTTTTTAACGCCTGTTCTACTAAAAAGGACGCCTTTGTAAATCGCAATTGGCATGCGATGAATACTAAGTACAATACTTTGTACAACGGCAATCTTGCCTTTGAAGAAGGACGCCAAGGGCTTAACGACACCTACCGGGACAATTATTGGGAGGTACTGCCCGTTGAGCGGATGGAGGTGACCGATGATATAAAATTAGATTCCGAAGACAACAATCCCAACTTTATCATTGCCGAAGAAAAGGCTGCCAAAGCCATTCAGAAGCACAGTATGATGATAAAGGATACCGAACACAACCCCCAAACCGACGAGGCTTTTCTTCTGCTGGGGAAGGCGCGGTATTTTGATCAGCGGTACATTCCTGCCTTGGAAGCTTTTAATTATATTTTAAACCGATATACCTATAGCGATAAGCTGAATGAAGCGGTGATTTGGCGCGAAAAAGTGAATATTCGCCTCGAAAATGAGGAGATAGCCCTGGAGAATCTTAAGCGTCTTTTAAAATTGTACCGCCTTAACGATCAGGATTATGCCGATGCCCGTGCTATGATGGGGCAGGCCTATATTAATTTAAAGGTGGTGGATACTGCCATTCAGCAGTTAAAAATAGCATCGGCCTATACCCGTAAAAATCCGGAAAAGGGACGATACAATTATATTATAGGGCAATTGTACAATCAGCTGGGAAAAAAGGACAGTGCCAATATGGCCTTTGATAAGGTAATAGCCCTAAATAGGAGTTCGCCCCGAGTATACAAGGTGAATGCGGAACTTCAGAAAATTCAGAATACGGTAATTACCGATGAAAATAGGGAAGCGATTTTTGAGTTTCTTTCGGAGATGGAAGAAAACAGGGAAAACAGACCTTTTTTAAATAAAATCTACCATCAATTGGCCCAGTACCACCTCGGTAACCAGGCCGATAGTTTGGCCTTGCTTTATTTTAATAAATCCTTGCGGGCCACCGAACTTATGCCACAGTTAAATGCGCTGAATTACGAGGCATTGGCGATTCACAATTTTGATGATAATGAATTTAAATTGGCGGGCGCCTACTACGATAGCGTTCTGCTGAATCTTCCGGAAAGCACCAAAAAATATAGGGCGGTTAAAAAGAAGTTGGACAACCTGCAAGACGTTATAAAATACGAGGATATTGCCAAACATACCGATAGTATCATTACGCTTTATGAAATGCCCTTAGCGGCCAGGGAGTCCTATTTTAAGGACCATATTGCCCAATTAAAGGCAGCGAAAGAAGCAGCGGAAAAAGGAAGGGATAAAATTATAAATACCGGGGTGGCCTCCTTTGGCAATGCCAGTGGGAGAAAAGACAGTCAGGGGAAATTTTATTTCTACAATGTTACGGCCCTTGGGTATGGAAAAACCGATTTTAAGTCCAGATGGGGAAACCGTGTTTTGGAAGACGATTGGCGATGGTCCAATAAAACTAAGGTACAGGCGGCGCAATATGCCGATACGCCCGTAGACGGGGCAGCGGCTCCTTTGGCTACTACCGACGAGCAGCAATACAATCTAGCTTTTTACTTGGAAGGCATTCCGCAAGAAGAGGCTGTTATAGATAGCCTTCGCAGGGAGCGCAATTTCGCCAACTATCAATTAGGGTTGATTTATAAGGAAAAATTCAAAGAAAATCGTTTGGCTGCTGCCAAGCTCGAGGCCGTCCTAAAATCGGCTCCCGAAGAGCGCCTGATCATTCCGTCTAAATACAACCTGTACAAAATTTACGAGGAAGAGGGGAGTCCGCTTGTCGTATCCATGAAGAACGATATTATCGCGAATCATCCCGAATCGCGCTATGCCGAAATCCTCATCAATCCGCAGGCGATATTACAAGGTAGTGTAGAGAGTCCCGATGCCAAATACGGGGAGCTGTATAAACTGTTCCAGCAACAGGAATATGTAGAAGTCATTGCCCAGGCCGAGGAAAATATCGCTAAATACACTGGTGACCCCATAGTGCCAAAATTGGAGATGTTAAAAGCAAATGCCATAGGAAGGGTCATGGGATACGAAGATTATAAGGAGGCTTTGAACTTTGTGGCGCTCAACTACCCTAACCATCCAGAGGGCAAAAAAGCCCAGGCCATGGTAAACGATCTCTTGCCAAGATTATCGAATACGGATTTTATAAGGGCGTCCGAAGAGGGGAGCAGGGGAAATTGGAAGTTGGTATTTCCAATGAAAATAAAGGACAATGCAAAGGCCTTGAAGCTAAAGGCGTTGTTAGAAAAATCGATGAAGGATTTAAAGTACACACATAAGATATCGAAGGATATATACACTATTGACGATCAGTTTGTAATCGTCCATGGCTTTTTGTCCGAATCGTATGCCTTAGGGTATGCCGAACTGTTAAAAAACAACAAGGACTATCTAGTCAATGATGAGAATTTCGTAATTTTATCGACCAATTATAAAATAGTTCAAATCCATAAAAATCTGCAGGCCTACAGGGCGCAGCAATAATCCCCAAAATCATAGAGTAATGTTTTCAGACAACAAAAAACCTCGTTTATCACCAGAGATCGGTGGGCAACCCAACAGAATTGAGAAAAACACCAACATTAAAGGCGATATTATTTCCGAAGCCGATTTTAGGATCGATGGAAAATTGGACGGGAACCTGAAAACTTCCGGAAAAGTAGTGATCGGTGCCGATGGTTATATTCAAGGGAAAGTAGAATGTGTAAATGCCGATATAGAAGGCAGTTTTAACGGAGAGCTTTTGGTGACCGAACTTTTGACGTTAAAGGAGTCCGCAGTGATAGAAGGGGCCGTTACCGTCGCTAAACTGGCCATAGAGCCGGGAGCGACCTTTAATGCCACCTGTACCATGAAGGGCAAGGAATCCCTTAACAATAACAAAAAGACGATCGTCAATAATGAAAAAGAAAAAGTCTCCTGATTCCTCTAGTAAAATAAGTAAGTTTATTCAGTTTACCGGTTTGTCTTTTCAAATCGGTATTACTATTTATTTGGGCAATTGGTTAGGAACGTGGTTGGACGAAAAATACCAAACAGACAACCAATTGTATACGAATATTTGTACCTTGGCCGCTATTTTTCTGGCTATGGGCTCGGCTATAGTCCAGGTAATTCGGATTTCCAAAAAAGAAGAGTAATGGTAAAGAGATTATTGAGTTTTTTATGGGTGGCGATAGCCGTCTTTGTGGTTGGTTTTTTTCTGCACAATTATTTGTTGCAACACTGGAACGTAAGTCTGCGCTACAATTTGTTTTCGGTATACCTGTTTCATTTTGTGGCTAGTTCTGTAGTGTATTTATTACTAGAATTTGTCTATTCGTATGTGCCCGACCAAGTTGGGTACGGATTTTTAATGGGTGTTTTTATAAAAATCGGAGTCTTTGTACTCGTTTTTCAGACCCCTATTTTCTATACCGAGAACATGCCGCTATACGAGCGTTTACCTTTGGTATTGCCGCTTTTTATGTTTTTGGGAGTAGAAGTTTGGAGTATTGCAAAATTATTGAATTTAAAATAGGGTTTTTATAAATTAACAAAATCGACTCAGAAAAGGCATAGATAATATAAATATATTGAATACCTTTGCCGAAATTTTTGAGAGCATAAAAGCTATGTTGGTAAAAAGTAAATGGTTCAGCAAGAGACCTACAAAACTCTTCGCATTGGTATTAGGATTGTTTTTTTCATTGTCTACTTATGCAGGCGGAAAAAAGGGTGACCCCATAGATACCCAAGAGGAAATTAGTGCATATATCATGCATCACCTTCAGGATTCCCACGATTTCACACTCTATAGTAGTGCGAAAACTGGAAAACATTACGGCTTTCCACTGCCGGTAATTCTCTGGACGAGTGAAGGTTTGGTGACATTTATGTCGTCGGAGTTTCAGCATGATGACAATGGTGAAGTGATCGTTGAGAAGAACGGTTTGAAGTTTGCCAAGATCCACACTAAAATTTATGAGTTGAACGCCGGGGAAGATGTTGTTGCTTTTGACGACAAGCATCATGCCACGAACGCAGTAAGGCCTTTGGATTTATCCATTACCAAATCTGTTGTGGGGATGTTGTTAACGGCAGTCTTGATGTTGTTAGGGTTTGTTTCCTTGGCAAGAGGGTACAAGAAAGGACCTATTCCAACCGGATTGGCTAGAGGATTAGAGCCTTTGGTGATCTACGTACGTGATGAAATTGCAAGACCAAATATTGGGGATAAGAAGTACAGAAAATTTATGGGCTTCTTGTTGACCGTATTTTTCTTTATATGGACTTTGAATTTGTTAGGGTTAACGCCGCTAGGATTTAACGTAACCGGGAATATTGCCGTAACTTTTTGTTTGGCCTTATGTACGTTCTTGATTACGCAGTTCACGGCCAATAAGGATTATTGGAAGCATATTTTCTGGATGCCAGGAGTTCCTGTTCCAATGAAGCTTATCCTTATTCCAATTGAATTGTTGGGAACTTTGACAAGACCGTTTTCGCTTATGATTCGTTTGTTCGCGAATATGTCTGCAGGTCACATTGTAGTGATGAGTCTTATATCGGTGATGATTACGTTGAAAGTAGTTATGGGGCCGGTTGCCTCTACAGGTCTTTCTTTTGTATTGTCGTTGTTTTTGACAATTCTTGAGATTTTAATTGCCTTCTTGCAGGCGTTTATCTTTACCATGTTGTCTGCGGTATTTATCGGGATGGCGGTACAGGATCACGAACATTAATAAATAAGAGTATTACAATTTTCGTTTAATTATATTTAATTCAATTCATTATGACAATTCCAAATTTAGTAGGAGCAGGTTTAATCGTTTTCGGAGCTGGTATCGGTTTAGGAAAAATTGGTAGTTCAGCTATGGAGGCGATCGCTCGTCAACCAGAAGCTGCTGGAAAGATCCAAACTGCTATGATTATTATTGGAGCACTTTTGGAAGGTTTGGCATTCGGTGCCTTATTCTTAGGGAAGTAATCTTTTTGAACAGACATCTTTTTGCAACGGTTGGTTGCAAAAAGATGTTCTTTTAACGAAAACGAATTTAGAAAAATAAATACTATATAAAATGGATCAATTATTAAACGATTTTTCACCAGGGCTGTTTACAATGCAGTTAGTGATTTTGCTAGTTTTAATATTTTTGATGGCAAAGTTTGCTTGGAGACCTATCTTGGACGCTTTAAACGAAAGAGAAGAGGGGATTAGTGAAGCTTTGGCAGCAGCTGAGGAAGCGCGTAAGGAGATGCAAAACTTACAGGCCGATAATGAAAAAATGATCAAAGAAGCCCGTGCAGAGCGTGAAGCAATGATTAGAGAAGCACGTGAGATGAAGGAGAAGATTATTGCCGATGCAAAGGAAACTGCGCAATCAGAAGGTGATAAAATGATTGAGAAGGCACAATTGGCGATCGAAGCAGAGAAGAAAGCTGCTTTTGCAGAGCTAAAAAGTGAAGTAGCTAGTATTTCATTGGGTATTGCCGAAAAAATGATCAAAGGACAATTGTCTACCGATAACAAGCAATTAGAGTTGGTAGAAGAATTGATGGCAGATATTAAGCTTAACTAAACTAAAGATATGAACGAATCTAGAGCAGCCGTCCGTTATGCCAAAGCTATTTTGGACTTGGCAGTGGACAATAAGGCAACGGATGCGGTAGAAAAGGATATGCGTTCTGTAGTCAGTACTATTACTGATAGTGCCGAACTTCGTGAGTTGTTAGCGAATCCTATAGTAAAAGCTAATTTAAAGAAAGTAGTTCTTTTAGATGTTTTTAAAGGGAGTAATGCAATCACCGAAGGCTTGATCAATGTTTTGGTAGAGAACAAAAGAATTGCGCTGCTAGCAAATGTAGCCGAGAAATTTGTTCTTTTAAACGAAGAGCGCAAAGGACAGGGAGTGGCATATGTGACGACCGCTGTAGCGTTAACACCAGAATTGGAAAAGAAGATTATAAAGCAGGTTGTGGAAATGACCGGCAAGGAGTCTACTTTAGAGAATACAATAGATGAAAGCATTATTGGTGGTTTCATTTTACGAGTAGGCGATTTACAGTACGATGCCAGTATCGCACATAAATTGAGTAGCTTAAAACGAGAATTTACAAATAGTCTATAAATAATTTTTTTGGCCAAAAGTCCATTTAGGTCTTTGTCCTAATCTTATATCTATAACAAATGGCAGGAGTAAAAGCCGCTGAAGTTTCAGCAATATTAAAAAATCAATTATCAGGATACGAAGCGTCCGCTTCTTTAAACGAAGTCGGTACGGTTTTACAAGTAGGTGATGGTATCGCTAGAGTTTACGGACTATCGAACGTAGAGTATGGCGAATTGGTAGAGTTTGAGGGGGGTCTTCAAGGGATCGTTCTTAACTTAGAAGAAGATAATGTTGGTGTGGTATTGTTGAGCCCTTCTAGAGATGTTAAAGAAGGTTCAGTGGTAAAACGTACACAGTCTATTGCCTCTATTAAAGTAGGTGAAGGTATTGTAGGACGTGTTGTTGATACTCTTGGAGCACCAATAGATGGTAAAGGACCTATTGAAGGTAAAGTTTACGATATGCCATTGGAGCGTAAGGCGCCAGGGGTTATCTATCGTCAGCCGGTAAATGAGCCGTTGCAAACGGGAATTAAAGCGATCGATGCCATGATCCCTGTAGGTAGAGGACAGCGTGAGCTTGTGATTGGTGACCGTCAAACAGGTAAGACTACCGTTTGTATCGATACCATCCTAAACCAAAAAGAATTTTACGATGCTGGGGAACCAGTTTATTGTATCTATGTTGCTATTGGGCAAAAAGCCTCTACAGTAGCAAACATCGCAAAAACATTAGAAGATAACGGTGCTTTGGCATATACGACTATCGTAGCGGCCAATGCTTCCGATCCTGCAGCAATGCAGGTATATGCTCCTTTCGCCGGTGCGGCCATCGGAGAGTATTTTAGAGATACAGGTCGTCCTGCATTGATTATTTATGACGATTTATCGAAACAAGCGGTAGCTTACCGTGAGGTGTCTTTGTTATTAAGAAGACCACCGGGACGTGAGGCTTACCCTGGGGATGTTTTCTTCCTTCACTCTAGATTGTTGGAGCGTGCTGCAAAAGTGATCGCCGATGATACTATTGCTAAGGAAATGAACGACTTGCCAGACAACTTAAAGCCAATCGTAAAAGGTGGTGGATCTTTAACGGCATTGCCAATTATTGAAACACAAGCAGGTGACGTTTCTGCTTATATCCCAACCAACGTAATTTCTATTACCGATGGTCAGATTTTCTTGGAGCAAGATTTGTTCAACCAAGGGGTGCGTCCAGCAATTAACGTAGGTATTTCTGTATCTCGTGTTGGTGGTAACGCTCAGATTAAATCGATGAAAAAGGTAGCAGGTACCTTAAAACTAGATCAGGCGCAGTTCCGTGAATTGGAAGCGTTTGCTAAGTTTGGTTCTGATTTGGATGCAGCAACTTTAAACGTAATTGAAAAAGGTCGTAGAAACGTTGAGATCCTTAAGCAGGCACAAAACGATCCTTTTACAGTAGAAGATCAGGTAGCTATTATCTACGCAGGTGCTAAAAACTTGTTGAGAAATGTTCCTGTAGAGAAAGTGAAGGAATTTGAAAAGGATTTCTTGGAATACCTAAATGCAAAACACAGAGATGTGTTGGATACTCTAAAGGCTGGAAAGTTAACGGACGAAGTTATAGAGACGATATCTGCGGTTTGTAAAGAGTTAGCAGCGAAGTATAATTAAAGCATAGCCTGCTCCCTTCGGGGAGTAGGTAATTTTAGCTTTTATATTTTATATCAATGTTAATCAGTTCCTTTCGATTCGAAAGGATGTAGGATAGGAAAAAAAATGGCAAACTTAAAAGAAATACGTAATAGGATTGCATCGGTATCTTCAACCATGCAGATCACCAGTGCCATGAAAATGGTATCGGCTGCAAAATTGAAGAAGGCACAGGATGCCATTACCGCTATGCGTCCTTATTCTGATAAACTATCGGAACTTTTACAAGGGTTGAGCTCCTCTATGGAAGCTGAATCTGGAAATCAATATTCCGAAGTCCGTGAAATCAACAAAGTAATGGTGGTGGTCGTTACCTCTAACCGTGGTTTGTGTGGTGCCTTTAATACTAATGTGATCAAACAAAGTTCAGCCTTGATCGGTGGGAAATATGCCGGGAAGGAAGTGGACATTATGGCCATAGGGAAAAAAGGGGACGATGTCTTAGGTAAAAAATTTAATGTTATCGCCAACCATAGCGATATATATGATGACCTTACTTTTGACAATGTAGCTGCTATTGCCGAAGATTTAATGAAGCTGTTTACAGATGGGACTTATGACAAGATTGAAATTGTTTACAACAAGTTCAAGAATGCCGCGACCCAGATTGTAATGACCGAGCAATTTTTACCAATTGTTCCTATGGAGGGCGATGCTGATTTAAATGGTGACTATATTTTTGAACCTTCTAAGGTTGAAATTATAGAGCAATTGATACCAAAGTCTTTAAAGACACAGTTGTACAAAGGTATACGCGATTCTTTTGCCAGTGAGCACGGAGCGCGTATGACAGCGATGCACAAGGCAACAGATAACGCAACAGAACTTAGAGATCAGTTGAAACTGACTTATAACAAAGCTAGACAAGCAGCTATTACAAACGAAATCTTGGAAATCGTTGGTGGTGCAGAAGCTTTGAACAACTAATATATAGAAGGTATGAGCTAGTTGTGTTAAGCAACAGTCTTTTATTTTCGAGAGAATATAAAATGAACCCCACAGCAATGTGGGGTTTTTTTATGCCTGTACTTTTTAGGAAGTTGGCCCTTATCGTTAAAAATTGCGGAATTGGGTAGTTTTCGCCCTGCCGTGCTCCCTAAACCTTAAAAGGTACTTTGTGGTGAGGGTATTAATAACTACTTTTAAACCTTAATTTTAGAATCTTTGAACCCCTTAAAAAAACTTTTTAAGCATACCTTTATATACGGTATGGCAACGGTACTGCCCCGGATGCTGAGCTTTCTTTTGTTGCCGTTGTATACAGAGGTATTGGAAACTGCCGGTTTTGGGGAGGTCAGCATTATATTTTCCTGGTTTGCCATCTTTAATGTTGTGTTGGCATACGGAATGGAAACGGCCTTCTTTAGGTTTTATAACAATGCTGTAGATAAGGCCAAGGTGGTTAGCACTTCTTTGATGACCATAGGCAGTTCTACCTTCTTGTTCTTGATATTAGCGCTGAGTTTTCAGGACACTATGGCCAGTCTGACGAATATCGATGCCAAGTACATACAGTATGCCATCTATATTTTGGCCCTAGATGCCCTTGTGATTATTCCTTTTGCATGGTTAAGAGCCAATGAAGAACCAATGCGGTATGCGCTGGTCAAAATGGCCAATGTAGTTTTAAATTTTGGGCTGAATATTTTCTTTTTATTGGTGTTGCCAAAAATGGCGGTACCAGGTGCCGATTCGGTTTGGAGTATGTTGTACCGTCCCGATTTTGAAATCTCCTATATATTTATTGCCAATCTTATCGCAAGCGGATCGAGCTTGTTATTGATGTCCGATGTTTATTTTAAAAGCACGTATCGCTTCGATAGGCTATTGTGGAAGAAAATGATGAAGTATGCCTTTCCAGTATTGATCGCCGGCTTGGCCTATTCGGTAAATGAGGTCTTTGACAAGATTATGCTGTCTTACCTTTTGCCAGCAGATATTGCGGAGAGCGAAATTGGCAAGTATGCCGGTTGCTATCGATTGGCTATGTTTATGACCTTGTTTGCTACCGCCTTTAGGATGGGAATAGAGCCTTTTTTCTTTAGTCATTCCTCTTCTGAAAATCCACAAAAGACCTATGCGCAAATCACCAATTATTTTGTCGTCTTTGGCAGTATTATCTTATTAGGGGTAGTTGTTTTTGCCGATACCTTAAAATTATTGTTGGTGCGCAATGAAGATTATTGGGAAGCCATGCCGGTGGTACCCTTGATAGTTTTGGCAAGTTTCTGTTTGGGCATTTACCATAACTTGTCTGTTTGGTACAAGGTAACCGACAGGACTAAAGTTGGGGCCTATATCTCTATTGTGGGCGCCGTGCTGACGATTATTGTTAATTACGCCTTTATTCCCCTTTATGGGTATATGGCCTCGGCAGTAGCCACCCTAGTGGCCTATGCTGTGATGATGTTGCTTTCTTTCAGTATCGGGCAGCGGTATTACCCTATACCGTACGACCTGCGTAAAATATTGTTTTACCTGTTGGTATCTATAGGTTTTTCCGTGCTATCCTTTTATGTGTTTGATCGGAATTTAATTATAGGTATTGTACTTTTGTTGCTGTATTTAGGATTGGTCTACTCACGGGAGGGCGTAAAACTAAAACAGCTTTTTGTAAAGAAATAACTGTTGCGGTTCTCGGGGAATAAGGCTATACATATTTATATGGCATTAGAATTGCGGAAGAGACTATAATATTGAACAAGCGCTTACAAACAAAATCATACCATTATGCATATTAAGATTATCAACAAATCTGCTCACCCATTACCGAGTTATGAAACCTTGGCTTCGGCAGGGATGGATTTGAGGGCCCATTTAGAAGGGCCAATAGTATTGGCTCCATTAGCAAGGGCTATTGTAAAGACCGGACTTTTTATTGAACTTCCGGTAGGTACAGAGGCCCAAGTGCGTCCAAGGAGCGGTTTAGCCGCCAAAAAAGGCGTTACCGTATTGAATGCTCCCGGAACGATCGATGCGGATTATAGGGGCGAAATTGGCGTTATTTTAGTTAACTTGTCCAATGAAGACTTTACGGTAGAAAACGGAGAGCGCATAGCCCAATTGGTCATTGCCAAGCACGAACGTGCAGAATGGTTAGACGCGGATCAATTGTCCGAAACCTCAAGGGGCGAAGGCGGCTTTGGCAGTACTGGCGTAAAATAATACATGCCCTAGGGAAAAACAGGGGAAGCGATGATTCGTTTTGTTCGCTTCCCATATTTCTGCTTGGGATTTTGGGTTAAACGGTCAATTTTTATGGGTATGAAAAACACACTGTACTTAGTTGTTTTTATTCTTGGATTATGGTTAATCCCAGCAACGACCTATGCCCAAGAAAAAGAATTGCAGGAAGAAGAAAGTGCGGCAGTTTCCCTAGAGGATTATTCCGATGAATTTCAAGAAAACTTTTTTGAAGGCTTAAAGCAAAAGGGGATAGAAAACTACGATAGGGCTATTGTCCATTTCCTGGAATGCAAACGTCTAGACCCTCATAATGTCGATGTAGACCACGAGCTGGCAAAGGCGTATATTTCCTTAAAACAATTTGTCTTGGCACAAGACCATGCCAAGGCTGCCGTAGTAGGAGAACCAGAAAACTATTGGTTTTTAAATACCCTACACCAAGCACTGCAAAGTCAGGGCTACTCCCTGCAATACCTCAATTCCGAAATTCCGTTAAAAAACCCTAAACTTCGTGAAAATATGGTGCTGCTCTACTATCAGAACCAACAGTACGAAGAAGCGTTACAACTACTAGATGGTATAAAAGCATCACCATTTGTGGCGGAAATGCGTTTTAAAATTAAAGAGTCCATACAGCAAAGAGACGGGCAGGTGAATGAGGTAGACATGGTCATAGAGAGTAAGCAGGCAGATGATCCCTATGAAAACTATAGGGCCACAATGGACGAACTCTTGGCTCAAAACAATTTTGAGGAATTAGAACAGCTTAGTGCCGAGGCTTTGGAAGTCTTTCCCGCACAGGTATACTTTTATTATATGCATGGCATGGCCCTGCAGAAGAATGAAAAATACAAACAGGCCATCGCTATATTGGAATCCGGATTGGATTATTTGATAGACGATATCCCGCTGGCCAATAAAATATATAAGGAATTGGCAGATGCTTATAAGGCTTTAGGAGATTCTTCAAAGTCAAATATGTATCTTAGTAAAATTAAATCGGGCTTATAATTATATGAAGAATAGGATACAAAAGGTGCAGAAATGGGCCGTATTATACATTTTTGTGATCATGGCGGTGTCATGTAAATCGACAAAAATCAGTTCAGATGGTACTGTAGATGAAAACATGAGCGCCAAAGCGGTGATCAGGAACCATTATTATAGTCACCTGAATTTTAAGACCCTGAGCGGTAGAATCAAGGTTGATTATTCCGACGGGCATGGCTCTCAAGGGGTGAATGTAAGTATACGGATGGAAAAGGACAAGGCTATTTGGCTGAGTGCTCCTTTAGGGGTGGTGAAGGCGTTTATAACCCCTAAACGGGTATCTTTTTACAATAAATTGGACAACGAGTATTTTGATGGCGATTTTTCCTATTTGAGCAAGCTTTTAGGCACCGATATCGACTTCGAAAAAATACAGAGCCTGCTTTTGGGCGAGGCCTTGGTAGATTTAAGGGATGACAAGTATGCGGTAGCTATTAAAGATGGCAACTACGAATTGAAGCCACAAAAGGTGGCCGATTTATTAAAGACCTTGTTTGTGGTAGAACCTCAAAATTTTAAAATGGCGTCTCAATTATTGGCACAGCCATTAAAGAACAGGATGCTAGCCATAGAATATAAAAATTATCAGAAAATAAGCAATTGGGTATTGCCCAATCATATCCAAATTACCACCATGGAAGGGGATAAGACCAATAACATAGACATTCAATATCGTAATATGGAGTTTAATAGGGCCTTAAATTTCAATTACAACATTCCCAATGGTTACAAACAAATTGTTTTAAAGTAAGATGAAAATTAAATCACTGCCTTTAATTTATACGGTATTGTTGGTAATCGCTTTGGCGAGCTTTAAGGGGTTTGGGCAAACAACGGAGCAAAAAGCCTTGGAAGCAAAAAGAGAACAGCTTCAAAAGGAGATTACCCAAATAAACCGTTTGTTGTTCAATGAAAAAAAGGAAAAGGGGAATGTTATAGGGCAGATGGAGGCCATGGATCAAAAAATAAATGTGCGTCAGCAATTGATCCGGGTAACCAATCAGCAATCCAATCTGTTAAATCGACAGATAAATACCAATATTAGAAACATCAGTAAACTACGGAGCGAATTAGAGGCCTTGAAAGAGGAATACGCCAATTTGATTCAAAAGTCCTATCAGAATAAATCCCAACAGAGCCGGTTGATGTTTTTGTTGTCTGCCGAAAATTTTCAGCAGGGCTTTAAGCGGTTTCAATACATGAAACAATATACCCAGTACCGAAAGGAGCAAGGGGAGCAGATTGTTTTAAAAACCGATGAACTTACCAAGTTAAATCAAGACCTTACCGTTCAACGCAAGCAAAAAGACCGTTTGATTGCCGAAAACACAAAGGTTAAGAACGAATTGTTCAAAGAGCTTGCTGCCCAAAAGGAGTTGTTGCAGACCATACGGAAAAACGAATCTAAATACACGGCTACCATCGCTAAGAAAAAGAAGGAAGCCAAACAGATTGATCAACAGATCGAAAAACTGATCCGCGAGGCTATTGCGGCTTCCAATAAGAAGGCCGCCGGGAGCAGCAGTAGTGCCACGGCCAGTAGCAGCAGTAGTAGTAAGTTTGTACTGACGCCTGAAGCCGCCATCGTGGCCAATAATTTTACGGCGAACAAGGGCAAGCTTATTTGGCCGGTAGAAAAGGGAATAAAAAGTCAAGGTTTTGGCGTGTATAAAGACGCCGTCTATCCTGGCATTAAGCACGAAAGTAACGGGGTAATCATCGCCACCGAGGCAGGGGCCAAAGCTAGGGCCATCTTCGAGGGGGAAGTCATTGCTGTGATCGCCGTACCCGGAGGAAATAAAGGCGTGCAGATTAAGCATGGTAACTTTATAAGCACCTATTACAATTTATCTACCCTAAACGTAAAAAAAGGAGACAAGGTAAAGGCTAAAACAGATTTGGGCACTATTTATACCAATCGGTTCAGCGGTGAAACCCGATTGAAATTCTACCTCCATAGAGATACGGCTAAATTAAACCCCGAAGAATGGGTCTATCGATTATAATAATGTAAAAAGTTTGAGAGATGAAGACTATAACAGATTTAAAAGGGAGCGTTGCGTTATCTAATGGTGTAGCGATGCCTTATTTGGGCTTAGGAGTGTATTTATCGGAAGAAGGAAAAGAAGTCGTCAATGCGGTCAAATGGGCCTTAGAAGCGGGCTATAGGCATATAGACACGGCATCGATCTATAAAAATGAAACAGGGGTAGGCAAAGGAATTAAAGAAAGCGGTGTTCCGCGCGAAGAGATATTTTTGGTCAGTAAGGTCTGGAATTCCGATCAAGGGTACGACAGCACCATAGAGGCCTTTGAAAACAGCTTAAAACGGCTGGGGACAGATTATCTGGACCTGTACTTAATCCATTGGCCGGTAAAAGGAAAATATAAGGAAACCTGGAGGGCGCTAGAGGATTTGTACAAACAAAAGCGCATTCGGGCCATTGGGGTGAGCAACTTTTTACAGCATCATTTAGAAGACCTTATGGGTACGGCCGAAATTGTCCCCATGGTGAACCAAATGGAGTGCCATCCTTACTTGGTACAACAAGAGTTAATAGACTTCTGCAACAATAATACCATTCAGTATGAATGTTGGTCTCCTTTGATGCAGGGAAAAATATTTGAGTTGGACGTAATGAAAAAGTTGGCCCAAAAATATGAGAAAACAATTGCGCAGATCGTTTTGCGCTGGGATTTACAAAAGGGATTGGTGACCATCCCGAAATCGACCAAAAAAGACAGGATAATAGCCAATGCCAATGTCTTCGATTTTGAGCTGTCTCAAGACGATATGCTATTATTAAACCAACTAGAAAGAAGCGAACGATTTGGACCCGACCCGGATAATTTCGATTTCTAGGTCGGTAAAATTTTCCAATAAATAAAAGGGTGTTACTCTACAAACAACGCCTTTAATTCGGTAGCGTCATGGGGCTTCATTTTCCCAGCCAATACCAAACTGAGCTGTTTGCGTCTCAGGGCCGCATTAAAGCGATCTATTTCTAAGGGAGTCTCTGGCTTTAACTCGGGCACACGGGTAGGTTTACCGGTATCGTCCACGGCCACGAAGGTATAAATAGCCTCGTTTACCTTAGATCTCTCGCCGTTAAAGCGGTCTTCCATCCACACATCTATATAGATCTCCATAGAGGTGTTAAATGCTCTAGAAACAGCTGCCTCAACCGTCACAACACTCCCAACAGGTACCGCTTGGTTAAAAGCCACGTGGTTTACGGAAGCCGTAACGGTAATACGTCGGCTATGTCTTCTAGCGGCAATACTAGCAGCTCTGTCCATACGGGCCAATAATTCTCCGCCAAACAAATTGTTCAAAGGATTTGTTTCGCTAGGAAGGACCATATCGGTCATTAAAGTACGAGATTCACTTGGGGTTTTAGGCTCCATTAAATTTATTTTTAGCAAAGATACATTGCCGATAATAAGCTAAGAAATAGTAAGGTAATTATTTTACGGTAAGCAGCCACGCCTCGCTAGATTCGGTGCGTTTTATCTTATTTAGATAATTGATGGCTTTGTTTGCGTCGGTAAAACTTCCGTAGGCCACCATGTGCAATCCGTAGTCGTTTACGCCTACATAGGTAGCATCGTAGCCTTTAGCCTTTAACTGTTGGGCTTTCTTCTCGGCGTTTTCCTGCACTCTAAAGGCACCCGCAATAATTTGGTGTACCGTAACTTTTTTCTCCGTGGCGATATTTAAGGATACCGCAGGCAATTCTAAAGGGGCGGTGTTAAAGAAGGTCGCCTCTTGTATGTTTTTAGAAACTTGCTGTTGTGCATTTTGTCGTACCAATTGCTGGTTGTCCAAGGTATCGTTATAAAGTCTATACCCTGTAAACCCTGTTGCAACGGCCAGTAAAATAACGGCTGCATATTTCAAATAAGGTCTGATGCCAGATTCTTTCCTGGTTTCAGGAGTAATCATAAAAGGAATTTTTTCTTCCATGGCTTCAACTTCCTCTTTAAGTACCTCTCTAGCTACGGGAGCCGTCACAAAAGACGACAGTCCAAAAGAAGAGGTCAGGTAATTTACCTGGTTGAAAGGCTGAAACTGAATTTTCTCTTCCTTGTTGAGCCATAACTCTCCAATGTTGGCAAGAAGCAATCGCTCACCTTGCGCTAAGGTAGCTTTCCACTGCTGAACGATCAGCAATACGCGCTTAAGCATCTCGTCATAGGAGGTTTTTTCGGCATCGGCCATATAGGAAACCAATAGGCCGTCATTGGAAGAAAGCTGTCCGTTAAAAGAAACGATCTTGGAAGGAGGATGAAATTCATGATTGGTTTCATGAATGATAGCAGATTTCATTTGGGTAAGAAAAGCACCAAATTCCGGTACCACTACACAGTTATACCTGTAAAGAAGCTCTGTTATATACTGTTCTGTCCTCATAACACAAAGATTGTAAAAATTATACAAGTTCAAAACTCTAAAGCTAACTTTTTATTAACATTATATTTTGTGTATTTTGTAAAGAAATAAACAGTAGGTGCAAATGTCTAAAGATGAATTGATTGCGGTATTGAGGTTACAGGGGATTCCGAATATAGGAGATATTACGGCAAAAAAACTTATTACACATTGTGGTAGTCCAATGGCAGTATTTGAGGATAATTACAAGCAACTCTTAAAAATTGACGGCATAGGATCCCATACTTTAAAGGGACTAAGGGATGGGGAATACCTTGAATTGGCCGAGTCGGAATATGAATTTATCCAAAGAGAAAACATTGCCTATTCTTATTTTACCGATCCAGAATATCCTAAAAATTTAAAACATTGTATCGATAGCCCCTTATTGCTGTTTAAGACGGGGAATATGGCCCTGGAAAACAAAAAAATGATCAGTGTGGTGGGGACTAGGAATATGACCAGTTACGGCCAGGCATTTATTGAGGAGTTTATTGCTGCCTTGGCGCCCTTAGATCCGGTGATTGTCAGCGGATTTGCCTATGGGGTCGATATCTGTGCACAAAAGGCAGCCATCAAGCACGGACTGCAAACCATTGGGTGTTTGGCACATGGCCTTAACCAGATTTATCCCATGGTACACGGTAAATATGTAAACGAGGTGAATAAAAATGGTGGTTTTTTTACGGAGTTTAGAAGTAATAGCCATCCGGAAAGAGAGAATTTTTTAAGAAGGAACCGTATAATTGCCGGGCTGAGCGAGGCTACCATCGTCATAGAGTCTGCCGATAAAGGGGGTAGTTTGGTGACAGCAGATTGTGCACATAGCTATAACAGAGAGGTGTTTGCCGTCCCGGGGAGGGTGACCGATAAATATAGCTTGGGCTGTAATACCCTGATTAAACAACAAAAGGCACAGATGTTGACCTCGGCCGCTGACCTTGTTTATATGTTGGGTTGGGAAGTAGAAAAACCGTCAGATAAGGGAGTGCAAAAACAACTGTTCGTAGAAATGGACGCTACCGAGAATAGTATTTATAAATATCTGCAGACCCATGGGAAGCAAATGCTCGACAGTATCGCCCTAGACTGCCAACTTCCAATTTTTAAGGCCTCTTCTACCTTGTTCAATATGGAAATGAAAGGGGTTGTAAGGCCCTTGCCGGGAAAACTCTTTGAGGCTATTTAAAGCTTAATTAAAAGAAGCGTCAGAGTTTTTATACCAATGGGTTTAAAATAAAACAAACTTCATAAGATAACTTTGGACTCATTGTTGTACTGATTGGTATAATAATGTCAGGCCCTAATTGTAGGAGAGTTCTATGGGAATTTGGCCGACAATAGCGGATATAAAAAACCCTGACAGTAAGTGCTACGGCCAGGGCATGTATTTTTATTGGGTTGTTTAGTATCCTACTTTTGTACGTACGCGTTGTAGTACTTCGTCGGCTACTTTTTTAGCTTTTTCGGCGCCTATGGTAAGGGCTGCATCTACCTCTTCTAAGTGCTCCATATAGTAATTGTACTTTTCACGGGCATCGGCAAATTTCTCAACGATAAGCTCGTATAAGGCTTGTTTGGCATGGCCGTAACCATAGTTGCCGCCCAAGTAATTGGCACGCATTTCCTCGATCTGACTCTCGGAAGCCAATATTTTATAAATAGCAAAAACATTGTCCGTTTCTGGGTCCTTTGGTTCTTCCATACCCTTACTATCGGTTTGGATCCCCATAATTTGCTTGCGGAGTTTTTTGTCGGTTTGGAAAAGATTGATCAAGTTTCCTTTACTCTTACTCATTTTTTCACCGTCGGTACCGGGAACATACATGGTTTCTTCCTGTATTTTCCCCTCTGGCATAACAAAGGTATCTCCCAATTGGGCGTGGAACCTAGACGCCACATCGCGGGTCATTTCTATATGCTGCAATTGATCTTTTCCGACTGGAACTATTTCGGCATCGTACAATAAGATGTCTGCGGCCATTAGCATGGGGTAACTAAAAAGTCCGGCGTTCACATCGCTTAAGCGATCGGCCTTGTCCTTAAAAGAATGGGCCAAAGTAAGGCGCTGGTACGGGAAGAAACAACTAAGGTACCAACTAAGCTCCGTGGTCTGTGGCACATCGCTCTGGCGATAGAAGACCGTTTTATTAATATCTAAGCCAAAGGCCAGCCATGTTGCAGCAACAGCATAGGTGTTGGCACGCAGTTCTTCCCCATTTTTTATTTGGGTAAGCGAATGCATGTCAGCAATAAATAAAAACGATTCGTTTTTCGGATCGTTGGCCATTGCTATGGCGGGCATCACTGCTCCTAAAATATTTCCTAAGTGGGGAGTGCCCGTACTTTGTATTCCTGTTAATATTCTTGCCATTATTTTAATTTCAAAGAAAGACAAAGGTAAAAGAAATCCTAAATTAGGTCCTAAATTTGTTACTTTTGATTTCATGTTTTTATTCCTAAAGAAAATCGGTTTTACGCTCTATCGAATTTGGTTTTATATTTTGGTGGCCCTCCCCATTTTATTGATGTTTCCCTTTTTGGTACTCTTCTGCTTGTCCGAAAGGACCTATCCGCAATTCTTTTGGATTGCTCGCAACATATGGGCCAACTGTATCCTTTATGGAATGGGCTGTGTGCCGGTTATTAAAAGAGAACAGCCCTTTGTGAAAGGAGAGAGCTATATGTTGGTGGCCAACCACACCAGTATGTTAGATATTATGCTGATGTTAAAGATCAGTAAAAACCCCTTTGTCTTTATCGGAAAAAAAGAACTGGTAAAGATCCCTATATTCGGATTCTTTTATAAGCGGGTATGTATTATGGTCGATAGGGAGTGTAGTAAGAGTAGAACCGGGGTATACCGAAGGGCGCAAAAACGATTGGACCAAGGACTAAGTATTTGCATTTTCCCTGAAGGTGGGGTGCCCGAGGAACATATTGTCCTAGATCAGTTTAAGGAAGGGGCTTTTAAAATGGCGGTAGCCCATAGTATTCCAATAGTGCCTATTACTTTTTTCGACAATAAAAAACGTTTTTCTTTTAGCTTTTATAGTGGTGGACCAGGGAAAATTCGCGCTTTGGTACATCGCTTTATACCTACCGCTCATATTGAGGACCACAAAAGATCTCAGCTGAAAGAAGACACTAGAAAGGTAATCCTGGAAGCCTTGGAAAAAGATGCCAAGGCATATAAAGAGAAAACTGCCTAAACAGCAATTTTTTATACTGATCTGTTTTTTAGGGCGACTTAGAATTTGAAGCTAAATCCGCTATAGACCCCAAGGGAATAAGGATTAAAATTGCCCGAAGTATCCGAAAAGGTGTTTAACTGGTACTTAAAAATGGGCTCTACATTAAACTTAAAAGCTTTCGAAAATTTATAGTTAAGGCCAAACCCAATATTGGTACTGAAATTTAAGTCGTTAATATTGTTCGCTTCTCCAATCTCAGTAGTCTGTCCGCTCGACTCCAATACCACGGAATTGTCCGTTAAGACTAAAGAACTTACCCCTCCAATAAGGTTGATGCCGAATTTTTGATCCAACAGTACATAGTTCAATTCTAGGGGTATTTCTACATAGCCTAGTTGTTGTCCCATGGTTCCCTTCCTAGTAACATTTTTACCGATAACATCCATGGCCATAATGCCCTGTGGTTTAGGGATTACATTGGTGTTGGGATCATTAAAAATGATCGATTTCGCCGAATTGCTATAATTGATGTTTTTTAATTGTGATTTGGCCGATGCAGCGTTAAAAGACGAGGTATAGGAAACATCATTGGTATTGTAACCAAAATCTACCTTGTGAATTCCCGAACGAACGCTTAGTTTTTTAGAGACCTTATAGGCTACGGTAACACCATAGCTCATGGTAAGGTTACCTGTCTTGCTGTTAGATGCTAGCATGGTGTTTATGGGCGAACCCGTCCCCATTCCGTTGAAATATACAGGGGCAATACTAGGTCCGGCAGACCATTTTCCCTTCTGATCTTCTTCTAGGGCTATAGTTTCTTCAGTAGCATTGTTAATCTCATCAAAAATAGATTTTTTAGCATCCTCCTTTTCGGCCAATTCCGTAGCTGTAGGAGAGGGGGGTACTCCCAACTTATCCGTAGCCGATGGTTTTTTATCCTCCTCGGCAAGTTGTATATCACTATCCAAGGGGCTGTCTGGTTCTGTCGTTTGTTTGTTTTGATCTGCAGTCGCCAAAGTGTTCTCCATGTTTTTTGGGAGACGCGGATGGGAATTGTTTGTAGTCGTTAATGGTTGATCTTTATGGGCATTACCCGAAGGTGAAACAGTGGTTTTGTCAGCAGCAACAATAGTAGTCTCAGTTTCTTTAGTGGTAAAATTGTTTTCTTTTAAAGTGTGTGCCGGGCTATGGTCATTGGTGGACTCGTTTTGGGAGTCTACCATCACCGGGGGTGTCACAGAAGGAGAAGCTTCTGGCTGTTTTGTAGCAGGCTCCTTATGTTCTATATCGGTAATGACCGGAACAAGGGGATCCGAAGTAAAGAGAGGGCCAATGGCAAAGAAAAGCAGGGCGAATAAGGCAGCAATACCGCTCAGCTTCCACCACAGCGGAATTACTTTTCTGGAGGGGGTCTTTTTGTCCAAGGAAGCTTCAATCGCCTGCCAAACCTTATCGTCCGGTAGCTCTTGGAAGTCGCCTAGTTTTTCTTTAAATATTTTGTCTAAATCGTTACTCATATGATATTTTAATCGGACAAATAGCAAGCATTGCCCTAGCTTAATCGTTTTTTTGGTGTCACAGTTATTTTTCCAAGCCTATTTTGGGCCTATCTGCCTCTATTTTTTCCTTTAATATTGTTCTGGCCCTAGAAAGGTTAGACTTAGAGGTTCCCAAGGAAGTGCCGAGCATTTCAGCAATTTCTTTATGGCTATAACCGTCTAGAACGTACAAATTAAAAGTTATCCGATACTTGTTTGGCAATTCTTGAATATAGCTCAAAAGGGTGTTTAAATCCAAAGAACCGTACGCCAAATCTTCCGTAGTTTCTTCCTCTTCGAGGTTTTCTGGGATATCGGCATGTATTTGTTCTTGGCGGTATTTTTGAAGGACGGTATTAATGGTAATGCGTTTCATCCATCCTTCAAAAGAGCCCTTTTCCTTGTACTGGTCAATTTTGCTGAAAATAGTCATAAAACTATCGTGCAGGCTGTCCTCGGCCTCCGTTTTATTGCGCGAGTACTTGAGACAAATCCCGAACAGTACACGGGAGTATTTCCGGTACAATTCTTCTTGGGCTTGTCTGTTGCCTTTTTTGCAATTATTGATTAGCGCAATTTGGTTGCTCAAAATTTAACCTAGCTTATGCTTCTTATAATCGAATTAATCCGTTGATGGGTCGTTCACGGGAACCGTTATTTCTAAATAGGTAGGTTCGCCGTTCTCGTCTTTTCCTGTTCTATATCGGAATAGGTAGGGGTCTTGGTATAAAACCTCAAATTTAAAAGTCGCTACTTGCTCCGTGTTTAACGCAACGCATTCCTCCTCGTTATCGAAAACAGCGGCCACCGCTACAATGTTCCTAGTGGTAACTTCTTCTCTAACAACGTCAAAACCTTCAAAATAAGTGCAGTTATCAGGTCTAAGATAAGTAACTTTTATCGTATAAATATCACCGCGGTTAAAAGACTCGGGCATTTCTACAGATTTTATTTCCAATGCTTCGTAATGAAAATTGATATCATTATCCGTATCGCAAGAGCTTAATAAGGCAATAGCAGTGAACATTAAAAACAACATTTTTTTCATGGGGTCCTTTTTTTAAGTTTTTGTTACAAATGACTTTTATACTATGGTAAAACAACATCTTCTAAACCGTACTTCTATTGTACAATTATCGGCCGGCATTTTATAACAGTTGCTTTTTCTTTTTAGATGAAACTTATGCTTAAAGGTTGCGTGTAGGCAAAAAAAAAATCCCGAGCGTATCGGGATTAATTTTTTGGTAGGAGGGGGCATAAAAAAATCCCGAGGGTATCGGGATTTTGTTGTTATGCTTTCAGGGCTTTGATGGCCTCTTTTATTTTTAGTTCCAGTTCTTCAAAAAGTTCCGGATTGTCTAGCAATAGATTTTTTACGGCATCTCTTCCTTGTCCTAGTTTGGTATCGCCATAACTAAACCAAGAGCCGCTTTTCTTAATAATTTCGAACTCAACCCCAAGGTCAATGATCTCCCCTACTTTAGAAACACCCTCTCCGTACATAATGTCGAATTCTGCCGTTCTAAATGGCGGGGCCACTTTGTTTTTAACCACTTTTACACGGGTTTTGTTTCCTTGTACGTCTCCATCGGTATCTTTTATTTGCGAAGACCTACGGATATCTAAACGTACCGAGGCGTAAAACTTAAGCGCGTTACCACCAGTGGTCGTTTCTGGGTTTCCGAACATCACCCCAATTTTCTCACGCAATTGGTTAATGAATATTACGGTACATTTTGTTTTGCTAATAGAGCTGGTTAATTTTCGCAAGGCTTGTGACATTAACCTAGCGTGAAGCCCCATTTTAGAGTCGCCCATTTCACCTTCAATTTCACTCTTAGGTGTCAAAGCGGCAACAGAATCGACTACTACAATATCAATAGCGCCAGAACGAATAAGGTTGTCTGCAATTTCCAATGCCTGCTCTCCGTTATCGGGCTGAGAAATGATAAGGTTGTCTATATCTACTCCTAGTTTTTGTGCATAAAAACGATCAAAAGCGTGTTCTGCATCGATAAAAGCTGCAATACCGCCCTTTTTTTGAGCCTCCGCCATGGCGTGAAGGGTTAGGGTAGTTTTTCCCGAAGATTCAGGACCGTAAATTTCTATGACCCTGCCACGAGGATAACCGCCCACTCCTAAAGCGACATCTAAACCCAAGGAACCCGAAGAAATTACTTCGATATCTTGAGCCACGGAATCTCCCATTTTCATGACGGCACCTTTACCGTAAGTTTTATCCAATTTATCAAGGGTAAGCTTTAACGCTTTTAATTTTGCATCTTTCTCAGAACTCATTTCATAATGTATTAGAGTTGCAAAATAACCAATTCTTTTTGCATAATCCCCTCTATTAGGACTAAATTATTAGAAGATATCAAGACCTTTTTTATTTTGTAAAATGTCCCCCTTAAAAACAGCTAAAGACGAAGTGGATTTTAAGGAGATCTTGTATTAAAACCTTAAAACAGTGAATTTCAACGTTTTTTTGGAGTTTTTTGGAACTGCAGCGCAACCTTTTTAGAAATATAGCATCCAAGAAATAACTAACTCAAGTATGCTTGCTTATTGTTTTGGTAGACAATAAGGTGGTGGGTCAATATTTTATTTTAAGCGGTTAAGACCACTAAATTGATACAAGAAATATTGACCATAAAAGGGCTTTGGATTTTCCAGGGCCCTTTTTATTTAGGCTTCCCGGATCTGGCTAGGAAGTATCCTCCCCATAATCGGTTAGCTCATTATTATTGTAGTTTTTTGGGCGTTTCCCTATCGGGTCGGGCACTTCGCTATATCCCTCGCTCCGCTTCGGGGATGCCGCTGCGGTCCCTAACGCGGAAAACAGGGAACAATAAAAAATGTAATCAGTATCTCTTCCGCAGAATTGCGGGACTGGCATATTATTGTTTTTTTAATTTGGTAATTTAATTTTGTTATTCAATTATGAAATTTATCAGCCTTCCATCGGGTAGGATTGTTGATGATATAATTTCGGATTTTTTCTAATGATACGTTGTTTCTAATGATGTGATCGTGAAAACGCGGTTGCCAGGCAAAATCAGGGTTTATTTTACGCGCGTTCGTGGTTACCCCAATTTTAAACCCACGAATTACGGATGCCAAATTTTTTGATTGCGGACCGAATTGGTTGGTTTTGGAATCGGTACCGCGCATTGCGTCCGTATCGGTACCATTGCCATCACCGGTATTATATCGGTTTTCACCAATCATAATTATTGCGTGAAAATGGTTGGGCATAACAACGTATTCATCTATTTTCAAATTCATATCAGGGCGCATATCAAATGTTTTGGTCCATTCTGATTTTACAATTTTCCCAATTTCTGACAAATGCATTTCAACATTTAAAATTTTACCAAAATAATGTTCGCGATTTTTGGTACAGATTGTTATAAAATATAATCCACTGTTACCATAATCCCACGATTGTAAACGGGCAGACGGTATTCTATATGTTATTGAATTTATCCGCCATTTTATTTCTTGTTTTTCTTTGTTGCTTTTATCTTCTCTAACAACATACTCGTAGGAGTATAATCCTTTTCCCTTGGAAGCAAGTTCTATAATGATTTTTCCTAATGCAATTTTGTAGTCAATGTTTCTTACTCGTTGCCTATACCATTTACTGTCCACTAGTTAAGGTAAGGAATTTAACAAAAAGAGCGATTATACCTCTAAGTTGAGTGGGCAAATAAATATATCAGGACTAAACTGCGTATATAACCTCTTAGCTATATATAAGTGGCACGGCCTGATAGCTTGCTAAAAGGTGCTGCTAGAGTAAGAAGATGCATGGACCTAAGGTGTACAAGCGGTCAACGCTGATCAGGGACGTACACTATTGTTAATTGCTAATTGTTTATTGTTCACTGAAAAGCGTTAGCTATTGCAGCGGCATCCTTTTTTGGCGGCCGCAGGCGGCTAAAAAAGATACAGCGGAAAGAGCGACCCGATAGGGGAACGCCCAAGCACGGATGATGGCCAGCAAGAAGCGTCTCCCTATAAAAAGTGACAATATCCTTTTTAGGCCGAGGGATAAGTTTTATTTTTGCAGCTGTAAAATTATTCTTTAACTTAAAAATATTAGTATAGCATGCAACTGTACAATACGCTAAGTGCTAAGGAGAGAGCGGCTCTTATTGAAGAGGCTGGGCAAGAACGCCTAACGATTTCTTTCTACAAATACGCACAAATCGGGAATCCGTCTATATTTCGTAACCACTTATTTATTCGTTGGAACGAGCTCGATGTTTTGGGCAGAATATACGTGGCCCACGAGGGAATTAATGCACAGTTGTCTGTTCCTGCAGAGAATTTTGAAGCCTTTAAAGAACACCTGGACAGTATAACTTTCTTGGAAAATGTGCGCTTAAACATCGCCATAGAACAAGATAATATGTCCTTCCTAAAACTAAAGGTGAAGGTGCGCGAAAAGATTGTTGCCGATGGGCTGGAGGACAATGCATTTGACGTGACCAACAAAGGGATACACGTAGATGCGGAGAAGTTTAACGAGCTTATTGAAGACCCCAATACCGTTTTGGTAGATATGCGAAACCATTACGAGAGTGAGATTGGAAGGTTTAAAAACGCCATTACCCCCGATGTGGATACCTTTAGGGATTCCTTGGATATTATTGAAAAGGATTTGGCCGAACATAAAGAAGACAAAAAACTGGTGATGTATTGTACCGGAGGTATCCGTTGCGAAAAGGCCAGTGCCTACTACAAGCACAAAGGCTTTAAAAATGTGTACCAACTAGAAGGGGGTATTATTGAGTACACCCGCCAAGTAACCAACAAAAAACTAGAGAATAAATTTCTAGGTAAAAACTTCGTATTCGACCATCGTAGGGGAGAACGGATTACCGAAGATGTTATCGCTAATTGCCACCAGTGTGGAAGCCCGTGTGATACGCATGTAAATTGCGCCAATGAGGCTTGTCATTTACTGTTTATTCAGTGCGAAACTTGTGCTGAGGCCATGGATAACTGCTGTTCTGTAGACTGTAAGGACATACATGCCCTTCCGTTCGAAGAGCAGAAAAAGCTTAGAAAAGGAAAAACCGTCAGCAATAAAATCTTTAAAAAAGGACGTTCTGAAGTGTTAAAGTTTAAGAAGTAATCTACCCCATAGGGCTTCTCCCGATATACTTTTCCAAACTGGCACAATTTATACTATCTTTACGTCTAATAAATTTATGAATCAAATTTAGGAAGTACTTTTTGGTACTTCCTAAATCAACATACTAAATATGGGTTGTAGCAGTTGTTCAACCGCTAAGGACGGACAGCCACGTGGATGCAAGAACAATGGTACTTGCGGCACTGATGGCTGTAATAAATTGACGGTTTTTGATTGGCTTTCCAATATGACACTCCCAAATGGCGAAAAACCATTTGACTGTGTGGAAGTCCGTTTTAAAAATAGTAGAAAAGAGTTCTTTAGGAATTCTGAGAACCTATCACTTTCTATCGGGGATGTAGTGGCCACACAGGCAGCTACCGGACACGATGTAGGAATGGTAACCTTGACCGGGGAACTGGTACGGGTACAGATGAAAAAGAAAAAAGAGGATTATACCAATCCGGAACTCCCCGTGCTTTATAGAAAAGCCTCGCAAAAGGATATCGATATTTGGCAAAAATGTCGGGATAGGGAGGACGAAATTAAAAAACGCGCCAGGGAAATAGCCATTGTGCTTAAGCTACAGATGAAAATCTCCGATGTAGAATTCCAAGGCGATGGTTCCAAAGCTACTTTTTACTATACCGCAGAAGACAGGGTCGATTTCCGTCAGCTGATCAAGGATATGGCCAAGGCTTTTGGGATCCGTATAGAAATGCGTCAAATAGGCTACCGCCAAGAAGCCCAACGTTTGGGAGGTATTGGTTCTTGTGGCCGCGAATTGTGCTGCTCTACCTGGTTGACAGATTTTAGGTCCGTAAGTACTTCGGCGGCACGGTATCAGCAACTTTCCCTAAACCCTCAGAAATTAGCAGGGCAATGTGGAAAACTTAAATGTTGTTTGAACTACGAGCTCGATGTGTACTTAGATGCCTTAAAGGACTTTCCAGGACAGGATACGAGGTTGTTTACCGAGAAGGGAATGGCCTTTTGTCAGAAAGTGGATATCTTTAAAGCTGCCCTTTGGTTTTCGTATAAAGACGAGCCCGCTAATTGGCATATGTTGTCCAAAGACCACGTAAACGAAATCTTGGAAAAGAACAAGAAAAGAGAAAAGGTGGCTAGTTTGGAAGAATACGCCTTGGAAAATGTTCAGGAAGAAGCAGAAAAAGTATTCGAAAATGTTGTGGGGCAAGACAGCCTTACCCGTTTCGATAAGCCTAAAAAGCGCAGGAACAACAATAACAAGAACAGGAACAAGAATAAGAAAAGAACAAATTTCAGAAAAAAACCAGCAAATAATGCTTAGGATTTTTTGGGCACTCATAGGAGCGGTAGTATTGGTTTCTTGTGGCGAACCCCCGTTGCGATCAGCGTTTAAAGCTACTGATGACAATGGGTGGCACAAGGACAGCATTATGCAGTTTACTTTTAAGGATCTAGATACCCTGCAACCATACAATTTGTTCCTGGCTGTTAGAAATGATAATACGTATGCCTATAGCAACCTTTTTTTAATAGCGACCCTAACAATGCCCGATGGCAATATGGTTAGGGACACCTTAGAATACGAAATGGCCAAGCCCAACGGTCAATGGCTGGGCAGCGGTTACGGAAGTCTAAAGGAAAATAAATTGTGGTATAAAGAAAACCTCCTATTACCGTCATCGGGAGCGTATACCTTAGAAGTAATGCATGCCATGCGAAAAAATGGCAGCGTAGACGGCCTTGTAGAATTAGAAGGTATTACCGACGTGGGATACCAAATAGAAAAAAGTAATCGATAGGTTTTATGGCAACCGAATCAAAGAAAAAAAAGAATACCAGTTTTTTTAAATTCATCAAATGGTTTTGGATACTGTTCCTAACCGGTGTTTTATCTGTAGTTTTAATCTTTTTCATAGCCTCAGAAGGGGGGTTGGGAGAGATGCCTACCTTTGAGAGTTTAGAGAACCCTCAAACAAATTTAGCCTCGGAAATCATTTCTGCGGACGGGGAAACCCTTGGGAAATATTACTTGGCAGACAACCGTACTCCGGTAAATTTTGAAGATCTTCCCGAAAACATCGTTCAGGCATTGGTAGCTACCGAAGATGCCCGGTATTACCAACATTCTGGGATAGATGCCAAAGGAACCCTTAGGGCTGCAGTTTTTATGGGTTCTAGAGGAGGGGCCAGTACCATTTCACAGCAGTTGGCAAGACTACTATTTGTGGGGGTGCGTTCTAAAAATACCTTTGAAACGATTATCCAAAAAATTAAAGAATGGGTGATTGCGATACGTCTGGAAAGACAGTATACCAAGGAAGAAATCATAGCCATGTACCTAAATACCTATGATTTTAACTATAGTGCAGACGGTATTAGATCGGCAGCCAAGATTTATTTTGGGAAAGAACCACAAAAACTAAAAATAGAGGAGTCCGCCGTTTTGGTAGGGATGTTAAAGAATTCTTCTTACTACAATCCAAGACGTAGAGAAGCCCTAGTGCTTAACCGAAGGAATACGGTCTTGGCACAGATGGCCAAATACGGCTATATCACCCAAGCAGAGAAAGATTCGCTTCAGGCCTTAAAAATGGAGATCAATTTTAACCCTGAATCCCATAGCGAAGGATTGGCGACTTATTTTAGGATGGAACTTAAAAAGTTCATGAAAGATTGGATTGATAAGAACCCTAAACCAGCCCTAGAAGGAGAACGAAACCGCTATAATATCAATTTGGACGGCCTAAAAATCTATACGACCATAGACTCTCGTATGCAGCGTAATGCAGAAGAGGCCGTGGTGGCGCATATGAAGAAATTACAAGCGGAATTCTTTCATCAAAATACGCCCGACAGAAATAAAACGGCCCCTTTTATAGAAGAAAATCCGGGGGAGGCCGACCGTATCATGGAAAGAGCCATAAAGAACTCTCCTAGATGGAGGATTATGAAAAGAGAGGGGAAGTCTGACAAGGAAATCCGTGAATCTTTTTATCAGCCTACACCCATGACGGTATTCGATTGGAACAGCGAAAGCAGAGAAAAGGATACGGTGATGAAACCTATAGATTCTATTCGCTATTACAAGTCTTTCCTTAGAACAGCTATGATGTCTATGGAACCGCAAACAGGCCATATAAAAGCTTGGGTTGGGGGAGTAGATTATAAGCACTTTCAATACGACAACGTAAAACAAGGGGCCAGACAGGTAGGTTCTACCTTTAAGCCATTTGTATATGCTGCCGCCATTGATCAGTTGCGTTTGTCTCCCTGCGATGTTCTTCCAGATATACATTATTGTGTGGAAGCCAATAAATACGGGAACCCGGAACCTTGGTGCCCTAAAAACTCCAATGGAAAGTACAGTGGGGAAATGCTGACGTTAAAGCAGGCTTTGGCAAATTCCGTAAATACCATTACGGCCCAATTAACGGACAAGGTAGGACCCACCGCGGTAGCTTCTATGGCTAAAAACCTAGGTCTTACCGGGAATCTTCCAGAAGTAGCCTCTATTGGTTTGGGAACTGCCGATCTTACCGTATACGAGATGGTAGGGGCCTATGGTACCTTTGCCAATCAGGGGGTGTATGTAAAACCAGTAATGGTCACCAGAATAGAAGATAAAAATGGGACTGTACTTTACGAATATGTTCCGGTAACCAGGGATGTACTCAGTAGCGATGTGGCCTATGCCATGGTTGACCTGATGTCTGGGGTAACCCAAGGAGGATCGGGTACGCGATTAAGAACTACCGGTGCCGAAAAGTATAATAAGATGTACGAGGAAATTATTACCGGATATCCCTATGCCTTTACAAACCCTATTGCCGGGAAGACCGGAACCACTCAAAACCAAAGTGATGGCTGGTTTATGGGAATGGTGCCCAATTTGGTGACAGGAGTATGGGTTGGTGGCGAAGATAGGGCTACGCACTTTAGGACTATTACCTACGGACAGGGAGCCTCGATGGCCTTGCCAATTTGGGGATTATATATGAAAAAGAATTATGCCAATGAGGATATTGGGGTATCTAAAGAAGACTTTGTAAGACCAGAGGAACTCTCCCTAAACGTCGACTGTTCGGATACCGAATCGGAAAGCGATGACCTTATTGATACCGATGACGATTTAGATTTTTAAAAATTACATACCAATAGAAATGTCCCGTCACTGACGGGATATTTTTTTTATAGCAATACCAGTTTGGTTCCTTGGATAGTGCACGGAACCTCAGAAATTAAGCCCTTACTTTTATCTAAAAGTTAAGGGCTTTTTTTGTTAAAAAATCTGTATTTTAGAGCATCGGCATACTGCTAAATGCATAGAACTTTTAACAATTGATAAGGATGATACGGAAAACTGTTGCAAACGTAGAAGAAGCATTAAAGGGAATAAAGGATGGAATGACCTTTATGGTAGGTGGATTTGGATTGTGTGGTATTCCGGAAAATATAATTGCGGAACTGGTGAAGATAGGGGTAAAGGATATTACCTGTATTTCCAACAATGCCGGGGTAGACGATTTTGGCCTTGGGCTATTGTTGCACAAACATCAGATCCGAAAAATGATTTCTTCCTATGTGGGGGAAAACGATGAGTTTGAACGACAGATGCTCAGTGGGGAATTGGAAGTAGAATTGACCCCTCAAGGTACCTTGGCAGAAAAATGCAGGGCCGCACAGGCCGGTTTCCCTGCTTTCTATACACCCGCAGGCTATGGCACCGAGGTGGCCGAAGGTAAAGAAACCAGAGAGTTTAACGGTAAAATGTACGTTTTGGAAGAGGCTTTTAAAGCCGATTTTTCCTTTGTAAAGGCATGGAAAGGCGATGAGGCCGGTAACCTGATTTTTAAGGGAACGGCACGGAACTTTAATCCGGCTATGTGCGGGGCGGCAACAATTACCGTGGCCGAAGTAGAAGAACTCTTGCCAGCAGGATCCTTGGACCCCAATGAAATTCATGTGCCCGGTATATTTGTTCAACGAATTTTTCAAGGAAAAGACTATGAGAAAAGAATAGAACAGTTGACGGTAAGAAAAAAATAATGTACCAATTGTTTAATGAAGCAATGTGTAAATTAATTGGTGTGGGAAGTATAAAACGTAGCTGCATCCATGGATTTATGTATTGTCTATTTAAATTGAAAATGAATTAATTGAAAAAACATTTAAGAGGGCCAATAGAAGGACAGCATTGACTTTATGAACATCTTGTACAGCATCTCATGAACCCAATAATATATAGGATTAACAATGTTAAAAAAGGAAAATGTTGTCATTGAAAAATCCATAGAATTCGCCCTTAAAATTATTGAGTTTTCCGAGTTGTTGCTTGAAAAAAGAAAGTATGTCGTCGCCCAACAAGTATTAAAGTCGGGGACCAGTATAGGAGCTAATATTCATGAAGCCCAAAATGCAGAAAGTAGGGCCGACTTTATACACAAAATGAAAATAGCCCTAAAGGAACTCGAAGAAACTAAGTATTGGCTAGTATTATGTGAAAGGTCACAATATTATCCATTCGATTTAAAACTAAAGGAAAGTGTCGATGAACTAGGATTGATTTTATATAAAATTGTCAGCTCTAGTATGAAGAATGGGCGTTAAAATAATGATTACGAGTTAACAAAGTGCAAGTTTACGATATGATAGCCTTTTACATTGCTATTTCAGTAATTGTTACATTGTTTAATTGGTTCATTGTTACATTAATTAATTTTCAAATTGAAACATTATGTTAGATAAAAACGGAATCGCAAAACGCATTGCAAAGGAAGTAAGAGACGGATATTACGTTAACCTAGGGATAGGTATTCCTACCTTGGTGGCCAATTTTGTCCGTGACGATATTAGTGTAGAGTTCCAAAGTGAAAATGGGGTGTTGGGAATGGGGCCCTTTCCTTTTGAGGGGGAAGAGGATGCCGATATTATCAATGCGGGAAAACAAACCATTACCACCTTGCCAGGAGCCTCTTTCTTCGATTCTGTGACCAGTTTTGGGATGATCCGTGGGCAACATGTAGACTTGACTATTTTAGGGGCTATGGAAGTTTCCGAGACCGGGGATATTGCCAATTGGAAAATTCCAGGAAAAATGGTGAAAGGAATGGGCGGGGCAATGGACTTAGTGGCCTCGGCAGAAAATATTATTGTCGCTATGATGCATACCAATAGGGCTGGGGAGTCTAAGTTGTTAAAAAAATGCTCCTTGCCATTGACTGGCGTGGGATGCGTAAAAAAAATAGTCACAAACCTTGCCGTTTTAGAAGTAACTCCTAAGGGTTTTAAGCTATTAGAGCGGGCTCCTGGAATAAGTGTAGAAGAAATAATAAAGGCCACCGAAGGGACCCTGATCGTTGAAGGCGAGATTCCCGAAATGGAACTGTAGCAAGACTTTATAACCGTTTTAAGCAACCAACATTTAGCTGGATAGAAGGGGAGAAATTTTTTTTAGTTTGACTACAACAAATTTTAAAAAGAGGCGTTATTTTTTAAATTCACCACCAAGTGGTGGATCCCAAATCTAATAACGATAAAAATATAATGTATGGAAGTCCAGCTTAACCACTCCCCTAAACAAGAAGAGATTCAAGTGTATCCGAACGATTTTTTTCGAGGGATCATCAATCTGATTAAAAAGTTATTTATGTTGTAACGGCCTGGCCGTTCGTTGAAACCCGACAAGAGTATGCTATGGCATATAAAGGGTTTAAAAAGAGCGATACCTGCAGGCATCGCTCTTTTTAGTTTGTCTTCTTTTGCATTGCGTACCTCTGAAATCCAATTTCTTTAAACCTATCCGATTCTTTTATCAGGTATTTTTAGGGTAAATCTCCAATATCAAAAACGCTTTGGAAGTAGGGTTTTATATAGTTCTCAGGACAGCCGTGGCCTTTTCTAGGGTTTCAGTGGTTTTTGCGAAACAAAATCGCACTAATTTTTGGGTTTTGTCTTCGGTATTAAAGCCAGAAAGGGGAATACTGGCAATTTTGTGCTCCACTACCAAGCGCTCTGCAAATTCCATATCGTTTTCCTCGCTTATGGCCGAATAGTCTAACAATTGAAAATAACTACCGCTACAGGGTTTAATGGTGAACCTAGAACCGTTTAGGCCAGCAACAAACAGATTGCGCTTCTGTTCGTAAAATTTTGGCAGGTCTAGATAATGCTGAGGTGTCTTTAAATAATCGGCCATCGCTTTTTGTGCTGCATGGTCGACACTAAAAACGTTAAACTGGTGTGTTTTTCTAAACTCCTTCATTAATTCGGCCGGGGCCACACAATAGCCTAATTTCCATCCCGTAATATGAAAGGTCTTGCCAAAGGAGGAACAAACAAAGGTCCGTTGCGCCAAATCGTGAAAGCGAGAGGCGCTTTGGTGTTCGTGGCCGTCAAAAATAATATGTTCGTACACTTCATCGCTAATAACTATGATTCCGGTGTCCTTCAAGGAATCTTGTAGCTGTATCATATCGGCCTTTGATAATATGGTGCCACTAGGATTATGGGGGGTATTAATGACCACCATTTTTGTTTTTGGTGTAATCTTGGCGCGGAATTCGTCCCAATCTACGGTAAAATCGTCCTTCTTTAGTTGTACGCCAACCGGAATGCCGCCATTAAGCCTAATGGCAGGCTCATAGCAGTCGTAGGCGGGCTTAAAGAGTATTACTTCATCCATAGGGGAAATAAAGGCCGTAATGATCGTAAAAATGGCTTGTGTTGCCCCTACCGTTACCGTTATCTCGGTTTCGGGATCGTAGGATTGGCCATGCAAGGCCTCAATTTTTTCGGCTATTATTTCGCGTAGCGACCATAGTCCGGCCATAGGTGCATATTGGTTAAAGCCTTGGTTCATCGCCTCGGTCACCAAAGCAATCAATTCAGGATCGGGTTCAAAATTGGGAAATCCCTGAGAAAGATTAATCGCTTGGTGCTTTTGGGCTAATTGCCCCATAGTCGTAAAAATGGTGGTCTTTACAAGAGGCAGTTTAGATACGATTGCAGATCTAAAAGTTGGCATGTTTTTAAAGTTGACGTTAGTGCTGTTTATAAAGGTATACAAAAGAAGGGTTAGTCTTGTGGTGAAGTAGCGCCATTGTAGGAGCTGTGTCCTTCTAAATGCAGTACGACCTTTTGTAAACAGCCCTCCAAATCCATTTTAATTTCCTGTGCCCAAAATCGGAATACGGTATATCCGAGATTTTTTAGAGCCATGGAAACCTCTAGGTCGCGCTGCATATTTCGTTCTATTTTTGGGATCCAAAAGGCCGCATTGGTTTTAATGCATGACTTTCTGTTGGCCCAATTATATCCATGCCAATATTCTCCGTCTATGAATATTGCCGTCTCGTATTTTTGAAGGACGATATCTGGTTTTCCAATCAGCTTTTTATAATCGATTCGGTAGCGGTACCCTAATTTCCATAGCGCTTTTCTAAAGGCTAATTCGGGCTTGGTATTCTTGCCTCTTATTTTAGCCATCATCTTTGAGCGTTCGGGAGTGGTATAAAATCCGGCAGCCTCGTTAAAACGAGGGACGATGATTCTATCTATAGCGTACTTCTTGGCCATTCCTAAAGATACTTCATTTTTAAGTTTCCTTTTGGATATAGCTTAGGGCAATTAAGATTTTAACTTATTAACAACTGTTCTTTAAACCTTTATTCCTTTAGGGAGTCAAAGTGTTAATCTGGCGTTCTTTAGCCACAAAAACATTTAGTTTGAAAACACTGGTATATTTGGTATTTCTCTTGGCGTCCTTTAGTGCGATGAGCCAAAAATTCGCCCTTGAGGGCTTGGTGATTGATAAGGAGGCAACCAGCTTGGAAGGGGCTACCGTTTTTGTACAGAGTATAAAAGACTCCACTACCATGGCCTATGCTATTACCAACAAAAAAGGAGAATTTTCTATTCGCGTCAATGCCGAAACCCAGTCCAATCTTCTTTTTAAGGTGGCTTATTTGGGATACAAAACCTATAGCCGAGATATAGAGGTGCCCCAGGAAGAGCGATTGTACCTAGGAGATATTACTATAGAGGAACAGCTAGAAGAGCTAACAGAAGTGTTTTTAGTAGGTAAAGCGCCCCCGGTGTTGATGAAGAAAGATACCGTAGAGTACAATGCCGATAGTTTTAAGACCCTTCCCAATGATAAGGTAGAAGATTTGCTAAAAAAGCTTCCGGGGATCGAAATAGATCTGGACGGGATTATTACCCATAACGGGATAGAAGTAGAGGCCGTTAATGTAGACGGGATGCGTTTTTTTGGGGAAAAGAACGGGAATATCGCCATTAAAAATCTACCCAGTGTGGTGATCGATAAGGTTCAAGTCACCGATTTTAAAACAGATTTGCAAAAATTTACGGGCGAGGCATCGGATTCTGGGACAAAGGAGCTGAACCTGAAAATTAAAAAAGGGAAAAATAAAGGTTATTTCGGGGATGTTGCCGGTGGCTATGGAACAGACGATAAATACCAGGCCAATGCGAACCTTTTTCAATTGATAGAAGGAAAACAATTGGGGGTGATCTCTGGGACCAACAACATTAATATGTCTAAGGGCTTTAATAGTTTGCCCGATACGGATACCAGTAATGGGTATTTGGAATCTAGTTTTCTGGGGAGTAATTTTTCTAAGGGAAAATGGAACGAAACGCGGATCAATGGCAATTATAGGTACAGTGCTCAAAATAGGGAAACCGAACAAAAAACAAGAAGGGAAAACTTTTTGCCAGACCTAGATTATATCACTAATTCCAAGAAAAATAGCAGTGGGGATTCTGATAGCCATACTGCCAATCTTGATATGAAGTTTTTAGTAGAGCCCAAAAATAAATCGGCTAACACTAGGGTTCAAATTGCCAATAGTACCGATTTTAAAATATCAAATTCGGACTCTTTTAATCAAGAAACCACACAATCTACAGAAACCAATGGAGATTTGGTGAGCGACTATACGTCGAGAAATCAAGGGATGTCAGACTCCTATAATTTCAGTAATAATTTTAGTGTAACCCCAAGGCTAGGGGGAAGGCGCGACTATTTTCATATCGGATTGTCTACCAATATCAGCAAGGACCAGTCTAGTGGTAAAAGATATTCCGAAAACATATTATATAAAAAGAACACGACCAATATACAGGATCAAATTAACGAATCTGAAAACCTTAATTCCAATATAGCCCTCAACGCAAGTTGGAACAAAGAATTGTTTACAGATTTCAGGATCATTCCAAGATATTGGGTTCAAGTTGGCAATAGCACCAATGAAAAATATGTGTACGATTTTAATACGGAAGTAGGGAGTTATGACGAATTTAACCAACGACTGAGTACCGAAAACAACTATTTGACGACAACGGTACGCCCTGCCTTAGGGGTTCGATACGACTATAAAGGATTTCGATTTGAAGCTTCGGGGAACTACACCAATACCTTTAGGAAATACGAAGATGAAATTAATGTTGCTCGCAATTTTAAGGCCGATTTTAACTATCTGACCTATTCGGGGAGAATTCAGTATAGGGATGCCAACGGTTATAAAAACATCAACCTACATTACGATCAAAATGTAGATGTGCCTTCTATCGGCCAGTTACAACCGGTACCCGATGTCAACAACCAATTGCATATACGTACGGGGAACCCATTTTTGGAGCCTGCGGTGAACCATGACCTGCGTTTTCAATATCAGAATAATTTGGCCTTTCACAACATTAATATCACCGGAGATGCAGCGGCCGGATTTGTACAAGACAAGATTATCAATACTACTATAACCGACGAAGATCTTATAAAATACACTACCTATACCAATATACAGGGCGATTATTCTTTAAGGGGCAATACGGCGATCACCAAAACCTATTTTAGTCAGCATGCGAATATGAATTTCAACCTAAGGCTTCATGGAAGTTTTAGGAACAACCTCTCTATACAGAACGGTGTAAAGTTTACGGCCGAGTCTTCTGTGATTAGACCTTCCATATCCTTTAGGTATGCCTATGACAAAAAATTAGATTTTAATGCCTCCTACAGCTACGCGCTAAACAAGACTATTTACGATACCGATATTTATGATGACAATGCCTATTTTGTTCAAAACTTACAGTTGAATTCTTCTATTTATTTTTTTAAAGATGCCTTTTTGACCAATAAGGTTTCGTATCGTTATAACAGTAGGGTGGGAGATGCCTTTGATGGGGACGCTGTTTTTTGGAATGCTGGTCTAGGGGTGCAGTTATGGGAAGGAAAAGGGACGCTGACATTGGTTGGGTATGATATCTTAGGAAAGAACAATGGGTATGTTAGAACCATTTCAGAGGACTTTATTCAGGATGCTGAAAGCAAGATATTGGAGCAATATTTCATGCTTACTTTCAGCTATAAATTTGGACGGTTTGCAGGGCAAAATATGAATATAAATAGTCGTCCCCGATCTGGGATGCAACGAATACGATCCTAAGGGTATTTTGTGCTTTATCTAGGTTTTAGAGCTCATGGATATTCGCCACAATAATGTCTGTGAGTAAGGCATAAAAAAACCCCAAACCGGTAGGTTTGGGGTTTTTGTATTTAAATTTAAACAGTTGCCAGAACTAGCTTTTTATATTTGCGCTTAAAAATTCTCTGTTCATACGTGCGATGTTTTCTAGAGAAATACCTTTTGGACATTCTACTTCACAAGCCCCGGTATTGGTACAGTTACCAAAACCTTCCAGGTCCATTTGAGCGACCATATTTTTCACACGGTCTACTGCTTCTACCTGTCCTTGTGGCAATAGGGCGTATTGAGATACTTTTGCCCCAACGAACAACATTGCCGAAGAGTTTTTGCAACTAGCCACACAAGCGCCACAACCAATACAAGTAGCGGCATCCATAGCCGTATCGGCATCGTGCTTGTCTATCAGGATCGCATTGGCGTCTTGAGTATTTCCGGAAGTGTTCACAGATATAAATCCGCCCGCATGCTGAATACGGTCAAAAGAACTTCTATCGACTACCAAATCTTTTATTACAGGAAATGCCTTGGCTCTAAAAGGTTCTATGGTAATCGTATCCCCGTCCTTAAACATACGCATATGCAATTGGCAGGTAGTTACCCCTCTGTCCGGACCATGGGCTTCTCCATTGATGTACATAGAGCACATTCCACAGATTCCTTCACGACAGTCATGGTCAAAGGCTACTGGTTCATCGCCTTTGTTTATAAGCTGCTCGTTCAAAACATCCATCATTTCTAAAAAAGACATATGTTCCGAAATATCGCTCACCTTATAATCGACCATTTTACCTTTGTCCTGTGGTCCTTGTTGTCTCCAAATTTTTAATGTCAGGTTCATATCTTATGTATTGAGTAATGAGTGCTAAGTAGTGTATACTCTCAAGGCACACCACCTATAGCTCATGACAATATTATTTGTAACTTCTTTGTTTTAGCTCTATATCCTTAAATTCCAGTTGCTCTTTGTGCAAGACGGCATCTGCTGGCTCCCCTTTGTATTCCCATGCAGCTACGAAGGCAAAATCGTCATCATTACGTTTCGCTTCTCCTTTTTGTTCGCCATCTAGCTCTACAGATTCTTCCCTAAAGTGACCACCACAAGATTCTTCTCTCATAAGGGCATCCTTGGCGAATAATTCTCCAAGCTCCAAGAAATCGGCCACACGACCTGCTTTCTCTAATTCTGGGTTCATTTCATTGGCAGCACCAGGAACATTTACCTCTTTGTAGAACTCTTCGCGAACAGCTTTAATTTCGGCCATAGCCTTTTTTAAATCTGTAGCGTTTCTAGACATTCCACATTTGTCCCACATGATCTTTCCAAGTTTTTTATGGAAATAGTCTACGGAGTGCGAACCTTTGTTATTGATAAAGAAGTTGATTTTTTCGGTAACTTCCTTTTCTGCTTCTTCAAATTCTGGACTGTCCGTCGGGATCTTACCGGTACGGATTTCATTGGATAAATAATCGCCAATAGTGTATGGCAATACAAAATATCCGTCGGCCAATCCTTGCATTAGGGCCGAAGCTCCCAAACGGTTGGCACCGTGGTCAGAGAAGTTTGCTTCTCCAATACAGTACAGGCCTTCTACTGTAGTCATAAGGTTATAGTCTACCCAAACACCTCCCATGGTATAATGGGTCGCTGGGTAAATCATCATAGGGGTTTTATAAGGGTCCTGATCTACAATTTTCTCGTACATCTGGAAAAGGTTTCCGTATTTGGCTTTTACAATAGCCGCTCCCAATTCGGTGATTTTTTCTTTGCTAGGGTTGTTTAAACCTTGTAGTTTGGCCTGCTCGTTTCCATAACGTTCTATAGCCGATTTAAAGTCTAGGTAAACGGCTTCTCCAGTAGCGTTGACACCATATCCGGCATCACATCTTTCCTTGGCCGCCCTAGAAGCAACATCCCTAGGCACTAAGTTTCCAAAAGCAGGGTATCTTCTTTCCAAATAGTAATCCCTATCTTCTTCTTTTATTTGTGTAGGTTGTAATTTACCGCTTCTAATAGCCAAAACATCCTCCATTTTCTTGGGAACCCAGATACGTCCATCATTACGCAAGGATTCCGACATCAATGTCAATTTAGACTGATAGTCTCCTGAACGAGGGATACAGGTAGGGTGAATTTGGGTATAGCAAGGGTTGGCAAAGAACGCCCCTTTTTTATGTATTTTCCAAGCTGCCGTAGCGTTAGATCCCATAGCATTGGTAGAAAGGAAATAAACGTTTCCGTATCCTCCCGAAGCAATAACGACTGCATGGGCAGAATGACGCTCTATTTCTCCGGTAACCAAGTTACGTGCGATGATACCACGAGCTTTTCCGTCTACCTTTACCACGTCTAACATTTCGTGGCGGTTAAACATCTCTATCTTACCACGGGCAATTTGCCTGTTCATGGCAGAATAAGCCCCTAATAACAATTGCTGGCCAGTTTGCCCTTTGGCATAAAAGGTACGGGAAACCAAAACCCCTCCAAAAGAACGGTTGTCTAATTGTCCACCATAATCACGGGCAAAAGGAACCCCTTGGGCCACACATTGGTCAATAATATTGGCCGATACCTCTGCCAAACGATATACGTTGGCTTCTCTGGAACGGTAATCTCCTCCTTTAACGGTGTCATAAAACAAACGATAGGTAGAATCCCCATCGCCTTGGTAATTTTTTGCAGCATTAATTCCCCCTTGGGCAGCAATAGAATGTGCTCTACGAGGAGAATCCTGGTAACAGAATGCTTTTACGTTATATCCTAGTTCGGCTAAAGTAGCCGCTGCTGATCCCCCAGCCAAACCAGTACCAACGATAATAACATCTATATTACGTTTGTTGGCAGGGTTTACTAAATCGATATGATTTTTATAGTCGGTCCATTTATCCTTTAACGGACCTTTAGGTACTTTAGAATCTAATACAGACATAAGTAAATAGTATTATTAATGGTTAAAATGGTGAAAAAGCGCAATAAAGATAAATCCTAACGGAATTAAAATGGCGTATGCCTTTCCAAATCCTTTTAACCCTTTTATGTATTTGTTGTTGGCTCCTACAGACTGAAAGGCCGAATTAAAGCCATGAAGTAAGTGTAAAGAAAGAAATACAAAGCCTACACAATATAGGGCAACCCTCCAAACAGGAACAAACTTATGGGTCAGTTCCTCGTAGTAACGATAGCCTTCTCCATCGGCCAGAAGACCAGACATGTCTCCCTGAATAAATTTAGTATTGATTTCAGGAAACCAAAAGTCGATAAAGTGAATTACAAGGAATACCAAGATAAACCCTCCACTCCAAATCATGTTTCTACTCATCCAAGTAGAATTTGCAGCACCGTTGTTTTTGTAATACTTCACGGTACGGGCATTTCTGTTCTTTATCTCTAGGATGAACCCCATTACAAAATGGTAGATTACTCCAAATAGCAAGACCGGTTGTAATGCAAACTGTACCAATGGGTTTGTACCCATAAAGTGCGAGATTTCATTAAAGCTGTCCGGACTAAAAACGGATAAAATGTTGATGGCGAAATGTTGTAAGATAAATAACATTAAGAAAAGGGCTGAAAGGGCCATGGTAAACTTTCTGCCGATCGAAGAGTTTAAAAATCCACTCATTGGTTACTATTTTTAAGGACAAATCTACAGTTCTGGCGACTTATTCACAAACTTTGTTTAAATTATGTATGGTATTTAGAACCAATTTAAAGAAATTGCCGCTGCTGTCATTTGTAGAAGCCTCAATTACTTGAGGAAAAATGGTATAGATCAAGGTTAAAACAGTAAATAGTAGGTGATTTATGGAAAGTTTTTTGGAAAATAAGGACATCGTTATCGGTGGTGAAAAGGTAGCTCCGGGGCAAGAAAAATGGCTGCATATTAATATAGACCGTTTGCCAACGGGTACCATCATAGATATCCCAATTTATGTGGTGAATGCCACAGAACCGGGGCCGGTTATTTTAATCCAGGCCGGATTGCACGGGGATGAGATCAATGGGATAGAAATTGTTCGCCGTATGTTGCAAAAAAAGAAATTTAAAATTCAGCGTGGCGCTGTCATTGTGGTGCCGTTGCTGAATGTATTTGGGTTTTTGCACTTTTCTAGGGACGTCCCCGACGGAAAGGATGTCAACCGCAGCTTTCCGGGCTCTAAAACTGGCTCCTTGGCCAGCAGAATCGCCTATTATTATACAACCCAAATATTTCCCTTGATAAATTTTGGGATCGATTTACATACCGGAGGTGGGCGCTTGGCTAATTATCCGCAAACACGGTTCACTAAAGATGACAAGGACAGTAAGCTATTGGCAGAAATCTTTAATGCCCCATTTAGCTTTCCCTCTGGACTCATAGCCAATTCTTTTAGAAAAGTAGCCTATACCAAAGGCATTGCAACCATTGTTTACGAGGCAGGCGAAAGCATGCGTTTTGACCATTCTGCCATTGTAGAGGGTATTCAAGGGATACAAAATATCCTTACATATTTTAAAATGACACCACAAAGTAGTTCCGGAAAGGATAAAAGACCCCCAACGATTCATTTATCACAAAGAAGATGGCTTAGAGCACCCACGGCCGGCATGTTCGTGCCCAAGGTTTTAAACGGTACCCCCATTAAAAAAAATCAGGTATTGGGAATTGTGTCCGATACCTTTGCCAAGTATGTCAAAGAAATAAAAGCGCCCTATGACGGCTATGTGTTTTGTATAAACCACCAGGGGGTGGTAAACCAAGGCGATGCTTTGTTGCATGTGGGCACAGTAGATTTGGCCTAATAGCTTAGGGAATGGCTTAGGGAGTCGCTGGTTTATCTGCTATGGAGTTTATCGGCTATTATACTAAGCGGTTGGTTTGCAGTTAAAAAGTAGGGCGCCTTATATTGTAAAGGGGGTATTTTATCGACTGTTTGTTCCGTTAGAAGGGAAAATAAGACAGTGTTACGGGTAAAACATCACGCTACCAACTAACTAGTCTGAACATCGATAAAAAACCGTGCTATAAAAAAGACAGCATAACATGTTTTTTGGCTGAATTAATAGATTGGTATATGTGTTGTTCTGATGCTATGCGCTAAAACTCATGATGGCCCAAAGGGCGCCGCCTGCAATGAAGATCCATAGGACTATTCCTTGTAAAAGTGGTTTGTAGCCAACGGCACTTAGGACATTTCTATTTAACCCACAGCCAATTAGGAATAGGGTAAGGGTTAAACCGGCCTTGGCAATACCGCTAAGGTACTGGCTATATTCCTGAACAAAAGGGATATAAGTATTTGCCATCATAGCCAAAACAAACAAACCAATAAAGTAGGGGATTTTAATGTTGCCGCCTTTATTTTTAAACACATAGGTAGATAAAAAGGCTAGGGGGATAATCCACAAAGCTCTGGCTAATTTTACGGTAGTAGCAATCTCCAGGGCCTTGTCCCCGTATTTGCTGGCTGCACCAACCACGGAGCTGGTATCGTGAATAGCAATGGCACACCACATTCCAAATTGGGTCTGGGATAAATCTAAGGCCGATCCTATGGCAGGAAATGCAAACAAGGCTACGGAATTAAGGATAAAAATTGTACCAATGGCGATGGAGATTTGGTTTTCCTTGGCTTTTATTACTGGAGAAATAGCGGCAATGGCACTGCCCCCACAGATGGCTGTTCCTACCGAGATTAAATAAGAAGTTTTTTTGTCCAGTTTGAGGGCTTTGCCCATAAAAAAACCAATGACAAGAATACTGATAATAGAAACTATAGTGAAAAGAATTCCTTCTTTTCCGGCCTTTAATGCGCTGTTCATATTCATGCCAAACCCTAGGCCCACAACAGATACTTGAAGTAGCAAATGAGTAGCCTTATGGTTGAGGTGTAAATAGGGATGTCCTATCCATTGGGCAACGATCAAACCCAATAAAAGGGCTATTGGAGGAGATATAAAAGGCGTTAAGCATAAGACCACCATTATTAAAAACAGTAGTTCTCTGGTAGTAATGCTTTTCTGAATCCAATTGCCTAAAACTATTTTCTTTTGCATTCCCATTTGGAAAGTTGGTATTAATTATAGGACAAAGGTCCTCTATTATACCACTTTATGGAAATCACCATCTGTAATGCACCATTACTTAAAGTTATAATGAAGGGCGAATTTTTTAAATAATTCGGATAAGGGATCTGTCTGCCCCTGGGGTTGTATAAAGTAAAAGTGGCGGCCGATGTTCAGATCAGCCACATCTAGGATGCTAAAGTCGTTGTTTTTGAGTTCTTTAAAAACGGAGTGGATGGATAGGAAAGCGACAGAATTGCTGTGGTATAGATAGTTTTTAATGCTTTCTGTGCTGCCCAATTCCATTTCTAGGGAAAGATCCGAGGTTTTTAATGCTGTATTTTTAAGGTGGTGATCTATGACCTCTAGGGTTCCCGAGCCTTGCTCCCGTAATAATATGGGGACCGTTTTCAGTGTCTCAAGGGATATAGGTTGCTTTTTTACCAAGGGATGTTGGCTATTGGCTACCAAAACGATTTCGTCTTTTATGAATTCCTCATATTTAAAATTAGATTTCTTGGTCTTACCTTCTATAATGCCGAGGTCTATGGTGTTGGCTTGTAGTTCCGCCTCTATTTTTTCCGTATTTCCATTGATTAAAGAAACTTTAATATGACCGAATTTTTGGTGGAAACCGGCTAGCAACTGTGGCAATATATATTGGGCAATGGTGGTACTAGCCCCAATTCGCAACCTTCCGTTATAATTCTTGGTTATAGTATTCAGTTCAAATTCTAGTTCCCGGTATATTGAAAACAAGGCTTCGGTATGATCCAATAAAATTTTTCCGGCAGGGGTTAACAGAATTTGAGACCCCTTTCTTTCAAAAACCTTAATGTTGAGGTAGTTCTCTATCTCCTTGATATGTTTGGTGACCGCCGGTTGGGTGATAAATAGTTCCTTGGCAGCTTTTGTGAAACTGAGTCGTTTGGCAACGGTATGGAAAACTTTTAGACGGAAATCGAACATAATACAAGTAGTCTGTGGGGAGGAGTCCCTATTTTAATTAAAAAATTGAAGATAGGGAATCCTGCAAAAAGAACAAGATTCTAAAAGGATAAGGTTTAGCCTATTTATTTTTTAGGAAAGGGGGTGTTTTTGGCTTCTTGAGTTGGTTCCTGGACTGTGAAAGGTTGAAACATTTTTTTGCTTCGTGCATTTGGGACTTCTGCAATAAAAGCGTAATGCCCTGGTTCTAGGGTGGTACTAAAATACCCCGTTTTTCCCTTAGGTAGGTCGTTGACTCCCCCTAAAAAGGTAACTCCCTTTGGGGCCGGGCTCATCAATCCCTCAGGATCTGCCCAGTTCATCCAATTTTCTAAAATAGTGAGGTCGGCATTCTTATGCAAACGAACTAGGTTTACATCGTGGCCAACGAAATTTTCATGGGAGATTTGGTCTTTAAAAAACACGGAAAATACTTGTGGCCCGCTATGAATAGGGGAATCGTATTCAATGCCCTCGGTGCTCGAAATGGTGATCCTTACATTGGGGACTAAAGGTTCGCCGTCCGAAAGTTCTTGGGTTACTATAAGTTCCTTGGTCATTCCCATGGTCGAATGGAATATTCCGTTGGACATTTTTACATAACATTCCATCACGTAATATCCGGGTTCCATAAATAAGGTCGTTACACTTTGTTCCCCGGGCGATACCATAGCCGATCCTCCGGAGAAAACGACTTTAAAAAACCAAGTAGGTAAGCTGTTCAGTGTGGCAAAACCTTCGGCCGTCTTTCCCTCATTGATCAGATCCATTCCCTTTTGGAACACAGGCATTACTTCTTTTTCTGCATCTTTAATGGTTTTGTCCTCGGGGTATTTGTCCAATAAAAAGAAATGGGGTTCTTTAGATTTGTTGGTATACCGAAACGTATGCCAGCCCGATGGAATAGTATCTACCGTTTGGAAATCCATATTTTGGGTAACCACCTCTATAATATCCTTGTTTTGAAGCCGCATTTGGGCATTGTGTACTTGACTCTTGGATTTTTTACAAGCAGATAAAGAATAAAAGATGATGGGAAGTAGCATTAAAGAAAGTATAGGCCGTATACGAAGAGAGAAAAAATGAGGTCCCATAAATTATATATTAGTTAATATTAATAAGCAATAGGTTTTGATTAGGGCGATAAGGTAGCCATCCTAGTTAGACAAAAATCACATTTTGTAGATGCCGTAAGCTTGCTTTCTTTTAGGGGAGTGCTAAAGCGCCAGTTTTTAAAGAAATCAATTGCTTTGTAAAAGGCTAGTATGCTTACGGTTAGATGTTTTAAGGTACTAAAATAATTTTATATGTCCAAGTGTAAGGATGGAAGTGGAACTTTAGGAGTAGAGAAAGGGTTAATGCTCTTATTTTTCTAGGAATTATAGTCTTTGGGTAATAATGACAGCTCGCAGTAGTAGGTTGAAAATAACTTTGGGAAGTGGTCCTATGGTTTTTATCCCAACAAGGATTGTAATTGTTGGGATAAAAATTATTAGGTAGCTTTTATATGGAGGTAGCGATTATATTAAAACGTTCTTCTTTTCAATACGATCGGCAATGGCATCCCATAGGGAGATTCTTTGACGCAGCGATTCTTTGGCTACTTCTAGGGTTTCTTCCCATTTTTTAGGGTCTGTGCCGCATAGTTCAGAAATCATTTTTAGAGACAAAGGACCGTGTTCGTCCCCGTCTAACTCAATATGACGGTCTAAGTAATACTTTAATTTATTATAGCGCTTGTTGTCGGCATCGGTCTGTTTTAGAATTTCTATGAACATATCCGGAATAACATCTTCCCTTCCAAAAGTAAAGGCCGATGCAATTAAATGGGCTTTTTCAGTAGCGGTAATTGCAAAGGTGTACCGAACAAATTCCTTCACAGCCGGGGCTATGGTAATTTGATCTAAACTGTGGTTTACCTCGTTTCCAGATTCTATCAATGTTATTAAGGAATTGGCTTCTTTTGTAGAGGCGCCAATTTGTTCCATGGCTTCCAGGTACATTTCGTAATGACTCTTTGGGACCCCCAATTCGTTAATGTCACTTTCTTCCCCGTGTACAATTTCATTGATAAACCTAGCCAAGGTAGGGTTTTGTCGGGGCGTCCATGGAATAGCAACATTGGTAAGTTGTATTTGTAGGGCTTTTAAAAGCGACATAAAATCCCATACCGCAAAAACATGGTTTTCCATAAAAACCTGAATGTCTTCTATAGTCGATAATTGGGTGTATAATCTGTGGGTCTTTAGGGCTTGCCGTATATCTTTAAGCTCGTTTTCTATATGTTGAAGTTGCTGCATGTGATATGATTGTATGTTTTCTGTTGAATGTGGTTTGCTGATAAAAAAAGCTGGGCAAAATTAATCTATTAAGTGATGTATCGCCACCTTTGTCCAAAAGATTGCCCCTGTTTTTTTGATCTTTCTGGGCTATGAATACGACTTTAACCGGAAGGCTTCTTGTCTGTAAAATGATGCGTTAGGGACCGCGGCGGCATCCCCGCAGCAGGGCAAGGGATATAGCCAAGTGCCCGCCCGACGAAGGAGGGAACGCCCAAATACCACTGCAATTGCTATTTCTTCTTTTCCAATTCTGATTTAAAAAGCTTGGCCTGCATTTCTATAACGGACTGCGCCATTAGGATAGATTTCTCTAGATAGGCCGTGTTTTCTGGGGACGCCATATCCATGGTAGTGGCAATGGCTTTAAGGTACCAGTCTTCCCAAGCGTCTAAGATTTCAATTTCATTTTTGGGGCTATTGCCTGCCTTAATTGCCTTTTCACTAATTATAAATTCATTGGATAAACGGTCTAGTGCTGCTTTTTTGATAATTTCAATAATATCAACAGCGGTATAGGTGTCGCCATTTAACAAGGTGAGGGCACTAACTAGGGCGGCCGTTCCTACATTCTTTAGCGTTTCTTGCGACACCTTGTCCATACGGTCGTTATCGGTATGGTAAAATTGGTCGGTAAAATGCCAAAGCAATAATCCGGGAATGCCGGCATGTAAAAAAGGGGTGTGGTCACTACCGCCTTCAAAAGGGTTTGTATTCACTACCCATTGGGCGAAACCTGCTTGTTGCATAAAATTATACAGTATAAAATCGTTGAGGTAGTGTGGTTTCATATCTTCTAGGGCGAGTTTTTTTCCGCCCCATTCCGAGTGTTTGTCATTACCTCTGGTCCAAATGGCCGAGGGGTCGGGCATTTTTTCTATCAAGAAAGTACCGCCGGTCAATGCCGTATTTTCTCCTACCATATCTAAACTGATGCCCCATTTAATATCGGCGGCCCTTTTCGGGTCTTCCTGTATATATCTTCTGGTCGATATAATTTCATCGCCCCAAAGAAAAGTAAGGGTTCGTTGCGGGTCTATCGCGTCCTTGGCCATTAATTTGGCGGTGAGGGCTGCCATTTCTAATTGTGCTCCTACCCCAGAAGCATTGTCATTAGCGCCGGGCTCTTGTACATGCGCACTAAAAACAAGACGTTGGTCGGGGTATTCGGCGCCCAAGACTTCGGCAATAAGGGTTAGCTCCTCAGAAGGATAAATTTTAGTGTCAATAGTCACTGTGGCACTTACAGGGCCTTGGGCCAACTTGGCTTTTAAGTGTTCTTTGGCCCGATAAGAAAGCGCAATTCCCCAACGGTTTTTAGGGTGATGGGGGAGGGACCTAAATTGTATGGAGGTGCTGTTCTTTTCGGGTTGTAAATATGAAGGGTTGTCATAACTGAATATTCCAATAGCTCCTTTTTCAAGCACCCCTTCCAAATAAATATCCCTTGCCTGGCGTTCCGTAAAGATTATTTTTCCCTTAACATTTGTAGTTTTGAGGTCTTCCTTGTCCTTTATATATACTACCTCGGCAGTACTCCCTGTTTTTGGGGTGGATACGGAGTTGATATATACCATATTGCGGTTGCTGTTGAACGATAGTAGTGGGGCATCCTCGTCGCCAAGAATCCGGAGGGTGGCAGATACAGGTTCCCAAGTAGACTTTTGTAAAGCTCTTTTTTCGATGCGGTAGCGCAACCGATCATTTTTATCGGCCTTATCTTCCAAAACATACCCGGCAGCTTCTAGTTCTGCCGCTATTTTATAGATGCTCTTATTAAACCCCTCGTTGCCTACCACTCGCCAAAATTGCGCTACATAAGCGGTGGTTTCTAAAGCCTTTTCTCCTGTATAGTGGTCGCGGACAAGGTTAAAATAATCATCGGTTTTCCCGGTAGCTTCTTTTTGTTGGGCACATCCCAGGGTTGTAGTAGCAAGTACAAGGAGCAGAATATAATGGCGCATGGTTTACAGTTTGGACAGAGTGTTACTAATGCTTGAAATTTTCTTCAAAGATAGCATTCAAAATGCACCTTAAGGAAGTATTTGGTGGCTCTTTTTTAAGATTGAGGGATTAGAGGTGCGGGCAGATTCTGGCATAAAATTTTTAGCTTTTATGAAACGGGCATGACCGAAAACTGGTCGCAAAGATGAATTCAGCTATGTTTATTACCTAGCACCCTTAGAAACAATAAATAAGGAGGTTAAAAGAGAATTATTTGATTTTAAAAAAAGAAGGCCTAGGAACGTGAAGGGGAATTCTTAGGAAATGATTATGAGTTAAAATGTGTGAAGCACTTATGATTTCTTAAATTTGCTAGGACAAAAAATAAAAGCTGCAATAGTCTCAGTAGGTATTCTTTATGGGGATTCTTGCGGGCGACTGCGAAATGGCGTAATGCAGCCTCTTTTTAATCTTAAAAACAACAAAAATATAGCTATGAAGTACGAGCAAATAGATCAGAATTTGTTTATAAAAAACCGCAAAAAGTTTATGGCCCAGATGAAGCCGAACAGTATTGCGGTCTTTAATTCTAACGATATTTATCCTATCGGGGCAGATAGTACCATGCCTTTTGAACAGAACAGGGATCTTTTTTATTTATCAGGAGCCGACCAGGAAGAAACTATTCTATTGTTGTTTCCGGATGCCCACGATAAAAAGCACCGTGAAGTTCTTTTCGTGCGCGAAACCAATGCCCATATCGCTGTTTGGGAGGGAGCTAAATTAACCAAGGAGAAAGCCACTGAAGTATCGGGGATTGCCTCTATCTACTGGTTGACCGATTTTGACAAGGTCTTTTTTGATCTTATGACCGAGGCCGAGACAGTATACTTTAATACCAATGAGCACTACCGTCAGGCGGTAGAGACCCAAACAAGGGAAGACCGCTTTATAATTAAATGTAAGCAAGATTACCCTGCCCACAAATGGGAGAAGAGCAATCCTATCTTACAAGATATCAGGGGTGTAAAAGAGCCAGAAGAAATAGCCTTGATGCAAACTGCCTGTAACATTACCGAAAAAGGATTTAGACGTTTATTGAGCTTTGTAAAGCCAGGGGTTTGGGAGCATGAGATTGAGGCCGAATTGTTGCACGAGTTTATCCGTAACAGATCTAAGGGATTTGCATATACCCCAATCATAGCCTCTGGAAACAACGCCAACGTATTACATTATGTAGAGAATAACCGCGAGTGTAAGGATGGGGATATGTTATTGATGGATGTTGCGGCAGAATACGCCAACTATTCTAGTGATTTAACCCGTACCATTCCCGTAAACGGAAGGTTTACCCCTCGTCAAAAAGAGGTATACAATGCTGTTCTTAGAGTAAAGGACGAGGCTACCAGTATGTTAGTGCCAGGAACTATTTGGGCAGATTTCCATAAAGAAGTTGGTAAGATAATGACTTCTGAACTATTAGGTTTGGGACTGTTGGACAAGGCCGATGTTCAGAACGAGGATAAAAACTGGCCAGCCTATAAAAAGTACTTCATGCACGGTACCAGTCACCATATAGGATTGAATACCCACGATTACGGAGCCTTAAAAACACCAATGAAGGCCAATATGGTCTTTACCGTAGAACCGGGAATCTATATCCCTGAGGAGAATATGGGGATCCGCTTAGAAGATGATGTAGTGATTCAGGAAACCGGAGCTCCTTTTAACCTGATGGGGAATATTCCTATTACCGTAGAGGAAATTGAAGCATTGATGAATGCCTAGGCATTCTTAGCTTGCCCAACGGCAGCAACATATATGAAAAGAGCTGGTCCGTACCAGCTCTTTTTTTTTGTGCTTGTTTTTTAATTAGTGGTAGACCGGCGGCCGTGAAAATAGTTCGCTGCCACAAAACTTATAAGGGCCGGTAATACCCAGCCCAAACTGTATTCGCTAAAAGGAATCAAGCCAAGTATAGCATTTCCTTCTGTCCCTAACGAAACTCCAATACTTGCTAAAAAGTCGGGGATACTAAAAAGGATGCAGACGAAGATTACTGTCCTAAAAACCAAGGAGGAACCATATTTTTCGGGCACTACATTCAATAGGATAAGTACTATGGTAATGGGGTAAATAAACATTAAAGCGGGTAGGGCAATCGTTATAATATACGCCACATTAAACTGTCCTATAACTATCCCTAAAAGACAGCCAACCATGGCAGTAATGATATACGCTTTTTGGGAATTGTGAAACCTATCCTTTATAAAGTCCGATGTCCCCGTAACAATACCTACAGCTGTCGTAAAACAGGCAAGGCTTACCAAAAGACTGAGTAAGAGGTTGGCAGTACTGCCAAGGCTTATTTGGCTTATCCCTTTTAATAGTTCGGTTCTGCTGGCATCATCATCAAAGTGGTGGTGCAATACCGATCCGGAAAAAATGAGTCCAGTATAGATTAAAAACAAGGCCAAACCAGCTAACCAGCCTGCCGTAGCAATGAGCTTTTTCTTATCGTGGTAGGTGGCATTGTTGTTTTTCTGATTGATAGAAATGATGATCACTCCACCAACGACAATAGCTGCTATAGCGTCAAAAGTTTGGTACCCTTCCAAAATACCGGCACTGAGCGGACTGGGGAATGAGGCGTTGCCAAAGCTAAAATCGAGTCCAAATAAAGTGATGCCTATGATTAGAAGTAAAATGATAATGATGGCCGGAGTCAGAATCTTGCCTAGGATATCCAGGATTTTTGATCTGTTGATGGCAAAAATAAAGACTAGGGAAAAATATAGGATACTTGTAAGTAGGGAAGAAGTAGTAAAATAAGGTTGTATGGCTATTTCATGGGTTACCGAGGCTGTCCTGGGCGAAGGGAGGGCTATGGCAATACCATATATAAGTAAGGAGTATATTAGGCTAAAATCAGGAGACACCTTCTTTCCAAAGTCATAGATAGTGCCTTGTAGTTTGGCATGGGCCAATATCCCTAATATGGGCACCAATACTGCAGAAAGACAAAAGCCAATGGCTACCAACCACCAAGCATGGCCAGATTGGAATCCTAGAAAAGGGGGTAAAATTAAATTTCCTGCCCCAAAAAACAGGGAAAATAGGGCAAAGGTGGTCACCAGGGTTTCTTTCGATTTTAGCATTTATATCGCTTTTTGGATCTAAGATTGCCTATAAAACACCCTCTAGAATCTATGCTTGTTGACGCTAAAACCGGTTTTTTATCGAAAAAACCGATTTTTAACATTAATAATCCCATAAAAAACAGGTGGTATTCAATAAAACAAGCTTGTAGCCGTTAGAGTATTGAAAGTATTAAAGAATTAATGCTTTTTAGTTTTTAATTTTAACGTTAATTTTTGCATATTAGAGGCCCAAACTAATTTTTGCATTTAAAAATCTTGACCTATGAAAAATCTATTATCAATTTTCGGTTCAAAATTCAATGCGCTCTGCTGCGGTATTCTAGGACACCATTTTGCTGTTTCTAAGAGAGTGACAAATCACATTAAAGAATATCAATGTGTGCATTGCAAAAAGCAAGTTACCACCGATGTCAGTGGTAACCTATCTGCCCTAACTCCAGAAAAGCGGGATATCAATAACACCTTGGAAGATATTTATCAAAGAAGGCATAAAGAATCCCAGCAAGTAGCCTAATGAATTCTTAGGAAAATGAGTTCCATCCCTGTGCCGTGATCGGAATTTTAGAATTGTTACGAGCCACTAAATGTGCTCCTTCATTCTTATCGGTCATATGTCCTATTACGGTCAAATTTGGATTGCCTTTAATTTTTAAGAAATCTTTTTGATCTATGGTGAAGAGCAACTCGTAATCTTCTCCTCCGCTTAGTGCCACCAAGGTGCTGTCTATATTAAACTCCTCACAAGCAGCTATCACGGTTGGATCTAAAGGTATTTTATCCTCGTATAAATTACAGCCCACCTGACTTTCTTCGCATAGATGTAGAATTTCCGAAGAAAGCCCGTCACTAATATCGATCATAGATGTAGGTTGTACTTCCAAGGATTTCAACAGCTCTTTAATATCCCTTCTCGCCTCTGGTTTTAATTGTCGTTCTACCACATAGGTGTAGGCCGATAAATCTGGTTGACTGTTTGGGTTCACCTTAAAGACTTCTTTCTCTCTTTCTAAGACTTGCAGGCCACAATATGCAGCGCCTAAATCGCCGGTAACTACCAATAGGTCGTTGGGCTTGGCACCGTTTCTGTAGGCGAGCTCCTCGTCTTTGGCCTCTCCAATGGCGGTAATGCTAATGAGCATGCCTTTGGTAGAAGTGGTGGTGTCTCCGCCAACCAAATCTACTTTGTAAATTTCTGCAGCCAAGGCCACCCCGCTATAAAACTCCTCTATGGCTTCGAGGGGAAACCTATTGGAAATGGCTATGGAAACCGTTATTTGGGTAGCCGTAGCATTCATGGCGTAGATATCCGATAAATTTACCATGACGGCTTTATAGCCTAAATGTTTTAACGGCATATAGCCGAGGTCAAAATGCACCCCTTCTATCAATAAATCCGTAGAAACTACAGCCTTATTATCTTTGAAATCGAGTACAGCGGCATCATCACCGATACCTTTGATAGTGGATTTTTGCTGTAGGGTGAAATCTTTGGTAAGATGCTTTATCAATCCAAATTCTCCCAACTGCTCCAGCTTTGTCTTTTGTGGGTTTTTATCTTCTAACATGCGGCAAATTTAAGTAGGATATTTTTATGTTGTATCTTTATGAATCGATAAACCTAAAATTGTCGGTTGTCATTATTCTTATTTTTTAAAATTGTTCCTCCCAATCCCTGGATCTTATCCAGCTAATAAATTTTTAACCAACCTGTAAACCAAGGTAAAGGCAGGCTTTATCTTGATGATTGATGAATCTTGCCTTTAAAGTGTATTTGTTTCATTTTAAATTGGTTGGTTATGAAAAAGCTATGGGTTTTTACAGTTTTAATGGTTTTGGTATTTGGATGTTCCAAGGATTCGAATACAGATCTCCTAATAGTGAATCCGCCGGCAGAAAATGTGGTTCCTTGTGAAAATGGGATGGCGGATATTTATCCTTGCAATGGGTATGACCTGCTGGGCAAATTGTCTTTGACGGAAATGGATGCTACTTCGGCGAATGATATTTGGGGGTGGACTGATAGTGAGAGCAATAGAGAGTATGCTTTGGTTGGGTTAAACAATGGGGTGGCCTTTGTAGATATTACCGAGGCCGGTAAAGTAGTGTATTTAGGAAAATTGCCCTCGGCTACAGGAGCCAGTTCGGCCCGAGATATCAAGGTCTACAAAAACCATGCTTTTGTCGTGGCCGAAACTTCGGGTCATGGGATGCAGGTTTTTGATCTGACGAAATTGGGCACGTCTGGTACAACACCGCAGGTGTTTTCGGCCGATACCCGGTATACGGGCTTTGGGAACAGCCACAATTTGCACATAAACGAAACAACGGGCTTTGCCTATGCCGTAGGAACGGCCAGGGACGATGCCTTTAACGGCGGAGTTCATTTTATAAACATTCAAGATCCTAAAAATCCTGTCGGCATTGGTGGGTACGGAGGAGGGGGCTATTGCCATGACGCGCAAGTGGTTGTTTACAATGGTCCCGATACGGATTATAGTGGCAAGGAAATTTTGTTTGGGGCAAATGAAGATAAAGTTGTCATTGTAGACGTAACCGATAAAGATAATCCTGTCGGAATAGCATCGTTCGCTTATCCAGATTTGGGGTACACTCACCAAGGGTGGTTGACCGAGGATCACCGTTATTTTTTATTGGGCGATGAAGCCGACGAGTCAAGATTTGGATACAATACCCGAACCCTGATCTTTGATTTTTCAGATCTCGATGCCCCTGTATTACACCATACCTTCCTGGGAAAAACTAGGGCGGTAGATCACAATGGATATGTCTTGGGCAAGGAGTTTTTTTTGGCCAATTATGCAGCTGGCATGCGGGTGCTCAACATCGCAGGAATAGCGCAGAAAGATATAACCGAACAAGGGTATTTTGATACCTATACAGCAGACAATTCCCCGGGGGGTAAAGGGGCGTGGACGGTATATCCGTATTTTAAAAGTAAGAAGATCATTATCAATGATATTAATTCTGGCCTATTTATCGTAAAAAAATCAGAATAGATCCGTTAGGGAACCGCGCGATCAGCACCTTTTTTGTTACAAAAAGGTGCTTCTTAGGTTGTTGGGGTATCTCCTTAAAGTGCTTTTTAGTTTCTAAAGGAGGTCATCATTGTACTTTTGTTAAAAAAATAAACCATTGAAAATGAGGTAGGTGGAAGGACACTCTAAAGGAGGAAAATATACGGGGAGAGGGCTTAAAGACTGACTTAATCAAATAAAGGAAGCGGCGGTAATAGGCAGCGGACCACGTCTTGTAGGTGTCCCAGAACGGGCTTTTAAAAGACCGTTTCCCTTTGGGGGAAAACCGATAAAAAAAAGGCTTAAAATTGGCCCTCTAAAAGCGGCCCTTCCCTTTTATTTTTGTGATAGAAAAGGCTGATAGTGCTATGCGTTAGAATAATGTTAGGAAGTATGGTAAAACCCTATATAAGTACTATCTTTGTAATCTATTTAGATTAAATCCAATTAAGTATGATTAAAGTATCTGATATAGCCAAGCAAAAGGTCATATCTCTTATGGCAGAGGGAGGCTTCGATGCTAGCAAGGATTATGTGCGAGTAGGGGTAAAAAGCGGCGGTTGTAGCGGCTTGTCCTATGAGCTCGATTTTGACAACAAAGCATTGGAGTCCGATAAAATATTTGAAGATAATGCAGTACGGATCGTAGTCGATAAAAAGAGCTTTCTGTATTTAGTGGGTACTGTCTTGGAATATTCTGGCGGACTTAATGGCAAGGGGTTTGTATTTAATAACCCAAATGCACAGAGAACCTGCGGTTGTGGGGAAAGTTTTTCATTATAGACCAAATTGACTTTTTTAGAAAGGAAAAGGTTTGTAAAGAATAAGATCCCAAGGGGTCTACGAGTAAATTTAGAAAAAGAGTAAAATAAACATATCTCCTTACCCTAAAACAGTAAAGGGGACAGGAGTTAAAAGGGGGCTGATTTATGGCATACACAGAGGAAGAATTAAAGAAAGAACTAGAGACCAAAGAGTATGAGTATGGTTTTTATACTGATATTGAGTCGGATACGTTTCCCAATGGTTTGAACGAAGAGGTTGTAATTGCAATTTCTAAAAAGAAGGAAGAACCAGAATGGATGACGGAATGGCGTTTGGAAGCTTTTCGCATATGGAAAGAAATGGAAGAGCCGGAGTGGGCAAATGTAACTTACGACAAACCCGATTTTCAGGCTATTTCCTACTATTCCGCACCGAACAAAAAACCAAAGTACGATAGTCTCGATGAGGTAGATCCAGAATTGTTGGACACCTTTAAAAGACTGGGGATTTCTTTGGACGAACAAAAGAAATTGGCAGGTGTGGCCGTAGATATCGTAATGGATTCTGTGTCCGTCGCCACCACTTTTAAAAAGACCTTGGGAGAAAAAGGGATTATTTTCTGCTCTATCTCCGAAGCGATCAGAGAACATCCGGAACTGGTAAGGAAACATTTAGGAACCGTAGTGCCACAGAAAGACAACTTTTATGCGGCCTTGAACTCTGCGGTATTCTCCGATGGTTCGTTCTGTTATATCCCTAAAGGAGTACGTTGCCCTATGGAGCTGTCTACCTATTTTAGGATTAACCAAGCAGGAACCGGACAGTTCGAAAGAACCCTTGTAGTTGCCGATGAAGGTAGTTATGTGAGTTACTTGGAAGGCTGTACCGCACCTTCAAGAGATGAAAATCAATTGCATGCCGCAGTAGTAGAATTGATCGCCTTGGATGATGCTGAAATAAAATATTCTACCGTTCAAAACTGGTTCCCAGGGAATAAAGAAGGTAAAGGAGGGGTTTTTAACTTTGTGACCAAAAGAGGAATCTGTGAGAAGAACGCAAAAATTTCTTGGACACAAGTAGAGACCGGTTCAGCAGTAACATGGAAGTATCCTTCTTGTATATTGAAAGGAGACAATTCTATTGGAGAGTTTTATTCTATCGCCGTAACAAATAACTTTCAACAAGCAGATACGGGAACTAAAATGATCCACCTAGGGAAGAATACCAGAAGTACCATTATTTCTAAAGGTATTTCTGCAGGGAAATCCCAAAACAGTTATAGAGGTTTGGTACAGGTAGGGAGTAGGGCTGCGAATGCCAGAAACTTTTCACAGTGCGATTCCCTATTAATGGGGAACGAATGCGGAGCACATACCTTCCCATACATCGAAGCAAAGAACAGTACGGCACAAATAGAACACGAGGCCACTACCAGTAAGATTGGAGAAGACCAGATTTTCTATTGTAACCAAAGAGGAATCGATACCGAAAAGGCTATTGCGTTAATTGTAAACGGTTTTAGTAAGGAAGTATTGAACAAATTGCCAATGGAATTTGCGGTAGAAGCCCAAAAATTATTGGAGATCAGTTTGGAAGGTTCCGTTGGATAATAAAAAGTAATGATCGGGGACATTCCCCGATAAAAACAGTAGGCCTAAACAGTCCCTGTTTTTAATTACCATGTAGTGAAGTCATATCCCAAAGGCAATGTCTAAGGAACGAAACAATGAGTGCTTCGCTACATCAGAAAGAAGATTTTAAAAAATTGCCGAAGGCACCCAATTATTAGAATAAACAGAATTTAGAAAAGATGCTGAAAATTAACAACTTACACGCAAGGGTAGAAGATAAGGAAATTTTAAAGGGTATAAACCTAACGGTAAATGCAGGAGAGGTACATGCTATAATGGGGCCAAACGGTTCTGGAAAAAGTACTTTAGCTTCTGTAATTGCTGGTAAAGAAGATTTTGAGGTTACAGAAGGAGAAGTGATATTGGATGAGGAGAACCTAGAAGATGTTTCTCCTGAAGACAGAGCACATAAAGGTGTTTTCCTTTCCTTTCAATACCCAGTAGAGATTCCTGGAGTATCGGTGACCAATTTTATGAAAACTGCGATCAACGAATCTAGAAAAGCTAAGGGATTGGAAGATATGCCGGCAAAAGATATGTTGAAATTGATCCGTGAAAAATCGGAATTGCTAGAAATCGATAGAAAATTCTTGTCCCGTTCCCTAAATGAAGGGTTTTCAGGAGGTGAGAAAAAACGTAACGAGATATTCCAAATGGCTATGTTAGAGCCTAAATTGGCTATTTTGGACGAAACCGATTCTGGTTTGGATATCGATGCCTTGCGCGTTGTAGCCAACGGGGTTAATAAACTAAAAACAAAGGATAATGCGGTAATCGTTATTACGCACTACCAACGTTTGTTAGAATATATCGTTCCAGATTTTATTCACGTATTGCACGATGGAAAAATCGTAAAGTCAGGCACCAAGGAATTGGCGTTGGAATTGGAAGAAAAAGGATATGATTGGTTAAAAAATGAGGCCGTAGTTAAGTAATTAACAAGCCGTCTTGTGTTGTGCTAAATATGCAAATAAAAGCAGGGCGCAGGAATCATTTAGGAACAATTATATTCAAAATAAATAAGGTTCCCAATTTAGTAAGGGGACGACAATAAGTGAACAATGGATTTAAAAGAAAAATTAGTTTCCTCTTTCTTGGCTTTTGAGAATAATGTCGATGTAGACAATCCGGTACATGACATTAGAACAGCAGCTATAAAGAATTTTGAAGCAAAAGGGTTCCCTTCTAAAAAAGAGGAGGCCTGGAAATATACGTCCTTAAATAGCCTTCAAAAAATAGATTTTAGCATTTTCCCGAAAATGGAAAGCAACCTTGAATTTAAGGATGTTAAAAAATATTTCTTGAATGAAATAGATACCTATAAAATTGTATTTGTAGATGGGGTTTACAGCTCTTTTCTTTCAGAGACAACCCATGAAGGTGTCGATGTATGTCTAATGAGTTCTGCATTGAACAAGCCTACCTACAAGGCGGTAATAGATGTATACTTTAACAAGATTGCTTGTAAGGACGACTCTTTGACCTCGCTAAATACTGCTTTTAGCAAGGAAGGGGCATATATCTATATTCCCAAGAACAAGATACCCAAGAAGCCAATAGAAATCATACATTTTGCAACGGGTAGTGAGGCCGCGGCGCTATTGCAGCCAAGGAACCTTATCATCGCCGAGGAAAATGCCGAGTTACAAATTATAGAACGCCACCAAAGTTTAACGACGAATGAGGTGTTGACAAATGCTGTAACAGAAATATACGCGGCTAAAAATGCCATCGTAGATTATTACAAGATCCAAAACGATGCCCATTCTTCTTCTTTGATCGATAATACCTACATCGATCAAAAAGATGCAAGTCATGTAAAAGTACACACCTTCTCCTTTGGAGGGAAATTAACGCGTAACAACCTTAATTTCTATCAAAATGGCGAGCGCATAGAATCGACCATGAAAGGGGTGACTATTATTGAAGGAAAACAATTGGTAGACCACCATACCTTGGTGCACCATATTGAGCCTAATTGCGAAAGTCACCAGGATTATAAGGGAATTTACGATGAAAATGCTACCGGCGTATTCAACGGTAAGATTATTGTCGAAAAATTGGCCCAAAAGACCAATGCTTTTCAGCAAAACAACAACATTTTGGTGAGCGATAAAGCTAGCATCAATACCAAGCCGCAGTTAGAGATCTTTGCAGACGACGTAAAATGTTCGCACGGTTGTACCATTGGACAGTTAGACAAGGACGCCTTGTTCTATTTACAGTCTAGAGGGATTCCTAAGAAAGAAGCTCGGGCTTTATTAATGTATGCCTTTGCCAATAATGTATTGGAAAGCGTAAGGATCCCAGAATTAAAAACAAGGATCAATAAAATTATTGCCAACAAATTAGGAGTTAACTTAGGCTTCGATTTGTAATACTATACCATCCCTGTTTCGGCAGGGATTATTTTTTCCACTATGATACAAACCGTTTTAGATATCGTCGCGATTCGCAAGGACTTCCCCATTTTAAACAGGAAGGTCAATGGCAAGCCATTGGTATATTTAGATAATGCGGCTACTTCCCAGACCCCACAACAGGTTATCGATACTATTGTGGACTATTATAGCAACACCAACGCAAATATTCACAGAGGGGTGCATACGCTTTCCCAGGAGGCAACAGATGCTTATGAGCAGGCCAGACTGAAGGTTCAAAAGCATTTCAATGCCGAGAAAGCACACGAAATTATATTGACCTCAGGAACTACCCACAGTATTAATATAGTAGCAAACGGATTTGCCGCTATCTTACAACCGGGAGATGAGATAATGGTGTCTGCCTTGGAACACCACTCCAATATTGTGCCGTGGCAAATGCTATGCGAGCGTACAGGGGCCATTTTAAAGGTGATTCCCATGAATCTAGAAGGGGAGTTGGTGATGGCGGAATTCCATAAATTACTTTCAGACCGTACTAAACTAGTGTTCTGTAACCATGTTTCCAATGCCCTTGGAACGGTGAACCCTATTGAAGAAATTATAGAAAGTGCCCATAAAAAAGGCGCGGCAGTACTTATCGATGGCGCCCAGGCAGCCCCGCATATCAAAGCCGATGTGCAGCAATTGGACGTCGATTTTTACGTGGTCTCCGGACATAAAATGTGCGGCCCTACAGGGGTAGGCATGTTATATGGTAAGGAAGCGTGGTTGCAAAAATTACCGCCCTACCAAGGGGGGGGAGAGATGATCGCAGAGGTTACCTTTGAGAAAACTACCTATGCCGACCTTCCTCATAAATTTGAGGCAGGAACACCCAATATTTGTGGTGGAATTGCCTTTGGGGCAGCACTAGACTATATGAATGCCATAGGGTTTCCGGCTATTGCCGCCTATGAAGACGAACTTTTACAGTATGCTACAGAAAAACTCTTGGCGATCGAAGGTCTAAAGATCTACGGAACCGCCAAAGAAAAAACCGCTGTGGTATCTTTTAATATAGAAGGAATACATCCTTATGATATAGGAAGTATTTTAGATAAATTAGGGGTGGCCGTTAGAACAGGGCACCATTGTGCACAACCGATAATGGAATTCTTTAAAATTCCCGGGACCGTAAGAGCTAGCTTTAGCTTTTATAACACCAAGGAAGAAGTAGATGTGCTCGTTGCTGCGGTAGAAAGGGCCAGAGCAATGTTGTTATAAGGTAAAGAAGGTCCTAGGGATAGTTAGGACAGCCAATATAAATATATAAGCAAGGGGATAAAATGAGATGGTTTTATCCCCTTCTCTTTTCTGACAAACTATAGCCGTACTAGTACCGTTAACCGTGGTAGGTAGGGGAGGAAGAGAGGAAAATAAAAAGCTCAGCAAATCTGTTGGCGGTAAAGGAAGCAGAGAAACCATATCACTTTCATTATTCACCATTTAGATAGGATGCAATTTTGTTAAGCTTAGCCTATAGAGTTGATTAGAAACGAGACTTATTGTACCTTTGAACAAAATTTAGCTATGAGCATTAAAGAAATTCAGGAAGAAATTATAGATGAGTTTTCCATGTTTGAAGATTGGATGCAGCGCTATGAATATATGATAGAGCTAGGGAAATCTTTGCCCATGATAGAGCCTCAATACAAAACCGACGATAATATTATTAAAGGATGTCAGAGCAAGGTGTGGGTACATGCCGAATTGGAGGGAGATCGTTTGGTTTTTACTGCCGATAGCGACGCCATTATTACCAAAGGAATTATCGCTATTCTGGTGAGGGCTTTTAGCAACCATAAACCAATGGAAATTATAGAGGCCGATACCGACTTTATCGATGAAATAGGGTTAAAAGAACATTTGTCGGCAACGAGGGCCAATGGCTTGGTGAGCATGATAAAGCAATTAAAGTTGTATGCCGTTGCATACCAGACACAATTAAATTAATAAATACTGTAGCCAAAATACCCTATGGGTGGTTTAATAAGCCAAGGCAACAGCGCTTACAAGCAGAAGGCTATAAATTATATAAGAATGAGCGAAGAAATCACAAATATAGATACCCAAGCATTGGGCGAGAAAATAGTAAGAGTTATTAAAACGATATACGATCCGGAAATTCCTGTAGATATCTATGAATTGGGATTGATATATGACGTTCTTGTCAACGAAGATACAGAGGTTAAAATTTTAATGACCTTAACCTCTCCCAACTGTCCGGTAGCAGAGTCCTTGCCGATGGAAGTAGAAGAAAAGGTGAAGTCCATCGATGAAATTAAGGATGTGGAGGTAGAGATTACCTTCGATCCGCCATGGACAAAAGATTTAATGAGTGAGGAAGCAAAGCTAGAACTAGGCATGCTATAGGTTTCACTATCTAACCGGTAGTACACAACACTCCATAAGAGACCTTCTCTTTTATAAGCTTAAAACAACTTTTCCTGCCCTTAGGTGCCTTGTACCTAAGGGAGTGGGACAGGTATAAAATTTAACACAATATGGCATCTCAGGACCTAGAAAATAATTCCGAAATCGTAAATAGGGTAGCTCAGAGTAAGCTAATAACGTTTAATCTAGAAGACTATTACCCAAAGGGAAACCGTATTCTTATAGATATAAAGGATTGGTTGTACGAGGGCTTTATATTACGGGAAAAGGATTTTAGGGCGCAGTTAGAAGCACACGACTGGAGCCAGTACCAGGACGCCTATGTGGCCTTAAACTGTTCTACAGAGGCTATCGTACCAGGATGGTCCTATATGTTAATAGCGTCTAAATTACAGCCCTATGCCAAAAAAGTGGTGGTGGGTACCTTAGAGCAATTAGAGACCTCCCTGTATCAAACAGTGTTGGAAAAGCTCGATGTTTCCGAATACCAAGACAAGATGGTGATCATTAAAGGTTGTTCTAATAAGCCTGTGCCTCCCAACGCCTATATGTGGATACTGCTTAAAATCCAGGCGGTCGCCAAAAGCGTTATGTATGGCGAAGCTTGTTCGTCAGTACCCCTGTTCAAAGCAAAATAAGGGATTCAAGCTTTTTTTGGCATTTTCTTTTTTTGTAACTTTCTATTCTACGAACACTAAAACTATTTGCAACATGAAAAAATTAGCCATGGCAATACTGCTATTGTTAGCAGTCAATATTAGTTTTGCCCAAACATTAGACGAGTTAAAAGCTCAGAAAAAACTCAAAAAAGACTCCATTGCTGCCATCCAATCCAATCTAAAGGCAGTACAATCAAAAATAGATGCTTGGCCTGGATGGAAAAAAGGTGCTTTTGGTACCATAGGTGTCAGCCTTTCCGGTTTCAGTAGCTGGTATTCCAAGGGGACTCCGAATTCCAACGCTGGTAATATAGGGGTGACCCTCAACGGATATGCCAATCTTACCAAAGAAACCTTCTTTTGGAGAAATGCGGCCAACATAAATTTAAGCTGGGTAAGAATAGATGATAGGGACATCGATACCGACGATAATAGTTTTCAGGCGGCCTCCGATGTTTTTAACATATCGTCCCTATACGGTCAAAAACTAAGTAGTAAGTTCGCCATTTCTGCCCTGGCAGAATACAGGACAACCATCATAGACAACTTTAACGATCCGGGCTATTTAGATACTGGTGTTGGGGCCACTTGGACGCCCATTCCAGATTTGGTGGTCGTGGTGCACCCTCTTAACTACAACTTTGTATTTAGTAGTGGGGAAACTATTTTCGAATCTTCCTTGGGGGCTAAAATAGTGGCAGACTATAGTAGAAAACTTGGGAATATCAATTTTAAAACCAATTTATCCATGTTCCAGAGCTATAAAAGTTCGGATTTTTCCAATTGGACATGGACCAATGGCTTTGGGTATACCCTATGGAAAGTCGTTGGGGTAGGGTTCGATTTTGGTTTAAGGAGCAATAAACAAGAGGCCCTTAGTTATGCCATCGCTAATGCAGGAGCTACAGATCCGGTGCCTACTTTCGGTACCGTAGACAATAAGCTGCAGTCCTATTGGCTCATCGGGCTTAACTATTCCTTGTAATCTAAAATTACTTCGTTCAAAATAAAAAAAGGCGCTTTTATCGAGGGCCTTTTTAGCATGTAGGATTTGTTAATTTGGATCTATATGTTGCCGATGAAGGGTTTTAATTCCCATCAAATTGCTGTCAATCTTGTTTTGTCGCAGCTAGGTCGCCACGGATATATCATAAATATAAGGCTAAGAAATAGGGGCGGCAGGTTTATGTTGTGAAAGCATCGAAAACTGTTGTGAAGGCCTATAAAGTGGTATGTTAAAGGTTGGCGGACGTCACTAATAGCTTGTAGTATGCTAATTTGGGCGTTCCCTCCTTCGTCGGGCGGGCACTTCGCTATATCCCTTGCGCTGCTGCGGGGATGCCGCTGCGGTCCCTAACGCGGGTACAAGGATCAATAAGCAAATAACCAGTAGTAATGAAAAAATAATAATGCTAGAATCAATATGGTACCAGGGCCATGGGTTAATTGGAATTGAGTTGATGCAAAAATTTGGTTTCGAAGCAAACGCAAGTGCGAACATTACACCTGTACCCTACGGCCTAAGAAAGTATATTTAAAAAGGGGAAATAGCCAAAAGAAACCATAAGGGTGTAAAAAGAAATGCCCACTTTACAGTGGGCGTTTTCTTTAGATAAGCAGGTCTTTTAGTAAGACTTGGTGTTCACACGACGAACATTTTTGTTGCTAAGTGTCGATTTGGGGAACCGTAGCACTTTGTGATTTTCATGATCGTTAGATTTTGGGGGAAACCTATCGTTTCATTACAAAGTAAAGATAGGCAACTCCTTCTGTCCAGGATTATTTTTGTTGTGAACCCTGCTTGTTTTGTGGTGTAAATAATCAATGGTACATTTTTTCCGATAAATGGTCCTTGGAAGCATTGATTTTATACCTAGTATTCGTCCAAATTTTCTGGATACAGGAAGTTGTTATATGGGAATCGGGTCACATGAATGTCCCTTACCTCATCGTATATCCTTTTTCTAAACTCTTCTAAATTCTCTTTGTTCAAGGCCGATATAAAAATCGAATTATCGCCAACCCTTTGCATCCAAGTGTTCTTCCACTCGTCTATGGTAAAGTGTTTGCTTGTTTTTTCGGTAATAAGGTCGTCCTCGTCAATGGTATCATGGGTAAACTGGTCAATTTTATTAAAAACCATGATGGTTCTCTTGTCGTTACTTTTTATCTCCGACAAAATTTGGTTTACAGAGTCTATATGGTCCTCAAAATTGGGGTGCGATATATCTACTACATGTAACAATAAATCGGCCTCCCTAACCTCGTCCAAGGTACTTTTAAAACTTTCTACCAATTGAGTAGGCAACTTTCTAATAAAACCTACGGTGTCGGTCAACAAAAAGGGCAGGTTTCCTACGACCACTTTTCTTACCGTGGTATCTAGGGTAGCAAAGAGTTTATCTTCTGCAAATACCTCACTTTTACTGATCACATTCATTAGGGTCGATTTTCCCACGTTGGTATACCCTACCAAAGCAACCCGCACCAAAGCGCCACGGTTACCTCTTTGCGTCTCCATTTGCTTGTCTACCTTTAAAAGCTTCTTCTTTAAAAGAGCAATACGGTCACGGACAATACGTCTATCGGTTTCTATTTCAGTCTCCCCTGGTCCACGCATTCCAATACCCCCTTTTTGACGTTCCAAGTGAGTCCACAATCCGGTTAGTCTCGGAAGTAAATATTCGTATTGGGCCAATTCTACCTGGGTACGGGCATAACTGGTTTGGGCCCTTTGGGCAAAAATGTCCAATATTAAACTTGTACGGTCCAAGATCTTACACTTTAATTGCCGTTCTATATTTCGTTGTTGCCCCGGAGAAAGCTCATCATCAAAAATGACGGTGCCAATGTTGTTTTCTACAACATAAGCTTCTACCTCGAGCATTTTACCGCTACCGATATAAGTCTTAGGGTTGGGAAGGTCTATACGTTGAACAAAACGCTTGCTTACTTCACCACCGGCCGTATAGGTCAGGAATTCCAATTCATCCAGATATTCCGTAACCTTTTCTTCGTTCTGTGTCCTGTTCATGACACCGATTAGTACAGCCTTCTCGTATTCTATGGTTTTCTTTTCTAGCATATATCAATTTAAAGTACAAATCTAATCAATAGTTGGCAAGGGATTTTTTGTATTTTCGCAATCCTATCACAAAATTGAATGAATTTTTCATTTTTTAAGAGAAAAAAGGCCATTACCCGCCATACCATAGCCTTTTATAACGTAGAAAACCTTTTCGATCCCCTTGAAAACGAAGATACCCTAGACGCAGATTTTACCCCCAAGGGTGTTAAAAGATGGACCACCCATAGGTATAGAAGAAAACTACAACAATTGGCCACTACCATTAGTGAAATTGGGACATCATCTACAGGACGCCCTCCGGACCTGGTGGGTGTTGCCGAGGTAGAAAATAAATTGGTCTTGCAAGAGCTTCTGGCAACCGAGCCCCTAAAAACAGTGCCCTATGATTTTATACATTACGACAGTGCCGATGATAGGGGGATAGATACCGGACTTTTGTACAATAAGGAGACTTTTGAAGTTGTTGCTTCACAAGCCATTCCCTTGGTCGTAGATGGTGGCAACGCTGTTCCAGAGGGTACTAGGGATATATTATATGTCTTGGGAAAACTCAACGGAGAACCGATGCATCTCTTTGTAAATCATTGGCCCTCCAAAAGGGATGGTGACCTAGCAACGGAATACAAACGAATTATTGCGGCCAACACTATCACTGGATTTATGACGGACATCGAAAAAAAATATCCTAACGCCAGTTATGTGGTGATGGGCGATTTTAATGATGACCCCTCTTCTGTGAGCATACAAACCTTAAAAGGTTTCAATAGTCTGTACAATCCTATTGAAAAATTACAAACGCCTAAAAGGGGAAGCGTTAATTATCAGAAATCATGGTGTCTTTTCGATCAGATATTGCTGTCTCCTAATTTCCTGACAGATAAAAAGGGAACCCTTACATTGGCCGATGCCAATATTTTTGATGTAGAACATTTAAAGGAATGCAAAGGAAAGTATAAGGGTAGTCCGTTTAGGACGTATGTAGGAAGTAGATACTTGGGTGGAATTAGCGATCATTTTCCCGTTTACATACAATTAGAATTAAAAAAGTAAGAGAGCATAGTAAGATATAGAATTTAAATTGTAAAAATATAAGAGCTTCATAATTAGGTAATTTACTTATTTTAAAAAAATTTAGTGCTATTCATCGAATAATTAGGCACTTTAAACGATTATGTTTGGAGGCGAGATTACATTTGTACCCCCAATCTTAATGTAATTGAAAAATGACGTACGTAAAACCTAAATTGACAGCGCTTAGAATTTATCTCTTTTTGACATTTCTAAGTCTTGTTTCTTATAAATCAATTTCTCAAACCCCAAAACAAATCCAAGGAATAAAGGAGGAGTATCGTACTGCCAAATTGGGGATGTTTACCGATAAGCTTAAACAAGAATTTACGCACGAAAAGAATACTTTATTAGCCACGGCTAACGCAAAGGGCTGGAAACTAAGCGAAAAGCTTCCTGATGGAAATTATAGTGCCCTTACTTCTATAGGTGCAGACGGTACTCCAATTTACTACAGAACATATAGTACTTTTTTAAACAATGCCAACCGAGTAAATATGCTTCAAGATAAAGAGTTTCTAGGTTTAGAACTCCATGGAGAAGATATGTTGGTAGGGGTGTGGGATGCAGGAGCGGCCTTGGTAAATCACCAGGAATTTGATTCGAGAGTAACGGTCAAGGATGGCAGTGAGCTGGTAAATTCGCATGCCACTAAGATTATGGGAGTTTTGGTAGCTTCAGGGAAAGACTATAAATCCAAAGGGGTGGCCTATAAAGCAAAAGCAATTTCAAACGATTGGAGAAGGGATAAAATAGAGGTGGCCGAAATGGCCGCCAATGGCCTTCTTTTATCGAACCATTCTTATGGGATCAGTAGTAGTCAGGTACCGGACTGGTATTTTGGCTCCTACATTGATATTTCTAGGGATTGGGACAATATTATGGTCAATGCACCGTATTACTTAATGGTAACAGCTGCCGGAAATGCCCAAAGGAGCGGCGACAATGAGTCTCCTGTTTCTGGGACAAGAGAGGAAGGTTATGATATGCTTTTAGGATTTGCCACTTCAAAAAATGGAGTTACCGTGGCCGCAGCCAATATTTCTACCGATGACAATGGAATTCTGTTAGAAGCTTCCATAGCTGGTTATAGCAGCTTTGGCCCTATAGACGACGGACGTATAAAACCCGATATTGCTGCCTATGGCTCCAATGTATATACCACAGGGAGCAATAGCAATGATGAGTATGTAAAGGCCTCTGGTACTTCACTGGCTACCCCAGGAGTTACCGGTGCTATGTTATTATTGCAAGAATACCATCAAAAAATAGAAGGCCGTTTTATGAAAGCCGCTACCCTAAAAGGGTTGGTACTCCACAGTGCCGATGACGTTGCTGCCCCTGGCCCGGACTACACTATGGGCTGGGGAGTGATAAATTCTAAATCGGCCGCAGATGTTATTACCAATAACGGCTATACTTCCTTAATAAAGGAAGAGACGCTTAAGCAAGGAGAAACAAAGACCTATACCCTAAGGGCCAATGGTAAAGATCCTTTATTGGCTTCTATTTCATGGACCGATCCGGCCAGCGGAAAAGTAAATACAGGTACCTTAAACGATATGAGCGCTGCCTTGGTAAACGATTTGGATATCCGTATACAACAAGGTGTTGGGACCTATTTTCCTTGGAAATTAAATGCAAGCCGAGCAAAAAGTCCCGCTTTTCAAGGAGATAACAAAGTAGATCCTTTTGAAAAAATCACCATAGAGAACGCCCAAGGAGAATACACCTTGGTGGTTACCCATAAGGGACAATTGACAAATGAATCCCAAAACTTTTCCCTTATTGTTTCCGGAATAGCATTAAACGATTGTGTTTTGGATGTGCCCCAAGAGGTGGCACTGACCAAAAAGGAAATTACCGAGGTTACCTTTACCTGGAAGGCCAATACCGATGCTCTCTTTCAAGTTCAGTACAAGGAAAAGGAGGCTCAGGAGTGGACGACCACCACTATATTTGATGCCTTTTATACCATGACAAATTTAGTGGCCGGGAAGGATTATATCTTTAAGGTACAAACCTTTTGTTCGGATAGGGCGAGTTCTAGGTACAGCGAAGAATATGCATTTCATTTTCAAGGAAAAGATGAAGACATCGAAGGGGGTATGGATAAGGGACCTGTAATAGGTCAGGACCCTGTGGTAGATCAGGACCCTATAGAGGATAACAAACCGGGTATTGTTATTTATCCCAATCCCGTTCAGGAATATATCCACTTTCAAGGGGAGGTAACGCCGGAGCTGTTTTACAGCATTATATCTCCTGCAGGCAATACCGTAAAAAAGGGCCATTCTGTAGATAAGACAATTTATATCGCCGATATGCAGCCTGGGCTCTACATTTTAACCCTGGTAGACCTAGAAGGGACCAAGTCATTTAAGTTTTATAAAACATAATTATATTGAAAGCCTGTCCGGTGTTATTATAATCGCTGACGGATTTATGGACGGGCTTATATCCTTTTTATTTCTTCGGGCGATAACAGAGCTTGGTTGCAAAGACGTAAATATACTTGGGCAGTGGTAATCACATCCAATTCGCAATATTTTACAATGCGGTCCAAATCCTTTTCTTGGTAATAAACAGTGTTTACCATACTGCCATCTATATCTTCTTTTGGGGAGGGAATACCGAGAACATTGGCCATTAATTTCAGAGAAGTATAGTGCTTATAATCTCCAAATTTCCAAAGCTCCATGGTGTCTATATGTGCTATTTCCCATGGTTTTTTGCCAAATAGGTTTAATTTTTCGGGTAAATTTATTCCGTTGATAATCATCCTTCTGGCGATATAGGGAAAATCGAATTCTTTCCCGTTATGTCCACATAAAAGGTGGTTAGGGTGATTGAAATGGGTATCCAAGAGGTTCTTAAAGTTTTTTAGCAGATCGGATTCGTCCCCGTAAAAAGAAGTAACCCTAAAAGTCCGGTTATTTCCTTTAAAATGAAAATATCCAACAGAGATGGTCACTATCTTCCCAAATTCGGCCCAAATACCAGCCCGGTCATAAAACTCTTCCGCGGTAAATTCCTCTTTTCTTTGGTAGCTGGATTTATGCTCCCACAATTCTTGTTTTTCCGCATCCAAGAGCTTATAACTTTCCTGCTCCGGAACCGTTTCAATGTCTAAAAACAGAATATTGTCTAATTTTATTTTATGTAACATTTAGAGGCCTGTATTTTTAAATTGAAAGCTAAAACTGCTTACAATATACAAAATAAGGACATTTTTTAAAGGCGATTTTTATGGGGTGCCCCTGGCGTTTTATCTCAGGGATTTTTCTGCCGTTGTAATTATAAAACCAACCCTATGGTCTTTTGTAGGTTTTTGGATTTTATGATTCATAGGGCAACAATGGGGCAAGCGGTGTCAAAAGTTCGCTGAAATGCTTTTTATGGACCGGGGAAAGCGTTTTTTATTGTCAGGAAAAACTACTCAGTCTAAAATAAGGACTGTTGTTTTACGGGCTGCTCGTGTTCTAACAGCCATTTTTTTCGGTGTAAACCACCGGCATATCCAGTGAGGGAGCCATCGCTGCCAATAATTCTATGGCAGGGGATTACAATCCACAAGGGATTTTTTCCATTGGCGGCCGCCACGGCCCTTATGGCCTTTACATCCCCTACTAGTTTGGAGAGTTCCATATAAGAGGCAGTCTTCCCATATGGAATGCGTTTTAAAGCCTTCCATACCCTTTTTTGGAAATCTGTTCCCTCTGGGTTTAACGTTAGGCTAAACTCTTGCCGCTCGCCCTTAAAATACTCTTGTAGTTGGTACACTGCATCTTCAAGAGTTTCAGGAATAACATCCGTGATTGTTTCCTCCCCATCAAGGACGGTAATTTTAGATAGGCCGTTTTCATCGCCTTCTATTTTGGCAGTGCCCAAGGGGGTGGGAATATGGGCGATGTCCATTAGTCGTCGGTTTTATTTTTCTCGGCTTGCCTCATACGCTCGGTTCTTTCCTTCCAATTATTACGGGCCAAGTGCTGCAGGTTTTCCACGCTATCACTTTCATCCATAATTTCCAGGCCCAAAAGGGTTTCTAAAATATCCTCCATGCTCACCACCCCACTAACCGATCCGTATTCGTCTACTACAAGGGCTATGTGTTCCTTTTTAGCGATAAAGGTTTGAAACAGTTCGGGGATGGGGGTATTTCGTTTACTGATTAAAATATCCCTCTTTATCGAAGACAGCGGGGCCTCGCCATCTGTGCGTATCATTTCTTCCAAAACCATGTCCTTTAGTACAAACCCGGTGATATTATCTACTCTTTTGCTATATACCGGAATCCTAGAATATGGCATTTTAGGATTAGCATCGAAGAATTGTTTAATACTGGTCTCTTCCGAGGCTATTTTTACGACGGCCCTTGGCGTCATGACATCCTTGACCAATATTTCATCAAAGTATAACAGGTTTCTAATAATGGTAGATTCTGATTCTTGAAAAACCCCTTCCTCATGGGCAATATCGGTCATGGCACTAAAGTCTTCCCGGCTCAGTACGCTTTCGTGTTCTCCGCGTTTTCCAATAAGCTTGGTGAAGATTTGTAAAAGCCATAATATTCCGGTCCACTTAAGGCCCCATACCAATACATTCAACGTTTTTGTCGTAATGTTCGACAATTGTTTCCAATAGGTAGCTCCGATGGTTTTTGGGATGATTTCCGACGCTATTAAGACTAAAATGGTCATGAAGGTCGACACCCATCCTACCATAGCACCTTCAGTGAACTGCATCCCTAGAAAGGAAGTCTCTGTGTCGGTGTAGAGTTCGTTATAGGCTACTTTGGCTTGTACTCCCACTAGTATGGCCCCAACAGTATGGGCGATAGTGTTTAAGGTGAGGATGGCTATTAGGGGTTTGTCCACATCCTTTTTTAAAACCTCTAAACCTAGGGCATACGATTTTCCCTCTTTTTTCTTTAGGTTGATATAGGTTTGTGGAACACTTAGTAAAACCGCTTCCAAGATGGAACATATAAAGGATATTAATATTGCTAAAAACGCATAAAATAGTAGTAAACCCATAAATTATTTTAAAATTATGTTTTCATACTAAGGTAGTAATTAATTAAATATTCAGATTTTATTTAGAAATTCTTTAGCAATTGACCGGCAATAGCTTGGATAGTTAAGGACGGTGGGCATGTTCTGACCGGTTTTTTCCTATAGGCTTGTAGCACAAAAATCCATTTCACTGTAGTTATCTATTTATCTCAGGAATTACCATCCTATATATTTGGGCGGGGTTATTTGGTTGAGGTTTAAGTAAACGATCAGTTGGCCCCGATGATGGGTCACATGGTCCTGTAACAGGTTTAAAATTTGGAGCTTGGTTTTCTCCCCGGCAAAGAAATCAACCTTTGTGGCTAATTCGGAAGTAGGGATTTCGCCAAGGGCGATGGAAAGCGCATCAAAGGCATTGGAAAGCTCCGCTATAAGTTGTTCTTTTTCATTTTCTGGAGATGATTTTTTTACTTTTTGTTCGCTTTGTTGTAGATAGCTGCTACGGAGCCAGTCCATATTTTGCTGAATATGTTGCAACTGTTCCTTAAAACTCATTGCGCGCGGTGTAGGTTTATAATCGTATTGCTCTAATGGCATGGCTTGAGCAATCTTTAATAAATAGGTTTTGGAATTTTCCCATTTTTCCAAAAAAGTGGGTATTACTTGGTCTTGAGCCTTAAGGGAAAGGGATAGGAAAAAAATACAAAAGGGAAGGAGAAGCTTCATGTTTGTTAGTTTTATTATGAAAAAACAGCTTAAACGAGCCTTGTTGTTCTTAGTCACAAGGCTTGTTTAAGCTGCCCAATACACTCTTTAGGAGTGCTGCTTTATGTTGGATCTTAACCCAATAATTTTGCGGCATCTTTAGCAAAATAGCTGGCGATAATATTGGCGCCGGCTCTTTTCATAGCAACCAATTGTTCCATCATTACCGCATCGTGGTCTAACCATCCTTTTTCTGCAGCTGCCTTTACCATGGCGTATTCACCAGATACCTGATAAACAGCTACCGGCACATCAACTTCATTTTTTATCTCCCTGACGATGTCCAAATAACAAAGTCCTGGTTTTACCATCACAATATCGGCACCTTCATCGATATCCATTTCTGTTTCTTTAAGGGCTTCAAATCTGTTGGCGTAATCCATCTGATAGGTCTTTTTATCACCAAATCCTGGAGCAGAATCCAAGGCATCCCGGAAAGGGCCGTAGAATGCAGAGGCGTATTTTGCACTGTAGCTCATAATACCCATGTTTACAAAACCTTCGTCTTCAAAGGCTTCACGGATACCAAGGATTCTACCATCCATCATATCGCTTGGAGCTACAAAATCGGCTCCGGCTTCGGCATGGCTCACACTCATAGCGGTCAAAACCTCTACAGAATCGTCGTTAACGATCTCGCCGTCTTCTACAATGCCGTCATGACCATAGGAAGAATAAGGGTCCAAGGCCACATCGGTCATCACCAACATTTCTGGGCAGGCATTTTTCACCGTTTGTATGGCTCGTTGCATAAGCCCTTTGGGATTAACGGCTTCTGTACCCTTATTGTCTTTTAAGTTATCGGGAACTTTTACAAACAACAGTACCGATTTTAACCCTAGGGACCATAGTTCTTTGACCTCTTTTTCTAATAGATCTAGACTGTAGCGGAAATAATTGGGCATAGAAGCAATTTCTTCTTTTACGCCTTTGCCTTCCACTACAAAAAGGGGAACTAAAAAATCGTTAGGGCTTATGATGGTTTCGCGCACCAAAGACCTAATGGCTTCATTGGTACGGAGTCTTCTGTTTCTTTTTAAAGGGTACATAGTCTGAGTTTTAGTGCTTCAAAGATAAGGGAACTAAGTGTACATGAAACTTAACTCCTACCGATGAAAGGTTAAAAATGTTTTAAAATAAGAGGGTGTCGACTAAGAGGATTTCGTCTTTTATGTTGCATATCCCACATAGGTCCAATGGCCATTTTCTTTTACAAAGGCCGATTTTTCGCGGATGACGTCTACTTCGCCATTTTCAAGAAACAGGGCGTTAAATGATACGGTGCCTTCCGTATCGCTAGGGCCGCCCTTGGTAGTTTCTAAAGCCTCTAATCGAATCCAGCTGACCGATTTTGCCCAGCTTACAATAGCGTCTTTTTCCGAAGTAGGGCGGGTACTGCTATGGTGGCTTTCCATGAGATAATCGCCGTTGGCCATGACAAAGGCGGTGTACCTAGAGCGCATTAACTGTTCGGCAGTGGTAACCGATGAAATGTTTTTATGCGCCGGTTCACAGCATTCGGAATACGTTTTTTGGGTTCCACAAGGACAGTTCATAACATGGGTTTTAGGCAGCCATACCTCAATGAGAGGCAATAGAGCTATTTATTATCGTTTTCTTTTTCTTGGGCTTTTTGCTGTTCCAAATGTTTGGTGACAATTTCCTTTAGGCGCTCCTTTCGGGTTTCAATTTCCTTTTTGAGCTTGTTTTTCTTTCGGTTCATCAACTTGGTGTGTTTTGCCTTGTTGAGCGTGTTTTTTTCTTTCCCCTTCTTACCCATAATTATTTTTTAGGAGGTTTTAGCCCATTCTTTAGGCTGTGCCAGTACTTTTAGCAGGCGTTCTTCTTCGCTGTCTTTTTCCGGATGATGGTCGTATACCCACTGTACATGTGGGGGTAGACTCATCAGAATACTTTCTATACGGCCATTTGTTTTTAGGCCAAACAAGGTACCTTTATCGTGTACCAGGTTAAATTCTACATACCGGCCACGGCGTATTTCTTGCCAATGGCGTTGTTCCGGAGTATAAGGTAGGTCTTTTCTCCTTTCTACAATGGGAACATAGGCTTCTAAAAAACTATTCCCTACTTCGGTTTCAAAAGCATACCAATCTTCCATAGACATGGTATCCGTAGCCTTGCAATAGTCATAAAAAAGTCCGCCTACTCCACGGGCTTCATTTCTATGGGTATTCCAAAAATAGGCATCGCATTTTTCTTTGTAGGTAGCATAGAAGCTAGGGTTGTGCTTATCGCAGGCATTTTTACACACCTCGTGAAAGTGTTGGGCATCTTCATCGAAGAGGTAATAGGGGGTAAGGTCTTGTCCGCCGCCAAACCATTGGTCTACCAATTTCCCGTCCTTGTCGTACATTTCAAAATAGCGCCAATTGGCATGTACGGTAGGTACCATAGGGTTTTTTGGGTGGATGACCAGGCTAAGGCCACAGGCAAAAAAATCGGCATCTTGAACCCCGAAATAATTCTGCATGCTTTCTGGCAGTGCCCCGTGCACGGCTGAAATATTGACTCCTCCTTTTTCAAAAACGGCCCCGTTCTCTATAACCCTAGAGCGACCGCCACCACCTTCGGGACGTTGCCAAAGGTCTTCTTTAAAAGTTGCCTTTCCGTCTACCGCTTCTAACTTGGCCGTGATGGTGTCTTGTAATTTTAGAATGTATTCGTAAAATTTATCTTTCATAGTATATTTTTCTTGGAACCCTCTTTTTACAGACGTTCCTTTAGTTTTCTTCTTGGATGTGATGGTCTATAATTGCGCCATCGAAATTAATTGGGGACCCTTGCGATCTTATTTTCTGCTTCTAATAATTCTACCGTTTTAACGGCCGCTGCGGTGACCGATAGGGGCAACACCAAAATAACGCCTAGGACGGGGATAAACAGAAAAAGCATAAAAACGATACCGTTGCCTATGGCTGTTCCTTTGTTTTTTCTGACAAAGAGAAGGCTGTCCTTATATTTTAAATGACGTTCTAAGGTATAATCCATATTTCCAAAGCCGGCATAATACGCCTGCACTGCAAATAAAAGTAGGGTAGCTACCACTCCTATGACGGGAATAAGTCCCAATAGCAAAATTGGAAGGGTCAGTAAAAGTTCCATACTTAAGTTCCGAAGGTTGATTCGGATTCCCCGCCAAAGTTGTTCCATAAAGGACGTTTTTCTATGGTTGTGGTTGCTTTTTCCAAGGAGATGTTCCTCTATTTTTTCGGATACCGGACTCATAAAAGGTGCCGATAGTGCCATGACGATATGTTTGTAAAGGATAAACCCCAATAGTAGGATGAGTAGGCCTCCTAAAATTTCGCTGATGACCGTAAAGGTTTCCTTTCCCCATTCCCAGACCCAAGCTTGGGAAATAAAAAGGCCTATAGCATCTGATAGGGAATAGGCAGCTGTGATGATGAGTGCTGCTGTGAGTAGGCTAATGATAATTGGAATCCAAAAATACTTCCAGAGTCTTAGGGTAGCAATGAGACGAAAAGTACCCGAATAAGCTTTTATACCTCCTAATATATGTTTAAGCATACTAGCCATTTTGCGTAAGCGATTGAAGAGACATCCTTTTATTTTTATCTTGCCCTTAGGCAAGTAAAAGATAAAAATAAAAGATAAAACGGAAAGCGCGACCCTTTTGCCGCTGAAAAGCGGAAAAAGGGTGACGCCCAAATACTACTGTTTATATTCTTTTACCGCATCTATGAAGGCCTTGGCGTGGTCTAGAGGGACATGTGGCAAAATGCCGTGCCCTAGGTTGACCACATACTTGTCCTTACCAAATTCATTGATCATTTGGGTAACCATTTTCTTGATTTCTGCCGGTGGCGACAACAATCTTACCGGATCAAAATTCCCTTGCAGGGTAATATTTCCTCCAGAGAGGTACCTGGCATTTCTGGCCGAGCAGGTCCAGTCTACCCCAAGGGCCGCGGCACCAGATTTGGCCATGTCGCCCAAGGCAAACCAGCATCCTTTTCCAAATACGATTACCGGAGCCTCGTCTTTAAGGGCATCAACGATTTGTTGGATGTACTGAAAGGAAAATTCCTGATAATCGGTCGGGGAAAGCATACCGCCCCAAGAATCGAATACCTGAACGGCATTGACCCCGGCTTTTACCTTTGCTTTAAGATAGGCAATGGTGGTATCGGTGATTTTTTGCAATAATTGGTGAGCGGCAATAGGGTTGGTAAAGCAAAATTCCTTGGCTTTGTCGAAGGTTTTACTACCCTGGCCCTGCACTACATAACAAAGGATGGTCCATGGCGAACCGGCAAAACCGATTAATGGAATGTCGTCGTTTAGGAGTTCCTTGGTGGCCTTAATGGCTTGCATCACATAGTCGAGCTCTACGTTAACATCGGGAACGATAACCTCGTCCACACCTTTTTGATCGCGTACCGGATTAGGCAAATAAGGTCCAAAATTGGGCTTCATTTGCACTTCTATGTTCATGGCTTGCGGGATCACTAGAATATCGCTGAAGAGAATGGCCGCATCCATGCCGTAACGGCGAATAGGTTGTACGGTAATTTCACTGGCTAATTCCGGAGTTCTGCAACGGGTGAAGAAATCGTATTTATCGCGAATAGCCATAAATTCGGGCAAGTAACGCCCCGCTTGGCGCATCATCCATACTGGTGGGCGCTCTACTGTTTCTCCTTTTAAGGCTCTTAAAAATAAGTCGTTTTTTATACTCATACTAAAGTGCTGTAAGTCCTGCCGTAGCAGGAATCCATTAATTAATTCTTTTGGCTGTTAGGGTTTCAATGGCCTTTTCCAAAACACTTTCCAGGGTGGGTTTGGCGGCAATAACAATATTGTTGCTGTGCTTTTTTACTTCTTCTGCCGTGGTAGTCCCAATACAAATAGCAATACTTTCTTTGATGGCATTGGCGGCGGTAAAACTCTCTACCCCGCTTGGACTAAAGAATAATACGGCCTTAAAATTGTCCTTAAACGCTACCGGATTTGGGGTATTGTTATAGAGTTGTACTTCTTTAAAATTAATATGGTGCTGGGCCAAAGCAGTTGGAATCTCGTGCCTTCGTTTATTGCCACATAAAAACAGAAAGGACTCGGTCTTGTACTTCTCTACCAATTTTTGGGCCAGTTCTTTGCCATAATGGGTCATTTCTACCACTTCAAAACCGTGTTCTTCTAGCAATGCCTTGGTTTTTTCTCCTACACAAAAGGCCTTTGGTAAGGCATGGTTGGTGGGGGAGGATAGGGCGCGTTGCCCCAGATAGGCGTTTACCGTATTTTGACTGGTAAATATTAAGTTGGGGTACTGTTGGTCTATGGTAAAATCCTTGAAGCTTATGGTAATGGCGTCGTAATCCACCACCGATAATTGGGCGTGGCCAAGCAATTCCTTTTGGGATGCACTAAGCTTTTTGGTAGATAGTACAGACATAGACATAGGTGAAAAAATTGGTGCTGAGGTTAGGCCTTTTCTTGGGCTAAATTAGTTTTTATATCGGCCATTAAAGCTTTTCCCCCGTTTTGTAAAATTTCTAGGGCCAGTGACTTTCCTAAGTCTTGGTATTCGGAAACGGGAATCGTTTTTTTGATTTCTAATTTTTGTTTGCCGTCTAGGGAAAGCAACAATCCTTCAAAGGAAAGTTGGTCTTTGTCTATGATGGCCAAGGCTCCTATAGGGGCAGTACAGCCACCTTCCAATACCTGTAAAAATTGACGTTCTACATGGGTACATATCGCTGTAGGGTGATGGTTTAGTTTGGCAACGGCTTCTTGCGAAAAGGGATCGTTTTGCATGCAAACAACTACCATGGCACCTTGCGCAGGGGCAGGAACCATCCAGTCTAGTTCAATATATTTTTCTGGCAGTACGTTAATACGCTCTAGGCCTGCTTTGGCAAAAATGGCCGCATTCCAGGAGTTGTCCTGTAATTTTTGCAAGCGGGTGTTTACGTTGCCGCGGATATCTTCTACGGAATGGGTTGGGTATTTGTTAAGCCATTGTGCTTTTCTTCTAAGGCTTCCAGAAGCTATAGTGCCCGTACCGTTTAAAAAATCGAGCTCCTTGTACACTAAAATGTCGCGGGTATTGGCACGTGGCAATACGGCGGTTTGTACAATGCCCTTGGGCAATAAGGTGGGTACGTCCTTCATAGAATGTACCGCAATATCGACCTGGCCGTTGATCATGGCAACATCGAGGGTTTTGGTAAAAATTCCAGTGATACCGAGTTCGTACAGCGGTTTGTCCAATAACAAATCCCCGGTAGATTTTACCGAAACGATCTCTGTTTTATATCCTAAAGCCTCTAGTTGTTGTTGTACGGTAGTGGCTTGCCAAAGGGCCAGTTGGCTATCTCTGGTGCCAATTCTTATTGTTTTACTCATTTAGATTCTGGTTCTAGTTGAAAAACTCTTTGTATGAGGTCTAAACTGGTATCGGAATCTACTTCGTTATCTTTTAAATGATTGGCGAACTGTTTCGTGATTTTTTGGATGATGCGGTCTGTGATGATATCGGCATGATCTGCGTTAAAATCTGAAAGTTTTTTACTCTGGAAATCGAGCTCCTCGTCTTTCATCGTCTTTAATTTTTTCTTTAAAGCCTTGATGATAGGGGCAAATTTTCTGGTTTCCAACCACTTGATGAATTCTTCTTTTACCTCGTCTATGATGACCTCTGCATGGGGCACGAATTGTTTTCTGCGTTCCAAGGTGTCATCTGTCATTTGCGAAAGATGGTCTAAATGTACCAAGCTAACATTCTCTAGTTCCGTGACATCATCAGACACATTTTTGGGAATGGAGAGGTCAAGGATCAACAACGGTTTTTTGGTGTGTATGAGTTCCTTGGAAATGGTAGGCGAATGTGCTCCGGTAGCTACAATCAGAACATCCGTATTTCGGATTTCGGCCTGTAGGTCCCCGTAATTTTTAACCACCAAATTAAACTTGCCCGCAATTTTCTCGGCCTTGTCCTTGGTACGGTTAATAAGGGTGATATGGGAATTTTTGGTGTGTTTAATTAGGTTTTCGCAAGTGTTTCTTCCAATTTTACCAGTCCCGAACAATAAGATATTCTTATCGGAAATATCCGGAACGTTTTTGGTGATGTACTGCACAGAGGCAAAAGCTACCGAGGTAGCTCCCGAAGAAATTTCAGTCTCATTTTTGATACGCTTACTGGCTTGGATGACAGAATTGCACAGGCGCTCTATGAAATGATTGGTCAATTCTTGTTTTTTAGAGCGATAAAAACTCTGCTTTAATTGACTGATGATTTCAAAATCGCCCAAAATTTGACTATCCAGGCCGGTACCCATCCTAAATAGGTGGTTGATGGCTTCGTTGTTTTTGTATACGTAGGCAACATCTTGAAATTCCTCAATAGAACCAAGGGTATTGTCACATAACAATTTTATAAGCTGAAAGGGATGCTGGGCAAAACCGTGTAGTTCTGTTCTATTACAAGTAGAGGTTACCAATAGACCATCTAAGCCTATAATTTTGGCTTGTTCTAGAAGTTGGTTCATGGCATTTTCGTCTAAACTAAATTTGCCTCTTACCTCCGCGTCGGCCTTTTTGTAATTAAGGCCTATGGTATAGAACGAACTGTGTTTGGATAAATTATAATGTTTCATAAAAACTCTTCAGAGCAAGCACAAAAATAATGGCATCGTTTGGATAAAAGTAACGCTAGAAGAACAATTAGTATCGTTTGTGGTTTTTTAACGATAATTTAGGGCTGAAGTCCCTAAAATGGGCTAATTTAGCAGTGGTCCGAGTACTTGCTTGGGTCTTAATTTAGAACAGTTCTAAATAGTTTGAATTTATAAATTGGCAAAATGGAAGCAGAAAATGTCGCTAAAGGTTCTTTTGAAGAGGTGTATATTGAAGACGGATTTTATGTGCTAAAAATACAGAACGATAGTATTGATAGTCAGAAGGTTACGAGAGATATTGACAGCTCCTTTATCCAGTTTCATTTTTGTTTAAAGGGGAGTGCTAAATTTGTCTTTAACGAGGGGCGTTATGCCTTGGAGGTAACCGAAGAGAACAGCCTACTCCTGTATAATACGGAGGTAGATTTACCCTTAAATTTGGTGTTACAGCCAAAGTCTTGGTTGGTATCTATTGTAATGACCATCAGAAAATTTCATTCCTTATTTTCTAAGGAGGCCGATTATATCCCATTTTTAAGTGCCGATAACAAGGACAAGAAGTATTATGCACAAGAAAGGGTTTCACCTGCCATAGCCGTTATCCTGAGCCAGATGATGAATTACAATTTGCATCGCTCTATTAAAGAACTGTATATTAAAGGAAAGGTATACGAGCTTATTTCTCTTTATTTTAACAAGAGCGAAGACGCCGATGTGGAACAATGTCCTTTCTTGGTCGATGAGGATAACGTAAAGCGTATCCGAAAGGCCAAAGAAATTATGATTTCTAGAATGACCGAACCTCCGACCTTATTGGAACTGTCCGAAGAAATTGGCCTGAGCCTTAAAAAATTAAAAGAGGGGTTTAAACAAATATACGGCGATTCGGTCTTCAGTTTTTTATTTGATTATAAGATGGAATACGCTCGTAAAATGCTGGAATCTGGAAAGCACAATGTCAATGAGGTTGGGTTAAAGGTGGGATATAGTACCGCAAGTCACTTTATTTCGGCCTTTAAAAAGAAGTATGGGACGACCCCTAAAAAATATTTAATGTCCTTGGCGAATAGTTAAGGTGTTGATTTGTATAATCTTAGAGGGGCGTGAAAGTTGCCTCTATAAGACAAAGGGGCTTTATTTTGATAAAAGCAAACGAACGCTATGGTGATCTGATATCTTTCCCTATCATCGTTAATATGTTACAGAAAATCGAATTATAGCGGTTTTTCCTATAAACTACTGTAATTAAAGGGGCTGGTGACACGAAAATAGTCTCAAAATTCCGATATTTAACATTCACTATATAATAACGAACTTATGAGACGTCTATTCAGGAATTTGACTTTTTTAATAGCGGCTGCCATGTTTATTGGGTGCGGCAGCACCAAAATAGAACAGCAGGTAGTCCTCAACCCTAATTTACACACTTCTCCACCATTAAACCTACCTAGGTTGTCTGCTCCGCAGGTGTTGGTTTTTACGAAAACGGCCGGATTTAGGCACGGTTCTATAGAAAAAGGGATAGCCACTCTTGTAGAACTAGGGCTCGAAAATAATTTTAAGGTAACCCAGACGGCAGATTCCTTGCAATTTAACCTTCCGAATTTAAAAAAATATAAATTGGTAGTTTTTCTCAACACTACCATGGATGTTTTGGGCGATGCAGAACAAAAAGCCTTTGAACGATATATTCAGGGCGGCGGTAGTTTTATGGGGATCCATGCTGCTGCTGATACCGAATACGATTGGCCTTGGTACGGGAAATTGGTTGGTGCCTATTTTGTAAGTCACCCTAAACAGCAACATGCCACTATACAGGTGGTAGATAAAACCCATCCGTCTACGGCGCATTTAAATGACAATTGGTTGCATTTTGATGAATGGTATAATTTTAAGAACATAAATCCGGACCTTAAGGTGCTAATGATGTTAGACGAAACTAGTTACGAAGGTGGCGAAAATGGAGAGTACCATCCTATTGCCTGGTACCACGAGTTTGACGGCGGCCGTTCCTTTTATACTGGTTTGGGGCATACCGAAGAAGCTTTTGACGACCCCGATTTTAGGGCCCATTTGCTAGGCGGCATAAATTATGGCCTAAGACGATAAGGCTATAGAATATTTCTGAGCACATTATATGTATCTACACTACCGCTGAAGTTTCCTAATAGGAAGTTTCAGCGGTATTTTTTATTGAAACAAAGCTGTAATTTTCACATAATTATAAGAATAAAACCTTCTTTTAATTTCTACATTGCGCCGGTTTTAATGTCAACATCGAGGATACTATCATCGCTGATCAAAAAAGTTTTTCAGGGATATAGAAAGGCCTTGTGTTTGTGAAAAATTAATTATTATGAAGTTTAAACGGATTTTGGTACCCATCCTTTTTGCGGTACTCTTTTTGTTTTCGGCTACGGCCTCTGCCCATGGGGTAGACGATGAAACACAATCTTTTTTAATGGGTATAAAGGGCATTGCCTTTGGCCCCTTTTTGTACATAGGTGCGAAGCATATGATTACCGGTTACGACCATTTGCTTTTTTTGGTAGGGGTAATTTTCTTCCTTTACCGAACCAGGGATATATTTCTCTATGTAAGTATGTTTACCCTAGGCCATAGTGCTACCTTATTGTTTGGGGTTATGGGCGAAATTAACTTAAACGCCTACTTGATAGACGCTGTGATAGCCTTGTCTATTGTTTATAAGGGCTTTGATAACCTAGGCGGATTTAAGCAATTTTTTGGGGTACAGCCCAATACGGTATATGCGGTTTTAATTTTTGGGCTTTTCCACGGATTTGGATTGGCAACGAAACTACAGGAGTTTAATTTTGATAGGGAAGGACTCTTTGTCAATCTCTTAGGTTTTAACCTAGGGGTAGAAATTGGACAGTTTTTAGCCTTGGGCCTTGTGCTCTTACTGTTTGGGATATGGAGAAGATACGATAGCTATTACCGTTTTTCCGTACTGACCAATACACTACTTATGGCAGCAGGATTTTTACTTTTAGGATTTCAATTAACAGGATATTTTACAGCATAATACACAATGGAAACAGCGAAAAACACCCTAGCGGTAATGGATAAGAAACAATTGATTAAAGCCAGTATTTTGGCCTTTGTTATAGGAGGTCTTGTTTTAGTAACCACGGTTTTGCCGGCAGAATATGGTATTGACCCACTAGGGACAGGCAAGCTATTTGGCATCAGTAATATTTATGTTCAGGACGACGAGATAGCCGCCGCCATGCCTATGCCTGTAGTCCCGGCGACGACCGAAAAGATTACCATAGACGATTTGGGGTCCCCAGCGGAAATTGTAAAACCAATGGAGGCCAATAACCCCACACCCGAAACCCAGTTTGCCCTGCAGCGCAATACGCTCGAAATTGTAGTTCCGGCGAGAAAAGGGATAGAATACAAGGTGAATATGCTAAAATATGGCAGCACCAAGTACGAATGGTCTACCGTGGACAACAGCATTCTCTATACGGACTTTCACGGAGAAGTAAAGGAGGCGAATCCGCCTGCAGAAGTATTCTATGAAAGTTATACCATTGTAAATACGAACAATATGGCAGGAACTTTTACGGCTCCTTTTGAAGGCAAACAAGGTTGGTATTTTAAGAATGATAACAATCACGATGTTACGGTAATCCTTAAACTAGAAGGACAGTACGAGGTGTTTATGCCATAACAACTATATTTTCCTGTCCCTTTTTTTCTTTGGTAAGCTTAGGGAAAGGAAAAAAATAAACGCCCCGGATCAGGGGCGTTTTAATTGTTTTTGTGGCTAGGAATAGGGATATAGGGGGTAAAGCTGTAGTTTTATACAAAAATGTATACGCGCAACCCATGGAAATATTTCGAGCTACGGAAATTACCGAAGATATAGTAACGGCCTTTGGCCAACTCATTCCCCAACTTTGTCCAAGTTGTAAGCTGCCTTCTAAAGAAGACTTGGAAGAAATTGTACAATCAGAAAATACCGTTTTGTTCCTAGCAAAGGAAAAGGAGGTTGTAGGAGCCTTAACCTTGGTGTTTTATAGGATTCCAACGGGAATAAAGGTATGGATCGAGGATGTCGTGGTCGATGAAAATATGAGGGGCAAGGGCATTGCCAAACAGCTTACCCAACACGCCATAGATTTTGCCTCTAGTAGAGGGGTTTCTCAAATAGACCTCACGTCTAGCCCCACACGAATTGCTGCCAATAAACTCTATCAAAAATTAGGTTTCGAAAAAAGAGACACCAATGCTTATAGGATAAAGCTTTGATGGGAGAGGCGTAATTTACTTTCAAAATGTATCTCGGGCCTATTTTTACTCGTGGTAAGGGTATTTTAACCTATTATCTATTTTTTGTTGCTGCCGTGCAGTAGGATTTTAACCTATCTTTGCACCTCCAAAAAATAATATGTCGGTTACACTTTTATCATCTCCTTTACAGGGATTTACAGACTTCCGGTTCCGGAATGCTTTTCACCATTATTTTGGTGGAATAGACACCTTTTATGCTCCATATATCAGATTAAATGGGAAGTTGGTTATAAAATCATCTTACAAACGCGATCTGCAGCCAGAGAATAATACTTCCTTACACCTTATTCCACAAGTAATGACCAACGATGCTGACGAATTTTTGTTTGTCGTGAAGTACATACAAGAGTTGGGGTACAAGGAACTCAACTGGAATTTAGGATGTCCGTACCCTATGGTTACCAAACAAGGAATGGGATCTGGGCTGATCTGTAATCCGGCAAAAATAGACCATATTTTAGATCGGGCACATTCCGAGAACGATGTGGTCGTGTCCATGAAAATGCGTATGGGGTATGAGACCAGTGAAGAAATACTCGATGTATTTCCCATCTTGGCCAAATATCCTATAAAAAATATTGCCATACATGCCCGCACCGGTAAGCAGCTGTACAAGGGAGGGGTAGATTTGGATGCTTTTGAACGTTGTATGGCCCATACAGAGCAAAAGCTATACTATAATGGTGATATTACTTCCGTGGCAAAATTTAGAGAAATGCAAGCACGTTTTCCGTCTATAGACCATTGGATGATAGGTAGGGGGCTCATAGCAGATCCTTTTCTGCCAAGTATGATAAAAAATGATACGACGACCTATCCTGAGGACCGATGGAAGATATTCGCGGAATTTCACGAGACTATTTATAGGGAGTACGATGCATCCTTATCTGGACCTACCCCTATACGAATGAAAATGTTGGGCTTCTGGGAATACTTCTCCCAATCTTTCTCCAATCCACACAAAACCTATAAGAAGATAAAAAAGGCTGGGAATGCTAAAAACTACGAGGCTGCCGTCAATGAAATTTTAAAGAACGAATAATACTTCTTCGGTCATAGGTATGCCCTAGCAGGTATGAGATGTAGTAAATTTCCTAGCATTATATGCTTTTTTACGAAATACAATTCAGTCAAAAAATTCTTGTTTTGCAAGGTGACGTATAGGTTGTTTCAAAGGATAATTCACTCCTGATACTGGGTGTGCAATAAGGTTGTTGGTCGGTAAATTGTAATTAATTAGCTTATTTATTGGTGTTTAGGAGATAAAAAACATTAAATTAGTAAAGTGTTCTTATGCTATTAATTTAAAATCTTCTCCTTATGACGAATTTGTTAATCATCCTTGGAATTGTTGCGATAGTCGGAATTTTCCTTGTCAGTGTATTCAACCGTTTTGCAAAAAACCGAAATTTTGTCAACGATGGCTGGAGTAACATCGATGTGGCCTTAAAACGACGTTACGATTTAATTCCCAACCTTGTTGAAACCGTCAAGGGATATGCAAAACACGAGAAATCTACCCTCGAGGCCGTTATCAATGCCCGTAATGCGGCCATGCAAGTGCCAAAAGGGGATATCAACTCTCAAATAAAGGCCGAAAACCAATTGCAACAAAGTTTACGCAGCATTTTTGCCTTGGGAGAGGCTTATCCCGATTTAAAAGCCAATGCGAATTATTTGGATTTACAAAGTAAACTAAATGAGATTGAGGAGAACTTGGAACGCAGCCGTCGCTATTACAATGGTACTGTAAGGGAAAACAATACCTATGGCGAAAGCTTTCCTGGGGTTTTGTTTGCCGGAATGTTCAAATACCAACATTTTGACTTCTTTGAAGCCGATCAGGCAAGCAGGCAGAATGTAAAAGTAGATTTTTCCTAACATTTTCCCCAAGCTACTATATTCCTTATTCATGGCCCTATCCCCTTTATGGGCGTACTGCCTGTATAGTTAACCCCCTAAAAACATTGGTAAATGCAGAAAATTCTTCTATGCTTTATTAGCTTGCTTTCCCTTTTCTTAGGGTATTCCCAAGAGCCCGAAACAGCTAATTTTCCTAGTCAGGTCTTTGAGAGTTCCCAAGAGTATACGGTGAATAATTATACGGTAAACATCACCATCCATGAAGAGGGGTATTTTGATGTGGTCGAAAATTACGACGTGAATTTTGAAGTGGACAAACATGGTATTTTCCGATGGATACAGACCAAATACGACATAATTACAGAAGATAGTATAGCAGAGGAGCGAAAGATCAAGATCCGAAAGATAGAGGTGCCCAATTATAAATTCGACGCCCCTTTTAATTTTGTGCAGAAATTGTCGGATGATATGGAAATAAAGATTGGGGATAAGGATGTAACCCTAATTGGCCCTCAGCATTACGAAATCAGGTATCGGGTACATAATGCTTTTTTGTTCGAGGATTCTCAGATCCGGTTTTATTGGAACATAAAACCCGAGGGTTGGGATGCTAATTTCCGCCAAATTAATTATAAGATCCACACTCCCCCAAGTATAGCCTTAAATAGTGAAAACTGCTTTGTTTATAGTGGGGAAAGAGGAAATGAAGAACCAAGTACGGAGTTTAAAACCTATTTTGAGCCAGGCGTATTTTCGGGGAGCAGTAAGGCCGGATTTATTTCTTATCCAGGACAGAGTGTTACGGTTCTAATAAATTTACCGCCTTTATCCATCGCAGAAGAAAAGCCGCTATGGCCGTTTTGGGATCAATACGGTTGGGTATTTCTCATAGGGCTTTTAGTAGCCGGATTTTATGGGCTTTGGTTAAAATTTGGAAAGGATGACCAGGTGGTTTCAGCCACTTCTTACTATCCACCTAAAGATATGGATCCGGCTATGGCAGGTTTCCTTATCGATGATAAAAGCGATGTTTCCGATCTTATTTCTTTCATTCCCTATTGGGGAGCCCACGGATACATAAGGATGGAGGAAATTCCGAAAAAGGGGATGTTTGGAAAATCGGATACCAAGCTAATACGATTGAAGCCTTTGCCTGTCGATAGGCCTGCGTACGAACAGAAAATGTTTATCGGGCTTTTTGGAAAGGCCTTCAGTATAGCCGAAGATGAATTTATCAAAGAAGCAAGGGCGGCCAATACAATGGAAAATGGACAGGCGGGCAAGGCTACTACTATTCCCCCGGCGGAAGTAACCATGAGCAGTTTAAAAGATGTGTTTTACACCACTATGACCGCAGCCCAAGCAAGTTTAAAGGAGAAAGCGCAACCCTATTATGTGGCCGAATCTAAAAAGGTGCAGATCATTATCTATATTGGTTTGGTAGTCCTAGGGATAGGGCTAGCGGCAATTGGCCTATTTATGTGGGGGCCCTTGGCAATGGTGGCCATAGTTATCAGTTGTATCATTCTTATCTTTATCAATAAATACATGGTAAAAAAGAATGCCGTGGGCAATCAGGTATTTTCTGAACTAAAAGGGTTTAGACGATTTGTAAAGGTTGCGGAAGGACCTAAATTAAAAATGTTGATTCAGGACGATCCAGGATATTTCGAAAAAACCATGAGCTATGCCTTGGCCTTTGGGCTCTTTAAAAAATGGACCAAAAAATTCGATGCCCTCCACATTCCGCCTCCTTCTTGGTATAGGTCTAGCGGCATGAAGTACGGGAGCATGCATCAGTTTTCAAGATCTTTTTCCTCTGCTATGAGCAATGCTCAATCTAATATGGTAAGCTCGCCCAAAAGCAGTAGTTCTTCTGGAGGTGGTTCTTCCGGAGGCGGCTTCGGAGGCGGTGGCGGTGGTAGCTGGTAAGGGGGTAGCAATAAATGTTGCGGCCCAAAGAATACCTATTCCCAGGAAAACCTAGGTATAATGCCTTGTTGTAAAATGAGGCAATCTAAAAATATAACCGTATGGAAGAGCCTAAAAGAAAGACGACGGAATCGTCGGAAGATCATTTGTTAAGGAATAATACCAAGGAGGTAACAAAAGGGCAAAAATTGGCACGACTTATTTTATTCCTTATTGCAGGGATTAATATATTGATCGCTACGGCTATGTTTTTGTATTCCAGGATTTTTTCCCTAGAAAATGCCTTGGAAGCCATAATGAGACAGTCCTTGTCCTATGTAGCTTTGGTTACTTTTATTACAGGAACCATTTACGTAGGTTTGGGCCTACTTTTAAAAAAGTATCCGAGATTCATCATTTGGACAGGAATTTTTGTCATAGTTTTAAAATTAGCCTATAGCTCATATCTTAACGCTTATAGTTTTACCTTGGAACCTTTTTTGGATGTAGTTTTTCTAATTGGACTTTTGTATGCCCTAAGATCATATTACCATTTTCAGGTCTCTCTTAAATCGAAAAATTAAAACCAAAGAACTTCAGTTGAGAGAAATACTTAATTTATTTCAGTAGGGCGGTTTGCTCCTAGTTCCTTTTTTGAGCATATAAAAGGATTTTTAAAGTATCACCCTAGCAACCATAATTCCAGTATTGTGCTTAATCTTTTTAAGATATTCGGCCAATGGTAAGGTAGAGACCTCTACCTTTTTAGAACCTGTGGAGGCATGTAATAAATGTATCCTACCATCGGCTTCCCTAGTCGCAATTCCAGTATGGGTAATGTCCAGTCCCTTTATAGAAGTGGTCAGGGCAATGATATCTCCAGACTGGATAAGATGTTCTTGAGATTCAATATCTTCTTGAGGTAGTACACAAATAGGCTTTAGGTTTAAAAAGGCTTCAGAGGCCTTTATTTTCTCATAGTTTCCCGCATCTTTTAAAAAGGGATATAACTCCCTGTGTGTACTCATAAAATCTATTTCCTTAGTAAAGGATCGGCCGCCGATTTCAGCGGTCATATCTTTTATGATCCCCTTTTTGGCATTGTTGGCGATCCATTCTGAAAAATAGTGTAGTCGAGAGGTATACCCATCTAGTTTTCCGTCTTTATACCGAATGGTTTCTAAAAGAGAGACAAAGTCCGTAAAATCTTTTTTGTCTTCTCGAAGCATCAAACTAAAGGTCAACACGTTTTCTACAAAGGTGGTGCAATCCAAGCCCTGTAAATTTATGACCAAGGCTTCTGTTTCGCCTATTTCCAAGGTTTTGGCAACATAGGGTGCCTCCAGAAAGGTTTTGCCTACGGCAACCATCACAGCGCCTATTTCATTTTCTTTAAGTTCCTGAATCGCTTCAATTTTGGCGGCAAAGGCATTCTTGTCTTCTAGGGAGCATACAATGTCCTGGCAAAAACCTACATAAGGAAGGAGGGCTATCAAAAAGAATCGTTGCAATTGTTTCATTTGTAGATTTTTATTGGTTTTTAACAGTCATAAGTTTTAATGGACATAAGTGCCAAATTGAGCTGGTTTTAGCACCATGGCACGCTGCCTGTCCTTTAAAATATACTGTTCGGTAGATAATTCTATAAGTTGTTTTTCCGTGATAATATCCTCTATAGGGAAGCCATTGTTAAAATAGTGGGGAGTGGCGCTTATGTTTTTAGAATTTTTAAACACCAATAGGCTTAAGGATAGGGGGTTATCGTAGTTGTCCTTATCGCGTACTTTAAAATAATAGCCGGTGTATTCTTTGGATGGGTAACACAAGTTTTTTTTCAGAAGAAGAGTACTGTAATCTTGTCCAACGGTTAAATTGTTCTGATGGAATATTAAGGCCTCGGCAATAGCTTCCTGGGTTCGATAAGCCTCTGGGAGCAGGTGTAATTTTCCAATGGCTTTTAGTTTGTTAAAAAGCAATAACCTGTTTTTGGGGTTTTTGGCCAAATTTTCGATAAGGCCATCTGGAATAAAAGTTGGATTGTGTACAAGTTTTTCGTCATTCTTTGCCACTAACGCTATAAAGGAGCTCTGTATATTTGGGTCCTTAATAAAAGGCAATCTGTTAAAGAAGGAAGCGGTTTCTGTTTCCTTTAAAAAGGGATATAGCAACACGGCATAGTTTTCTAATATTTCATAGCTGTTGTCATGCAGTTTTGGCGTATTTCCTGTATCCGGTCCTTGTTCCAAGGCCATCCCTAATTGTCGTTTGAGTTGAATTTTCGCATCGTTCAAAATCTGGTGTCGGTACTTTTGGTACTTTTTTGGTTTTATCAATCCCCTGGTCTTTAGCTTGGCCAAGAGCGAAAAAATAGGCGATTTATATTCCTCAATAGCACTGTAATCCAAGATTTCCGGAAACAATTTTTTAGCCAAAGGCAAACTGTCCAAATAGGGTTGAAAGATATTGTGTATCTCTTGCTTGCTCGATACCAATGGTAGGTCTGTAGACATCAGACGCAATAATAAGGAAAGGGATTTTTCGTCCGATTTTTTAGAAATGGCCTGTAGAATTTTAGTCTGCGCAATAGAATTGCTATATGACTTGGCATAATAGGATTCAAAAAAATCGGTGGCATCGACACCCTTTAGTTGCGCCAGCTTTTCAATTAAAAAAGGTTCCAAGTACTTTTGGTTGTCTGGCAAGTAAAATTGCGAAATGTAATATTTTAAAGAATCCTGATCTTTTTTATCGAATTTAATAAACGGATAACCATCGTATAATATACTATCGTTTTGCCTTATCGCCTTAAAAAAAGCATCGGTCTTATCTTGTAACAGCGACCATCCTATTAGGGTGTCGCTAGGGGTAAAGTTGTCGTAAAACTCTCTTATAAAACGGCTAGGGGTGCTTTGGGTGTCTACGGTCGTCTTCACCTCATAAAGCAAACCTCCCTTTACAATGTTTTTAACCTTTATGCCTCTAGAACTTGCGGTGTCGGTCAGCACCAAGTTAAGCTCATAGGTGTTCTCGTTAAGGGTACGATGCGTTTCTTTTTCGATTTTAAAAGTATTTTGTGCGTATATTTTTTTTCGTAACGCCCATACCGAATCAATAGTGGGAAACATTAAAAAATCGTGCGATTTGTTCACCGTTACCAAAATAGCTTCATTATTTTTATGTTGATAAATAGTTTTTTTAGAAAAAGCACTGTAGGGTTTTGGTTTACTGTGCTTATGGTGATAGTGCTGACTGTTTTCTACAAATTTTGGAGGAGGTATAGGGCTTATGGTACTAAAGAACATGGCCGTATCCTGCACTGTTTTAAACTGTTCGGTATAATTGGCCGGTCTTGTTGTAAAGGAATTAAAAAACCGGTTGGCTTGGGTGCTGTCTTGGGTAAGGACGCCCAAAAGGAAATATTCATTGGCATTGATACTGGTTTGCAAGTACAACTTTTTAGAATCTTTCTTGTAAAAATTGGCCGAAGACCGAAGGATTTTTTCTGTCGGTTTATGATAGGTAGGGTTCAATTCTAGATCTTCATAAAATCTAGTCTGAATCTGTTTCAGTTCAAAGGTATCTGACTCGATGAAATTAAAATCGTTCAGTGTAGCTTTTTTTAGAAAAAAGTAGGAGGCGGTTTCAGGATCATAACCTTCAATATAGCGATTTCCCTTGCGTTTCGTATTTGGGAATCTATAGACAGAAGGCATCTCAACGGAAAAATCATCGGCTTCAGGAGATAATACCTTTCGGTATTTGTCGATGCCCCTAAACTCAATGCTATTGAAAATGGTATCGGAGTACTGAAGGACATACTCTTCTCTTCCGCTCATTTTAAAAATCACGATTTCCAAGGGAGTCAAATAGATCTGGTAGCGCTGATGGTTACCGTTTTTCAATTGATTTTTAATGTCCAATCCCGGATAAGTAGCTTTGTCAATGACTACTTTTTCTAAAATCTTGCCAGGAATGTTCTCATATAAAAGTTTGTCGATGGACTCTAAAGAGTAGGTCTGGTCTTTTTTTAAAAAGGAATACGTAGGAATGCGGTTCACCAATACATAACTGCCATTGGCTAAATCGGGAGCGATATAGGTAGTATTGGTGTTTTCGGCAATAGGATATAATTTATTGGGAAGGGCTATCTTAAATAAATTATCATCGGTACTTCTGAGGACATATTCATTCTCCAATATTTTTCGCTCCAGGGAATCTTTTAGTGCCTTCCCTCGATGACTAGCCTTGGAAACCAGTGGTTGAACGTTGTATCCTTTATCCCTTAGGAGTTGGATGACCCCATTTTTACCGGGTAAATGTGCTGCTCCAATGCCTGCAAAGACCTTGGCTTTTTGCATGACAGAATCGAGCAACCGAATCATATTTTTATTTCTGCTGTAGAGCATGTTTTTTAAATAGTAGTCGGTATATATGGCCTGGTCAAGAGAGTCTATAAGGTTTAAATTACGCGCTCTGTAGGCATCTTGTAAAAGGGACAGTACATCTTGGGTCTGCATCTTTTTTTGTAGCCATTCGTCCGGTTTGGGTTTCATGGCCTTTAAATTGGCCCTGCTGACCAAGGCCGAGGATTCCTCTAAGTTTTCAAGGGCTATAATGGGCTTGTCATATTTTTTACCCGCCTGATAGATGAACATATCCAAATAGGTTTCCTCCTCGAAGTTTTCCGAATTGTCATTACTTCGATACAGTATGCTATTGACAATCCGGTCATCAAACGACAAATAGGAAGCCAGAAGTTCCCTGCTAGGGTTTTTTATAGAAAAGGGGCGCGTGTAAAAACCCTTGCTCACAAATCCGTTCCCATATCCCAGGGTAGGAGGGGCTATTTTGGAACGATCCTCCAGCCAAGTACCAGGGTCCGATTCCAGGGCTATAAGTTCGCTATTGGCTAGGGCTTCATAGAATATATCATCGAGCCTAAAAGCAATTTTACTGCTGACATGCATAGTACCGTACAGATAGGAAGTTTTTTCCAGACCGTTACCAGATATTTCCCAAAGCAGACTCTTTTCCTCTTGGGCAAAGAGCCCAGAGGACATTAAAATAAATAAAAAACCAAACCAAAAACGCATAGAAGATCTAAAATAGGAATTAAAAATGCGGCAAATAAGCATAGAAATAAAAACTTCCCGCATAATTAACATTTTTTTGATTTTAGGGTCAAATATACAGTGTTTAAATGATTTACAGCTAGGAGGTGGTACGGATATCGGGGATGCGGATCCGGTTGGTAGTAAGGGGCTAAAATTAACCTTAGAAAGTAAAGGAGCAGCCTTTTTAAGGGGAATAGGGATTCTCTATACCGCTATTGCCAAAGTATTTGGCCGTTTTAAATCAAAGTTCCCTTACAAGTGCTATTTTTGTCAGAATTGAGAAATATAAAAAGCTGATAAATGAAAGGAGTTTTGTTGGTAAATTTGGGGTCACCAGATAGTCCCACGGCTAAAGATGTGAAGCCATATTTGGACGAATTTTTAATGGATGAGCGAGTGATTGATGTGCCCAATTGGTTGAGAAACATTATCGTTCGTGGAATTATTTTACAGACCAGACCTAAGAAATCTGCCGAAGCCTATCAAAAAATTTGGTGGGAAGAAGGCTCACCTTTGGTGGTTATTTCCGAACGATTTACTGAGAAAGTAAAAAAACAGACCAAAATTCCAGTGGCTTTGGGGATGCGATATGGTAGCATGACCATTAAAAAAGCCCTTCAGGAACTTATTGATCAGGGTGTGGACGAGGTGCTTTTGGTGCCTTTGTACCCACAATATGCCATGTCTTCGTACGAAACCGTGGTGGTAAAAGCCATGCAAGTACAAGCAGCGCATTTTCCAAATATTAAGCTAACTACCCTGCCTGCTTTTTATAAGAACGATGAGTATATAAAAGTGCTTTCAGAGAGTATCGCCGATGGGCTAAAAGACTTCGATTACGATCATATTTTGTTTTCGTACCACGGTATTCCAGAAAGGCATATCCGTAAATCGGACCCAACAAAATTTCATTGTAAAATAGATGGCAAGTGTTGCCAGACCAATTCGGTGGCACATACCACTTGCTATAGACACCAATGTTTTGATACGACCGAGAAGGTAAAGGCCTATTTAGGCTTGCCAGACGATAAGATAAGTATTTCTTTTCAGTCCCGTTTGCCCAACGACCCTTGGTTGAAACCGTTTACCGATTTTGAATTTGAACGTTTTGGTAAAGAAGGAAAGAAAGGTTTGGCTGTGATTACCCCGGCTTTTGTTGCCGATTGTTTAGAAACTTTGGAGGAGATTGCCATGGAAGGAAAAGAGCAGTTTCAGCAAGCCGGTGGCGGAGACTACAAGCATATTCCATGTTTGAACGACAGAGACGATTGGGTAGCCGTTATGGCCAAATGGATCGAAGATTGGCACGATAACGAAAGCCTTCCCGCCTAATGTCTAGGGTGTCGGCAGAACAGTTGGGCAACGAGCCTATAGGAAAATTACTTATTAAACAGGCCGTGCCTGCTTCGATAGGAATTTTGGTGATGTCGCTCAACGTGCTGGTCGATTCTATTTTTGTGGGCAATTGGATAGGTTCCATTGCCATCGCAGCGATCAATGTGGTCTTGCCAGTGTCATTTTTTATAGGGGCATTGGGAATGGCCATAGGAGTGGGAGGTTCTAGTATAATTTCGCGGGCCTTAGGTGCCAACAACACCAATAAGGCCTTAAAAACTTTTGGGAATCAGATAACCCTAACCCTATTGGTGACCACCATTATGGTCGCCCTGGGGCTCTATTATGTCGATAGCCTTATTCCGGCTTTTGGCGGAAAAGGGGCTATTTTTGAACCGGCAAAAATCTATTATGTCATCGTCCTCTTCGGGGTGCCGTTTTTGGCGCTCTGCATGATGGGAAATACGGTGATACGGGCAGAAGGAAAGCCAAAGTTTGCCATGATTGCCATGATCATTCCCTCGGTAGGGAATTTGGTAATGGATTACCTCTTTATCTATGTGTTCGATTGGGGTATGGCAGGGGCAGCCTGGGCAACGACCATCGGGTATGTCCTGTGTTTGGCCTATGTTCTCTATTTTTTTCTTTCTAAAAACTCCGAACTCAAATTAAATTGGACCCATTTGGGATTGGACATTCCCATCCTAAAGGAAATCGGATCCTTGGGATTTGTTACCTTGGCTCGGCAAGCCGTGATCAGTTTAATTTATCTTTTAATGAACAATATCCTGTTCACTTTGGGAGGAGAAGCTTCCATTGCGGTGTACGCCATTATAGCCAGGATGTTGATGTTTGCCCTGTTCCCTGTTTTTGGTGTTACCCAAGGCTTTTTGCCCATAGCCGGCTTCAATTACGGGGCTAAAAAATACCAAAGGGTACGAGAATCTATCAATACGGCTATTTTCTATGCCGCTGTTTTGGCAACGGTGGTGTTTATTGGTCTTATGATCTTTCCCCTAGAAATTGCCTCCCTGTTTTTAAGCCAAAATCCAACTTTATCGGAGCATGAACTGGCAGTCAATGCCTATGTTTTAGAACATACGCCTTCGGCTATGCGCATGGTTTTCGCCGCAACGCCCATTATTGCACTTCAATTAATCGGAGCGGCCTATTTTCAGGCAATAGGAAAAGCTGTTCCGGCACTATTATTGACCCTGACCAGACAAGGATTCTTTTTTATACCGCTCATTTTAATTTTACCGAATTATCTGGGTGAAGTAGGGGTGTGGATCGCTTTCCCCATTGCCGATGTCTTGGCTACCATTGTCACAGGCTATTTTCTAAGGAAAGAAGTGCGAACAAAACTGATGGCCACAAAAGAGCCCTGATCAACCTTTACCACAAATCAAATGTTTAGTTGATCCGAATTAACACAGGGAAATTTAAAAATACTTATAGGTATAATCATTGTGGCTTGGGCGTTCACTCCTTCGTCGGGCGGGCCCTTGTCTATATCCCTTGCTTCGCCGCGGGGATGCCGCCGCGGTCCCTAACGCGTCCCTTGGCACCAATGGCTTCCTAGGGAAAAGAATTCATCGCCTTACAAACTAAGAGATCCAGGCATGGTAAACATTAGGATGTGTTACAGTCGACCCTAATTTGTCCTTAAGATCCTCTATTACCGTCTTGGTTTTTACGGGCTCACCCCTAAGCACAAACTGCTATGCTAAAAGAGATATAAAACAGCGAGGCTACAGGCTATGTTTATGGGATATTACTATATTTACACCTCATTTAGGCTTCATTATAAATAAGCATGTCCGACTACTATAACTACATAAAATCCCTACACCTCATTTTTGTGGTGACCTGGTTTGCGGGTTTGTTTTATATTCCCCGTATTTTTATCTATCATATCGAAGCTAGTGAGAAACCTTCTCCGGACAAGGAAATTCTTACCGATCAGTTGCAGTTAATGGCCAAACGCCTTTGGTATATCATCACCTGGCCCTCTGCGGTCCTCGCAACGGTTTTTGCTATATGGTTGCTCCTAATATTTCCTGCATGGCTACAGCAGCCTTGGATGCACGTTAAACTGGGTTTTGTGGTCTTGTTAATCGCCTATCACCTTAAAAACCACCAAATATTTCATCAACTACAGCGAAACGAGGTAAAATATACCTCTAATTTTATGCGATTATGGAACGAAGGGGCTACCCTAATCCTATTCTCCGTGGTGTTCTTGGTGATTTTAAAGAATGCCTTTAATTGGATTTTTGGTGTGGTGGGGATAATCGTTTTAGGGATGTTATTAATGCTGGGGATTAAAATTTACAAACGCATCCGCGATAAAAATCCAAGGGCTTAACACCTAGTTGGTACTGATAGCCAAAAAGAAAGGCAAGACAGTAAGAGTATAAAAAGTGAGGCCCTGGAGGTAGAAATTAAAACTCGGGCATTCCTTGAAAAAAATATGCAACAACCAAAAATCCTATGGTAACTTTTACTCACTTCCTATCCGTGGCCTAATAATTGTTACCTTTAAACGGCATACTGTATTAAGCTCAATTTTATGGTTTTAATTGTAGCATGAATGGTAGGCATCATATTTTTTAAAAAATGTAAATCCACATAGATTTTTAAAGGAACGATGCGCGTTTAACATAAAAATAGAATAGAATTGTTTACGAATATATCCCTAAGATCCCGAATTTTTATTTCCATGATATTATTGGTGCTTATAGCATCGGTATTGATTGCGGCCGTCACCATTTACCAATATAGGGAGCAATCTAGGGACTACCACCAGGATAGGATGTTGAGAAAGGAGGAACAGATTAAGCAAAGTATAGAGCTTACTCTTCAAAAGACCACCTATCCTGTGACTACCGAAAATTTAGAACTCATTTTTAAGGATGATATCTATGAGATAGCATCGGTACAAAAAATGAATTTTAATATCTACGATTTACAGGGCGGGCTGATAAAAAGTTCAAGGCCCAAATTTGAGATCGATTCCCTTTCCCTTTGTTTGGATGCCGAAGTTTTAAATAATTTGCACCGGTCTTCTAAAAAACGGTACGTTGAGGAAAAATCTACTGCAGGCTATAATTATCAGGCTTCCTATACCTATATCACCGATTATCAATTTAAACCTATCGGTATTTTAAACCTGCCTTATTTTGAGGACAATTCTTTTAACGATAAGGAATTAAAAGAGTTTCTAATTCGGTTGACAGGGGTGTATGTACTGATGTTGTTATTGGCTATTGGTTTGGCCTATTTTATCTCCAAATATATAACGAGGTCCCTACAAACGATCTCAGAAAAACTAAATCAGACCGAATTAAATAAGCGCAACGAGAAAATTATAGTGGACAATCCGAGTCAAGAAATAGGAAAACTTATTGTTGCCTATAATGAGATGATAGACGAATTGGAGATCAGTGCCGCAAAATTGGCCAAGGGCGAGCGCGAACAGGCGTGGCGAGAAATGGCCAAACAAGTTGCCCATGAAATAAAGAACCCATTGACTCCTATGCGATTGAGCGTTCAAAGCTTTGAACGTAGGTTTAATCCCAATGACCCCGATATCATCCAAAAGGTATCCGAATATTCTAAGACGCTTATTCAACAAATAGACACTATGAGCAGTATAGCATCGGCTTTTTCTAACTTTGCCAATATGCCCGCACAGCAAAACGAAACTCTAAACGTGGTAAACATCGTAAAATTGGCGGTCGATATTTTTAATGAGAATTATATCCATTTTTCTGCAGAGGAAGACAGTATTATTGCCAAATTAGACCGAACCCAATTGATTAGAGTGGTGACGAATTTGGTGAAAAATGCGACTCAAGCTATAGCCGATGTCGAAGTTCCCAATATCCAAGTGTCGGTGGCCAGGGAAGGAGAATACGTAAAACTGACCATTGCAGATAATGGGGTAGGGATTTCAGAAAAAGTAAAAGAAAAGGTCTTTGAACCAAAATTTACGACCAAAACCAGTGGAATGGGGCTAGGATTGGGAATGGTAAAAAATATTGTTGAAACCTATAAAGGAAGCATAGAATTTAGTTCGGAACCTTTAAAAGGAACGGAATTTATTGTTAAATTCCCAATAGCAAAAGAAAAGGAGAGCACGGAGAAGCAAGCTTAACATTACCCTAGCTTCCTAAGTGGGCTTTATGCCCTGATAAAAGAAACAACCAAATAACACCACTATCATGAAATTTGAAAATTTAGATATTCAAACCCAAGACCGAATCGCAATACTGACCATTACCAGGCCATCAAAATTAAATGCCCTTAACAAAGAAACGATCAAGGAGCTTCACAAGGCTTTTGAGATGTTGGATAGCGACAAGGACGTAAGGGTTATTATTCTGACCGGAAGTGGGGAGAAGGCCTTTGTTGCCGGTGCCGATATTGCCGAGTTTGCTAAATTCTCAATGAAAAAGGGAGCTCGCTTGGCAGAAAAGGGACAGGAGATTCTATTCGATTTTGTAGAAAATCTATCCACTCCCGTAATTGCAGCTATCAACGGCTTTGCCCTGGGCGGTGGACTAGAATTGGCGATGGCTTGCCATTTTAGGATTAGTAGTGATAATGCCAAAATGGGACTGCCAGAAGTTTCTTTAGGGGTTATTCCCGGTTATGGGGGTACCCAGCGCTTGCCTCAGCTTGTAGGTAAAGGGCGGGCCATGGAAATGATCCTGAGCGCAAGCATGATCGATGCAAAAAAAGCCCTGGAATATGGATTGGTCAATGAGGTGGTAACTCAGGAACAGTTAATGGAAGTGTGTAAAAAAATGGCCGCCAAAATCAGTAATAATTCGCCGGTTGCCATGAGGTATGCAATAAAATCGGTAAATGCTGGTTTTAAATACAATATCAATGGGTATAAAACAGAAATGGAAGCTTTTGGCATTTGTTTTGGCACTGCCGATTTTAAGGAGGGGACGACCGCCTTTTTAGAAAAAAGAAAAGCAGATTTTCCAGGGAAGTAATGCCTACTGGAAAATTATGCCCATGAAATTCAAGAACTGTGTTTTTGTCCTATTTATTTTCGGCTGCCTATTTAAAATAAAGGCACAACAATTGCCCGTCAGTTACCAGTTGGGAGAACAATATCACGATCGGTATAAATATTCCAACCTTTTGGCAATCTCCGAAGATGGCCATGGAGGGACTATTTTAGTAAGATCTTACTACACCGGGATGGTCCTTAAACCAAAGGGATACTTTATAGAACACTATAATAAAGACCTGGAATTAATTGCGGAGTATAATTACAAGCTTAAAGGCCCCGATTTTGTGAATGCCTTTGTAAAAAATGGACAGCTACATATGTTGTTGTTAGAATACAATACAAAAAAGGAATCCTATGATTATGTGGTACATAGAAGTTCTATAACCAATTATGATTTTACCCAACAGACCATTCTATGCATACCTTCTAAAGAAGTAGTTACTCCCTTAGATCACAATTATTACGATCGTAAGTTTTCGTCCCTATTTACATCATCTGTTTTTTTTAATGAAGCCAAAACGGCATTTGTCATCAGTTCTCAGTTTAGAACAGAAGAAGGTGACAAGCATTTTATGTATCTGTTTGATACAGCTCTTAACAAGCTCATGGAGCACGATTTTTCACAGGAAATAGAGGAGAAAATATATGGATTCGAGCATATGGTGATATCCCCCGATCAAAAACAGGTGTACCTGATTGGGAAGGCTTTTTTTAGGAAAAAACGGTTTCAAACTACAGACCGACGGTTTCAGTACGAATTGGTACAAATGTCCAAAAATGGGCTCAAAACACAACATTTTGATGATGTAGGGAAGTTTTCGGAATCGCTTAAACCACTGCTCCTAGGTGATAAGTTGCTATGTGTTGGTTTTTACGCCGACAGAAAGGATAACCGTTACAACGGCTTGGCTTATTTTGATATTGATCCCCTTAAATTGACTGTGAATTCCAAAAAATACCATCCGTTTTCCCAGCAGTTTATGGAAGATAAGTACGGAAGGTCGGAGAAATTAGAAGTGAAAAACCTGATTTTTAAGAACCTTAGCGTCAATTCAGAAAATGATATTCTGTACAATGCCGAGGAGTATTTTGTGACCTCGGGGATGCAAGATGGGGGAGCCGGTACCCGGATCAAAATAGATAGATATCATTACAATGATATTGTAAGTGCTAAATTAACGGCTAATGGCGAAATGGTTTGGGCACGAAACATTAATAAGGCCGAAGTAACCCAAGGTGACGGGGCATATGCCTCCTATAGCTCCTATGCCGAAGGAGATAACACTTATTTTGTAATTAGTACTGCCGCAGAAAATCCACAATTATTAACGGGGGAAAGACTTATTTTTAAACAGGGACTAGGAAGAAATAGAAACGTGTTTGCGATTTGTTTGGACAAAAAAGGACAGATAAGTTACGATAAAATTATTGACGATAAAGAGGCAAGACTACCACTGATGGTCTCTATGCCCCTTATAAATAAAAGTGAAGGAAAGTTGCTTTTCTACGCCAAGAGAGGTTCTAGAAAACAATTGGTTAAAGTGATCATAGAACCGGTAGTACCTTCGGCCGTTGGTAGTCGTAAATAATGCGGTGTCGTCCTATTTCCTTTATTGGATTGACAAAGAAAAATAAAGGAACCATCAACCTGTTAAAATCTACAATTTCTGGTTAAGAATAGGAAATAATCCATAAATTTGGATAAAATCCATATTTTGAAGCAGGGAGAATATATAAAAGGACGTGGGGCCCAGCAGAATACTGCCAATAAGTTTTCGGCATATAGCTATGAAATGCGGGATGATTTCTTGGAATTCTGCCATATCGAAGGCGAAGCCGCCCAAAACAACCATACCCAATACCTCCCGATTTTTCCAAAAACCATTGTCAATAAAATTACAAATCCCGATGCAGGGATGCTGTACTCCATGAATCCCTATCAAGGATGTGAGCACGGCTGTGTGTATTGTTTTGCCAGAAACACGCATGAGTACTGGGGATACAGTGCCGGTCTCGATTTTGAGCGCAAAATATTGGTGAAGGAAGATGCGCCCAAATTATTGGAAGCTTTTTTAAAACGGAAAAGCTGGAAAGCACAGACCATTGTCCTTTCGGGGAATACCGATTGTTATCAGCCTGCCGAAAAACAATATAGGATAACTAGGGCGTGCCTAGAGGTGTTCTTAAAATATAAGCATCCCGTGGGTATAATCACCAAAAATGCCATGATCTTAAGGGATCTGGATATATTGAAAGAGTTGGCCAAGCACCAATTAATTGGGGTACATTTATCTGTCACTTCCCTTTCCGAGGATACTAGGCGGATATTGGAACCAAGAACGGTTAGTATTAAAAAACGCTTGGAAACCATAGCGGTTTTATCAGAACATAATATTCCGGTCAATGCCATGTTGGCCCCAATCATCCCGGGAATCAATAGTCATGAGGTATTGCCCTTGGCCAAGGCAGTATCAGAATACGGGGCCTTGTCCTTTGGCTACACGGTAGTTCGGCTCAATGGTGCAATCGGACAGCTATTTGAAGATTGGATCCGAAAAACCATGCCCGATAAGGCAGAAAAGGTTTTGCAACAGATTCGGGAGTGCCATGGGGGACAATTAAACGACAGCCGCATTGGAATCCGCACTAAGGGCGAGGGGGTAATGGCACAACAGATTCGCGATATGGTACGCCTTGCCAAACACCGATATTTTAAGGGTAAAAATCTGCCCCAACTAAATATGACCTTGTACGAAGAAAACAAAATACACTGGCCCAATGTCCAAGGACAGCTGAGGTTATTTTAAAACTTAGGAAGACTAGATTAATTTTATAAACTTCTTGTAAGGATAGGACAGCTAAGGAGTCTAATAGCAGGTAAATATGGTTGCTATGTATTTTTGGGGGAGAATATTCTTCCTATTTGAAAATAGCAGCAGGGTACGAATCGCTAAATTTAGAAGAAGGATGCTTTATAATCCTTATGTATGGTGGCGATTATAATAATGAACAACAAAAAAAAACAAATAAATGGAAATTAGTATTTGGTCAGACATTAGATGTCCCTTTTGTTATATTGGGAAAAGAAAATTTGAAGCGGCTTTAAAAGATTTTGCCCATAGCGATAAGATTCAGATAGCTTGGAAGAGTTTTGAACTAGACCCTAGTTTAGAGACCCAAACCGATATGAATGCCATTGAGCATTTTATAGGTTCCAAGGGAATTGAAAAGGAGCAGGCTATGCAAATGTTCGAGGGCGCCACCCAAATGGCCAAGGACGCCGGGATAGATTTTAATTTAGAGAAATCCGTACCTGCAAATTCATTAAAGGCACATAGGTTATTGCATTTCGCCAAAACAAAAGGTTCTGTAGATAGTTTAAAAGAAGCCTTATTAAGTGCACAATTGGTAGAGGGGAAAAACATTGATGATATCGATTTTCTTGCAGCATTGGGAGCCTCTCACGGATTGGATGAAACAGAAGTTCGTACGATGTTAGCTTCGGACGATTTTACCTATGAGGTAAGACAAGACCAAATGGAGGCTAGGAATTTAGGTATTAGCGGGGTGCCCTTTTTTGTGTTGAACAATAAATATGGGGTTTCTGGAGCACAGCCCAGCGAAGTCTTTTTGGAAACTTTGGAAAATGCTTGGGCAGCCTATGAAAAAGAAAATTCGGGCCTAGATATCATAGAAGGGAAAACCTGCGATGTCTCTGGCAATTGTGATTAAGACCAATATATGGATTACAGTAAAAAACCCCCTTGGTATAGCGCCAAGGGGGTTTTTTAGTGGTTTATAGTTGGGTTAACTAAGCTCCCAGCCTTTACGGTAGGTACCTTTTACCCATTCGTTGGCCTTTTCATAGTTGGTGACCTTCATATTAGCACCATCCCAAAGGATCTTGCGTCTTCCTGGATAATCATAAGGATCCCAATCTCCTACTTTTTTACCTTCTTTTAGTACTTTGTACTGATAGGCTTTAATGGCTAAATTCCCCATCAGAACAGCTTCGGTCAGCGGTCCGGATTTTGTGAAATCCGATGAGGTTTTTATACCGTTAAGACATCCGTCTACCCAGTTTTTCTGGTGGCCATTGAAACCGCCATCAATACGTTCCAAGTAAGGTTCTGGCGCCGAAATCATATTCATAAGATTCGATGGCAATAAACGGGCGTTTCTAGAGTAGGTATCGGTAACCAAGATTCCTTTAGTACCGTAAAAAATAGAACCACCGTCCCAACTTCCAATGGTTTCTCCATCTTTAAGTTCGTCCGGTAAATCGGGCATCAAACCACCATCATACCAGTTTAAGGCTATTTCCCCGTGTTTAGGGGTATTAAATTTAAGTCTAACAATAGAGGAAGGAGGGCAAGAATCGCTGTAGTTAGCTTCTTTAAAATCGCCAATCCAACCGGTCGTACAACTCGCTTCGGCTTCTGTTGGGTACCCTAAATCCAGTACACTAAAAGGAGTCTCCATAATATGGCATCCCATATCGCCTAAGGCGCCAGTTCCAAAGTCCCACCAGCCTCTCCATTTAAAGGGCAGGTAGGCCTCATTATAATCGCGCATGGCGGCAGGTCCTAACCATAGGTCCCAATCTAGTTCCTTAGGAACACGTTGCTTTTCTGAAGGCTTTGGTAGTCCTTGTGGCCATACTGGGCGGTTGGTCCAACAGTCTACTTTGTATACATCTCCGATAATTCCAGATTCTACCCATTCTCTGGCAACTCTACTGCCATCGCTAGAAGCACCTTGGTTTCCCATTTGGGTTACCAGACCATGTTCCTTAGCAACTTGGGTCATGATACGGGCTTCGTTAATATTGTGGGTCAATGGCTTTTCTACATAGGCGTGTTTTTTGGCACGCATAAAGGGAAGCGCTATAGCGGCATGGGTATGGTCTGGAGTGGCCACCATAATGGCATCCATATCATTGAGGTGATTGTCGTACACTTTTCTAAAGTCTTTATACCTTTTTGCTTTAGGGTGCAAGGCCTGACTTTGTTTTACTTGCCTGTCATCAACGTCGCAAAGACTTACAAACTTAACCCTATTGGTTTTGGTGAGTTCACTAATAACTCCGGCACCACGGCCACCGATACCAAAAGCTCCAACATACAGCGTATCACTAGGTGGAACATGGGTTTTTCCCATTACAAAACTGGGAACTATAGAAAAAACAGCTGAGGTGGCTGCTACATTTTTAATAAACTTTCTTCGTTGCATTTCGGATTCATTTTTGGTAATAGGGTTTGAAGATACAAAAAAAACCAAAATGCAAGCTTCCTTAAATTAGGATAGTAGGGAAGTATAGAATGTTATACAATGCCCTTCCACTCATTGTAAAACTGCTCCAGATAATCAATCATGAACTGATGTCGTTTTTCGGCTATGCGTTTCCCCGTTTCCGTATTCATCTTATCCTTTAGCAGTAAAAGCTTTTCGTAAAAATGGTTAATGGTTGGCGCTTGTGAATTTTTGTATTCTTCCTTGCTCATATTTAAATTAGGAGCAATTTCGGGATCGTACATCCCCCTGTTTTTAAACCCGCCATAATTAAAGGCACGTGCTACGCCTATGGCACCAATGGCATCCAAGCGATCGGCATCTTGGACAACGGCCAATTCCTGGGAAAAGAAACTAGGTTTGTTTCCTAAGCTCGATTTATAGGAGATGTTTTCTATGATAAGGATAATATGGTCTACTGATTTTTGGTCTATGGACAAGGTGGCTAAAAATTCCCTTGCCGTTTTAGGACCAATTGTTTCGTCCCCGTCATGAAATTTAGGGTCTGCAATATCGTGCAACAAAGCAGCTAAGCTAACCACTAGGGTATCGACCTTCTCATCCTTTGCAAGGAGGAGGCTATTTTTATATACACGCTCAATATGGAACCAATCGTGGCCGCCTTCGGCATCTTTGAGCGTCTCTTTTACAAAAGCAATGGTTTGTTCAATATAGGAGGTTGTACTCATGGGAAGCTTGGGTGTTACATTAATCATTTACAGGAAGAATCCCTTGGGTGATGGTTTGTTCTAATTGCTCGATGAGTACATCTAAGTCTCCCGAAATTTCCATGGGTGCGTGTACGTCCAGGGTAATATGGTTGCCAATTCCTTTAGGGAATTTTCCATATTTCAGCATTTTCCATGAGTTATTGATACTAATGGGGATGATCAAAGCATTGGGCGCTTTTTTCATCAGTACTTTTAGCCCGATGGTGTGAAATTTTTTCGGGGCTCCGGTTTTGCTTCTGGTACCTTCCGGAAAAATTACGGCCGAACGATTGTGCTGGGCAATATAACTGCCTAATTTCCCTATTTCGGTCAGGGACTGGCGGCTGTCTTTTCTGTTGATCAGCACAGAGCCCCCATGTCTTAAATTATAGGAAACACTAGGGATGCCTTTACCCAGTTCTTGTTTGCTGACAAATTTAGGATGGTGTTTTCTTAAATACCAGGTAATAGGCGGAATATCGTGCATGCTTTGATGGTTCATGACAATAATAGTAGGCCTATCGGTAGGAATGGAATGCGGATTGTTAAAGGTATACCTGGTTCCCAAGATATGGGTACATCGCAGCAAGCTGAGGTTTAATAAGGCGACACTTTTTCTATGGGCGTCATATCCAAAAAGGTTAAAACAGATCCATTGTATGGGATGAAATATTAATAGGGTACTCCCAAAAAACAGAAAATAGACTATGGTTAAAGGATAGGCGAGTATTTTTTGCATGGTACAAAAATAAAAAACCGCTCTTTTCAAAGCGGTTTATATCAAAATTCTTTTATACGCAAGGTAATAAAGAAGTTGTGAATTAACAAAATTCGTTATAAGCTTCCATAAGGTTATCGGCGATCATTTCTGCCGGACGTCCTTCAATATGGTGACGCTCTATCATATGAACCAATTCACCGTCCTTAAACAAGGCCATACTTGGCGAAGATGGAGGGAAAGGAGCCATTAAACTTCTGGCAGCGTTTACAGCTTCGGTATCTACCCCTGCAAAAACGGTTACCAAGTTGCTTGGTTTTTTGTTGTTTTGCAAGCTCATTTTTGCCGCTGGTCTAGCATTGGCAGCAGCACATCCACAAACAGAGTTTACGACTACTAAAGTAGTTCCTTCTTTACTGATAGCCGCTTCTACCGCATCGGCAGTATATAATTCTTCAAACCCGGCAGATGCCAAGTCTTGTCTCATTGGTTTTACTAATTCCGCAGGATACATAAGTATTTATTTTATTCGATTAATAATATAGTTTTCAAAGATAACTAATTTGTAGCATTTTAGCGGAATACCTTAACTTTTCATTAGAGCTTCAGTTCTTCCATTAAATTATATCTTTGCCAAAATTTTGTATTCAGATGATGAAATGGTTTGCCGCAGTATTAGGATTTTTTTTATATAGATTCCCAGGAGCTGTAATAGGCTTCCTTATAGGAAGTTTTATCGAAAATTTAAGTAGAAGCAGTAATAGTAAAAGTGGGGGAGGAGGCTCTATTTTTGGGGAGGTAAAGCCACAGAAGGTGTCCCCAGAAGATTTTGAGTTACAACTGCTGTCGCTTTGTTCTATTGTTATCAAGGCCGATGGCTCGGTTAGTCCGTCCGAAATGGCTTATGTACAGCAGTATTTTGTAGGTACTTACGGCAAAGAAAAGGCCAATGCTATTTTTAGGACGTTCAACGAAGTAGTCAAGAAAAATGAAATTTCTGCCCAAAAGGTATGTTCCTACCTAAACCAACGTACCCGTTACGAGGTAAGATTGCAATTGTTGCACTTTCTGTTCGGGATTGCCCAGGCCGATGGCCAAGTGAGGGCGTCGGAAATTGATAAGATCCGAGAAATAGCGACTTATTTTAGGGTAAGCATGATCGATTTTGAGAGTATTAAGGCCATGTTTATCAAATCGGCCGACAATGCCTATAAAATCTTGGAAATAGAGAAGTCTGCTACCGATGGGGAAGTAAAAAAGGCATACCGTGATATGGCTAAAAAGTATCACCCAGATAGGGTAAATACCGAAAATGAAGCTATTAAAAAAGGGGCTGAAGAAAAGTTTAAAGAAGTTCAGAAGGCCTATGAGACCATTCAGAAAGAAAGAGGAAGTCTGTAAATAAGAACTTTACGACTCTTTAATGATATAGGGGGCGCATGCAGATGCGCCCCCTTTTTTTGCTTGTATGCAAACTATGCCCTGGAAATTAATGGCACCTAATTTCGCGTTAGGGACCGCGGCGGCATCCCCGCAGCAACGCAAGGGATATAGCCAAGGGCCCGCCCGACGAAGGAGGGAACGCCCAAATAATTATAAAACGGCTAAGCGTACTTATTGATAAGTCCGTCCTAATCTATACGGGCCACGACCTATTAGTTTGCTTTAATTTTTTTGTTCGGAGAAGGCTGCTTGCCCTTGTTCTTTTTCAGCTTGTTCCACCAAATAAGGGTCCCGCTAATGGGGAGACTGGTTCCGATAAGGCAGGCGATGAAATAAAGGAATTTGGAGAAACCTCCAAAAATATCGCCCGTATGCAAGGGTTTAATCATAGTGGCTATCTGTACATTCAAGGGTTTCTCCCTAAAGAGTTCCTTATGAAGGGTATTGCCATACAGGTCTACAATATAGCTATCGGCAGCATTGGGCAGCCAGCTATTGCTATCGTATTTCTGCATGGTGTAATAAGGTGTTTTTTCCGAGGGGAAGGACAGGGTTAATTTACCGCTAAAAGAAAAATTATTATTCGCTAAGGCAATGGCCTTGTCATAACTTATGGGCGTGCCCTCTTTTGCCAGGGTGTTTTCGGAAAAGCTGATATCCCTGTTGCCAAAGACCTTTGTGCCCAGAATATTTCCCATACCTTCTCTATAGCCTTCAAAAGACCAACAAAGTCCGGTTAAGCCCATCACCAATAAAAATATACAGGCATAGAAGCCCAAGGTATTGTGCAGATCGTGGTTAATTCGTTTCCAATTGGCATCGGTTTTTATTTTTAGGCCATGTTTTAAATTCTTCCATTTTAATTTTTTAGGAAACCACAACACCAGTCCACTTATGCTTAGGATGATAAAAATAATAGTAGCTATTCCAATAATGGGTCTTCCCCATGGAATATCTAACAGCAGCCAACGGTGCAGTTTAAACATGGTCATCATAAATCCATCTGCCGGATTTTCCTTATTCTGAAGGATTTCGCCGGTATAAGGGTTCATTAAATAGGTAGTTCCTCTACGCTCTTTAGGATCTTTTTTTACGGTAAAGGCGTAGGGAGCCTCGGCGGTTTCTAGGATGCTAACCCTTGTGACCAAGCCAGCCGTGTGTGCCGTTAGTTTGGCCGCTAATGCAGCTACCGCTTGTTTTTCGCCAACCGCTTCTATTTGTGGTTCTTCGGAAAAGAAGGCCTTAATTTCCTTTTCATAGGTCAGTACCGTCCCCGTAAAACAAATTATAAAAAGTATAATACCACTGATAAGGCCTAACCATAAATGGATGTCGTTGATAAATTTTCTAAAGGTGTACGATTTCTTTTTAGTCATGGGAATACTGATTTGAAAAGGGGAAGGTGCGGGGAGGAACCCGCACCTTATATGAATTAAAAAGTGTTGCTGAATAGATTAGAAGGAGTACGAAACGACCCCAGCAAAATTTCTTGGATCTGTTTGGTTGATATACCTAGTACGGTAAGCATTGTAGCCTATTTCATTAAACATATTATTCATAAGAACCCTAAAGTTCCAGTGCTTGTTTAATTGGTAGGATGCTTGTGCGTTTACCAAGGTGTAGGCGGCTACATCAAATGGTTTTTGGTTAGGGACAATACCCTCATGGGTGATGGCTCCCGAGCTCCAGTCATTAATAGGTCTTTCCCCGGTGTAGTAAGCTCCGGCACCTAGGGACAGGCCGTTTAATCTTCCTTTAAACCCGTAATTGGCATAGGCGTTAAAGGTGTGTTTTGGGGTGTTTAGTGGTGACGAGCCATAGACATAGGCATTGTGTTCTTTGTATTGTGCGTCTATATAAGAATAGCCTGTAATAACCTCAAGGTTTTCTAGGATTCTACCAGTAAGTTCTACTTCAATACCCTTGCGTTCGTCATTTCCGCCTTTTTCATAGAAACCGGTCGCCACCCAGTTCTCGTCATAAACGGCTAGGTTAATATTCTTGTTGTTAATTTTAAAGAAGGTAAGATTAAATCGAAGGCGATTGTCTAGCCAATTCGTTTTTATCCCGGCTTCCAATTGGTCAAAACGCTCGTTGCCCAATTCTCTTCCTTCTACGTCTAAACGGGTAGCCGTTCTTGGGTAAGAGCTATTGGTATAGGAGGCAAAAACATTTAGGTTGTTAACCGGATTCAATACAAGACCAAACAGCGGGTTAAAGGCGTTGCTATTGGTAGTTTCGGTAGCAGTACTAGTCTGGGTGGTGCTATAACGTACCCCTAAGAATGTTTTTAACCAGGAGTTGAAGGATATAACGTCTTGGGCAACAAACCCAATAGATCTAGAGGAAGCCCCGCCTTCCTTGGCCGCACCAAAGGCTAATGCTCCTGGAAGGCTGTTGTTTATTCCCGTAAAGACGTTGATGCTGTCTACGGTAGAAACACTTTGGTTAAAGGTGTTAAAGGTGGTGGTTCTATAATCAAAACCTACTTGAAAAGTATGGCTGATATTTCCTGTTTTTAGTTTGTCTCCCACCAAGTCAAATTGTATTACGCTGTTGTCGTCGCTCCTTGTAGATACGGCATACCCTCTTTTTCGAAGTTCGTATTGCGGATTTCCGTCGGCATCGTTTATAACATTTCCCAAACTGGCACCCTTGTCATCCAAGTCTAAACTCGATTTGTAATAGGCGGCCTTTAAGCTTAATTTATCGGTAAGGTTACGGCTGAATCTTACAGCGTAGCTAGCGTTTTGAGTGATGGCCTTATCGTTCTTATACCCTAGGAACTGCTCGTATGGCATGTCGTAAATGGCATTGATATCGTTTTCATTTAAGTTTACAGTACCTAGATCTGGTGTTCTGCTATCGTCCATATAGTCCATTTCAAAGCTAAGCTTTGTCTTATCGTCTACCCGCCATTCCAAAGATGGATTGATGTAGAACCTTTCAGAAGAAATTCCTTTTCTAAAGCCATCGGCACGTTCTAGGGCACCGTTAATTCTAAAGGCTAGGTTTTTGTGCTCGTTTAAAGGTCCGTACACGTCAAAGGTGGTTCTTGCCTGGCCAAAGCTGCCAACACGTAGGGCCGTATTGCCCCCAAATTGATAGACAGGAGTTTTGGTGACTATATTAATGACGCCGCCCGGGCTTCCCAAATCGGTAGCAACTCCCTGGGTAATGGCAGTAGCTCCTTTAAGAACCTGAATGTTGTCTACGCCTTGCATGTCTGTTAAAATACCCACTCCCCTAAAATCGGAATTTACTCTAACGCCATTTTTTAGGATAGGAATACCCCTAAACCCTCTAGAGGACATACTCTCTCTTTTATTGCCGTAGGTGGCAAAGGTATAAACCCCGGGAACGTTTTTAGTAGCATCGGAAATGGTCAAATTTCCTTGCTGTTCTATCAGTTTTTCAGAAATGATGGAAATACTTTGTATTTGTTCGTAGGGCGCTAAGGGCAATCTGGTCAGCGCTTCTATCTTGTCCGGATGCTCATAGCGGTTTCCAAAAACTTCTACCTGGTCTAATAGCATCCCATCCTTAAGATGAACCTCTATGGCTAGCGATTCATTTTCCTTTATGCTAATATTTTCAACATAGGTTTGGTAGCCTACAGAACTTACTTTAAGGGTGTATTCTCCCGGTTTTAGGTGGTTAATCGTGAAATTTCCGTTTTCATCTGCAGCCGTTCCTACAGCGGCTGATTCTAGGACTACGGAAGCATAGGAAATAGCATCGTGCCCTTCATTAAAAACTTTTCCGTTTATTTTTCCTTCTTGTGCATACCCGAACTGAAGGCATAGGGCAATTAATAGGAATAATGACTTATTGTACATCTTATTTAGACTTAATTAAAATTAGAAGGGCAAATATAAAAGAAGTGTTTTTGTTTATAAAACTTATTTAGACTAATTATAAATAAAACTTTTATTGGGTTCTGTATGAATTATTTAGGTTACTTAAAATTCTAAAAATTTTCTTAAAGAGATGTGAAAAGAGAAGGGTCGCTAAATAAAAATTGTATGTTTGAAACTGTTATTTAAATTTTTGAAATGAACAATTTTTGGTTTTATATACAATTGGGATTAGATCATGTGTTAGATTTTTCTGCTTATGATCATATTTTGTTTTTAACGGCTTTGGCATTGCCCTTTACCTTTTTACGTTGGAAACAACTGTTGGTATTGGCGACTGTTTTTACCATAACCCATTGCCTGTCATTGGGACTGTCTTCTTATGGGGTTTTAACGGTAGATGTGGGGTTGATAGAATTTTTAATCCCGATCACCATTTTCTTAACGGCGGCCTACAATCTGATGCGTATTAAAAACGGTGCCGCACATGGGCGTTTCGACTTTTTGGTTGTGGCAACGTCTTTTTTTGGGCTGATTCACGGGTTTGGATTTTCTAACTATTTTAAAATGTTGATGGCAGGGGAAGAGGATAAATTAACGCCACTTTTAGGATTTGCAACGGGAATAGAGCTATCACAGGTGTCCATTATACTTATGGTCTTGGTCTTGGCTTATCTAGTACAGGCGTTGGGAAAAGTAAAACAATCTTATTTTATCCTAACCGGATCTGTCCTGATATTATTAATGACCATCCCCATGTTGGTAGCGACCTATCCTTGGTAATCCTACCTCTTAAATAGAAAAAAACAACTTTTTATAGTATTCTTGGGTAGGTTTGGTTTAAAATTAGCCTAGCTGTTGGCCCTGAGGATAAAAAAAGTTCGCTTACCTTTGTAAAGTGAACCCTAGTGACTTATATTATGGTCTATCGATAAGAAAACTACTGACCATACGTTAGGGATTATAGCATACATACTAAATGAAAGAACTTAAACAAGAGAAGTACGATAAGGCCTATCTCCGTATGGCCAGTGAATGGGGGAAGCTCTCTTTTTGTAGCCGCAAACAGGTAGGAGCAATTATCGTAAAGGACAGGATGATCATTTCTGATGGTTATAACGGCACCCCCACCGGTTTTGAAAACGATTGTGAAGATGAGGAAGGGTATACAAAATGGTACGTGTTGCATGCAGAAGCCAATGCAATTTCGAAAGTAGCATCCTCTACCCAATCCTGTGAAGGCGCTACCTTGTATATTACTTTATCACCGTGTAAAGAATGTAGTAAGCTCATCCACCAGTCTGGCATAAAACGTGTTGTATATCAAACATGGTACAAGGATCCTTCGGGCTTGGAGTTTTTAGAAAAAGCAGGAGTAGAATTGGTACATATGCCTTCTATAGTTACGGTTTAAAAATATGCTGAAATAAGGTGTTTTTTGTTGAGTGCCAAACTGTAGGGGACCACAGTAGCCGAGAAGACAAATAAAATTATCAGTATTCCTTGCTAGATGGCTGTACGTGGCCAATAATAAAAAGTAAACAGATGAAAAAGAAAAGCTCATATCTATGGCCTACCATTATTGCCGCATCCATGGCTGTGGGCATATTTGTGGGGGGCAAGCTTAACTTTAACGATTCGCCAGAGAAACTGTTTACGACCAACTCCAAAAAAGATAAGCTCAACAGATTAATAGATTATATAGATTACGAGTATGTCGATGAGATCAATACGGATAGTATTGTAGATATTACCGTAAACAATATTCTTGAAAAATTAGACCCGCATTCCGTTTACATTCCCAAACAGGAAATGGATAAGGTGTCCGAGAACATGAAGGGCGACTTTGTCGGGATTGGGGTTAGTTTTTATATGTACAAGGATACAATTTCCATCATCAGGGCTATAGAAAACGGACCTAGTTTTTTAAAGGGATTAAAGGCGGGAGACCGTATCTTGATGGCAGATAAGGACACCTTGTTCGGAGAGAGTATTCCCAATGATGTTATCATTGAAAAGCTGAAAGGGGAAAAGGGAAGCCCCGTAGAATTGCAGGTATACCGAAAAGAAGACAAACGATTCTTCAGGGTGAACGTAAAACGCGATGTTATTCCCATAAAAAGTGTCGATGCCTATTATATGCTTAGTCCAACCATGGGCTATATTAAAGTGAACAGGTTTGCAGAGACCACTTTTAAAGAGTTTAAGACCGCCCTAAAAAAATTGCAGGCCCTGGGTGCTCAAAAATTGACCTTGGACCTCAGGGATAACCCTGGTGGATACTTAGGGATTGCCGAGCAAATGGCCGATGAATTCCTATCGGAGGGCAAGCTTATATTGTTCACTAAAAACAAGAAGGGAAAGATCGATAAGGTTTTTGCGACCAAAAAGGGAAGCTTTGAAGACAAGCCGGTATATGTGTTGATCAATGAGCGTTCGGCTTCGGCGAGCGAAATTATTGCCGGATCCTTGCAAGACAATGACCTGGGGACCATTGTGGGGCGTAGGTCCTTTGGGAAAGGCTTGGTACAACGCGAAATGGATTTGGGCGATGGCTCGGCTATCCGACTAACCGTGTCTAGGTATTATACCCCAACCGGACGATCGATCCAAAAATCATATGCCAACGGGAATAGGGACTATTATCAAAGATTTACCGAACGCTTTCACAGTGGAGAGCTTTTTTCAGTAGATAGTATTAAGTTGGCCGATTCCTTGAAGTTTAAAACCCCAAAAGGCAAAGTGGTTTACGGAGGCGGGGGCATTATTCCAGATGTTTTTGTGCCTATAGAAAACTATGAGACCCTGGCCTGGGAGAATTGGGAAAGCGGAGGCCTTTTTTCGCGCTTTATCTTTGAGCATTTAGATGAAAATAGAGCCCAGTATGCCGATTACTCCAAGGAAACATTTGTAAAAGACTTCCAAGTAGATGATATACTATTTGGATTGTTTTCCGAGTACTGTATTTCCAATAATTTGAACATGGATCTGTATGCCTACCAAAAGAAAATAAAACTCTTTTTAAAGGCTTCCTTAGCAGAGCAATTGTTCGATGCCAATACCTACGCCGAAATAAAGAGCGAAGGCGATGCCATGTTGCAAAAAGTATTGGAGATGGACAAGGAAGTTATACCCCTTAGCGAACCTGAAAATAAATAATGGTAGACAAGGATTACTCCTCCTCTACCTTTTTTTGAATCTTCTTAGCGGTCGTATAAATTAATAAGAGCAGAATGGCACAAAAAGAAGCCGCTATACCTATTAGGGCTATAGTGCTGTCTCCTTGAAAAGGATTACCGAAATCTACTAAGGTTACATTATAAGCTATGATAGCGATCGCTATTACAATTAGGACAATGGTGACTGCTTTGTTCATTTGAATTCTTTTTTAAGCCTAAGTATTTATCTGTTTAATTCTTGTAGAAGAAAAATACGGTTAAAATAATTGATTGATGTTGGCGGTGAATAATTTTACGGCAATAGCCAATAAGATAACCCCAAATATTTTACGAATTACGTTAAGTCCGTTTTTTCCCAATAGCCTTTCTATTTTGCTAGAAGACTTTAATACAAAGTATACAAAAATAACATTTATTATAATGGCTACAATAATATTCTCTACGTAGTACTCCGCCCGTAACGAAAGCAGGGTGGTTACAGTACCGGCACCAGCAATCAGGGGGAATGCGATAGGGACAATAGAAGCGGTTTCGGCCTCATCGTCTTTGTAAAGGGTTACTCCTAAAACCATTTCGATCGCCAAAAAGAAAATAATAAATGCCCCGGCAACGGCAAAGGAGTTAACATCTATTCCGATAAGTTTTAATATCTCCTCACCAACAAACAAAAAGGCAACCATGATACAAGCAGAAACCACAGAAGCTTTTCCAGATTCGATATGGCCTACTTTGTTTCTTAGGTTGATAATAATAGGGATACTTCCAACAATATCGATGACAGCAAAAAGTACCATGCTTGCCGTGACAATTTCCCTTAAATTAAAATGTAAATCCATTGATTTATAAAAAGATAGTGATTAACTCAGCCAAAGCTTATTGGACTAAGCTTCGGCAAATTTACGGTTTATTGGGAGCTTTTGAATTAATTAAAAGAAAAATTAATCCAATGAAAGAATTATCTTTGCAGCTTAAATCAGTATTATGTTCCAGTTAGGGAAAACAATAGTATCCGAAGAAATCATAGAAAATGATTTTGTGTGTAATTTAAATGCTTGTAAGGGGGCGTGTTGTGTCGATGGCGATGCTGGGGCACCCTTGGAAGACAAGGAAACCGAGATATTAGTGGATATCTATAGTAAGGTAAAACCATTCTTACGCCCAGAAGGGATTGCTGAAATAGAAAAACAAGGCGCCTTTATCCGAGGCGAAGATGGGGAGTGGGAAACTCCTTTGGTGAACGGAAGCGAATGTGCTTACGTAACTTTTTCGGATAATGGTACCGCAAAATGTGGGTTGGAAGAAGCCTACAATCAAGGGGCAACGAAATGGAAAAAACCGGTTTCCTGCCATATGTACCCTGTTCGTGTACGAGAATATACAGAGCTTACCGCTGTCAATTACCATAAGTGGGAAATCTGCGACACTGCATGTTCCTTGGGTAGCGAGCTTAAAGTACCTGTTTATAAGTTTGTCAAAGAAGCTTTAATTAGAAAGTTCGGTAAACAATGGTATGCCGATTTAGAAAAAATTGCCGAAGAGCATTCTAATGGGTAGGGATGTGTAGGACAACCTCGGTGCTCCAAGCCTTGTCTGTACGGTAGAGATCTAAAATTTCTACCTGAAAGGAGTTTTGGTAATCCTTGGAAAAATTGGCAAGTCGTTGCTTGGTAATGGCGATGCCAATCGATTTTCGCTTCAGGGACTTGTTTTTTTTGATTTTTTCCGAAGCTTCACGGCCCACACCATTGTCTTTTATACTAATCTTAATAAAATCTTTGTTCTCCTGGGTTACCGATAGCGCTATGTGCTTTTCGCCTTCCTTGGAAGAGAGTCCATGCCATAGGGCGTTTTCTAAAAATGGCTGAAGGATCAAAGAGGGAATCTTAATGGTATGAGGATCTAAGCTGGGGTCTAAATGGACCTTGAAATTTATTTCATTGGAAAATCGAATGTTCTCTATATTCATATAAAGGGCGATGGTGTCTAGTTCATCGGCCAAAGAAATTTCTTTTAGGGAAGATGATTCCAAAATTTTCCGGATTAATTTAGAGAATTTGTTGAGGTAGTGCACCGCATTCTTTTTTTCGTTGTTGATGATGTATAATTTAATCGAATTTAGGGTGTTGAATAAGAAGTGTGGGTTCATTTGGCTGCGAAGCATACTTCGCTCCAAGGTTAAAATTTGTTTTTCGTTTTTTAGTTGTTTCTGACGGTATAGGATATACAGGATAAACATTAATAAAGCCAAAACAATAATACTAATGATCAGGGTATTTTTGTTCCGGCGGAGCCTAAGGTTTATTATTTCGTTTTCTTTGGCCAAAGAGGTTATTTCATTTTCCTTTTTTTCAGTCTCATACTTTATGATCAGATCGTTTGTATAGCGCTGGTTTACCTCATTGTTTATTTCCTTGTGCAGACTGTCTGCTTTTACAAAAAACTCCAAGGCCTTTTTGTAATTACCCTTGTTCTTGTATAATTCTGAAAGAAAATTATTGGCTTCGGAGGCAAAAAAAGGGAAATGGAAATCGTTGGCAAGTTTCAAGCCTGCGAAAAGGTGGGTTTCTGCCTTTTTAAGTTGGTTTAATTTCATAAGGGCCGATCCCATATTTATGTGAATAGCAGTGATAATATGCTTGTCGCCCAATGCTTCAGCTGTTTTTAAATTGGGTGTTAGGAGCTCTAGTGCCTGACTTAGTTTCTGTTGTTTAATATAGATCCTTGCTATGCTATTGTTGCATATAACCTTACCTTTAATATTTTCTATTTCTTCGTTGTAACTAAGGGAAGAGTTATAATGTTCCAATGCTTCTGTAAACAGCCCTTTATTTTCGAGGCATTCGCCTATGTTTTGGTGATTGATCGCCAGTCCCAGGGGATTGTGGAGTTGGAATTCTAATTCCATCGATTTTTTATATTGTGCAATGGCAATGTCGTATTGTCCTAGCGTTTGGTATAGGTTGCCAATCCCATTTAAAGATACATTTCTACTTCTTTTGATGCTTTTGGAAGGGTTTGGTATGGCCTCGGCTAAGTTTAGGGCTTCCTGATGATATTCGAGCGCGGTTTTAATGGCGTCTATTCTGCGATAAACCACCCCCAACATATTTAAACTAAATATTTTAAACTCTACATTTTTGGCGTCCGTGGCAGCTTTTAATGCTTTTTCATGGTATTCGAGCGCCCTGTTGAACCTAGAAATATTGCGGTATTTTCGGCCTATTTGGTTAAGGGCATAAGACTGCCCTACATAGTATTTTTCTTGAGCGGCAATACGGTTCACATACTGCATATAAGTGGTGTCGTTTCTTTTTGGTTTTAAAACGGCATCTATTTCTTCATAGGATTGGGGTGCCTCTATAACCAGGGTGGACGTAAGTTTTTTAAATGAATCGGGAATTTCTTGGGCGTTTAGGAGGGAGCAGGGGAGTAACACAAACCATAATAGAAAACAGCAGTTTAGAAAACTCGCCCGATAATTCCGCATGTACAATTTCTGTAACCTTAAAGAGGGGGGGCGATTTATCATGGATAATTTAAATTAAATCTAGAAAATCGGATTTCTTTTGTCTGGAAACCGGAATTTTATGATTGGACTCCAATACCAAATAACCGTCTGTTTTAAAAAACTCCTTTATTTTATGAAGGTTGATGATAAAAGAATTGTGAACCCTGAAAAAAATGCTTTTAGGAAGAATTTCATTGACTTCTTTTAGTTTTTTGGTAAGCACAATTTTTTGGCCGTCGGTTAAAAATAAGGTGCTGTAATTGCCGTCAGATTCGGCAAAAAGGATTTCATCACTTTGTAAAAACAACAATTTTCCGTCGGTATTGATGGTGATTTTCTTATGGTTGGTTTCGGCATTAATTTTCAATAACATTTTTTCCAACTTATTGCTGTTGTAGGCTCGTTGGTTAAACTTCTTGATTTTAATGATCGTTTCCTTTAAATCGTCCGTGTCTATTGGTTTTAAAAGGTAATCTAAAGCTTCGTTCTTTAGTGCCTTTATAGCGTATTGGTTGTAGGCCGTCGTGATGATGACCGGGAAGTCTTTATGATGTAGTTTTTGGATGAACTGAAATCCGTCCATAGTAGGCATTTCTATGTCTAGAAACAAACAGTCGGGGCTGTGTTTCTCTAAATATAAAAGCGCCTGAAAAGGGTCTGTAAAGGTAGCTACTACTTTTATTTCCTTATTAAAATTGGTCAATTCCCAAGAAAGACTTTGCAGGGCCTTTATCTCGTCGTCTACTAACACTGCTTCTAACATAGTATAAGAAATATAAATAAAAATAGAAACATTGTGTAGGAGTGGCTTGTAAATATGACCAATGGGATAAAAAGGAGGTTAAAAGGTAATTATTGATCATAAATACACGGATTTACAGCTATTTAGGCGCCGTTTTATAAGGAAAAACCAATTATACAATAATTATTACCGATTATACAATTGTTATTCAGCAGCTTAAACGAATGCTATACTTTTAATCTCGCCCCGAATTTTTCTTACAGAACTAACTAGATCAACAATGCTTTAAAATGTAAGATTATGAGAAAATGCTTTGTTTATTTTATTGTTTTTTTGATAGTATTAATGGCATCGGTGTGGATAGAAAGGAAAAACACCCCAACAAGGGAAGGGGAGTTGGTAGATTATAAAACCAATGTAGTGGTCAATGATTCATTATACCCGATCCATAAGACTGGGGCGAATTAAAACCAACACCATTCAAAAAATAAGGTTTAGGTAATAAAAAGAGCCGTGGGCTTATTGTAAACGAAGAAAGAAATTAGAAGCTTAATAGTGATATAAAAATTAAACTGCCAAAGTAAGTATGATACTTAAGATGTGTTGGAAAGAACAAAACGTTGCTATGCAACTAACCACTAGATGAAAATTTGATATTTGAAAATTCAACCAACTCGTTGGTGTCGGATTATTCAATATGTTAGGTTTCGGGGGAACTACCTAATAATTGTAAATCCGATTCTGGGAATTGAAAATTTCAGCACCTCAAAGGAAAGGGTACTCTTTGGCAGTATTTTTTAAACTATTTTGATCAAATCGACGGCCGGTACGGGGCGTCCTAAAATAAACCAAGAAGTATAGTTCTACTATACTTCTTGGTTTATTTTTTTTGCCCAAAATCTAAAATGCTGTTAAAACTATTTTTTTAAAAAAAGCTAATAGCCGTTGAGCCTAACAAACATCAAGGGAGACTTAGATGTAAACATTTTGTGTTAAAAACTTATTGGCCTTATTGCAAAATAAGCTTTAGTTATTGCGGGTATTTTACAATCTTTGTGCGTTCCTAGTGAGGGTAGGATAACACCCTGGTTTTAAGAATATTTTAAATCAAAAAAGATATATGTCAGTAGCTATCGAGCCTATTTTGGAAGAAAATGTCAACAGATTTGTGATTTTTCCAATTAAACATCACGATTTGTGGGAATGGTACAAAAAGTGTGAAGCCAGTTTTTGGACCGCTGAAGAAATAGATCTTCATACCGACCTACACGATTGGAACAATAAATTAAATAGCGATGAACGATATTTTATAAAGCACATATTAGCTTTCTTCGCCGCTTCTGACGGTATTGTCAATGAAAACTTGGCCGAGAATTTTGTGAGCGAAGTGCAGTATGCCGAAGCTAAGTTTTTCTACGGTTTCCAGATCATGATGGAAAATATTCATTCCGAAACCTATTCTTTGCTTATAGATACTTATGTAAAGGACGAGAAGGAAAAAGACCTGTTGTTTAACGCCATCGAAAATTTCCCGGCCATCAAGAAAAAGGCCGACTGGGCATTGAAATGGATAGAGTCTCCAAGTTTTGCAGAACGCTTAATAGCCTTTGCAGCAGTAGAAGGTATATTCTTCTCTGGTGCTTTCTGTTCTATATTTTGGCTTAAGAAAAGAGGCCTAATGCCAGGACTGACGTTCTCTAACGAATTAATCTCCAGGGACGAGGGAATGCATTGCGATTTTGCAGTACACCTTCACAATCATCACCTGATCAATAAAGTGCCTAAAGCACGTATTACCGATATTTTGGTCGATGCCCTTAATATAGAAAGAGAGTTTATTACAGAATCGCTTCCAGCAAGCCTTATCGGGATGAACTCAAAACTGATGACTCAGTATTTAGAGTTCGTAACCGATCGTTTATTGGTAGAGCTAGGATGTGAGAAGGTATACAACTCTACCAATCCGTTCGACTTTATGGATATGATTTCCCTTCAAGGAAAAACCAATTTCTTTGAGAAAAGAGTGGCCGAATACCAGAAAGCTGGAGTTGTGAAAAAAGACAACGATGAGGATGCTCAAAAAATTAGCTTCGACGCCGATTTTTAGTATTTAACATCAACGATCAAAGTGCTAAATCCCCTTTGGGTTATAAGGGGATTTTTATGCCGATAACATTAAATGTTAAGAAAATTAACATAGTGTAGTGTAGCCCAAAGCATGGTATCATTTAAAAAATTGTAGCAAATGTACGTAGTAAAAAGAGATGGTAGAAAAGAGCTGATGATGTTCGATAAGATCACGGCTAGAGTAAGAAAATTATGTTATGGCCTTAATGACCTGGTAGACCCTTTAAAGGTTGCTATGAGGGTAATAGAAGGTCTATATGATGGGGTTACCACTTCGGAACTGGATAATTTGACAGCCGAGATTGCGGCAACCATGACCACTTCCCATCCTGATTATGCAAAATTGGCCGCCCGTATTTCAGTGTCCAACTTGCATAAGAACACTAAAAAATCCTTCTCTGATACAATGAAGGATCTTTACGAATATGTAAACCCAAGAACAGGGAAAAAAGCACCCTTGTTATCCGATGAGGTGTACCAGGTAATCATGGAGAATTCCGAGAAATTAGATTCTACCATCATTTATAACCGAGATTTTGGCTACGATTATTTCGGATTTAAAACCTTGGAGCGTTCTTATTTGTTAAAATTAAGCGGTAAGATCGCAGAACGTCCACAGCATATGTTAATGCGTGTTGCTATTGGGATTCACCTAAACGATTTAGACGCGGCTATAGAGACCTATGAGCTGATGTCTAAAAAGTATTTTACCCATGCCACCCCAACATTATTCAATTCTGGGACGCCAAAACCACAAATGTCTTCTTGCTTTCTATTAGCGATGAAAGACGATAGTATCGATGGTATTTACGATACCTTAAAACAAACCGCTAAAATTTCCCAGTCGGCCGGAGGAATAGGATTATCTATTCACAATGTCCGTGCTACCGGGTCGTATATTGCCGGAACCAACGGTACCTCTAACGGTATTGTACCCATGTTGCAGGTATTTAACGATACCGCCAGATATGTAGATCAAGGTGGCGGAAAAAGAAAAGGAAGCTTCGCTATTTATGTAGAGCCCTGGCATGCCGATATCTTTGAGTTTTTAGATCTAAAGAAAAACCACGGGAAGGAAGAAATGCGTGCCCGCGATCTTTTTTATGCGATGTGGATTCCGGACTTGTTCATGAAAAGGGTAGAGAACAATGATACTTGGACCCTTATGTGTCCAAATGAATGTCCAAGCCTTTTTGAAATCCATGGAGAAGAGTTTGAAGCATTGTACCTAAAATACGAAGCCGAAAATAAAGGCCGTAAAACGGTAAAGGCCCGCGATCTTTGGGAAAAGATATTAGAATCCCAAATAGAAACCGGAACACCATATATGCTGTACAAGGATGCAGCAAACCGCAAGAGCAACCAAAAGAACCTAGGGACCATTCGCTCGTCTAACTTATGTACGGAGATTATGGAATATACCTCTCCAGATGAGGTGGCCGTATGTAACCTGGCTTCCATTGCCTTGCCAATGTTCGTGAAGAACGGAGAGTTCGATCACAAAGAACTTTATAAGGTAACCAAACGCGTAACCCGTAACCTAAACCGTGTTATCGATAGAAACTACTATCCGGTAAAAGAAGCCGAAAACTCTAACCTGCGCCATAGACCTATTGGACTTGGAGTACAAGGATTGGCAGACGCGTTCATCATGTTGCGATTGCCTTTTACAAGCGATGCCGCCAAGGCATTGAACCAGGAAATCTTTGAAACCATGTACTTTGCGGCCGTTACGGCTTCCATGGAAATGGCCAAAGAAGAAGGTACCTATTCAACTTATGAAAACTCTCCGATTTCCAAAGGAGAATTTCAGCATAACCTTTGGGGAATAAACGATGAGGACCTATCCGGAAGATGGGATTGGGCCAAATTGCGTAAAGAAGTCGTGAAAAATGGCGTTAGAAATTCCCTATTGGTAGCCCCAATGCCAACCGCTTCTACGTCCCAGATCTTAGGAAACAATGAATGTTTTGAACCCTATACTTCCAATATTTATACCCGTAGGGTGTTGTCTGGAGAGTTTATCGTTGTCAACAAGCATCTGTTGGAAGATTTAGTAGAACTAGGACTTTGGAACGAGAATTTAAAGCAAGAATTAATGCGCGCCAATGGTTCTATCCAGCATATAGACGGTATTCCTCAGGATATTAAGGAACTGTACAAGACGGTCTGGGAATTGAGCATGAAAGATATTATAGACATGTCTAGACAGCGTGGTTATTTCATCGACCAAAGTCAGTCTCTTAACCTGTTTATGGAAAATGCGAATTATTCCAAGCTTACCTCCATGCACTTTTACGCTTGGAAAAGCGGACTTAAGACGGGGATGTATTATTTAAGGACCAAAGCTGCTGCCGATGCTATTAAGTTTACGGTAGATAACAGTAAAAAATCCGAACCGGTAGTTGCGGCGGCACCAGTAGCCAAAGCAGTACCTGTGCAAGCTGTACAGTCTACAGCAAAAACTACGGATATGGAGGTACAGCCATTGACGGCGGCCGAAATGAAGGAATTGATTGCCAAGGCCAAAGAAGGTCAGGCAGACGACGATTGCCTAATGTGCGGATCATAGATCGTCACTTCTAGCGATTACATACTATAAACCTCGAGGACTTTTCTTCGAGGTTTTTTTATTGATATAAATAAGTATGTGCAGCATGTTGTATAGGATAATAGCTGCTGTATTCTGTGGGGCGTTCCCCTAAAGGGTCGCTCTTTTCGCTGTATCTTTTTTAAACGGCCCTTGGCCTCTAAAAAAGGATGCCGCTGCAATAGCTAACGCGGGATTCAGTGAAAATAGATAAAAGAAAAGAGAGAAGAGAAAAGAGAGAAGAGAAAAGAGAGAAGAGAAAAGAGTAGCCTGTACGTTCCTGATATAGGTTGACCACTAAAATAGTAGAAGCTTTAAGACAGCTGCAATAGGGTAGAAGGTGTATAAAACAAAAAAAGCGCCCCATTTTCCTTTTAATTCGGAATATGGAGCGCTATTATATTATTTATAAAGGTTGGTTGAGACTATTTCTACATAAAATTATCAACTTCTTTATAGGCATTTATTACAGCCAATTCCCCTTCTTTATGAGGTCTAGAATTGCCGTGTTCCATTCCTAGAATACCGTTAAAACCTTTGTCTTTTATAAATTTAAAGACATTGCGGTAGTTGATCTCCCCCGTGGTAGGTTCTTTACGTCCGGGATTATCGCCTATTTGTATATAGGCGATTTCGTCCCAACTAGCTTCCATATTCGGAATGAGGTTTCCTTCCTGAATCTGTTGGTGGTAGATATCGAATAAGATCTTACAGGCAGGAGAATCTACCGCCTTACAAATCTCATAGGCCTGGGGCGAATCTGTGAGAAAAAGCCCTGGGTGATCCCTAAAGTTCAATGGTTCTAAAACCATGGTTAAGCCATGGGGTTCCAAAATAGCAGAGGCCTGTTTTAGACTTTCAATGACATTGGCCTGTTGGTAGCCTGGGCGCAGTCGTAAATCTACATGGCCGGGTACAACGGTCATCCATTTCGCATTGACGCGTTTGGCAACATCAACCGATTGGCGGATATAGTCTAAAAACTCCGCTCGTTTGTCCTTGTCACCAGAGGCCAGGTTGGGTTCTTTCCAATAGATTTCATGGGCCACAAATACGCCCATTTCTATCCCTCTATCCTGCATGGTCTTTGCCATTTTCTCTTGTAGAGAAACGGCACGTCCGCGCATTCCGTTGTCTTCAAAGGCCGTAAAACCTTGGTCGGCCATAAAGTTCAATTGATCTATGGGGTCCTTACCTGCATGTTGTTGAAACATGCCCAAATGTGGGGCATATTTCAAATTAAAGTGGTGTTTCGCCTTTCTAAGTTCTGGCATCCCATAGGCCATAGATCCTCCAAGACCTATGGCGCCGCTAGAGAGGGCCGTTTTCTGAATAAAATCGCGTCTTTTCAATGTCCTTTCCTATTAGATTGACCAGGCTTTGCCTTGGGTTAACTCATTTAAATCGCCACAGCCAATATATTCACCGGGAACCGGCAAATAGGCAAGCACATTTTCGCCTACATATTCTGAGGATTTATAGCCCCAAATAGTCAAACCTCTAAGGTTATTGGCAAAAGCAAACCTCGATAGTTCATCGTCTAGTTCGGCAGGCTTACCTTCTTTAATCGCTTCGGTATAGGAGGCAATCAGCTCCATATTATTAACCTCTTCTTCTTTCGTAATTTTTAGGGCTTTGGCCAAAACCGGTTCTAAATCGGCAGGTTCTAGTTCGGCCATGGTTTCCTTTTTAGAATCTGCTAAGACTTTTTCTAAAAACTTGCCCATGCTCATTTTAAAAATAGCTTGTTGCTCCGGTTCCATCACCTCCTGGGCAAAACGGTCTATAAAGATATGTACGTTAACCTCGGTGGCAGAAGGTGTATCGGTTTTGGGCAATATGATATCTACCAAGTGGGCAAGATTATTTCCTGCATCTTGGCTAAGGAAGGTCGGTATCCATGAAATGGCCTTCTCTTGTTTACAACTTTGTACTAGGCTTAATAGGGTGGGGGTTGCTACAACATACCCTAGGGTCAAGCCCATGTTTCTGAGTGCTTTTCTTCTATCCATTATAAGGTTCCTTTTTTAAGTTCTTGTGCTGCGTGGTTGGCCGCTCTTGCGGTAAAAGCCATGTAGGTAAGGGAAGGGTTTACACAACTGGCAGAAGTCATAAAAGCCCCATCGGTAACATATACATTTGGTACGGCATGTACTTGGTTATAGCCGTTAAGTACAGACGTTTTAGGGTCTCTACCCATTCTTGCGGTCCCCATTTCATGGATCCCCAATCCAAGGGCACCCGGATTGTCATAGGCCTTTACGTCCCTCATGCCTGCCTTGGTAAGCATGTCTACGGCCTGTTGTTTCATATCCTCGCGCATCTTCCATTCGTTTTCTTTAAACTCTGCGTCAAAGGTTACTGTAGGCAAGCCCCAGTCATCCAATTTGTCGTAGTCCAAGGTCATTCTATTATCGGGGTGTGGCAACACTTCTCCAAAGCCCATGATGCCAAAGGTCCAGCCTCCTGGTTTTAAGATAGCGTCTTTTAAGTCTTTTCCATAAGATAGTTCTGCGACTGACTCTTCCCAATCGCCTCTACTGGCTCCGCCCTGATAACCAAAACCACGGAGGTAATTTTTATTGTCCGTATCGCCGCCTAAGTTTTTAAATCTCGGAATGTAAACACCATTAGGTTTTCTTCCCTTATAGTACTTGTCTTCAAAGCCATCAAATTTCCCAGAAGCCCCAACACCTAAATGATGGTCCATGATATTTCTTCCCAATTGATCCGAATCGTTACCCAATCCATTGGGGAAACGCTCAGATTTGGATTGCATCAAGATAGAGGTCGAACCAATAGCAGAGGCACAAAGGAAAATTACTTTTGCCTTAAATTCAAAGGTTTCTTTGGTTACACGGTCTATGACCTTAACGCCTGTTGCCTTTTTTGTTTTTGGATCGTAAATAACCTCAGAAACAATAGAATCTGGTCTAAGGGTCATGTTGCCGGTGCGTTCCGCAGCCGGTAGGGTAGAAGACAGACTGCTAAAATAGGCTCCGAAAGGACAACCGCGCATACAGCGGTTCCTGTACTGGCACTTGCTTCTTCCTTCAAATTCCTTATTTCCGGTTATATGGGCAACCCGGCCTGCGGTAACGACTCTTCCGTCAAAATTTTCAGCTACTTTTTCACGGAAATGTTGTTCCACGCAGTTCAGTTCCATCATTGGCAAAAATTGGCCATCGGGCAATTGTGGCAATCCCAAGTTTTCTCCACAAACCCCTATATAAGATTCTACCTTGTCGTACCAGGAAGCAATATCCTTATAACGAACAGGCCAGTCTACGGCAATGCCGTCTTTTTTATTGGCCTCAAAATCCATCTCGCTCCAGCGGTAGCTATGGCGCCCCCACTGAAGGGAACGGCCCCCTAGGTGGTATCCTCTCATCCAATCAAAACGCTTGGTTTCGTTATAGGGATGTTCTAGGTCGTTGACAAACCACTGATTGTGTTGGGCTTTTACGGTATATCCCGTCCTTGCTTGTTTTAATTGTTTTGCTTTTTCTTCTCTAGACAACTCCCCATTATTAGGAAAATCCCAGTCGTCCATATTTGCAGTCGTATAGTCATTTATATGGGTCACCATTCTTCCTCGTTCCAAAACCAAGGTTTTTAAGCCGTTTTCACACAATTCTTTGGCGGCCCAACCTCCGCTGATGCCCGTGCCCACTACGATTGCGTCGTAGCTCTCCTGCTCTTCATTATAATAAAATTTGCTCATCTAGAAAATTGTTTAGTTAATAAATTTATTAAATATAGAATTAATTATCTACATTTAAACCTTATATTTCTTGAGAATACAACACTATAACGTTGTAGTTGCTCATAATCGTTAAATTAATTATTACATAAAAAAATGAATCGTAAAAGTTTAAAAGTCAATGGATTTAAGGCACTTTTGGCCTTGTTGTTAATCGGAGGAGTTTCTTGTAAAGAGGCCCCAAAAGAACAGTCTAAGGAGGTTGCTGCTGAAAAAATAGCAGACAATGCCGAAACACCTTTTTTTAAATTGTCTTTGGCCCAATGGTCCATGCATAGAATGATTTCAAGTGGTGAGGTAGATCCTTATTCTTTTGCAGAAAAGGCTAAGGAATGGGGCTTTACCGGATTGGAATATGTTAGCGGATTATACTATAAGGAGTTAAAAGCGGCTAATTTTTCAGAGGAAGCTATGGCGGCCTTTGTAGAAAAAAGTAATGCCGAAAGTAAAAAGCACGGTATGCAAAACGTTCTGATCATGATCGATGGTCAAGGAGATCTTGCTACGCCCGATGCTGCCAAAAGAAAAGAAGCGGTAGAAAACCATTACAAATGGGTCGATGCTGCTGCTGCGATGGGATGCCATTCTATTAGAGTGAACCTTGCAGGAACTAACAAGCCAGAAGAGTGGATTGCAAGTTCTGTAGATGGTCTAACGCAGTTGGCTACGTATGCCAAGGAGAAAAACATCAACGTTTTGGTAGAAAACCATGGTGGACTTTCTTCTGATGCTTCAAAATTGGCCGAAGTAATGAGCCAAGTAAATATGGATAACTGTGGTACGCTTCCAGATTTTGGGAATTTCTGTGTAGAAAGAGACCAAACAGGTTGTACTAATGAATATGATTACTACAAAGGTGTAAGCGAGTTAATGCCTTATGCCAAGGCCGTAAGTGCAAAATCGCATGATTTTGATGCCGAAGGTAATGAGGTAAAATTAGATTATGCCAAACTTCTTAAAGTTGTAAAAGACGCTGGATATACCGGATATATCGGAGTTGAATACGAAGGAGGAAGATTGAGTGAAGAAGAAGGTATTATAGCTACTAGAGATTTATTGGTAAAAGCCGCTAAAACTCTAAAATAAGCCTTCAGATTTTGAAGCGATACTATTAAATCGGTTTTTTGACTTCAATTAATATTGAGGTTAAAAAACCGATTCATCTTTATACCGGCAAACAACTTGGCGAAGGCCTCTGTTCGTATAAAGGGAACTCTAAAGGTTTGTGAAGGCTATGTAAAGCGAATTAGGAGTCCAGTACAGGCTTCCTGCGATTTCTTTATCAAAATCAAATCAATATTTTTGGAATTAGGATAGATGTTGATACTTTTGATCCTAGTTTGTGAAATACAAATTGAGTTATTGATATATCCTGAATCTGAAATGGAAATATATTAATTTTGGGGAGACATCCTTCAACAAGTGATAGCGTCCAAATTTTAAAAGTAATAAATGCACTTTTTTCATTTGGACATATTTTTTAAAAACGATAAACATATCTAGAAAAGCATGAAACTAAAGATTAAAATGCAATTGTCATTTATGATGTTCCTCGAATTTTTTATTTGGGGTGGCTGGTTTGTAACCTTGGGAACATTTTTGGACAAAAACCTAAGTGCCAACGGCGGAGAAATAGGAATGGCCTTCTCTACCCAATCTTGGGGAGCCATTATAGCTCCTTTTATTATTGGATTAATAGCAGACCGTTATTTTAATGCAGAGCGTATATTAGGGGTCTTGCATCTTCTGGGAGCGGTACTAATGTATCAAATGTATACTGCCGTTGATTTTGAAAGCTTTTATCCCTTTGTATTGGGGTATATGATATTATATATGCCAACTTTGGCCTTGGTAAACTCTATTTCCTTTAACCAAATGAAAAATCCAGCCAAGGAATTTTCATTTATTAGGGTGTTCGGAACCGTTGGATGGATTATAGCCGGACTCATCATTAGTTATGTTTTTCTTTGGGATTCTGCAGCATCTAGAGAGGCCGGAATGTTAAAGAACACTTTTTTAATGGTATCTATTGCTTCTTTAGTTTTGGGACTTTTTAGTTTTACACTTCCTAAAACTCCTCCTGTAGTAGCAAAAGACGAAAAAGTTTCTATAGGTAGTATACTAGGGCTAGACGCCTTAAAGCTTTTAAAGGACAGAAACTTTTTAATCTTCTTTATATCTTCTATCCTTATCTGTATTCCATTGGCATTCTATTACCAAAATGCGAATCCGTTTTTATCGGAAATAGGAATGGATAACCCAACAGGGAAAATGACGATAGGACAGGCATCAGAAGTGTTGTTTATGTTATTGTTGCCTTTCTTTTTTAAGAGGTTTGGTTTTAAAAACACCCTGATCGCAGGTATGTTGGCCTGGACGGTAAGATACCTACTGTTTGCTTATGGCAATGACGGGGATTTAGCCTTTATGCTTATCTTAGGGATTGCATTGCACGGAATTTGTTACGATTTCTTCTTTGTTTCTGGTCAGATATATACCGATTCTAAGGCAGGGGAAAAATATAAGAGTGCGGCGCAAGGGTTAATTACCTTGGCTACCTATGGAGTAGGAATGTTGATAGGGTTTTGGATCGCAGGAAAAGTTACCGATAGTTATTTGGTAAGTGCAGGGATTCACGATTGGGAAAGTATTTGGATCTTCCCAGCTCTTTTTGCTTTAGTAGTGATGATTCTGTTTACCATATTTTTCAAAAATGTTGAAGTAGAGTATAAAGAATAATTTAGAAAGAATAAGGTTATGAGTAAGAAAATTAAATTAGGTATTTTAGGAGGTGGAGGAGACTCTCTGATCGGAGTTCTACATAGAGTAGCGTCCTTTATTAATGATAATTATCAAATTGTAGGAGCTGTTTTTAATCCGAATTTCGAGGAAAATATGGCTTTTGCTAAACAAATAGACATCCCCACCGATCGTATTTATAAGGATTTTGACACCTTGATCGAAGAGGAGTTAAAGTTGCCAAAAGAAGATCGTATTCAGGTATGTTCTGTATTGACACCTAACTTTTTGCACTTCCCAATGGTGAAAAAGCTATTGGAAAACGGGTTTAATGTTATTTGCGAGAAGCCGATGACGACCACTTATGAGGAAGCTAAAATATTACAGGCTACCATGGAAAAGTCTAAGACGGTGTTTGCCCTTACCCATACCTATACTGGCTATCCTATGGTACGTCAAATGAGGGAAATGGTGAAGGCCGGTGCTATTGGAAAGGTTCATAAGGTCGATGCTAGTTACTACCAAGGCTGGATAAACCCTATTATTCACGACAAAGAGAAACGTGCTTCTACTTGGAGGTTAGATCCTAAAAAAGCCGGAATCAGTTGTTGTATTGCCGATATTGGGGTGCATGCCTTTAATATGATTGAGTATACTACTGGCTTAAGAATCAAATCTATCCTGGCCGATTTTAACTATGTGTACGATGACAACCCAATGGATGTCGACGGTACGGTATTGGTACGTATGGACAAACATGTAAAAGGATTGATCAGGTCTAGCCAGATTGCTACCGGGGAAGAAAACGGACTTTCTATTGCTATTTATGGCGATAAGGGAGGATTGCGATGGGAGCAAGAAAGCCCTAACCAATTATTTGTCCTAAGTGACGATAAGCCTTTACAAGTATACAAACCAGGGCATAGTTATAATTCGGAACTGTCTTTGGGAGGGACTAAATTACCTCCTGGGCATCCTGAAGGTATCTTTGATGCTATGGCCAATATCTATTTGGGCGTAGCCAAAGCTGTTCGTGGAGAAGCTTATAATGATGGTGAATTCCCGACCATGTTAGATGGTGTTCGCGGAATGGACTTTATAGAAAGCACAGTAACTTCCCATAAACAAGGGAATGTGTGGGTAGATTTACACTAAAAACTACACTGCTTAATGTTTAAATAAATAAGGCCGTCTTGTAAAGACGGCCTTATTTTATATTGGACCTATAGGGCGTTAAAAGACTTTTTCAAATTCTTGGCAAACGACAATCATACTCTCTTTTGGGACCTTGTTAAACGGTTTTAATTCTTCAGAAAATCGCTCCCAAGTGGCCTTTTTCCATGTTTCTAAACTGTGATCGCCTATGGCTTCTTTTAAAGCAAAGTCTTTAGTGATGCTATAAAAAGGTTTTAACTGCACTGCCGTAGTCCTTACAATACATTGCGCCTTTCCTTCCCAATTGGTAATGACCATAAATGACCCTATTTTTGGCAAAGACTCCTTACGGTGTTGTAGCCCTAGAAGGGAATAGGTAGTCGCTTTTTTTATTTGGTCAAGGACCAGGGCGGTACTCCTATTGGCTTCTAATTCAGTGTTGCAAAAGTGCAATACTTTTGGGGGGTCTACAAAAGCGTATTGCAAGTGGGCGTCCAAAAAATCGCCCCACATATGTCTGGCCGAACTGTTTTCCATTAAGAAGATTTACATTAGTTAATAGTTTCTTAGGTTATTCATTCCATACCAATAGCTGCTTTTTTAATCTCAATTTAACTTGGCACGGTATTTTGAAGTTTTAAGAGGCAATGACTCTTAACTTCTATGTTTTCAATAAACAAACAGTAGATAAAGGATCGTTTTGTGGTCGACCCAATAGTGGTTCCCGGATTCCTGTTGCTTATTCATTAGGTTATATTCTTATATTTCTATTGTAATTCCTATATTTATGACGTCTCTCTATATGGGGGTTTTTCGAAAGCTAATGACTTTAAATATAAGGTTTATTTTTTGATCCTATCAAGACAGATTTTAACATGTTCTATTCTTAATACTATTGATTTCAGTGTTTAGGATAGATTTCAATAATAGTGTAAATATAAACTGGGATTTTTGCTATAACAAAATGGTCTACGCCATGGCTTATAGGAATCCTATAGAAATACAAACGTTAATTATAACAATAAATTATATAGATGAAAACAATTAAGGGACCTGCGGTTTTTTTAGCACAATTTGTAGACGATAAAGCACCGTTTAATTCTTTGGATGGCATTTGTAAATGGGCATCCGACTTAGGGTATAAAGGGATTCAAATTCCTACTTGGGTCGACTATCTTATAGATTTGGACAAGGCGGCAGAAAGCCAGACATATTGTGACGAACTAAAGGGAAAGGTAAATTCGTACGGCTTAGAAATTACAGAGCTTTCTACCCACCTTCAAGGTCAATTGGTTGCGGTACACCCAGCATATGATTTAATGTTCGATAATTTTGCGCCAGATGCCGTAAAGAACAATCCAAAGGCACGTACGGAGTGGGCTGTGGAAGTGGTGAAAAAAGCAGCTACCGCTAGTAGAAGGTTGGGGATTACTGCCCACGCGACCTTTTCCGGGTCTTTGCTATGGCATACCATGCACCCTTGGCCACAACGCCCTGCAGGTTTAGTAGAAATGGGCTTCGAGGAATTGGCAAAAAGATGGTTGCCGATCTTGAATCACTTCGATAAGGAAGGCGTTGATGTCTGTTACGAAATACACCCAGGAGAAGACCTTCATGATGGGGATACCTTTGAGCGCTTTTTAGCAGCGACAGGAAACCACAAAAGGGTGAATATTTTGTACGATCCAAGTCACTTTGTATTGCAACAATTAGATTATATCACCTATATAGACCACTATCACGAATTCATTAAGTCGTTCCATGTAAAAGATTCCGAGTTCAATCCAACTGGGAAAAAAGGTGCTTTTGGTGGCTATAACGATTGGAGCGATCGCGCTGGGAGATACCGATCTTTAGGAGATGGGCAAATAGATTTTAAGACCATATTCTCTAAATTGACACAATACGGATGCGATGTTTGGGCAGTGATGGAATGGGAATGCTGTATTAAGAGCCCGGAACAAGGCGCTAGGGAAGGGGCCAAGTTTATCCAGGACCATATTATCGAAGCAACACAAAAAACCTTTGACGATTTTGCCGGAGGGGAAATAGATAAAAATGTATTAAAGAAAATACTTGGACTTTAATTAACCTCTAACATAAGCGACATGAAAAATTTATGGATAACAGCTTTCGCAGCGATATTGACAATAGGCTGCAAAGAAAAAACAACGAACACTTCTAAGGAGCAGCCCATGGAGAACGCCAAAACAGAGATGACCACAAGTTCCGAGCAAGGAGAATGGAAGGTTCTCTTTGATGGGACTAATTTTGACGCCTGGAAAGGGTATGGGCAAGAGGGGGTAGAAGATGCCTGGAAGATTGAAGAGGGAGCCATGGTTTTTTACCCTCCCAAGAAGCGTAAAGAAGGCGCCAATTACAACCTGGTATCCAAGGAAGAGTTTCGCAATTTTGTGTTGTCCATAGATTGGAAAATATCTGAAGGAGGTAACAGCGGTATTTTCTGGGGTGTCCAAGAAATACCTAGCCTATCCGAAGCCTACCAGTCCGGTCCGGAGATTCAGGTGCTGGATAACGAAAAACATCCAGATGCCAAAAACGGAACAACTCACCAAGCAGGAGCGCTTTACGATATGATAGCGCCAAGTAAGGACGTAACAAAACCTGTAGGGGAGTGGAATACTTTTGTGATAACTGTAAACCACGATACCAACAAGGGAAGTGTAGTGCTTAACGATGAACTTATCGTAGAATTTCCGGTAAATGGAGAGCCATGGAATGAAATGGTAGAGAAATCTAAATTCAAAGGCTGGGAGCATTTTGGGAAATATGCCACCGGAAAAATAGGGCTACAAGACCATGGGGATATAGTTGCTTTTAAAAATATTAAAATAAAAAGTCTATAAACTGTATTGACTTCTAATAAAAAATAATGAAACATATCTATATTATTGCCTGTGCCTTAGTCGTTTTTTCTTGTAAGGAAAAGGATCTTAAAGCAGCCGGCAACGGCAAAGAAATGGCCGAAGCAGTCCATGCCGATAAAGAGCATAAGGGCGAGGAACCCACTACACCCGAGGGGACCGAAGTTTATAAGCCGGTTCCGCCGAAGGTGCAACCAGGGGCCAAAATTAACGACGCCCCAAGCGATGCTATTGTACTTTTTAATGGGGAAAGCCTAGATCAATGGGTAAGTGCCAAAGATGGCAGCACGGCCCCATGGCACCTAAATAAGGACGGAAGTATGACCGTAAAGGACAAATCTGGCGACATACAGACTAAACAAGAATTTGGTAGCGTTCAATTGCATATCGAATGGAAATCGCCGGCAGACATCCAAGGCGAAAATCAAAGTAGGGCCAATAGCGGAGTGTTTTTACAAGGCTTGTACGAAATACAGGTGTTAGATAACAACAATAACGATACCTATGTAAACGGGCAGGTAGGGTCTATCTATAAGCAGCATGTGCCCTTAGCGATGGCATCGGTGCCTAGTGGAGAATGGAATACCTATGATATTATTTATCACGCGCCAGAGTTTAATTCGGAAGGTGAAAAAATAAAATCGGGAACCCTTACACTGCTACACAACGGTATCTTGGTACAAGACCACGTAGAAATAAAAGGAACCACTCCATATATTGGATGGCCTAAAAATCCACCGCACGGAAAGGGGCCTATTAAGTTGCAAGACCATGGTGATAATAGCCGTGTAAGCTATCGCAATATTTGGGTAAGGGAACTATAGGTTATAAGAAACTAAGACTAGAAACCACACGCCCTACTGTTTGTTTTTTTAGATAATTTTGAAGTGTTTATTTCAAATTCGGGATCAAAAAAAATCTCCTTTTGGGTTATAGTACAGTAGGGCGTGTGGCCACTAGTAACTATAGGGGTGTTCAATTTTAAAGGCTTTCCAGAGGGTTTAAGGTTAAGGTCAATATAACTCAATCATTAGGGCGGTTGGTCTTCTAGAAGGAGGTATTGGATAGGGGAAATTGCCTTTTATGTAAGTTTGGAAAATATTGAAACTCAAGAATCCCAATAGAAAAGCCCGGAAATACGCCAAAAACAAGCCGTAGATCTATAAAGGGAGATATTTTACTTTTTTAGCCCTGATCCTTAAAAGTACAAAACCCTAATTTTACTTACCTTTGCCAAAATTTAAAGCAATTTTATGATTCAATCCATGACGGGTTTTGGAAAGCATGTAATACAACTTTCCACGAAGAAAATTACCATAGAGATTAAATCCCTTAATAGCAAAAATCTCGATTTAAATGCCCGAATTCCATCGGCCTATAGAGAAAAGGAATTGGAACTACGCAGAACTATTGCTAGTTCTTTGGAAAGGGGAAAAATAGATTTTGGACTGTATATTGAAAACACAGGAGGTGAAACCTTCTCTTTTGTCAATGAAGGGGTGGTACGCCAATATATGCAGCAATTAGGGAATATAGTCCCAGGTAACGAAATGGGCTTGTTAGAAATTGCCATGCGTATGCCCGATACCATGAAAACCGAACGCGAAGATATCAATCCAGAGGAATACTTGGTGATAAAGGATACCTTGACCAAGGCTTTAGAAGAGATAAATACTTTTAGGACTGAGGAAGGGAAAGTCTTGGAAGCCGACTTTTTAGCGAGGCTGGCAACATTAAATGATTTACTAGAACAAGTCGCTGCCATGGATCCAGATAGGTTGTTAACAATCAGGGAGCGTTTGGAAAAGGCGGTATCGGATCTAAAAACAGAATTGGATGCCAATCGATTTGAGCAAGAACTGATTTACTATTTGGAAAAATACGATATTACCGAAGAGAAGGTGCGTTTAAAAAATCACTTGGATTATTTTGGGAGTACCTTAAAGTCTGACGATTCTAACGGAAAGAAACTAGGATTTATCAGTCAGGAAATCGGAAGGGAAATCAATACGATAGGATCAAAGGCCAACTTTGCGCCTATGCAGCAATTGGTGGTACAGATGAAAGACGAATTGGAAAAGATTAAGGAACAAATGTTGAATGTATTGTAATGGCAGGAGGTAAATTAATAATTTTTTCTGCCCCTTCTGGCAGTGGAAAAACAACCATAGTAAAGCATTTATTATCAAAACCAGAACTTAATTTGGCTTTTTCTATTTCGGCAACTTCCCGACCTAGAAGAGGGAAAGAAAAGCACGGGGAACATTATTACTATATGTCCTTGTCCGAGTTTAAAAACCATATTAAGGCCGATGACTTTTTAGAGTGGGAAGAGGTATATCGCGATAATTTTTACGGAACCCTAAAAAGTGAGGTAGAACGTCTTTGGGCCGAAGGAAAGAATGTTATTTTTGATATAGACGTGGTCGGAGGATTGCGGATAAAAAAAACATTTCCCGACCAAACTTTGGCTGTTTTTGTAAAGCCGCCGAGCATTGACGAACTTAAGATCCGTTTAAAAAAGCGCAGTACCGAGTCCGAGGATAAAATAAATATGCGTATTGCCAAGGCATCGGTTGAACTGGCCACGGCACCACAGTTCGATAGCATTATAAAGAATTACGATTTAGACACTGCCTTAGAAGAAGCCCATACTTTGGTGGCTGAATTTTTGGGTGTAGAAAAAAAATAATAATATATCGGTCCTTCCCCGAGTACTAGATTGCGGGGAATGGCCGATAGTTGGTTTTGCTTAAAAAAGCGCGGTACAATTTCTATATGAAGAAAAAAATAGGACTCTACTTCGGGACATTTAACCCCATACACGTGGGGCATCTGATCATTGCCAATCATATGGTAGAATTTTCAGATCTGGAGGAGGTATGGTTTGTAGTAACGCCTCATAATCCGTTTAAGAAGAAAAGTTCTTTATTAGACGACTACCATCGTTATGATATGGTGTACGAGGCTACCAAGGAGTATCCTAAGTTAAAACCGAGTAATATTGAGTTTAAGCTACCGCAGCCCAATTATACGATCAATACCCTAGTGCATTTGGAGGAAAAATATCCTAACAAATACGATTTTGCGCTCATCATGGGGAGGGATAATTTAAAGAGTCTTCACAAGTGGAAGAATTATGAGGTTATTTTGGAGAATTATAGTATTTATGTTTACCCAAGAATAACCGAGGATGAAAATATTGCTGTCTTAAAAAACCATCCCAAAATTGTAGAGGTCGATGCCCCTATCATGGAAATATCTTCTACATTTATCCGTAAACAATTCAAAGCCGGTAAAAATATCAAGCCATTATTGCCTTTAACCGTTTGGGAGTATTTGGATAAAATGAATTTTTATCGCTAGTTAGACTGTACTGGGATTTCTAAATTTTTATACTGGTATATCCACATCAACTTTCAATAAACGCGCAGTAGATTTTGTTTAGCTTCTTTCTACGGGCTGCTTGTATCTTTTAGGTATGGCTGCTTTATTTCTACTATCTAATATTGAATAGCTCGCTGTAGCCTACTGCGTACAGAGCCTTTTTGTGCCGCTTTTAGTTTTACGGACTTGAATGTAGGCTTATTTTTTTAAACAAGCTTAAAAGCGATATTAAGGGCAAAAAAAACACCCTAATAGAATCATAGAGTCGACTGTTCCTAAGCTGAAGTGGTTTGTCGTTGCATATAAGGCAAAAAAAAACCGTAGCCTTGGCTACGGTTTTTTTTGTAAAGCTATTGAATTAAGGCTCTATGGTTGCTGGTTTTACAGAGCTGTCGTGTTCTAGGTAGTACAGTTCCAATAAGTTCATAGTAGCATTTATAAAATCCTTTGTTTCTAATAAAAAGGTAAAGTATAAAGTGGTGTTTTTTGGACTGGATTCTTCCGTACGTGTCCTAGCCACCTGCTTTTCTATTTTAGAGGAAACAAGGTCTAATAACTCTTGTTTGCTAGCCAATATAGAACCAATATTCTCAAAGGAACGAGTTTCGAAAGTGTGTTTTGTCTCACTTAACAAGGTATCTAGTTTTAGGTCTATCTCCTTTAGTTCCTTAATTTGGTTATACTTTAATTTTTTGTGATTGTTGTGAATATGCTTGTGGCTTATCTTGGTCAAATATTCCAAAGATTGGGCCATATCCTGTAGGTATCCTAATATGTTGATATAGAAATTACTGGCTCCAACACTGGCATCGTCCAGGTTTTTGATAAAGTAAAAAATATGATCCCTTAGTTCATCTACTTCATCAGAAAGTTTAACAACGCCTTTCTTGTTCTTTTTCAACATATCCAAATCTTGCTTGGCAAGACCATCAATGGTATTGGTGAAAATCTTGTTACTTCGTTTGGCAACGTTAGAGATGTTGTTGGCACTTTCTTCGATAACACCTTGTATAGAACTGCTTTCTGCCTTTCTAAGGCTGTCTTCGGCTCTTATCTCTTTAGATTTTTTATTGTGAGAGATATAGTTTCTCACCAATAAAAATACCGCTATCAATAATAAGATGGCCAACATAGAAGGCACATGGATATTTAATAGGTAAACGATTACTGCGGCAGAAATAAAGGCGATAAAGGCTGTAAAAAACCAACCTCCAATTACATTTAATACTCCAGCTACCCTGTAAACGGCACTTTCCGCACCCCAGGCCCTATCGGCCAAGGACGTACCCATCGCAACCATAAAGGTAACGTAGGTTGTAGATAATGGTAATTTATAAGAGGTCGCAATAGAAATCAATACCCCGGCTACCATTAAGTTTACTGCAGCCCTTACCATATCAAAAGCCGGCAATTCATAGGTTTTGTCCTTAGATAAGGCGATGACCGGTTTTTGAAAATTCAAATCGATTTTTTTCTGTAATGAATTTGGGATTAGGGCGTTTGCCCCTGCAGACAGTAACATAGCGGTCCTTACGATGCCACGTGATAGGAAATTGGGCTGGAAACGCTCTTTAGATTCTCCTTCCCTGGAAAGGTTTATTTCGGTCTCTGCTACGTAACGTGCCTTTTTGGAAAACCATAAGGTGATAACCATGATCATTCCGGCAAGGAACAACAAAATTGTAGGGGTAGGTACTTTAGAGGCTAGGAAGTCCATCGGGAATTCCGTGGCCGGGATACCAGAGGCACTCCAAGCTTCAAAAGACTGCCATGCAGCGATCGGAACACCGATAAAGTTAACCAAGTCGTTTCCTGCAAAGGCCAATGCCAAGGCAAAGGTACCCGCAACAATGATAAGCTTGTAGATATCATATTTTAAAACGGAAGTGACAATATAGGAAATTGCTGAACACACAACAAGACTACCAACGATAATCACTTTGGTGCTGTGTTTAATAAAGTATAACACATCTTCACTGACAAAGGTGGCTCCTTTTAAACCTTTGATCAATATAAAATAAGTAATGGCCGTTAAAGCAACACCTCCAAATAGGGCGCCTACCCATTTCGATTTTTTTCTAAAATCGAAAGAAAGTAATAAACGGGAAAAATATTGGACGAGTGCCCCAATAGTAAAGGCAATGATGACCGAGAGCAAAATCCCCAGTATTATTTCCGTTGCCTTGGATGTGTTAATATGGTTGTAAACATCCATATAATCGCCCGTTGTATTGGCAACTTTTATAAAGGCCATCGCTACGGCGGCTCCCAAAAGTTCAAAAACGATCGATACCGTAGTAGAGGTAGGCATTCCTATGGTATTGAAAAAATCCAGGAGAAGAATGTCGGTGATCATGACCGCCATAAAGATGATCATAATCTCACTGAACATAAATTCACTCGGATTAAAGATCCCCTTTCTGGCAACCTCCATCATTCCACTCGAAAAAATCGCTCCAATGGCAATTCCCAAGCTGGCAACGATCATAATGGTTCTAAAAGAAATAGCCTTAGATCCTATTGCAGAATTCAGGAAATTAACGGCATCATTACTAACGCCTACTACCAAATCTGCCGCTGCCAAAAAGACAAGGGCAATAATCATTAAGAAATATATATTATCCATAACTATTTGTTAAAAAGCAACGGTGCAAACCTAATTAAAACCTAACAATCTTGGATGTTAAAATGGCATTAATTTATAAAAAAATAGAGAGTGCCAATACATTACACAACAAGGGCATGGCCTTTATTCCTATTTTTTTTTCTTGTGTTTCACTACTTCGGCGTCTATATAAAATATTATCTCCTCGGCAATGTTTTTAAGCAGATCGCCTACTCTTTCCATTTTTTTTACTACAGAAAATAAAATCAAGGATTGTTTAATGACTGCAATATCCTTTTTTATTTCCTCTTCGATAATTCCAAAGGAGTCTCTATTGATCTGATCTAGGATCTTATCCTTTTTAAAGACTTTTCTGGCCAGGCTTACGTCTTTCTCCTCATAGGCGGTCGTAATATAGTCGAACATCTCCATGATGGTACTGTACATTTTTTCGAACTGTAGGACTTGGAGTAATTCGGGTTTAATTTTCTCGTCCATATCGTCTACATAGCGCGAAATACTATAGGCATGGTCGGCGATTCGTTCTAGGTCGAAATTAATTTTCCTGATAGCCATGACGAACCGTAAGTCTATGGCTACGGGATTGTACAGGGCCAAGAATTTTTCACAATCTTCCTCTATCTTAAGATCTAGGGCGTTAACACGGGCTTCCTTAGTGATGACTTCCTCTGCCAAATCGCTATCGTGCTCCATAAAAGCATCCTTTGCTTTTTCCATTTGGGATTTGCAAAGAGTAAGCATTTTAAAACCAGCTTGGTTTATAACGTCTCGTTGGTGGGTTGCATTTGCCATATACAAATTGTTTATCCGAACCTACCGGTAATGTAGTTTTCGGTTTGTTTTTTTTCTGGGTTAGTAAAGATATTCTTTGTTTTATTAAATTCTATGAGTTCCCCCAGGTAGAAAAAGGCAGTATAATCACTGATTCTACTGGCTTGTTGCATATTATGGGTAACAATAACAATGGTATATTTCTGTTTTAGCTGAAATATAAGTTCTTCAATTTTTGCCGTAGAAATAGGGTCTAATGCAGAGGTAGGTTCGTCCATTAAAATAATGGAAGGTTCTACCGCCAAGGTCCTTGCAATGCACAAGCGTTGTTGTTGTCCTCCTGAAAGGGCCAGTCCCGATTTTTTTAAATCGTCCTTAACTTCCTCCCATAATCCTACTTGTTTCAAAGAAGAAATTACACGGTCATTAATCAACTGTTTGTCCTTGATGCCTTGTATTTTTAGGCCATAGGCGACATTGTCGAATATTGATTTTGGAAAGGGGTTTGGTTTTTGAAAAACCATTCCCACCTCCTTGCGCAACTCTTCTACATTCACATTTTTCTTGTAAATGTTTTGTCCGTTGATCTTAATTTTTCCTTCTAGAGAAAATCCGTCTACATAATCGTTCATCCTATTGAATAGGCGAAGGAAAGTAGATTTTCCACATCCTGATGGGCCAATAAAAGCAGTTACTGTATTAGGTTTAATACTCATGCTAATGCCTTTGATGGCATTAAATTCTTCGTACCATACCTTAATATTTTTGGTTTCTATTTTCGGGGTCTTTTTAAGGCTAGTATCGACAATGCTATCTAGTACTACATCTTTTTTCTTTGGATTCTCCATAGTTATTTCCATTTCTTTTGCCATTTATTTCTAAAGTATACCGCTATACCGTTCATTATAAAAGTGATGCCCAATAATATGATAATCGCAGCGGCGGCGTTTTCTATAAACCCTGCTTGTGGCCTAGAGATCCAATTGAATATTTGGATGGGCATGACCGAAAATTCATCCATGGGGCTTTGAGGTGCAAAGGGCACATAGGCCAAAGCTCCCACGACTATTAAAGGGGCTGTCTCTCCCACAGCTCTGGAAAGGGCCAAAATGACCCCGGTAAGGATTCCTCCTCCCGAAGCGGGAAGAATTTGGTGCCAGATAGTTTGCCATTTGGAGGCTCCCAAGGCAAAGGAAGCATCTTTAATAGATTGTGGCACCGCTTTAATAGCTTCTCTTGTCGATACGATTACGATAGGAAGTATCAGCAGGGACAAGGTTAAACTACCTGCTAGGACACTAGCTCCCAAATTCATGATTCTTACAAATACTTCCAATCCCAAAAGCCCGTATATGATAGATGGGACACCGGCTAAATTAGAGATGTTGATTTCTAACAATCCGGCAAGTTTGTTATTCTTGGCGTATTCTTCCAAATAAATACCAGCAGCAACGCCAACCGGGAAGGCTATGATGGTAGTAAGGGCTAAAATCCAGATACTCCCCATTAAGGCGGTATAGATACCGGAGTTTTCGGCCTTTCGAGAAGGAAGGTCGGTTATAAAGTCCCAATCGATCCTACGAATACCATCAATAAGAATGTCGCCGATAAAAATGGTCAACAACACCAATCCTATCATGGTACAGAAAATACCCCAGAATTTGAAAGCCTGGTCTTTCCACCTATTTTTTTGAATGTTATTCATATTTCTCCTGGTATTTTTTTCTAATTCTATAACTCAATGTGTTCAACAAGAAGGTAAACGTAAATAAGGTGATCCCTGCTGCAAATATCGTTCGGTACTCTAGGGATCCGTGCTGTACATCCCCCAAGCTTACCTGTACAATATAGGCGGTAATTGTCTCTACCGGTACTGTAGGGTCTAGGGTTAGTCTTGGTTGTTGACCGGCCGCTATCGCTACAATCATGGTTTCCCCAATAGCTCTTGAAATAGCTAAAATTATGGAGACGATGATTCCGGAGGAGGCTGCGGGAACAATGACCTTAAAGGCCGTCTGTAATTTTGTAGCACCCATACCATAAGAAGCTTCACGAAGGGAAGCAGGAACGGCATGTAAGGCATCCTCACTGATAGAAGATATATAAGGAATAATCATGATCCCCATCACTATTCCGGCAGAAAGGGAGTTAAAGCCGGCAAGATCGGGAAAGAATCCTTGTAAAAAAGGCGTTACTACTACCAAGGCAAAGAAACCATAAACTACGGTAGGGATAGAGGCCAATAGCTCTAATAAAGGTTTAACGGCTTTTCTAAAAGCTTTAGGGGCGTATTCGCTTAAGTAAATACTTATGGTCAACCCAATAGGCAAGGCCACGGATATCGCAATAAAAGAAGTGAGCAAGGTTCCAGAGAGCAGGGGCAATATCCCAAAGTGTTTCTCGGTAAACAATGGGGTCCATTGGGTGTCGGTTAAAAAATCGAAAATGGAAACCTCACTGAAGAATTGAATGGCTTCAATAGAAAGTACTAATATAATGCCCAGAGTTACGGCAATGGTTATTAAGGCGCTTGTCATAAGCGTTTTCTCAATAATAAGCTCTTTTATTTTGCGCATGGAAGCAGGTTTAAAAAAAGAAAATCAGGAGCAGGATAACTCCTGATTTTCGAAATAAATCTGGATTTTATTGATTGTCGGCAACAAAAGATTTAAAACTTTCTTTTTGTTGTGTGTACTTTTCTTCTGGTAGTGGAATGTATCCTACATCCGTTGCCAATTCTCCTGCAGTTTCCAAGTAGAAGTTTACAAACTCAACTACTTCAGGCGATTTTACAGAAGTACTGTTAACGTATACGAACAAGGGTCTAGACAAAGGAGAATACGTGCCGTTCTTAACAGTTTCTAAGCTCGGTTTTACGACCTCGGTCCCATTATGAACCCCTATGAGGGTTAATTTGTCCTTGTTTTCAGAATAGTAGGCCAATCCAAAGAATCCAAGCGAATATTTATCGCCAGAAATACCTTGTACCAAAACATGGTCGTCTTCACTGGCCGTAAAGTCACCTCTACTAGAACCGCTTTTTCCAACAACGGCTTCCGTGAAATAGTCATAAGTTCCGGAAGCAACACCAGGACCGTACAAATGTATTTCTTCGTCAGGCCACTCTGGACGGATCTGATTCCATTTCATGATGGTTCCCTGTGCTGCAGGCTCCCATATTTTCTTTAATTCTTCAATTGTAAAGCTGTCTACCCATGTGTTTTCCGGGTTTACCAATACTGCCAAACCATCATAAGCTACTTCTAACTCTAGGTAATTGATGTTATTTTCTTTACAAATGGCAATTTCTTTGTCCTTAATAGGACGCGAAGCATTGGAAATATTGGTTTCGCCTCTAGAAAACTTTTGGAATCCACCTCCAGTACCAGACACTCCTATGGTAACCTTTACATCGGGCTGTACATTTCTAAATTCCTCGGCAACAGCTTCTGACACAGGGAATACGGTACTGGAACCATCTATTTTAATGGTGCCATTCAATGCGTGCGCATCTCCTTTTTTCTCATTCTTACTTCCGCAGGCACCTAAGGTCAAGGCCAGGGATAGGATACAAACAACTTTTTTCATGTTATCTTTTGGATTTATATTGTATAAATAATTTTTAAAATTAGATACTTTAAAGTCGGGCCGGGTTAACTGAAGGTTAAGAAGCTATGGACCTTAAGTGATTGGTTGTAAATTATTGTTTAGAAATGAATATCCATTTGAAGGCGGAACATAAGTTCGTCCTTGCCGGCATCTAGGGATAAGTAACTTATATCTGACTGAACCTTTAATTTATGCCCAGCAATATATTTTGACAACCCTAGGGTGTATTGGTTTTCCGGTGTTTTTCCGGTAATATCCTGATCTAGGGTAATATTGGTATATCTTCCAGAAACCTCCCAGTTTTTCTTAAATAGATAGCCTGTTTGTAGGTTTAATCCGCTTCCTACCTGTACTTCATCACCCGTTAGCGTACCGTCAGAATTTTTAGCTAAGGGATCTTTGGCATCTCTATGTGCGTATTCGCCCATAAATGAAAAGCCATTATATTTAAACATGGCGTCTAAAAAGAAGGTACTGATGTTAGTGGAGTAAAATCCGCTTTCGTCGTCAATGGTCATATAAGAACCTTGGTTACTTCTGTTTTTTACGGCATCTTGGTTAAAGTCGTAAGTTGCTCCGATCATTAATTTTGGCGATGGCTCTCTTTCTAAATCTCCTCCTTGGTAATCTCCCTTAAAGGTTCCAAAAGGTAAAAGCTCTAGTCTTGAGGTGTATTGGTAACCACCTAAATTGGCAGAAGTAATGTTTCGGCCTTCACCTTGGGAAATCGCAAATTTTTCGCGAATCACAAAGTTATCGCTTACATTGATCTGGTGTCTTAACTGTATCCCGATATCCCTGTCTAAGTTGAACCTGCTATTTAATAGAGAACGGTCTACCATTTGTAGGTTGGCAGAAGATACTACACGCTCTAAATTCCCTGGAAGTTTGGTTTGTCCCACCCAAAGGTCAAAATTCTCATAGAAGTTCCATTTGGCAACGGCATCTAAAATATATCTTGGCGCATTGCTGGTGAATTCCGAAGCCCCTGATATATCCCTATTCGATAGGCCTAACTCTACTTTATATCTTAATTTTGGAGAGTAGGCGAACCCTTCAAATTTTAATCTTGATCTGCGGATCATAAAACGAGTCTCGGGATCAACAAGGTCGTTGTTATTTCCTTCTTCCCAATTGGCTATGCCTAGAATTTGCATTCTAAAGCCAATCTTCATACTAAAAGTACTGTCTTTTCCAACTAAATTAAATAACCCTTTTCCAAAAGCAGGAGCATTGCTGTCCTGGGCAAAGGATGTCGAAATAGCAAATAATAATGTGATTACTAGGATCTTAATTTTCATTTTTATTAGTTTTTGTCGCTGCAAAGAACTAACAGTAATGTTAACTTAAGGTTAACTGAAAAACAATTTTACTTTAAGTAAAAAAGCTACCTTGGCCAGAGGTAGCTTTATTGATCTTCAATAATTTAGTCGACAAAAACTAATAATTTAAGGAAAATCAGCTTTGTCTTAAGACGAGTGCTAAATTCGCCTTTATTGTTAAAGTTGGTGTAACCTCAATATTAATTTAATATTAAGCTTGCTGTTTTCTCAATAAGAAGGGAGTTTCAAGACCTTGTTTAAATTATGTAGAAAAGTGTTAATCGTGTATATTGCATGTATTAATAAGCAGTTATGAATTGGGAGCAACTACTATCGTTAAAACGATTTGGAGACAAACATAAAAGGATTAGAAAGGAACAGGACGAAACCCGTTTGGGCTTTGAGGTCGATTATGACCGGGTCATATTTTCCTCGGCTTTTAGAAGTTTACAAGATAAGACACAGGTGATACCGCTTTCGAAAACAGATTTTGTACACACCCGTTTAACCCATAGTTTAGAAGTTTCTGTCGTTGGGAGAAGTCTTGGTCGGATCGCGGGCCGGAAAATATTAGAGAAGCATCCTTATTTACGGGAGATACACGGATATCAATTTAACGATTTTGGTGCAATCGTTGCTGCGGCGGCTTTGGCACACGATATTGGGAACCCACCCTTTGGGCATAGCGGCGAAAAAGCAATAGGGGAATATTTTAAGACGGGGAAGGGGCAACAATATGCGGCGGTATTATCGGAAAAAGAATTTCAGGACATCGCCGATTTTGAGGGAAATGCCAATGGTTTTAAACTATTGTCGGAATCGCGCACCGGGGTAGCGGGCGGACTAAGGCTTAGTTATGCCACCTTGGGGGCTTTTATGAAGTATCCCAAAGAATCCCTGCCTATAAAACCTACCAAACACATTGCCGATAAAAAGTTTGGCTTCTTTCAGTCTGATGTGGCTTCTTTTGAAGAAATAGCCAAGGAATTGGGACTTATACAGACTAGAAGTGGCAAGGATATCGGCTATTGCAGACACCCCTTGACCTTTTTGGTAGAAGCAGCAGACGATATTTGTTATACCATCATAGATTTTGAGGATGGTATTAACCTAGGACTTATTTCAGAGGACTACGCCTTGGAATATCTTATAAAATTGGTGAAAGACTCCATTAATATTCAGAAATACCACGAGTTGGTGTATCGGGAAGATAGGATAAGCTATTTAAGGGCCTTGGCCATTAATACCTTAATTACGGATGCTATCGATGTTTTTGTGGCCCATGAAGCAGAAATATTAAAGGGAGAATTTACGGTGTCCTTATTAGAAAAGAGCAAATTTAAGGCTCAAATAAACGACATCATTGACCTCAGTGTACGAAAGATATACGATTCGCAAGAAGTGATCGAAAAGGAAATAGCCGGTTATAAGGTGATATCCGATATTCTAGAGGTGTATACTACCGCCTTGATTAGGGACCGGGAGGGAAACAGTTCTAATTACGACCATCTGATGATATCTACCCTGCCCGAATTTTACAGGCAGAGCGATACCTCTGTATATAATATTTTATTAAATACTTGTTGCTATGTAGCTAGCTTATCGGATAGTGCTGCAGTACATATTCACAATAAAATTATGGGAAAAACACTCTAGTTCTATTTAGAAATTATAGGAGATACCTACTGCAAAGAGCTGTTTAAACTGAATTTTAGGGACTCCTTCGTTGATAATGGTACCGTCTTCGGCCTTTACAGGATCGAACAAAATATCATCATCATATAAGATATGGGTCCCTAAATTTGTGCTCACATATTTATTCACTTTAAGTTCAAGGTTCAGCTCCCAATCAATATCAATATTTCCAAAGCTTTTCAGGTAGTCGGAATATAAACTGGCCCTGCTCCTTAACTTTGCATTCTCATAGATTTTAGATTCCCAAGTATTGGTAACGAGAAACCCAAATTCCATGAGCACATTTTCACCGTCGGTTATTTTATTGCCATCGGCATCATATTGTGCTCTTTTTGCTCCAAAGGCACCTTTGTCGGCCAAATCCTGATCTAAAATAAAGGTTGCTTTTTGTGTAAAAGGAGAAATATATAGGTTTAGTTTTTTGCCTTCGGGAATAAATGAGGTTCCGGCTCCAATAAATCCATAACCTGGGGCCATAAACCTGGAAATAGGAGTTTTTCTATTGGGGTATTTAAAACCTTTTGAAAATTGTGTGTTAAAATTCGCCCTTACCGAGTAGTACCAGTTACTGATGGTGTCTCTTCGATATGCAAAGGTCGATGATATACGGATCGCATCGTCTGTCTTGCGCAGCTTTTCATTTTCTTGGGAGTTTATTCCGTATCTGAGTTCCAGGTCATTATCCCATTTTATATATCTAAATTTATAATTTCGGACAAATTTGATATTGGCCAAGGCCGAAACGGAGTTGTTACCCCCTGCATTCCAATTGATGAAGGCTACTTCACTTAGGTTTATTCCTAATTTATTTTCTTTTTCCCAAAAAGACGGGATCCTAAAGCGCTTGTACTGTTCGTCTAAAGGTTTTGTTCTTTTAAAAGAAATAACCGGATTGGTAAGGTTGGCGCCTCTTGGGATATTTTTAATCTTATCCTGAAAGGTCCTAATGACAATGGTATCAACAACGCGCATGCTATCGATCTGCATGGAATCTAAATACTGAAAAGGCCTTATAGAATCAATCTCCCGAGCAAGTCTTAGCGAGTCTACAATAGGGGTTGGCCTAAGAGAATCTATCACCGGAGCAGGTTTTAGCGAGTCTATAATAGGTGTTGGCCTAAGAGAATCTGTTACCGGAGCAGGCGGAATTGTGTCCTGTGCATTAAGATGGTTAAAACAAAGTATTAAAAAGGCAATGAAAGTTATTTTACTACGCATGTTAATCTGTGTTCAAAATAGTATTAATGTAATTATTAAGGCTCAACATATCAATTTCAGTAAGCGATTGAAGCTCTTCAACGGTACCGTGTTCTATAAATAAATCTTCTATTCCAAAGATTTTTATTGGTTTTCTTATCCCAATTTCATTGGAAAACTCTAGGACGGCACTACCGAATCCGCCAGCTTTACAACCGTCTTCAATGGTTATAATATGGGAATAGGTGTCCAGGATACTTGTCAGCATATTGGCATCCAAAGGTTTTATAAACCGCATATTATAATGACCAATTTTACTAGCATCTTTTCGATCTTCCAGTAATTGGGAGACCATATTACCAATATGGCCGATGGAAAGTACAGCAATTTCCGTACCTTTTTTTAATTCTTGTGAAATTCCTATAGGAATTTCTTTAAATTTCTGTTTCCAATCGATGGTTACTCCCCTTCCTCTGGGGTATCTGATAGCAATTGGGTGCTGTAATCCCAATTGGGCCGTATACATAATATTGCGCAGTTCTACTTCGTTCATTGGCGCAAAAATAATGAGATTGGGAATACATCTTAGATAAGCAATATCGTATAGTCCGTGATGGGTGGCCCCATCCTGACCTACTAGGCCGGCACGGTCTAAACAAAAAATCACCGGTAGGTTTTGCAAGGCCACATCGTGGATTATTTGATCGTAGGCTCTTTGTAAAAAGGTGGAATAGATATTGCAAAAGGGCACTAAACCTTCAGCTGCCATCCCGGCGGCCATGGTAACGGCGTGTTGTTCGGCTATGCCAACATCAAAGGCCCTTTCTGGAATTTGTTCCATCATAAACTTTAACGAACTACCGGTAGGCATAGCAGGGGTAATACCCACGATTCGTTGATTTTCCTTAGCGAGTTCTACGAGCGATAGACCAAAAACGTCCTGGTATTTGGGCGGTTCAACTCGACTTGATTTTGGCAAAAGATCGCCGGTTAGTTTATCGAATTTCCCTGGGGCGTGATATACGACCTGATTTTCCTCGGCCTTTTTCAATCCCTTGCCCTTGGTGGTAATAATATGTAAGAACTTTGGGCCTTGGATGGTTTTTAATCTTTCTAGTTCCCGTATAAGCCCTTGTAAATCATGTCCGTCTATAGGTCCTGAATAGTTAAAATTTAGGGCTTCGAATATATTTTCTTGACGTGCCGTTCCTTTTTTTACGTTCGTCAAATATTTTTTTAACGCTCCCACACTTGGATCAATGCCAATGGCATTATCGTTAAGGACTATTAATACATTGGCTGTTGTTACCCCTGCATGGTTAAGGCCTTCGAAGGCCATACCACTAGCAATAGAGGCATCCCCGATGACGGCAATATGTTGGCGTTCTTTTTCTCCCTTTAATGCAGATGCCAAGGCCATTCCTAAAATAGCAGAAATAGAAGTAGAGCTATGTCCGGTTCCGAAATCGTCATAGGGACTTTCGCTGCGGTTAGGAAATCCGCTAATACCCCCTTTTTGTCTGTTGGTATGGAAAATATCCTTGCGACCTGTCAAAATTTTATGTCCATAGGCTTGGTGGCCCACATCCCAAATAAGTTTGTCATTGGGAGTATGAAAGACATAGTGTAGGGCTATAGTCAGTTCTACGACTCCTAAACTAGCGCCTAAGTGACCTTCTTTAGTAGCCACGATATCGATAATAAACTCCCTTAACTCTTGGGCGAGTTGATGGAGTTCGGCAAGTTTTAATTGACGAAGCTCAAGAGGACTATGTATATGTTGAAGGAGACCTTTAGGCATGAAAAAAAATTAAAGCACAAAACTACGGTATTTACGGATTCAATTTAGAATTCCTTAAGGTATCCTTAACGGTTTTTAGTAATATTTGTTAAAGGTGAGGACAGGAGAACCCATTTTTTTTTTTGCTCATAGGCCATTATTGTTTACTATTGTATCTAAACTTTTTAGGATGATAACACCGTTTGATGACGCCTATTTTATGAAGAAAGCCTTGCAAGAAGCCGAAATTGCCTTTGAAAAGGGAGAGGTTCCGGTAGGGGCAGTGATTGTGGTAGAGGACAGGATTATTGCCCGAGCGCACAACCTTACCGAACAATTAAACGATGTTACTGCCCATGCAGAAATGCAGGCTATTACGGCTGCGGCCAACTTTTTAGGAGGGAAATATTTACATAATTGTACTCTTTACGTCACTTTAGAGCCTTGTCAAATGTGTGCGGGGGCCCTTTATTGGAGTCAAATTTCTAAAATTGTCTATGGTGCCAAGGATACCGAAAGAGGTTTTTCTACGATGGGAACTAAAATACACCCTAAGACAAAGGTGGTGCAAGGGGTGATGGAAAAGGAGACGGCGCAGCTTTTGAAGCGATTTTTTATTGAAAAAAGAAATTTAAATTAAAGTTCTTTTTTGCGTTAGGGAGCGCGGCGGCATCCCCGCAGCAGCGCAAGGGATATAGCCAAGCGCCCGCCCGACGAAGGAGGGAACGCCCAAACTATTTTGCTAAACACTTTCGGAATTTGTAGGTGTCGACAACGACAAATCCTATTTTATAAGTTTCGAGATGAATGGCTTGTACCCTCGATAAAATCCATAAAAAAACCCTTAGCGAACTAAGGGCTTTGCAATTTTTTCAAAATAAAATATATTAGCCTATTACCTGCACTTGTGCGGCAACGATGCCCTTGCGCCCTTCTTCTTCCTGATATTCTACTTTGTCACCTTCGTTAAGCTCGGTTCCGTTCAGTGCCGTGGCGTGAACAAAAATGTCTTGTCCTGTGTCGTCGTTTGTAATGAATCCAAAACCTTTGGTTTCATTGAAAAATTTTACTGTTCCTGTCATTCCATTAAGATTAAAATAATAACTGATTAGCTTACTAAGCTATGTTTATTTTAATGCAAAACCAAGCGGAATTAATTTTAAATGGGGTAAAACTTATTGATTTTTAGGCTTCTTCTTTTCATTTGCCTGCATTTTTTTAATGTTTTCCTCGTTCAGCATATAGTCCTTCATGTTTTTACCCTTACTGACTTTAATTAAAAAAAGCGGCATGGCAACCAAAAAGATACCTACGGTGCCAAAGCCAATACACTTGTTTGCTAGGACCAGGTTTTCTTCGTTGATGGTGAATCCGTAAGTAATGGAGGCCAGGGAGCCTACAAAAATTAGAATAATAAGATACTTCATTGGTATGGAATGAACATTATCGTGTAAAATTAATTAATTTTCTTCGGTAAGAGGTCAATAGTTTTGATTTAGAAATGAATCCGGAGTATTTGCCGTCCTTAACTACGGGAAGGTTCCATGCGCCACTATCTTGAAATTTGTCCATAATATCGGTCATCTTATCCTTTTCCCACGCAATAATCGCGGGTGGGGTCTGCATTATATCACTGGCTATTACTTCTTGGTACATAGATTGGTCGAACATAATGGGTCTTATGTCGTCTAATAGAATAACCCCTAACAGGGAGCCGTTTTTTTCATCGATTACCGGAAAAATATTCCGATTAGACTTAACCACGGCTTGGTGGACAATATCGCCAAGGTTCATTTCTGGATAAATAGGAATGAAATTGGTCTCTACCACCTTTTCAATATCCATAAGGGTTAAAATGGCATGATCTTTATCGTGGGTAATCAATTCCCCTTTTCTACCCAATTCCATATTGTAAACGGAGTGTGGATGTACGTATTTGGTAATGGCGTAAGAGATGGTAGCGGTAATCATTAGGGGAATAAAAAGTTCGTACCCTCCGGTGACTTCTGCGATCAGGAAAATTGCGGTCAAGGGAGCGTGGAGCACCCCTGCCATTAAACCGGCCATGCCTACCAAGGTAAAATTACTTTCGGAAATTTGTTGGGGGAATATACCGATTTGGTTGATAATTTTGGCAATGCAGTTGCCCATGATACTGCCCATAAATAGGGTAGGGGCAAAAATACCGCCAACGCCACCCGCCCCAAAGGTAAGGGCGCTAGCAATGATTTTAAAGAATATGAGACCGATTAATAAGGCTATAACGACCCATGCATTGCTGAGGTCTAAGTGAAAAATATTGGTTTCAAGGGCTTTTTCTGGTTGCCCTAGGATAAGGTTATTGATAACATCGAAGCCTTCTCCGTATAGGGGCGGAATAAGATAAATCAGTATCCCGATCCCTGTTCCCCCGATGAGGAGGCGTTTTATGGGCGATTTTATGCGGTCAAAGAGCTTTTGGATACGATCGTAGACTTCAGTAAAATATATGGAGGTCAACCCGGCAAACAGTCCTAAAATTATAAAGTAGGGAACATCGCTAATTTTAAATTCGTCTATGATTTTGAAGGGCAGCAATATATCGTTGCCAAAGAAAAAATAGGACGTAATGATAGCCGAGATAGATGCCAGCAATAGCGGGATCATGGACGCTATGGTCAAGTCTAGGCTAAAGACCTCTATAGCAAAAATAATTGCAGCTATGGGGGCTTTAAAGATAGACGACATGGCCCCTGCGGCTGCGCAGCCTATCAATAGGTTTCTGGTGCTCTGGTTCATATGGAGTACCCTCGAAATGTTGGAACTAATGGCTGCCCCGGTGGCTACGGTAGGGCCCTCTAGCCCCACAGACCCACCAAAACCTATGGTGATGGGGGCTGTTAATATAGAGCCTAGCATTTGATAATTTTTCATAACTCCCTTTCGCTTCGAAATAGCAAAAAGGGTAGAGGGGATACCGTGGCTGACCTTGTTTCTCAGGACATACTTTATAATAAGATAGACCAGGGTGAACCCTATGATGGGAAAAACAAAATAAAAGGCATTATGGTAATGGCGAACCAAATTCCCTTCTAATAAATGCTGAAAAAAATGGGTGAGGTTTTTTAGGACTACCGCCCCTACTCCAGAGGTGAAGCCTACCAAGATACTCAGTATATAGATAAAGTGTTTTTGGGAGATGTGCTTTGCACGCCATACCAAAAAATTGGTCAACCAAGATTTTTTTAGTGTTGCCATAGGTTGAAAAAAAAATCCCGTATAAGAACGGGATTTTAAAGTTATAAAGAAATATTTAGTTTTAGTTCTTTTAGTTGTTCCTCATCAATAGGGGAAGGGGCATCGATCATCACATCCCTACCGCTGTTGTTTTTTGGAAAGGCAATAAAATCTCGGATGGTTTCCTGACCTCCTAAGATAGCGACCAATCTGTCTAGACCAAAGGCAAGTCCGCCATGTGGAGGTGCACCGTACTTAAAGGCCTCCATTAAAAATCCAAATTGTGCTTTGGCTTCTTCCGGACTAAAGCCTAAATGTTTAAACATCGTGGCTTGCATATCGGTATCGTGGATACGGATAGACCCGCCTCCAATTTCATTACCGTTCAATACCAAATCATAGGCATTTGCTTTCACTGCTCCCGGATCTGTATCCAACAGTTCTAATTGGCCAGGTTTTGGAGAGGTAAACGGGTGGTGCATGGCGTGGTAATGGCCAGTTTCTTCATCGAGTTCCAATAATGGGAAATCGATGACCCATAGCGGGGCGAACTCGTTGTTTTTTCGCAATCCTAGTCGCGTGGCGAGTTCCATACGAAGGGCACTCAGTTGGGTTCTTGTTTTGTTGGCATCCCCAGAAAGCACACAAATAAGGTCGCCTGGTTTTGCACCGGTAATTTTTGCCCATTCGGCAAGGTCGTTACTATCGTAGAATTTATCTACCGAAGATTTTAAGGAGCCGTCGGCATTGTATTTTACATATACCATTCCTTTGGCACCTATCTGTGGTCTACGAACCCAATCGATAAGGGCATCGATTTCTTTTCTAGTATAGGTTGCGGCACCCGGTACAGCAATTCCGACAACTAGTTCGGCATCGTTAAATACCCCAAACTCTTTGTGTTGGGCAACAGCATTTAATTCACCGAATTCCATTCCAAAACGAATGTCCGGTTTGTCGTTCCCGTATTTTTTCATGGCATCGTCGTAGGTCATCCTTGGGAATGAGTCTACGGTTACACCTTTTATTTCTTGTAACAGGTGTCTGGTAAGGCCTTCGAAGACATTTAAAATATCTTCTTGCTCCACAAAGGCCATCTCACAGTCTATTTGTGTAAATTCTGGCTGACGGTCGGCTCTAAGGTCTTCGTCCCTGAAACATTTTACGATCTGGAAATATTTGTCCATACCCCCTACCATCAACAACTGTTTAAAGGTTTGTGGAGATTGGGGAAGGGCATAAAATTGTCCCTCGTTCATTCTGCTTGGAACCACAAAATCTCTAGCTCCTTCTGGAGTAGATTTAATAAGGTATGGGGTTTCTACTTCAATAAAGCCTTCATCGGAAAGATATTTCCTGACTTCGATGGCAACCTTATGTCTAAAAATCAGGTTCTCTTTTACCGGATTCCTACGGATGTCCAGGTAGCGATATTTCATACGAATATCTTCACCTCCATCGGTCTGGTCCTCAATTGTAAAAGGAGGTACCAAGGATTGGTTTAGAATTTTTATAGCAGTTACCAACACCTCTATCTCTCCCGTCGGGATATTTGGGTTTTTGGAAGTACGTTCTATTACCGTTCCTGTAATCTGAACAACAAACTCGCGGCCTAGGCCTTTTGCGGTTTCCATAATTTCTTTAGGGGTACGCTCCTCATCAAAAATTAATTGGGTAATTCCATAACGGTCGCGTAAATCTGCCCAAATGACAAATCCCTTGTCCCTTACTTTTGCTACCCAACCCGATAGGGTTACCTCCTTATTGATGTCTGAAAGGTTCAGTTCACCACAATTATGACTTCTATACATGTTTTGTTCTTATAATGAAAGGACAAATGTAAGAAGTAATACGGGAAGCTGAAAAATTATAATCGATTCAGAAATAAAAAATATCAAAATAATATTTTGCTGATTTATAGATGATTATGAATTAATTCCTAAAAATTTGTTAAATTAGTAGGAATATCAACTAAATTATAGAATATGGGACACATTTTTAAAAAACACATTTTGCTGTTGTTAATGCTGGCTCCCGTGCTAGTGTTGGGACAAAATGTTATACAGGGAAAAGTTAGCGATTCGGGAAACGGAGACCTACTCCCTGGAGTAAACGTGGTGGTTAAGGGTACAACTACCGGAACAACCACAGATTTTGATGGAAATTACGAACTTAGTGTGAGTAGTTTACCGGTTACTTTGGTGTTTTCATCGATTGGCTTTAAAAGCATTGAAATTTTGGTCTCCTCTGCTGGAACGGTCAATGTAACGTTGGACGAAGGGCTTATGCTACAAGAGGTGATTATACTAGGGAACCGATCTAAACCTAGAACGGTTATCGGTTCGCCCGTACCAATTGACAATATAGGGGTTGCCGAACTTAAGAATACGGGTCAGCCTACGGTAGATAAAATGTTGACCTATAAGGTGCCATCATTTAACTCTTCTACCCAGGCGGTGTCTGATGGAACGGCACATTTTGACCCAGCCGATCTTAGGGGCTTGGGGCCCAGTAGAACATTGGTTTTGGTGAATGGCAAGCGTAAAAACCTAAGTTCCTTGGTATATATTAATGATACGCCCGGAAAGGGAGAAGTAGGGGTAGATTTAAAGAGTGTGCCTTCTGCGGCCATAGAAAGGATAGAGGTTTTACGGGATGGTGCTTCTGCACAATACGGTTCCGATGCCATTGCCGGGGTGATCAATATGGTCTTAAAAAGAAATGTAGAATACACCACGGTAGGGGCCAGTTCTGGCATTACCACGGAAGGGGATGGATTTAATTTTGCTGCCGATGTCAATAGTAGCATCAACCTAGGAGAAGATGGCGGATACTTAAACCTAACCCTAGGATATTATAAACAAGAGAAAACCAATAGGGCCGGTACCCCCGGGGAGGATACCTTATTCGGTGTTCCGGCCAATGATCCTGATTGGGGCACTTGGTTGGCGGCCAACCCAGATTTAGGGATGAATGTTGGACAGCCAGAACTAAAAAAGATAGATATGTTTTTTAATGCCGGGGTACCTTTTAAAAATGGAAATGGCGAATTTTATACTTTTGGAGGCTTAACCTATAGACAGGGTACAAGTTTTGCCTTGTACAGAACACCCTATTGGATTCCGGATCCATTTAATTTATTGCACGCACCAGGAACTACTTACCAAGGGTTTCAGCCTACTTTTGAAACAGATGTCAGGGATAATAATGCAACGGTGGGTGTAAAATGGAAATTGTTCACCATGGATGTCGATCTTAGTGGTACTTATGGCCGTAATGCCGTAGATTACGATGTTAGCAACTCTATTAATGTCGATTTAGGCGCCAATAGTCCAACCACCTTTGACGTAGGTGCCTATACCTTTAGCAATACCTTGGCAAATTTAGATTTCTCCAAAGATTTGGGAACCGTAAGTATTGCCTTTGGTGCCGAGATTAGAGGCGAACGTTTTACTGCTATGGCCGGGGAACCTGCATCTTATTTTGGAGCAGGTACCCAATCATTCCCTGGATTACAGCCGAGTAATGCCGTAGAAGCGACCCGAGAAAATTTTGGACTTTATGGAGAATTGGAATGGGAGCCTACCGATAGAATACTACTCGGAGGTGCTGTGAGGTATGAAGATTTTAGCGATTTTGGAGATAACACTTCCTGGAAAGTCAACGGAAGATATTTATTGGGCGACAACCAAGGTGCTATTAGGGCTTCCTATAGTACAGGATTTAGAGCTCCTGCCTTGCATCAAATTTATTTGAGCAACATACAAACCTTGGTATCCGGAGGTACTATTTCTAATCAGGGAACCTTTAATAATGTAGATCCCATTATCAGGGATGGTTTAGGGGTACCACAACTAACCGCCGAAACTTCCAAAAATATTACGGCCGGATTTACCTATAAACCCATTGAAAACCTATCGTTTGCGGTAGATTTTTATAATGTAAAAATAGATGACAGGGTATTGTTTACCAATGAAATCGGTTTTGACGGCGATGATACCACCAATAATCCTGTGGAAGAAATTTTGTTGGCCAATGACATTACAAGTTTAAAATTCTTTATAAATGCTGTAAATACTAATACCACAGGGGTTGATGTAGTGGCCAGTTATTCAAATATTGCTATGGGAAATGGCAATTTAGGAGTTAATATAGCGGCGAATTTTAACAATACAAAGATAGAAGGAGAAATAAAAACACCCGCTATACTCGCTTCCAACGGGTATCAGATGTTTAACCGTAAGGAACAAGCTAGGATTACGAAGGTCCGTCCAAAATCGAAAGTGCTTTTAGGGCTAGACTATGCAATTGAAAAGTGGAATTTTATCTTGAACAATACTTATTTTGGGGAGGTGTCCTGGGATCATGGGTCGGACCCACAAAAAGATCAGGTGTTTGCAGGAAAGGTAATTACCGATCTGATCTTGGGATATGATTTCTCTCAAAAAATATCGGCAAACATTGCCATTAACAATTTATTAAATGTGTATCCCGATGAATTGGACCCAAAAGGCGATGTTGTAACCGACCTTGGAGGACGATTCAGATATCCTTGGGAAGTGAATCAGTTTGGGTATGCAGGAACGATTATAAACGCTGGGATAACCCTTAAGTTTTAAGAAGTGCGTAACTATTTTAAAAATCGTCTAAAAGAAATTTTAGGCGATTTTTTTTGACCCTTATACAAAGAACGAACCCTTTCCAATGTTAAGCTAATGTAAACTTAACATTGAATCTATGTAAATTATATGTATATTTAGGTAAAACAATAATACACCACCTAAAAACTATAATTCTATGAAAGCAATAACATTAATTTTCGCATTTATATTTTCGATAGCCATCAATGCTCAAGAAGTTAAACCTGTTTTTGAAAAAGAAGGAAAGCTGGTCAAGGCTACTTATTTCCATGAAAACGGCCAAATTGCCCAAGTAGGACATTTTTTAAATAGCAAGCTGCATGGGGAATGGAATATGTACAACGAGAAGGGAGAGAAGTTGGCCGCCGGAAAATATGAAAAGGGAACAAAAACGGGGAAATGGTTCTTTTGGGATCAAAAAGTACTTAGGGAAGTCGATTTTAATGCGAATGCTATAAGCAGTATTACCGAATGGGATAAAAACCCTGTAGTGTACAACTAATTACAGACAATGATTGTGGGTTTTTTAAAGGAAAATATTTCTTAGAATCCTTCAAAAGCTATAATAAAAAAAGAGATGGTCCAGATTTGGGCCATCTCTTTTTTAGTACATATCAATAGAGTGATTAATCTACTATACTAGCAGGACTAACCGTGACGGAATCTTGCTCATTTGTTTGTTGGTCGGCATTTGTTCCTTTAAACCTTATTTTAAAGCGGTACACGATACTAAATAATACCGGAACGATGATTAAGGTTAGGAAGGTAGCCACCATAAGGCCGTAGATCACCGTCCATGCCAAAGGTCCCCAGAAAATAACATTGTCTCCCCCAACATAAATATTAGGATCAAAGGAAGAGAATAGGCCAAAGAAATCGATGTTGAGTCCGATGGCGAGCGGTATTAATCCCAGCACGGTAGTAATTGCCGTTAATATCACTGGTCTTAACCTAGCTTTTCCTCCTTTAATGATCGCGGCGGTGGCATCTGCTTTTGTCAACAGATCCTTTTCGCCTAGTCCCAAGGCTTGTTTGCTTCTATCTATGAGGATTTGGGTATAATCTAACAATACCACCCCATTGTTCACCACAATTCCCGCTAATGAAATAATACCCATCATGGTCATCATAATAACAAAGGGTTTCCCCGTAATAATTAGTCCTCCGAAGACACCGATAAAACTTAGGAAAATAGCGATCATAATAATAGTAGGTTTAGAAATCCCTCCGAATTGAAATATTAAGATCAGCATAATGAGTCCAAGTCCAGAGAAGAAGGCGCCTACCAAGAAGGTCATCTGCTTGTTTTGCTCTTCAATCTGTCCTGTGAAGTCTATGGTCACTTCCTTGGGCAGGCCTGTATAGTTTTCCATTTCCTTCTGGATTTCCGCTACGATGGCAGCGGCATCTGTAAACCCTGGTTTTAGGCCAGAGTATACTGTTACCACACGCTTATTGTCTCGGTGTTTTATGGCACTAAAGGAGGAAGTGTTTCTTTGTTGGGCCACGGCCGAAACAGGAATTTCCTTGATGGTACCTGTCGACTGATCCCTGAAGATGATATTTTGGTTGAACAAAGCATTTTTATCGTATCGCAGCGCTTCTTCAAAGCGGACATTGATATTGTAATCATCGCCATCTTTTTTAAAGACCCCTGCTTTTTCCCCAAAGAGGGAACGTCTTAATTGGTTGCCCACTTGGCCTACGGAAACGCCTAATTCTCCTGCTTTTTCCCTATCGACCACTACCTGCATGGCTGGTTTTCCCTTGTTGACATCAATTTTCAACTCTTCAATGCCAGGAATGTTCTTGGTATTGATAAAGTTCCGCATATCTTCTGCGGTATTGATCAATTGGTCATAATCTTTCCCTTGCAGTTCTATATTAATGGCGTATCCTGCTGGGGGTCCTGCGGCATCTTTTTCTACCGAAATAGCGACCCCTGGGTATATACCTTTTAGGGATTCTTGGATATGGGTACGCAATTCTTCCGTATCCAGTCCATTTCGGTATTTAAATTCCCTCATAGAAACGGTCAGCTTGCCACGGTGGGGCATTTCTGCGGCCGATCCACCATCGGTCTGTGGGTTTCCGGCACCTTCCCCAACCTGGGAAACGGCAGATTCTACCAAATAATTGACGGATCCGTCGGGCGAGGTATATTTTTTGTCATTGATCACCCCATAGATCCTTTTCTCAATGGCCATGGTGAGTTCATTGGTTTTTTCAATGGAAGTCCCTTGAGGATATTCTATATATACATAGATCTCATTGGGGATGGTATCGGGGAAGAACTCAATTTTGGTTCTTTGAGACCCAATAGAGAGTCCGAACAGCATAAAAGCACCTATTAATAATAGAACGGTCACTCCAAAATACCAATATACATTACTGCCTTTTAAGGCGTGCATCAGCCTTTTTTCATACCAGTTTTCGAAGCGTACCATGGTGGTTCTTTGAAAAGTGATCGCCCATCTTTTAAGGAAATACTTGTAGATCCAGAACATGGCAGCGGTAAAAATCATTACCGATCCCAATCCGCGCATGGCTCCACCGAAAATTAGGATAAGTATTCCAATACCCCCTAGAATAATACTAAGTCTGATCAGTTGCTTTGGAGAAAGGTCCTTTTCCCCGGTATCCATAAAAGAAGAAACCAACATGGAGTTCATAAAGATGGCCACAAATAGGGACGATCCTAGAACAACGGATAAGGTAATTGGGAAATAGATCATAAACTGTCCAAATATCCCTGGCCAAAGCCCTAAAGGAACAAAGGCCGCTACGGTTGTTGCCGTCGAAATAATAATCGGGAAGGCAATCTCTCCTATCCCTTTTTTTGCCGCTTGGGTCCGCGACATACCTTCATCCATTAATCGGTACACATTTTCTACTACTACGATACCGTTATCTACCAACATTCCCAAGCCCATGATCATACCAAATAAAATCATGGTATTTAAGGTATAGCCTAATAGGGATAAGATCATGAAGGACATAAACATGGACATAGGAATGGCAAAACCTACGAACAAAGCGTTTCGAAAACCTAAAAAGAACATCAATACGGTGACCACCAGAATAATCCCGAAAATAATATTGTTCACCAAGTCGTCTACTTGGTTCAGGGTTCTATTCGATGAATCGTTGGCAATGGAAATATGAAGGTCTGCGGGGTAGTAATTTTTCTGGGCTTCTTTTACGATGCTTTTGATTTTATCGGCCGCTTCGATCATGTTCTTACCGGCTCGTTTTTTAACATCGAGCATCACCACGCTTTCGCCGAATTCACGTGCGAAGGTGGTTTTTTCTTTTTCCGAAAAACGTACCGAAGCAATATCCTTTAAATAAACCGCATTCCCGTTTTCGGCCTTTACCACAAAGTGATAAAGTTCTTCCGGAGTGTCTATTTCTCCCAAAATACGAATGGTACGTCGTTGCCCACTGGTCTGTAAATTTCCTGCGGACATGGTTACGTTTCCATTGCGAATGGCACCAAGAACATCGTCGAAACTAACCTTTGCAGCCATCATTTTATAGACATCTACGGCAATTTCCACTTCTTTTTCCTGCGCTCCTCTAATATCTACCTGTTTTATTTCTGGAAGGTCTTCAATCTCATCCTGCAGGTATTCGGCAAATTCCTTCAGTTTTTCTACCGGATAGTCTCCCGTAAAGTTAACGTTCATGATAGGGAACTGCTCGGAAAGGTTTAAATCAAAAACATTGGGATCTACCTTGGCATTATTAAAAATAGGCCAATCTTCCGTGGCCTTTTCGCTATCGACCTCGTCTTTTACCTTTTGTTTGGCAGCATCTACGGTGATTTCCTCATCAAACTCTATGGTAATAAGGGAATAGTCTTCTTGAGAATTAGAGGTGATCTCTACCAGGTTGCTTAAATTTTTAAGCTTTTCTTCCAAGGGGTCTGTAATCAACCGCTCTATGTCTTCGGCGGTGTTCCCGGGGTAAACGGTACTAATATATATCTTGGTTTCCTTTATTTCAGGGAAATCTTCCCTGGGCATCGAAAAATAGGAGTTAAAGCCAATCCATAGAAATAGCCCTATCATCACATAGATGACCGAAGGGTTGTCTATGGCCCAAGAGGATAGTTTAAACTCTTTTTCAGTTTTTTTATTTTGATTGCTCATGGACCCTTAGTTTAATATTTTTACGATTTGTCCGTCTTTTACACTTCTTGCTCCCTCTTTGATCACGTGCATGCCAGCGTCAATGCCAGAAAGCACTTCTATATAAGCCCCTTGGGTTTTTCCGGTAGCAATAACGGTCTTCTGGGCCCTAGCTTCACCGTCTGCATTGGGAGAAAGTGCCACATAAGCATATTGTTCGCCCATGGCATTTTCTGAGATGATACCTTGTGGCAGTAATATGGCATTCTCATTGGTATAGTCGTTAATGCTCACCTTGGCGTTGAGGTTGGGTTTTATCATCCCATTTTTGTTGGGAACCGGAATTTCTATGGCAAAGGAACGATTGCTAGGGTTGATGTAGTTTCCGGTTTCACGGATACTGGTCACAACACTATCGCCCAAGATGGGGAAATAAACGATGGCTTCTTTCCCTTTGGTGACCGTATTGATATAGTTTTCGGGAACTTCTACCTCTATATACATTTCGGAAAGATTGATAATCCTAAATATTTCGGAACCGGGACCAGGAGCGACAACCGTACCTTGATCCTTGATTACATCATCTATAATACCCGAAAAAGGAGCTCTTATATTAGATTTGCTCAATTGGCTTTCCAATTGTTTTACGTTGTTATTGGTTCCTTCATAATTGGCTTTGGCCTGCAAGTACTGAATTTCGGATCCTATTTTTTGTTCCCATAAACGCTTTTGACGCTCAAAAGTTGTTTGTGCCAGGGCTGCCTGGGTTTTTAACTGTGCCAATTGGCTGCTTAGACCACCATCGTCTATGGTAGCCAATAGTTGGCCCTTAGTTACCTGTTGTCCTTTTGTGACATATACCTTTTGTAATAGGCCTTGGGATTCTGGATAGATCAATACGTTCTGCTTTGTTTTTACATCGCCTAGTAGATCTAGATAGTGATTAAATTTTTCCGTTTTGGACACTACAGTAGTAACCAAGGGAAAATTATTGTTCTGGTCGAGTAGAGCAATGACAGAATCTAATTGTCTTATTTCTTTGTTTAATTCTTTCTGTTGTGCCGAAATTTCGGTTTTCTTTTGGCGAATGGCCTCAAGGTTTCCTTCGGAAATTAAGTTTTCTATGGATGATGATGGGGTATCTCCGCAAGAGGAAAGTAAAATTCCAGTAACGAATAAGGATACTATTTTTTTCATTGTATGAGTATTAGAGATAGATAGTGTTAGTTTTTGATTGTGTTTCAATCTTATTTTTTATTCAATACGGTTTCCAAGGCTGTTTTCTGATTGATGACATTTACCATGGATTGTAAATATTCTTGTTGGGCCGTATAGAGTTGGGTTTGGGCCTGTCGTAGTTCAAAACTAGAGGCAAGTCCTTCTGTAAATTTTATCTGATTTTTATGTTCGATGCGTTCTGCCAAACCTAAGTTCTCCTTGGCGGTTTGGTATTCTTCAATAGCGAACAAATAGTTGCTTTTGGCACTTTGGTGTTCTAGCCTTAAGTTTTGTGCTGTTTCTTTCAGCTGTGTTTTTGCCTTATCCAAAGCAATTTTGGCACGTTGTGTTTTGGCCGATCTTCCTAGAGAACTAAATATAGGAATCGTTAAATCTACCCCAAATACGGAGGCATCGAACCATTCGGCATCATTGCTGAAAAAGTTGAAGCTATCGCTATAGGAGGTGCTGCCATAATTGATAAAAGCGTTAAGTTTTGGCAAGGCCATGCTTTTTTGCAGTTTTAGCTCTAAAGCCCTTTGTTCGTTTAGATTAGTGATTATTTTAAAATCGACATTGTTATCGATCACAAAATCGGAATCCAATAAATCTAAACGGATCTGGTTCTGTGCCAAATCGTTGAGGTTATCTTTCAGTTGTGTTGGCGCTTCAATATCGATCCCCATGATTAAATTTAACATCTGCTGGGTAATGCCCTCTAGACGGATGGAGTTTTTAAGTTGATTGTCTACCGAAGAGAGGGTGATTTGCAACTGCTCAGCACTTTCTTCATCTCCCAAACCGTTCTCGAATAGTTTTTGTGACTCCAAGAGGTTCTTTTCCAAGTTGACCTTGTTTTTTTCTAATATGCTAATGCTCTCTTGTGCCAATAACACATTGCCATAGGCTTCTACTACTGCCTTACGGACCTCAAGGTCTGTTTTTTCCTTATTGTTTTTGCTGTAATTAATAAAGGTCCTTGCAGCCTGTATCCCAACGATATAAGAGCCGTCAAAAATTTGTTGCTTTAGGGTAACTTTGGCATTGGCCGTTTGTGGTTGTCCAAAGACGACCGGAATAAAAGTTCCTGGCGTTCCCCCGCCAAACTCGGCAGGAATCAAGGAAACTTGTTGTTTCAGCTGGTTTTGATAGCCGATATCTCCGTTTATCTGAGGGAGCCCTGTGGCTATAGTTTCCCATTTTTGCTTTTTGGCATCCAATAAATCCCTATCTGCATTAATGGTCTGATAATTGTTTTCCAAGGCAAAACTTATAGCTTCCTCTAAGGTGAAACTATGGGGTTGTTCCTGAGAATTACCAAGAAGGACGGTGAAAAGCGCCACAAAGGCAAATATGCTATTCCTCATGTGTTTTAATTGTTGATTGTCTAAATGAAGCATGTAGTGTTTATTAATCGATGTTAGCGTCTATTAAATTATTTAAAATTTTACGGCCTTCCTTATTGATGATACCGCGAAGATGGTATTCCAAAAAATTGTCCATTAAATCGGTTATAAGAAAAAGGTCGGTGGGGAAAATGGAGTGATCCTTAATGCTGGTAATCCCGGAAAAATATATCCTAGAAGCAAAATTTACGTCTAAATTTTTTCGATAGATCCCCTCTGCAATTCCTCTTTCCATATTTTCGACGACACAATCCTGTACGTGTTCAAATTGCTTTTGCCGAATAGTGTCATAAATTTTTGGGTAGTATTTCTGTAGCTGGTACTGGGGCGAAGACTGTTCGTTTTTCAGGTGGATCATCACAAACTTTTTAATCTCGTACAGTTCAGAAATAGGATCCTTGTTCAAAGCACATATAGTGTCTATCCCTTGGGTTATGGCGCCGTATACCTGCATAGTACAGGCCTCTATCAGTTTGGTTTTATTATTAAAGTGGGTATAAATGGTTTTTTTGGAAATTCCCAATTCCTGGGCCAAATCGTCCATGGTAACACTTTTAAACCCTAGGTTCAAAAACATCTCTGTGGCCTTATCTAAAATTATTTCTTTCATAACAGGCTGCAAAGATACGAAGGAAACTAAAAAAACAATAAAAGTTTCCAGAGTATTTTAGTTTTGGTGAAAGGAATGATAATTGGGGAGCAAGGGAAAGGATTTTACTTTAGAATTGGAAGTGATTTGATTTAGTGTATTTTTGAAAAAAAATTGGCTTTATGCACAGCATCGAACAGTACCGCGAAGATTTTCTTTCCTATATGGAAACTAAGATAGCGACCAAGGAACCAAAAAACTTATACGAACCCATCACCTATATTCTTGGATTGGGCGGGAAACGTTTGCGTCCTGTGCTAACCCTTATGTCGGCCGAAATTTTTGGCGCCGATTACAAAAAAGCCTTTGATGCTGCCTTGGCCATTGAAGTTTTTCATAATTTTTCGTTGGTACATGACGATATCATGGATGAGGCTCCTTTGCGAAGGGGAAAGGAAACTGTACATAAGAAGTGGGATGTGAATACCGGAATATTGTCTGGTGATGCCATGCTTATTTATAGTTACCAACTTTTTGAGAGTTATCCGCCACAAGCCTTCAAAGAATTGATGCATTTGTTTAGCCAAACTGCTATGCAGGTATGTGAAGGACAACAATACGATGTAGATTTTGAGGAAAGAGACGATGTAAGTATCCCCGAATACCTTAGGATGATTGCCTATAAAACAGCCGTATTGGTGGCTGCGGCCATGAAAATGGGGGCTATTATTGCCGAAACTAGGGAAGATAGTCAGGACCTTATTTACGATTTTGGGAAAAACCTTGGAATCGCCTTTCAATTACAAGACGACTATTTAGATGCCTTTGGTGATCCAAAGACCTTTGGGAAACAGGTAGGAGGTGATATTATTGAAAATAAAAAGACCTTCTTGTATTTAAAAGCCTTGGAAATGGGGAGTCCTGAACAAAAAAGGGAACTAGAGCACCTATTTTCTATAAAGCCACAAGATGCGGCCCATAAAATAGCCACGGTGAAGGAATTGTTTGTAGACACCAATGCCGTTACCCGTACCCTTCAGGAAATAGAGGACTATACCGAAAAAGCGTTTAAAACTTTAGAATTACTGAACGTGAGCGAGGATAAAAAACAACTGCTAAGGGCCTTTGGAACCTCCCTTATGCAACGAGAGGTGTAAAAAGAGGTTACAGCAACCTGCGCAACAGCGCTTTAATAAATAGTAATTTAGGGCAGGCAGCAATAATTTGTAGGTCTTCCCATAGGGTTGTTTCCTCATCCAGGAATTTAAAGATTTTTTTGGGAGTTTGGTTTTTAAAAAGCTGCTCAAAAATTAAACGGCCCTGACTATTGTCATGGTCCAAAATATCTAATAACAGCAAGTCGTAGAACCAGAAGCGATCTTTTTTAAGGAAGGTATGTAAGGGCTTTTCCGTTTTTAGAAACTGCACCAATTGCTTCGATTTTTTAAAGGAAGGCATAAAAGTATAACCAGAACTGGCTTTTGCCCAGCCTCCGGCAATTCCTATATGCAATACATTTTGGCTGTTAAAAGTATTATAGTCAAAACAGCTCATTGGAATATTCCCTTTTTCAACGGCTGTTATTTCATAGTCATCGCACCCCAGGTTTTCTTTAAGATAGGTTGTTAGGGCATCTTCATATTCGCTTTGCGACAACACTTTTTTAGAGAAAAGGGTGTATTCTATGAGGGCTTCCGTTTCCGAGCTTGGTAATACGTACATAAACCTGGTATTCCCATTTTGTGGAATGGAAAAATCCATAAAGGTAGCTCGGTCTGGATGAAAGGTGGGTTTTACGGTTTTTACAAACCATCCTAAAAAGTGTTGTTGTAGAACAGGGTATTGGTCTTGCTGCAATAACTTGTGATAATCAAATGCACTGTTAAATACCTTTTTGGCCGTAAAAGTCTCTTTATCGGTAGCGACCTCCACTTCGGTGGTTTTATCTTTTATGCCTGTAACCGTTCTGTTGGCAAAGGAAATATTGGGATACTTTTTTAAACGCTCCAAATAGGAAATATAAAAGTCCCTGCCTCGGACCATTTTATATGTGTAAGGCGCTGTGGCCATGTTTTCAGAATAGGCCTTGCCGGCAAAAAAGAGCTGGTTCCAGCTTTTGTGAAGGATAGGGGTAAAGCTACCTTCACCCGGTTCCCAAAAACACCAAGTGCGATCATTGTGCTGTTTACTGTCTTTTTCTAGGATTAAAATAGTGGTATTGGAAAAAAAAGGGTCTTTTCCCAGGGCATCGGCAAGCATTAATCCGGCTGCGCCAGCGCCAACAATAATATAATCGTATGTGGTCATGAAAATATAATCTGTATAATGTACTCTTGCAATCTCAGGAGATATGTTTGTCCTAAACCGCTGTGATCCCTTCAAAAATACAAATTATAATCTTGGTGCTCCCCAATAGTTCCATAAGATTGTCTGGAAGTGGGACTGTACTATTTTTGTAAAATAGCAAGTAGTTGTTGGGGGTCTAAATATTGAAAATACCGGGCCGTCGCCTTAAAATTCTCATCGAGGAATACTAGGGCAGGCAGGGTAAAAGGAGCATCTTTCCTACTGGCCATTAATAACGGGATTTCGTGTATTGGATTGCGTTTTTTCCATCTTTTATTGACAAAAATTTGTTGACCAAAATAAATGGTGTCCCTTGTTTCTACATTCATTTGTACGGCATAGAAATCGGAGTTTATAATTCGAATTACTTCTGGGTCCTTAAAGGCTACTTCTTGCATTTTTAGGCAAGGGCCGCACCAGTCTGCATAAAAATCGATGAATACTTTTTTGGGTGCCACCCTAAGGGAATCTTCCAATTGTGCAAAGCTTAGCCAATTTATCTGTCCTTGCGTTTGAGCAAGACCAGCCGTACTGAAGAACAGTAGGCTGGTCATAATAAATAATAGACATGTTGCTTTTTTGTACATGTTTAAAAAGATTTTATGCGAATTCCGGCAAATATGGTTCTTGGTAATCCTGGTCCATATATATAATTGCTATCCCTGTTTTTGTTCAGATCAAAATCTTGCTGATAAGCATTGGTAAGGTTCTTTACCCCAGTAAATAATTCCACCGCAGTACTTGTATTGGGAAATTCGAAAGTGTAGCCCGCTCTGAGGCTTAATTCTGTAAAGGAGGGCGAGCTAACATACTCATCTACCAATTGGCCAGTGCCTTCTCCTCCAAAATGAGCGATATCCATAGTGCCAGTATATACCAAATTGGTACTTATGTTAATCTTTTTGGTAGGCGTATAGGTGAGGGTCGCATACCCGTAGGTATCTGGCGTCCTTAAAAACTCCCTTTTTGGGGCCAAGCCGTCTATATTAAGAACAGCATCTTTAAAAAGGCTCGACTGTACGGTTACTCCGGCATCTATTTGTAGCACATAGTCAAAATTGGCCCTTGTTTCCAAGGTAATACCCTTCACAGTAGCGCCGCTACCGTTTCTTTTTTCAAATTGCTCGCCAAACTGGTCTTCACCCAAAGGAAATAAATAAAAAGCATCCTTTAGATTGGTATAGAATCCTTCCAAGGTAAAACCTGCAATAAAATGTTCCGTAGCCTTATCGTAATTAATAGAAGCCGTAAAGCTGTTAGAGCGTTCTTCCCATAGGTCATCGGCCAGGGAAATCCTAGATATCCCGCCACCGGAAAAAGCAATGTGCAAATCGGTATCAAAAGCCTGTGGGGCGCGGAATCCGGTTCCCCATCCTAGTCTAAACTGGGTTTCCTTGTTCCATTTGTAGAGCAGGGAAAGTCTTGGGCTAACAATAGCCTTCTCTAGCAAATTATGTTTGTCTACCCTAAACCCACTAAGAAAGTTTAAGTCTGGTGTTATATCCCAATCATTTTGAAAAAAGCCACCGAAGTTTTTTGTGGTCTGGTCTATGTTATAGTTATAAGCCTCTATAATATCCAACACATCGTCATATACATATTCGGCACCCACCGTAAGGACGGTTTTTCCGCCTAAAAACGTGTTTACCTTATGATTGTACTGTATGCCTCCCTGATGGGTGGTAACCGCAGAGGTACCATACGGAGGAGAGACGAAAAAGTCTTGGCGTTCCTCTTCATCATCCGGAATAATCCCGGTATAATGATCGCGATCGGTATGTTGTCCGCCGTAATAAAAGATCAAGGAGCTTTTTTCTTCGTTAAAATTTATCTGATAATCCAAGCTTCCCATAAGTACATTATGGGTTCTTTCTTCGGATTGTTGGGCCATATGGGCTGGCTTGTCTACTATTTCACCACCATAGCGGTATTCGTTAATACTGCTGATACTGGCTTCTAATTTTTGATTTTCTGCCGGAAGGTAAAAAAGGTTGGTACCAAAGGAGTTGGTTTTTAATTGGGGCAATTCCGAAAAATTGTCGCCATTGGCATCGTAGGTACCTCGGTCTCGTTTGTTGACAAAGAAGGTAGCTCCTGCATTTCGTTTTTCGTTAACCACCGTGGCATTTCCATCTATAATATGATCGTTGGTAGCCCCGTCTATGCTCTGGTAGGTATAGGTAAGGTTGTAATTATTGTTTTTTGGGATTTTTGTGATAACGTTTACCGTACCCCCAATGGCACTAGAGCCATAGAGTGCCGATACCCCGCCACGGACCACTTCTATACGGTCTATCATATTAGAAGGTATCTGTTCCATACCGTAGAGTCCGGTAAGTGGACTGAAGATAGGGCGGCCGTTGATTAAGATTTGGGAATAACCACCCTGCAGGCCGTTCATTCGCAATTGGGTGTAATTACAGGTCTGGCAATCGGTCTCTACACGTAATCCCGGCTGAAAACGAAGGCCCTCCGAAAGGTTGGTCGCCACCACATTGTCTAGGGTTTGACTGTTGATGAGGTTTACGATTACTGGGGAATCTGTCCGTCTTTTATCCGTTCTGGTACCGGTAACGACGACCTGTTCCAAGCCCATGACGTCTTCTTTTAAATTAAAGTCAACCTTTAATTTGGCAGTCTGCAGTTGAATTTTCTTTTCTCCCGTAGTGTATCCAATACTTTTACAGAAAAGGGTGTAGGAACCCTTTGGAGCTTTTAAGGTATAATACCCGTCCTCGTCCGTGGTAGTCCCTAAAGTGGTTCCTTCTAACTGTATGCTTGCCCATGCCAAGGGCTCTCCGTCGGCTTTTACCCGTCCTTCAATAGTGCTTGTTTGTGCCAATAAGGTGACAGGCAATAGAATTAGGATTAAAAAACTTATCTTCTTCATTAGTGTAAATAATAATTTAGGCAAAGCTAAAAATTTGTTTTTAGATTTAAAAATGTATTTTTGTGTAAACAATAATTTAATGACACGGTCAGAGGAAAATTATATTAAGACAATATTCCATTTAGGGAGGCAAGGAATGGAAGCTGTGTCTACCAATGCGATAGCCGAACTAATGGAGACCAAACCTTCTTCGGTAACGGATATGATTAAGAAGTTGTCGGAAAAAGACTTGGTAAACTACAAGAGGTACCAAGGGGTATCCTTAACAGATTTGGGAACGCAAACCGCCTTGGGGATTGTTAGAAAACACAGGCTTTGGGAGGTGTTTTTAGTGGAGAAATTAGATTTTTCCTGGGATGAAATTCACGATATAGCCGAGCAATTAGAGCATATAAAGAGCGATAAGCTAATAGATAGGCTAGATAAGTTGTTAGATTATCCCAAGTTTGATCCGCACGGCGACCCCATTCCGGACAAGAACGGCGATTTTAAGGAACGCGATAGGAAGTTGTTGAGTGAAGTGGAAATAGGCACCAAAGGGGTCTGTGTTGGCGTAAAGGATTCTTCGGCAAGTTTTTTAAAATTCTTGGACCGAAATCATATTGCTTTGGGGCATCAAATAGAAGTATTGGAAATAGAAGAGTTTGATGGGTCTTTAAACATTAGCATCAACCAAAACAACATGCAGATATCGCATCAGATTGCATCGAACCTCTATATTAAAATTAACGAACAATAATGGGGAAGCACATACAGCATAAAGAAATGACGAATCGACAAGGGCTATTAGCTATGGGAAAGGGAAAAGTAATTATAGGAGTACTACTCTTGTTTGGAATGATGATGGGGTGTAAGGACAGTCCAAAAAAAGATTCGAACGGAAAACTTAAGGTGGTTACCACCACCTCCATGCTCACCGATCTGTTGCAGCAAATAGGTGGCGATGCCATAGAAATTCAAGGTCTTATGGGCAGTGGGGTCGATCCTCACTTGTACAAGGCAAGCGAAGGCGACGTCAATAAGTTGTTTACGGCCGATATGGTTTTTTATAGCGGACTCCATTTAGAGGGGAAATTGGTAGAGATTTTCGAAAAAATGGAAAAACAGCACAAGAAAACGGTGGCGGTAACTGATGTGTTGGATAAAAAGGGTTTGTTGGCCTCGGAATATTTCGCCTCTAACTACGATCCGCATATTTGGTTTAATATCGATTTCTGGAAAGAAATAACCCAATATACGGCTCAGAAATTGCAGGAAGCCGATCCTAAAAATGCAGCCTTGTTTGCTGAAAACAGTGCTCGTTACCTAGAAGAGCTCGAGGTACTGGAAAAGGAAATTAAGGATATCATTGGCACGCTGCCAGCAGAAAAGCGCATTTTGGTGACCGCCCATGACGCCTTCAATTATTTTGGGGAGGCCTATGGCTTTCAGGTATTGGGGCTTCAAGGGATCTCTACGGCTACAGAGGCAGGGGTACAAGATGTACAGCAACTGTCCGAGTTTATTATTGAAAATAAGGTGAAATCTATATTTATAGAGACCTCGGTACCAAGAAGGACCATCGAAGCCTTGCAGGCATCGGTAGCTTCTAAAGGGCACCAAGTAACTATTGGGGGCAGTTTGTATTCCGATGCTTTGGGGACAAGGGGAACTATAGAAGGTACGTATATAGGGATGTTTAAGTACAACGTCAATACCATCGTTAGCGCCTTAAAATAATAGTGTAATACAGCATTTAAAATGAAGGAAAAAATAGCTATAAAAGTAGACGACCTTACTGTAGCCTACAACTTTAAGCCTGTATTATGGGATATTGACCTTTCTGTTCCAGAAGGAGTGCTTATGGCTATTGTTGGGCCTAATGGGGCCGGAAAATCTACGCTGATAAAGGCAATGCTCGATATTATTAAGCCTATTGCCGGTTCCGTGGAAATTTTTGGAAAGCCTTATAAAAAACAATACAAAGAGGTGGCCTATGTTCCTCAAAAAGGAAGTGTCGACTGGGATTTTCCTACCACCGCACTAGATGTAGTGATGATGGGAACCTACGGCAGTTTGGGGTGGATTAAAAGACCGGGGCGGAAACAGAAGAAAGAGGCCTTGGAGGCCTTGGAAAAAGTAGGGATGCTCGAATTTAGGAGCCGTCAGATCAGTCAGCTCAGCGGGGGACAACAACAACGGATATTTTTAGCAAGGGCCTTAGTGCAACAAGCGAGTATCTATATTATGGACGAACCCTTCCAAGGGGTCGATGCCACCACCGAAAAAGCGATCATCAATATTCTGAAGGAATTGCGTAAAGAAGGGAAAACGGTCGTGGTGGTGCACCACGATCTGCAAACCGTCCCTGAATATTTTGATTGGGTGACTTTCTTGAATGTCAAAAAAATAGCCACGGGCTCTGTAAAGGATATCTTTAACGACGACAACCTTACCAAGACCTATGGTATTAACTATAAGGTGAGCGTTTTACAATAATAGCGTATGTCTGTACAAGAATATTTTTCCTTAGTATTTACCGACTATACCCTGCGTACCATTACCCTGGGGACTGCTATTCTCGGGATTGTTTGCGGTATGTTGGGGAGTTTTGCCGTGCTTAGAAAACAAAGTCTGCTAGGAGATGCTATTTCCCATGCCGCCTTACCGGGGATTGTCATTGCCTTTCTAATTACCGGGGCAAAAAATAGCAACACCTTATTGGTAGGGGCCTTGATAAGCGGACTGATAGGGACTTTTTGGATCAAGGGAATCATAACAAAAACCCATTTAAAATCCGATACTGCCTTAGGGCTTATCCTTTCCTTGTTTTTTGGGTTTGGAATGTTGTTGCTCACTTTTGTTCAAAAAATGCCCAATGCCCAACAGGCCGGATTGGACAAATATCTTTTTGGGCAGGCCGCAACCTTGGTAGAAAGCGACGTATGGTTAATGGGCGGGGTAATGCTTATTGCCCTCGTAGTATTGGTGGTCTTTTGGAAAGAATTTAAACTGCAGCATTTTGATGCCGATTACACAAAATCCCTAGGGTTCAATACCCGTTTTTTAGATGTGGTCATGACCGCATTAATCGTTTTGTCCATCGTCATAGGATTACAAACAGTAGGGGTAGTGCTTATGAGTGCCATGTTATTGGCGCCGGCGGCCGCTGCACGGCAATGGACCAATAATTTAGCCGTCATGATTTTCTTGGCAGCGGTATTTGGGGCCTTGTCCGGGATCTTCGGAACTGCGATAAGTGCCACTTCCAACAACCTGTCTACAGGTCCGGTGATTGTGTTGATCGCTGCTTTTTTTGTGGTGGTCTCCTTTATTTTTTCCCCAGGTAGAGGCCTGTTGTTTAAACAAATCAGGCAATGGAAAAATCGAAATGACCTTCAACTGCATAAAACATTGCATTTTATGTACGAGATCGCCAAAACCCATCAGGATATTTCCCATCCCCATGCGGTTAAGATCTTAAATAATTTTCAAGGCTATACCAAGAACTCCCTTAAAAGCCTTGCCGATAGGGAGTACATTACGGTCGATGGGCCTATGTGGTCCTTAACACCAAAAGGGTATGAAAAGGCCATCAATTTATATAACCAACAAGACAATTTGTTAAATGACTAGCGCCCAAATAGAAATACAACTTATAGCCTGTATCGTCGCTATTGCCTGTGCTATTCCCGGGGCCTTTTTGGTACTCCGTAAAATGGCCATGATCAGTGATGCCATTAGTCATTCTATCCTTCCCGGAATCGTAATCGGTTTTTTTCTGACCGAGGATTTAAACTCCCCTTGGTTGATATTATTGGCAGCCCTTAGTGGTATCATCACCGTGGTGATGGTAGAATACATTCAGAAAACGGGATTGGTGAAGGAAGATACCGCCATTGGGCTAGTTTTTCCGGCTCTCTTTAGTATTGGGGTGATCCTAATCGCTAAGAATGCCGGGGATGTACATTTAGATGTCGACGCCGTTTTGTTGGGGGAGTTGGCCTTTGCTCCTTTTGACCGGTTGTTGATTGGCGGAACCGATGTAGGGCCTAAATCGCTTTGGGTCATCGGGACCATTTTGCTCATTACCTTAGGGCTATTGATTTCCTTTTTCAAGGAGCTTAAGATCAGTACTTTTGACAAGCAATTGGCGGCTACCCTTGGGTTTTCGCCGGTTTTAATGCATTATGGTCTTATGAGCATCGCCTCTGTGACCACGGTAGGGGCCTTTGATGCCGTAGGGGCCATACTGGTGGTAGCCTTAATGATTGCACCCCCTGCCATGGCGTATTTGCTGATAAAGGACCTTAAAAAAATGCTGGTATTGGCCTGTATTTTTGGGGTCATCGCGGCACTTGCGGGGTATTGGATGGCACATTGGTTAGATGCCTCTATCGCAGGGTCTATAACCACGGTATTGGGAATGCTGTTTTTAATAATCTACCTCTTCGCTCCCAATAGCGGGTTGATCTCTGTATTGCATCGTCAAAAACGACAAAAAATAGAAGTGCATTTACTGACGTTTTTGCTTCACTTGCAAAATCATCAGGAAAAATCGGAACGACACATCAATCACCTAAACGAGCATATCAACTGGCATAAGGTTCGGGCCACATCCGTAGTAGACCTGGCCTTGAAGAATAATATGATTACCATTGACGACCATATCATTTCCCTGACCGAGAAAGGAAGAATCTTTACTACCGAGGCTATTAATTATATTATTACCAACAAAAGTGCCGCCATTGAAGACATGAAAGAGCGATTCTTTTTGTTTAGGGGATAATAGTTTTTTTTTAGAAGGAATTAGCCATTATTTTTGGGTTGATCTTTTAGGATCTTCATCACCTTATAAATTTATTGGCATGTCATGTAGATTTTTGTTATTTCTTTTAATTCCCTTGTTAAGCCTTGCCCAGACGCAGGAAAAGGTATTTTCTTATTTAGATGTATTTGATTTAGAATACGTATCGGACCCTCAGATATCTCCCCAAGGCGATTGGATCGTATATCGCAGGATGGGATTTGATATTATGGAGGATAAGGCAGTGGGTAATTTATGGATGATAAAACCCGACGGCTCCCAACATCAAAAGATTACCGCTCGCGAGGTGAGCGAATCCCAGGCGGTTTGGTCCCCTAAGGGCGACCGGTTGGCGTTTATCAGTGCTACCAAGGAAGGGGCCGAAATATATATTTATTGGGTAACTTCTGGCAAGCTGGCCAAGATTTCCCAGCTCCCTTTTAGTCCGGCTTCCCTAACATGGTCGCCTCAAGGCACTGCCTTGGCCTTTACCATGAATGTAGAAAAGGAGGCTCCTGTAGCGGCAAAAATGCCCAAAAAACCAAAGGGGGCAAAATGGGCAGCGGCACCGAGAATTACCGATAGAGTGTATCACGAAGGCGATGGACGAGGATATATAAACCCTGGTTTCGACCATGTTTTTGTGATTCCCGCCGACGGGGGTGCAGTACGTCAACTTACCAGTGGCGATTATCACCATAGGGGATCCTTGTCTTGGTCCGTAGACGGACAGGAGATCTTTTTTACGGCCAATAGACATGAAGATTGGGAGTACGATTTTAGAAATAGCGAACTCTATTCCGTGAATGTATTTAGCCAGACCATAAAACAGCTGACCGATAGGCCGGGACCCGACAAAAATCCTTCGGTATCGCCTAACGGAAAGTATATTGCATATTTGGGCTATGAAGATAAGGTACAAGCCTATCAACTGACCCGCTTACAGCTGATGGATGTTGATGGAAACAACAAAAGAGTGCTTTCCGAAGCACTGGATAGGGATATCAGCAATATTATTTGGGCCGCCGATAGCAAAGGGCTCTACTTTTCGTATGACGAATATGGAAACAGTAAAATAGGCTATATTTCCTTGACAGGGAAGGTACAGAAACTTGCCGATAATATGGGGGGGACCACCTTAGGGCGCCCCTATGCCAGCGGCTCTTTTAGCGTGTCCGATAAGGGAAGCATTGCCTTTACCCAAACAAGGCCACAATATCCCTCAGAATTGGCCGTTATAGCTCCAAAGGACAAACGGCCTACAAAGATCACCGATCTTAACGGGGCCCTACTAGGATTTAGAACCTTGGGAGAGGTCAAAGAAGTATGGTACACCTCCTCGGTAGATCAGCGAAAATTACAAGGCTGGGTCGTGTATCCACCGAATTATGACCCTACCAAAAAGTATCCTTTTATGGTAGAGAACCACGGGGGACCTATTTTGAATTATGGGGACCGATTTTCGGCAGAGATGCAGCTTTTCGCCGCCGCTGGGTATGTTGTTTTTTATCCAAACCCTAGAGGAAGTACTAGTTATGGAGAGGAATTTGGGAATCTTTTGTACCATAATTACCCAGGAGAAGATTATAACGATGTGATGGATGGGGTAGACCATTGTATAGCCATGGGGATCGCCCACGAAGAGCAGTTGTTCGTTACCGGCGGTAGTGCAGGGGGTATTATGTCTACATGGATGATAGGAAAAAATAACAGGTTTGAGGCCGCAGCGGTGATAAAGCCCGTGATCAACTGGATTAGCAAAACCTTGGTGGCCGATAATTATTTTGGCTATGCCCATTCTAGATTACCGGGGCAACCTTGGGAAAACTTTGAGGACTATTGGAAATTTTCGCCACTGTCCTTGGTAGGGAATATAGAGACCCCTACCATGGTGATGGTCGGAATGGACGACTTAAGGACTCCTCCTAGTGAAGCCAAGCAATTGTACCATGCTTTAAAGCTGCGAAAAATAGAAACCATACTGATCGAAATTCCAGAAGCAAGCCACGGAATCGCCAGTAGACCAAGTAATCTGATTACCAAAGTGGCGAACATTTTAGCCTGGTTCGAAAAATATAAGACGCCTACCCAAGAGTAGTGTTAAATGAGCAATACCGAAAACCGGTCGCAAATACGAATGACGATATGCGAAGTACATAGCTGTACTGAGCGCAGCCGAAGTATGACCGCTAAAAAAAAACAATAGATATTACATATGAAACCAACTAAAACAAGACCCTGGTTGCTCAATATCCTTATTGTGGTAACCCTATTGGTGGTTGCCATAGCCTATACGGCACATGTTAAAAACTGGACCAAGATAGAGAAAGACTCCTTTCAGATCTTGTCCGGGATTTATTTTTTGGAAATTCCCTTTGCAGAATTGGATAGTATAAGCATGGTTAAAAAGATCCCCTCCTTGGAACGCATCAACGGATTTTCGGTCAAGGAAACAGAAAAGGGAGTGTTTAAGGACAGCATAGGGGAGAAGAAGGTGTATGTATATGTAGACAAGCTTTCCCAGCCCAAAATAAGGGTGGTGTACCAAGATTCGTTACAGCTGTTCCTTAATTTTTCGGACAGTACGGAAACAAAAGCAACCTACGATTTTTTAGCGCAAAAAATTAATTTGGCCAAGGAGTAAATCGGGTTTATTTTGGCTTTATATTTGCAAATCAAATAGTTACTATAAAGCCATGAAACAATTATTGCTTCTTTTTCTATTCTTGCCCTTGGTGGCGATGTCTCAATACAAGCTCTCGGTAGAGGTGCAGGGGGTATCCTCGGACAAAGGCAAGATCAGTGTTGCCGTATATAATGAGGCGAACGGATTTTTAAAATTCGACAAGGTTTTTAAGACAGACAGTACGGTTGCCAAGGAAAAAATAACCAAAGTGGTGATAGACGATTTGCCCAATGGGGAATATGCGGTAGCGGTTTTCCACGACGAAAATAGCAATGATACCCTAGACACCAATTGGTTGGGGATTCCCAAGGAAGCCATAGGTTTTTCCATGGCTAAAATGAAAACTTTTGGTCCCCCTGGCTTTAAAGATTGTGCCTTTGAGGTGCACGGGGATATGAATATAAAAGTTTGGTTTAATTAGCCTGCTTCCTTTCCTTATATTTATCCCTAAAAAAATATATGGTTCTTTTGGCACAGTTTATCGGCGCACTTTATGGTTTATTGGCAGTAATTTTTGGTGCCTTTGGGGCGCATGCTTTAAAAAAGATCATGAGCGAAGAGCAGTTAAAAAGTTTTGAAACCGGTGTAAAATATCAAATGTACCACGCCATAGTGTTATTGGTTTTAGGGTTTAATTTCAATTTGGAAACCTCTTTAGAACGCAGCATGGTCTATTGTTTTATCCTAGGAGTGTTCTTGTTTTCCTTCAGCATTTACGGACTTTGTTTAAGTGCTGCCAAAGGAAAAAAAATGCGGTTTTTAGGCCCTATTACGCCATTGGGCGGACTCTTATTAGTGATCGGTTGGGGGCTGTTGCTATATTCCTTTATCCAAAACATAGTCTAGGAAGGCGTACTTTCCTGAGGAAGGTTGGCCGTTTTTAGACATTGTTAATTCGTTGCTGTTTACTGTAAAAGTTTTGGGCGTTTCCCTAAGGGGTCGGGCTCTTCGCTATATCCCTTGCTCCGCTGCGGGGATGCCGCTGCGATCCCTAACGCATCTACAATAAACAATTTGGCAATGACTCAATCTGCCAAGAAAGAAATAAGGTAGGATGTATAATGACTACAGAGTAGCTGTTACTTATTTTTAATACTCTTGAACTAAAACTTCAGTCGGAATATGTAGGCTTGTGTTCAGTTTTCTAATGATATCCAAAGTCAGTTTGCGTTTTTTACTTAGAATTTCACTGACTCTACTTTTATATCCTACAACGGCTACCAGGTCTTTTTGTTTCATGCCTAATTGTTCCATTCGGAATTTAATGGCCTCAATAGGGTCAGGCATGGCCATGGGAAACTGTTCGTTTTCGTAGCGGTCAATCAGAATGGAAAGGATTTCTAATTCATCGCCATGTTCAGATCCTTTTTTAGCATCAAAAATTATCTCAAGGCGGTCGAGAGCGTTCTGATAGTCTTCTTCGTTTCTAATAGGTTTTATGTTCATGATTAGATGTTGTTTGAATCTATTTTATCGTATTCCGCGTGAGTACCAATAAAACGTATCCAACATATTTGGTATTCAAAGTTGAATTTTACAATCAAACGATAATTATTGCCTTTTATGTTATAAACTATTCGATTGTCTTTTAGAATACTTGCGCTTGGATACTCACTTTTTAATTCATTAATGTTATTCCAATTAGATTTTTCGGTTTCTCTGAACCATGATTTTAGTTGCTGTTCGCAATCAGCATGTTTTACCCAAAAATCTCGTAAAATTCGTTTAGCGATTACTCTCGCATCACAATTCTTTCACTCAAAGATACTAAATAGTTACCAATATGGTAACAAACATTTTTTAACACTGTAGTTAGAGTAAGATATAGTATTAAAAAATCTTTCTATTTGTAGAATAATGGCATAGACATCGCTTGGCTGGCCACCCACGGCAAATGCAACTCGGTGTATTTGAGGTGTGATCCTCTTTTTTCTTTTCTCTCTTCTCTCTTTTCACAGAATCCCGCGTTAGCTATTGCAGCGGCATCCTTTTTTAGAGGGCCAAGGGGCCTTTAAAAAAGATATAGCGGAAAGAGCGACCCGCTAGGGGAACGCCCAACTTAAAAAAAGGGGTATTATTCACCACAATTGGCAGAGCTGTCTATAGGCCAAGAAAATGGGCAGGGTGGGTTTGTTCCTACTACTGATACTAGGAACAACCGCAACCGCCGTCGCCACAATTCTTTTTATTGTTCTTTCTTTTGCCGGCAAATAAAGACTTGGGCAAGAAGAATTTCTTGGTGATATATCCTACAGCCAGGGCCAAGGTAATATAGACTAGAATATGTTGAATTATGTTCATCATTACTTTAATAGTTGATACGCTATTAATGCTATAATATACGCAAAAAGACTCATAAATACTAGTTGGGCGGCTGGCCATTTCCAGGTGCCCGTTTCGCGTTTTACAATGGCTAAGGTACTCATACACTGCATGGCAAAGGCGTAGAACAGCAATAGGGAAATACCGGAAGCCAGGTTAAACAATGGCTTTTTGGTAACCGAATCTATTTCGGCGCCCATTCTGTTTTTAATGGTTTCTTCCTCGTCGCTACCCACACTGTAAATAGTGGCCAGGGTACCTACAAACACCTCTCTTGCGGCAAAGGAAGTCAGTACGGCAATACCAATTTTCCAATCGTATCCCAAGGGGCGTACAATAGGTTCTATGGCCTTGCCCATATATCCCATATAGGAATTCTCTAATTTATGGCCTGCTATTTCCTGGTTTTTGGCCTTTTGGAACAAGATTTCTTGCTTTAACGCTAGGGAATCTTGAAGGGCCTGGGCAGTAATAGTATAAGTTTTTTGTTGTATGCTGTCTTGTAAGGCTGCTTTATATGCCGTAAGGTTTTCGGTTATATTATTGTTGTTATAATCGGTAAAGCCTTCTTTTTCAATCCTGTTCGCTACAATGGTCTCGGCATTTTCAAAGTCGTCTGCATAGCCGTTAGAGCCCAAGAACCATAGGATAATAGAAAAAGCCAAGATTATTTTACCAGCCCCTAGGACAAAACTTTTAGTCTTTTCCCAAACGGTATAGACCACATTTTTTAGTAGGGGGAGTTTGTAATTGGGCATTTCCATCACAAAAAAGGACTTCCCTTTTATTTTCATGATTTTATTGAGGATCATGGCCGAAACAATCGCCGCCCCAAACCCAATAAGGTACAGGAACATAAGGGTCAATGCCTGATAGCTGAGTCCCAAGAATCGGCCTTCGGGAATGACCAGGGCAATAATAATCAGGTACACCGGCAAACGGGCAGAACAGGTGGTAAAGGGAGTGACCAATATGGTGATAAGGCGTTCCTTCCAGTTTTCAATGGTTCTGGTGGCCATAATGGCCGGGATAGCACAGGCGGTACCGGAAATTAACGGTACCACACTCTTACCGCTCAATCCAAAGGGACGCATTAAACGGTCCATTAAGAATACCACTCTACTCATATAGCCCGACTCTTCCAAGAGGGCTATAAAAAGGAATAAAAAGGCAATTTGAGGGATAAAAATAACGACTCCCCCAATACCGGCGAGGATACCCTCGGCGACTAGGTCGGTGAAGACCCCAGGCGGTAACGTATCTTTTACCCATTCACTGGAAGAGGCAAAAAGCTCGTCTATGAAATCCATTGGGTAGCTGCTCCAATCGTAGATCGCTTGGAAAATAGTGAGCAAAATCACAAAAAAGATCAAGTACCCAAAAACCTTATGGGTCAAAATCTTGTCCAAACTGGCCCGTAGGCCTTTGGCGGCATTAATATCGACCTTATAGGCCTGTTTTAAGATGCCGTTTATAAATTGATATCGTAGGATGGTTTCCTTTTGCTGTAAGCGCTTTAATTCTGGCTTGGATTTGGTAGCAAAATCGGACGGTATCTTGATAGGGGTCTTCTCTATGGGCATAAAGTTGACGTCCTGGGTGATGACCAGCCACAACTTATATAAATCTTCCTTGGGGAAGGTGTCCTTTAGTTTGTCAAAATAGGCGGGAGCAATAACGGTAGTATCGATCACCGGCCCTACAGAAAGGTTTTTATAATCGGCTATTAGTTCCTTTATACGGTCTATACCCGTACCTTTTCTGGTACTGACCAAGGCAATTTTAGTATCTAGTTTTTCTTCTAGGAGGTCTATATCCAGGGAAATCCCGGTACGGCTCATCCTATCGGCCATATTGATGACTAGGATGGTAGGGATTTTAAGATCCTTTATTTGGGTAAACAGTAACAGGTTACGCTTTAGGTTCTCTACATCGCTAATTACGACGGCAACATCCGGATAGTCCTTGTCGTTCTTGTTCAGCAATAATTCTACCGCCACACTTTCGTCCAAAGAGGTCGTATTAAGGCTATAAGTCCCGGGTAAATCCAGGATATGGGCCTTTACGCCCCTTGGCAGTTTGCAAACACCTTCTTTTTTCTCTACGGTGATGCCCGGGTAGTTGCCCACCTTTTGTTTTAAGCCAGTAAGTTGATTAAAAACGGAGGTTTTACCAGTGTTGGGGTTGCCTATTAATGCAACCTTGATCTGTTTACTCATAGTAAGGGAGAATCTTCAATGATTTCTAACTCTATTAATTCTGCCATGGCACGCCTAATGGCGATGTGCGATCCATTGACATTAATATAAATGGGGTCCTTTAAAGGGGCTACCTGAACCAATTCTATTTCATTGCCGGGCAAACATCCCATTTCCAATAGTTTTATGGGAAGTATTCCTTCGGCAAATTCTTTGATGATTCCCCTTTGCCCTCGTTTTAAATGTGCTACGGTTGTAATCAATTTTTATTTAGATTGATTTTAATTAAGAGCAAAAATAAACAAAAAGCGCCATTAAAGGGGGAAAATAAATTAAAGAATTCTTAAAATTTCTCCATTTATGGGGAATGTATTGCTATTTTATTTTTTCTGGTAAGACGATTTTAGGATTTCCAAGTCTTCCAATAATTTTTCTATATCCTCGGATTTTGTCCCGTCATAAAAACCTCTGATTCTTCTTTCCTTGTCGACCAGGATAAAGTTCTCGGTATGGATCATATCGTAGGGACCGCCATCGCCATCGGTTTTAACCGCCATATACGATTTTCTTGCCATTTCGTAGAGTTCTTTCTTATCGCCCGTGACCAAGTTCCATTTGTGGTCCAAGACGCCTTGTTCCAGGGCATATTCTTTTAATTGGGGTACAGAATCGATATCCGGGGTAACCGTATGTGAAAGCAACATCACCTCCTCATCATTTAAGATCTTTTGTTGGATGTCGGCCATATTTTTGGTCATAATAGGGCAAATGGTAGGGCAGGTGGTAAAGAAAAAATCGGCTATATATATCTTGCCCTCATAATCTGCCTGGGTAATCTCTTTTCCGTTTTGGTTCACAAAGGAAAAATCGGCTACGGTATGGTATTTCTTAATGTGCTGCATGGTAGTGTCTACCAACTCAAAGTTTACCATGGCAGGTTGGTAGATCGGTAGTATTTTCTGGGGCTGCAGGGCGTGATAGAACAAAAAAACGATGATGGAAGAAACAATAAAAAGGGCTATCCCCCTAGATTTTAATTTACTGAAATAAGAAAGCATGTTTTTTTTTACAAAGGTAGACTACACGGTACGACATTTCAAGGAAAAGGGGGGTGTTTTGCTGCTAATTGTTTCTTAAAAATTAGTACGCCTTCATAGTTTCTTTTTTTAAGACTTTCTAAAAATGTACTTTTGTTTGTTTTATAAAATTAAACAGAGATTTAATGACAGTAGCAATTCAGATAGTACAGTTTGTACTCATCATATCCATTTTGGTCATTCTTCACGAATTGGGCCATTTTCTTCCAGCAAAATATTTTAAAACCAAAGTAGAGAAGTTCTATTTGTTTTTCGATGTAAAGTTTTCACTTTTCAAAAAGAAAATAGGCGATACCGAATACGGTATCGGGTGGTTGCCTTTGGGCGGTTATGTCAAGATCTCGGGAATGATAGACGAGAGCATGGATACCGAACAGATGAAACAAGAGCCCCAACCATGGGAGTTCCGTTCTAAGCCAGCTTGGCAACGTTTAATTATAATGACCGGTGGAGTTATTGTAAACTTTTTGTTGGCATGGGGAATTTATACGGTGTTATTGTTTAGCAATGGGGACAGCTATATTCCGTCTGACAACTTAAAATATGGAATCGTAGTAGATTCTATTGGTGAGCAATTGGGACTGAAGACCGGAGATCAGATTTTGGCGGTCGATGATAAAAAGACCAAAAAATTTACCGATGCCAAGTTAGATATCATCCTTGGAGACAAGATTACGGTAAATAGAGATGGAGAACAATTAACCTTTCCATTATCGGATGAGGGGAAAGAAACGGTCTTTTCTACTTTGGGCAAGAATTTCCTAGGGTACAGGTCCAAGGCTAAAATAGCTTCGGTAGTAGATACTATGGCAGCCAAAAAGGCCGGAATATTGGTGGGAGATGAGATTTTAGCGGTCAATGGCGAGGAAGTGATCTATTGGGACCAGTTTACCAAAATCATCAAGGCATCGCCTAATAAATCCTTGGCGCTTCAGGTAAAACGCGATGGTGGCATTAAGGAATTGCAATTACAGGTGCCAGAAGAGGGCGTTATCGGGGTATTATCAGATACAGAAGACCTATGGGTTACCGATGAGTACGGCTTTTTTGCGGCCATCCCTGCAGGTTATAACAGAACCATACAAGTACTGACAGATCAGATACGACAGTTTAAGGTAATCTTTAATACCAAAACAGGCGCTTATAAGCAGGTAAAAGGACCTATCGGAATTGTAGAGCTGATGCCAGAAACTTGGAACTGGTTGTTCTTCTGGAATTTTATGGCGATGTTCTCGGTATGGTTGGCATTTTTAAATATTCTGCCGATTCCGGCCTTGGATGGTGGACACGTGATGTTTTTGTTATACGAGATGATTTCGGGTCGTAAACCAAGTGAAAAAGTATTGGAAACAGGACAAATTATTGGTTTTGTGATCCTTATGGGGCTAATGGCAGTAGTGTTTGGGAACGATATCTGGAATATTGTGAAGCGATTTATTTAGGCCTGGAAACAAAAACCGATATTTTTTAAAAAAGTTTCGGTTTTTGTTTGGGGAATCTAAAAAAGCTTCTATCTTTGCACCCGCTAAGGCAATATAATAACACTCCTCCTTAGCTCAGTTGGTTAGAGCATCTGACTGTTAATCAGAGGGTCCTTGGTTCGAGCCCAAGAGGGGGAGCAGCTTTACAAAGAGCTACACGAAAGTGTAGCTCTTTTTTTTTGCCCAATAGTCATTGCAAGCAGAACGCAGTGGTGCGCGGCAATCTGTTCGAGAATGGACCGTCATTGCGATCGGAACAGAGTGGAGCGCGGCAAGCTGTTTAATTGGAACAAGAATTATACAGCTTGCTTGATCCCTTACTATCTTGACTAAATTCACTTTAAAAAACTTTAACAAAAATAAGGCGTAAAATTATTTTGGATTCGATTGGTAGTTTTAAAATTCCTATTATATTTGCAGCCGCTAAGGCAAATATAACACTCCTCCTTAGCTCAGTTGGTTAGAGCATCTGACTGTTAATCAGAGGGTCCTTGGTTCGAGCCCAAGAGGGGGAGCATAGCGACGAAAAGCCACTCATTTGAGTGGCTTTTTTCATTTTGAAAATCTTGGGCGAGAAGTTTACCCTGAGCGTAGTCGAAGGGAGCCCAAGAGGGGGAGCAGCTTTACAAAGAGCTACACGAAAGTGTAGCTCTTTTTTTTTTGCCTAAGGGTCATTGCGAGCGCAACGCAGTGAAGCGCGGCAATCTGTTGAATTAGGACACGAAAGGAGCAGATTGCCGCGTCGTTCCTTCTTGGGAATGACAGTAGAAAGAGTCATAGCACACAAAACGCAGTGAAGGGGCCCTACACTAGAAAATCACTACTAAATACCCTGCTTTTAACCCATTTTTTCCTGGGTAACTCCTAGAGAAATATGCCCAATCCCTTGGGAAGCCTTATTCTTATCGTTAAATTGGGGATTTTTAAATTTTAAACGAAAAAGAAAAAGATATTTGATGTTAAAAACAAGACTTTTCCCCACTTTACTAATCTCTTTATTAACTACCATTGTTATAGCACAGGAACGTGTTAGCTCAGTCAGCCAAATGATGGTTGATATAGCACTTTCCAATCCATCCAAGGAAATAAACAACGGAATAGCGGAGGTAAAAGTTACAGGGGGCAAAGCACCTTATAAGTACAAATGGAGTGATCCCCAAACAGCATTGGACGAAAACACCGCTGCAGGGTTAATAGAAGGTATGGAACATGCTGTTAGTGTTACCGATGCGGACGGGAATACCTTTTCTAAAACATTTACTATTCCGGCAAAATCCATCACGGAGATATTTAATAGCAATGTGCAGCCGGCAGTAGATTATTTGGGCGCTATTTTATTTTGGGATCCCTTTGCGGCTATAGGAGTTTATGACCCGGTGGTATATAGTGATAAAAGTACCGTAGTAGTTCCTTTGGAGGAAGCTACCAATGAAAATTTTACCTTAGAAAAATGGTTGGTGTCCGAAGGGGCGACTGTTGAAAAAGGACAGGAAGTTGCTCTTCTAAGGGGTGATGATGCTAAGGAAATAGTTGTTTATGCAACCGCAAATGGAGTTGTAGGGCAGCTAGTAAAGGAAGGGACTCTTATCGCTGACACTAGAGATGGACTTTCCATGAGTGCTATTAAGATAGCGGACATTCAATATGAGACGCCGCAGCCATTGTATTATCCGAATGGAGATATAAAAACCACAACGATTCCCTTTATCGTCATTTGGTTAATTCTAGGAAGTATATTCTTTACATTCCGACTAAAATTTATCAATATAAGAGGGTTTCTACACTCTATAGATCTGGCAAAAGGGAAATATGACGACCCCAACGCTCCCGGTACCATCACCCATTTTCAAGCGATGGCAACCGCTACATCGGCCACAGTAGGCCTAGGAAATATTGCAGGGGTGGCCGTAGCGATCTCCTTAGGAGGTGCAGGGGCAACATTTTGGATGTTTACCGCCGGTTTCTTTGCCATGTCCCTAAAATTTGCAGAATGTACCTTGGGCGTAAAATATCGTTTTATCGATGATGAGGGGCGGATTTTTGGCGGACCGATGAATTATTTGCGCTATGGATTGGAAAAACGAAACTATAAGAAGCTAGGAAAATTTCTTGCAGCCCTTTTTGCTATTTTGGGAATCGGTGCTTCTTTTGGTGGGGGCAATATGCTGCAATCTAACCAGGCATTTAAAATAGTATCCGAACAGCTTCCTTTTTTACAAGAACACGGTTTTTGGTTTGGAGTGGGGTTTGCCTTCCTAGTAGGGATGGTCATCATTGGTGGAATTAAAAGTATTGCCAAGGTAACGGAGAAAGTCGTTCCGTTTATGGCAATCCTATATGTGTTGGGCTGTTTGGTGGTCATAGGGACTAATATAGAAAATATTGGATGGGCGGTTCGCTCTATTATAGATGGGGCCTTTTCTGCCCAAGCCTTAAAAGGTGGATTCATAGGAGTACTGATCATAGGGTTGCAACGGGCTGCCTTTTCTAGTGAAGCCGGGGTTGGTTCCGCAGCCATTGCCCATAGTGCCTCAAAGACCAACAATCCCATCGCTGATGGATTTACCTCCTTGGTGGAGCCTTTTATAGATACTATGTTGGTGTGTTCTATGACTGCTTTGGTGTTGATTTTTACAGGGAAGCACGAAGTATATGGCCTGGGAGGGGTAGAGCTCACCTCCGATGCTTTTGGTAGCGTGGTTTCTTGGTTCCCAATGGTGTTGGCCGTGGCGGTATTGTTGTTCGCATTTTCTACAATGGTGTCTTGGTCTTATTACGGGATGCGCTCGTGGACCTATTTATTTGGTCGAAGCAAAAAACTAGAGATGGTTTATAAAGTATTGTATTTGGTATTTGTGGTGCTAGGGGCATCTGTGAGCCTTGGGGCAGTATTGAGCTTTGCAGATATGATGATCCTAGCGATGTCATTTCCCAATATTATAGGACTGTATATTCTGTCGCCCGAAATAAGTGCCGACATGAAGGTGTACTGGGAAAAACTGAAGCAAGGAAAACTCTATATCAATCCTAAGTTCCGCGAAAAAGAAGAAGTGCTTAGTGAAAGTGTTTCAGAGTAATTAGAAAATAATTAATAAGTGGGGGTAGCTTCTTAAGAATATGCCGTTCCAAATACATCATTAATCTTTACAAAGGGCTATACGAAAGTGTAGCTCTTTTTTTTCCTAATGGGTATTGCGAACGGAACGAAGTACAGTGTGGCAATCTGTCCCCTTTTCAAACCCTAGCCCCGAAGTGTTAAATTTTAGATTAGTAAAATTTTTGGAATGATTTCTATCCCATTGGATGTATCTTAGCGAACTTACTAAGTAAGAAGGGATTTTAAAAAGTATATCATTGCTTTAGCTTATAAAAAGAGGACATTTAGGTGTTTCGGCAGGTATCGGGTAGGGGGCAAAAAGGCCTTTTACTTTGAAACGGCCCCTCTGGGAAAAGCGGATAAAGCCACTTTTTAAACATCCTTTTTCATATTATATCGCATAAATTACAAATGAAACGTCTTTTTTCGAACCTATTATTTAAAGTCTTTTTAGCCATTGTATTGGGAATCATTTTTGGACTCGTGTTGCCCGAATCGGTGAGCAGGGTATTTGCAACCTTTAATGCGTTCTTTGGCCAATTTCTAAACTTCTCTATTCCCTTGATTATAATGGGACTTATTATGCCCGCGATATCAGACCTTGGGAAGGGTGCCGGAAAGCTGTTGTTGTTAACGGCTGCTATTGCCTACGGATCTACGCTTTTTTCTGGCTTTATGACCTACTTTACCGCCTCCGAAATTTTCCCAACCCTCCTGGAATCCCATGCCAATAATGCCGCTAGTATTGCCGATTCTGGTATAGAACTACTGCCTTATTTTAGTATCAATATTCCACCTGCCATCGATGTGATGACGGCTTTGGTACTGGCTTTTGTGATAGGTTTAGGCTTGTCTTATCAAGAGAAGTCGACCTTAGGGGATATGGTAAAGGATTTTCAGCTCATTATCATGCAGCTAATAGAAAAGGTCATCGTACCTCTTTTGCCACTTTATATTTTGGGAATCTTTGCCAGTATGGCCTATAATGGAACGGTATTTTCGGTACTATCGGTCTTTGTCACCATTATAGGGGTCATTTTTGCCCTGCATATCCTATTGTTGTTGTTGCAATACAGTATCGCCGGAATGCTTACAAAAAAGAATCCTGTACGTTTGTTGGTCACCATGATGCCGGCCTATTTTACGGCTTTGGGAACTCAGTCCTCGGCAGCAACCATACCGGTTACCTTAGAACAAACCTTAAAGAACGGGGTGTCCGATAAAATATCTGGATTTGTGGTGCCCTTATGTGCTACCATTCACCTTTCGGGGAGTATTATGAAAATTACGGCCTGTGCCATGGCATTAATGATTTTACAGGGCATTCCGTTTACCTTTACCTTGTTTGCCGGGTTTATATTTATGCTTGGCATTGCGATGATTGCAGCACCAGGGGTTCCTGGGGGAGCGATTATGGCCGCTGTAGGTATATTGCAGTCTATGTTAGGTTTCGATGCAGAAATGCAAGGACTTATGATTGCCTTGTATATTGCTATGGATAGTTTTGGTACGGCTTGTAATGTTACCGGCGATGGTGCCATTGCCCTAGTGGTTAATAGGCTCACCAAATCGGTGCCTGCCTAAACACTATTTTTTTCGGTAGCTTGTAGGAGAGTATCGTCGTAGGTATACCTTGGCGTAGGCAATTTTCCGTTTGCGGGTAATTTTGTAAATAGTGAACGTCACTAGGAACGAAATGCTGGCTGCCGTGCCCAAAGCACCACCGTACCCCTCAAAATAATTGCTGGTATGAAGGAAGAAAAGCGAAAATACCAGTCCCGTAATCCCTATAAATCGGTAACCCGATACGATTCTGGAGGATGGCATCCCAATAAAAGTACCCCCAAAGAATAGGATGGGAATGTTTTGGGTTAAGCGTGGCGATAGTAGTTGGGGAAAGACATAAAAAAATCCGGCTACCACTAAGCTAAGGATGGCAGAAGCCCTCACCGGACCTTGGTTTAACTTGTTGCTGACGGCAAAAGCCAATACGGCGCCCAGGGTGCCAGAGAGAATAAGGATACTATTTTCTATAACCATTCTACCAGTATATACATTATAAAAGCGGCTAGGGTTACGCCCCCAAAAGCGATGCTGCCCAGCTTACCGCTAACCCCCTGAAAAACATTCTTGGTCATTACTAGAACAAGCCCCGATAGTATTCCCGCTACCCCAATAAACATATAGTCTGGGGCAATGCTTTTGTGAGACATGCCCACAAAACAGCCACAATAAATGGCCGTAGGAGCCAACTGCAAAAGGCTGCTTTTTTTATTGAGGGAGGGAAGAAAAGAAGCGATAGTCCCTACCATAGCGGCGGCAAAAACTGGGCCGGGAGACCAATAAAGCTGTATGGAATATGTCAGAACCCCGCCTAAGACCACAAATGCGACCGTAGAGAGATCGGTTATAAAAGCTGTTCTATGAAATATTGGAAGTTTAGGGTGGGCCACAACAGTAAAACAGAGGACAAGGAAAAGGATACATAGCACAGTATTGGTGCTTATGTTGTCCATAAAAATGGCCGATATAAACAAAGCATGTACCACTGCTAGTAAAGAAAAAGGGAGAATACGGGTAATCGTTACTTTCAAAACAGTCCTATTTGGCGGCTGGCCTTTAAAAATGAAGCACAAAAGTATTTCATTTTAAAAGCTTCAACCAAGGGATTACCCTTTTTAACAATACTTTCTTAAAACGAAAATTTAAATGCTGGATATCGCATATTTTTTTTTGGGCGTTCCCTCCTGCGTCGGGCGGGCACTTGGCTATATCCCTTGCTGCGCTGCGGGGATGCCGCCGCGGTCCCTAACGCGATTTAATGTAGCAATGAATCAATGTAACCATTAGTGGATGGCTAATGGGAAATGAGAACCATGATTTAAAATGATTCAAGGATGGAAATGTGGCAATTTGTAATATAGCATTGCACTTCCCAAGTGAGTGTTGATAGGTTATTCGGGTAGGACCAATCCTTCATTGGTATATACCTTAGAATAGCGCATTGCTAATTTCTGAAGCCTTTATAATGTTGCAATATTTAGTTGGCAAAAGTCATTTTAGGGGGTAAATCCCCCGATCTGGCGGGGGAGATACTGTTCAGCGTTTATTGTTTCTACCTTGTGTATTACATGATTCTGGTAAGCTGATAGAATCGCTGATAACTTTCTGGAATGGTGGCCGTATGTAGCAAGGAGCCTTCTTTTATATAAGGATAAATCTCGTCATAGGTCTTTACATTATACATGCCCACCCTTTTGCTAATATGGTTACGCGTCAGCTCGTGTGGACCATTGAGTCCGGCAGCAGCGACCAGCTCCAGGAAACTGTGGATGGTAGCTTCGTGGTAATTTTTCACTCTAGGTGCTTTATCTTCTACTACAAGACCTTTTACCAGTGATTTCTTTTGCGTGGCCACTCCAACTGGGCAATCATTGGTATTACATTTTAAGGCTTGGATACAACCAACCGATAACATAATGGCTCTGGCACTATTACAACCGTCGGCACCCAAGGCAATGGCCCTGGCCATATGGAAGCCGGTAATGATCTTTCCGGCCACAATAACTTTTATTTCATTTCTAAGTCCAAATCCTACCAAGGTATCGTGGACAAAAATCAGCCCTTCTCTCAACGGCATTCCCATACTATTGGAGAATTCTACCGGCGCGGCACCGGTACCGCCCTCACCGCCGTCGACAGTGATAAAATCGGGGCGTATTCCCGTATGGATCATAGCCTCACAAAAATCCATGAATTCTTGTTTACGGCCTATACACAGTTTAAACCCAATAGGTTTCCCATCGGACAGTTCCCGTAGCTTGTGAATAAAGTACATGAATTGTATAGGGTTGGAAAATGCGGAGTGCGACGGTGGGGAATGCACTGCGATATGTGGTTTTATATGTCTGATCTTGGCAATTTCCTCGGTGTTTTTAGAGGCCGGCAAAATTCCCCCATGTCCGGGCTTGGCTCCTTGGGACAATTTTATTTCTATCATTTTTACCTGTGGCCGAATAGCATTTTCCCTAAAAGTGGTGGGGTTAAAGGTGCCGTCATCGTTTCTACAGCCAAAATACCCGGTTCCTATCTGCCATATCAAATCCCCGCCGTGCTCTAAATGGTAATCGCTAATGCCGCCCTCCCCGGTATTATGGGCAAAATTTCCCATTTTTGCTCCTTTGTTCATCGCCAAAATAGCATTCTTGCTCAAGGAGCCGAAACTCATCGCGGAAATATTCAGGAGACTCGAAGAATACGGTTGCTTACAATCTTTGCCGCCAATGACCAAACGCGGGAACTTACCAATTTCCTTGGGATTGTTTTTGGCGTACATAGAGTGCTCCATCCATTCGTAACCCGAATGGTAGATATCCATTTGGGTACCAAAGGGCTCGGTGTCCGTGGTGCCTTTGGCCCGGCGATATACCAAAGACCTTAAAATACGGTTCAATGGCCTTCCTTGGGTATCGGTCTCTACAAAATATTGCATGATTTCGGGACGGATAGATTCTAATACATACCTAAAACGACCAATTAAAGGGAAGTTTCGTCTTATGGTATGTTTTTTCTGAAAAATATCAAAAAGCCCCATGAAGACCAAAGGCCCTACCAATAATAAGACCCATAAAATAGGGGTCCAAATGAAGGCAATACCCGTAATGACCACTAAGGTAAGTGCCGAGATTACTAGAAACTTTTCACGTACTTGCATACTATAGATGATTTGTTATATTTTTAGTGTAAATCGAGTCACAATGTACCAAATAAAACAATATACTCCCAATTTAAAAATTATAGGGGGTATAATCGAGTGGGAGCGGGACTAATAAAAGAGAGACCTAGCTTTTAGTGCCATCATGGGCATTGAATTTGTTTTCTAAAAGATTTTTAAGATAAGTTCAGACATGAAACATCCATTTAAAACAGGGAAGTTGTGTATGTTTGTACAACAAATTTTACTACTTTTTTAAAAAACTAGGTGCCATAATGAATAATGTGTCAGACGATAAAAAACAACTTATAGAAGAAATAGGTCTTGCTTTGGAAGAGCGAATGGGAATATCGCCCTTGGCTGCCAGAATCTATGCCTTATTGATACTATCGTCTTATGAAGGGCTAACCTTCGAAGCAATAAGAGAGATTATTGGCGCTAGTAAGAGTTCTACCTCTATAAATATAAATGTGCTTTTACAGCTAAAACATATAGAGTACTACACCAAGCCTGGCGATAGAAAAAGATATTTTAAGGGGTCTAAGTACTTCCAGATAAATTTTTTAAAACAGCACGAAGAATCTATAGGGGGTGAAATTAGTCTTATTGAAAAAATCATTGCCTTTAATGAAGTTCATTATCCAGAAAAGTTTGTCCATGAGAAGTCCCTTGGAAAGATTATGCAAAAATATTTAAAAGCCCACCAAGAACTTATAAGGAATACCCTCGTAGAACTAGACGAGTATAAGGAAAACGAAAATTCGTAACAGACATATTTTTAGTGTCTTATGTGTTTTATTAGAATATTTAACTAAACTTTACATTTTTTGGTTCGAAACATTACGAACTAAATAATAATTTTGTGTGAAGAAAAATTCTAAACTAAAGTAACAAGAGATATGAAAACACAATTAGCTACTTTTATATTACTGGCCATTACTGCCGTAAGCTGTAATTCTACTAAACAGACAATCAAAGAAGAAGTATCCGATACCGCCAAGGAAGCAATCACCGATACCAAATGGGTGTTGACGGTTCTTGAGGGGGCTACCGTAGGGGCTACCGAAAATGGAAAAGAACTTCACTTTGTACTGAATAGCAAAGACAATACCATAAATGGTTTTTTTGGTTGTAATATCGTAAATGGGTCTTATACCCTAGAAGCTGGTAACAGAATTCGTTTTGAAAATTTGATCACGACCCGTATGGCGTGTCCAGATGCTGAAGTAAACGAAGCCGAAGTACTAAATGTTTTGGGAATGGTAGATAACTATACCCTTAATGGTGATACTATCATGTTAAATGTAGGGAGAAGGGCACCATTGGCTGTTTTTACTAAAAAAGCAACTCCAACCAACGGCATCACCGAAAAATATTGGAAACTAAAGACCTTGGAAGGGAAAGAGGTTGTAATGGGCGAAAATCAAGAGAAAGAGGTCTTTTTTAGACTAAACGGAGCAGAAAATAGCGTTGCTGGTTTTGCCGGCTGTAATTCTTTTGGGGGGACATTTACTTTGGAAGAAGGAAACCGTATTCGTTTTTCCAATTTTATCACGACTATGATGGCATGTCCGGATGTTGATTTTAACGAATCAGAATTTTTACAAATATTTGAATTGGCCGATAACTATACTATTCAGGGCGATACCTTGATGTTGAACGTTGGAAGAAGAGCTCCTTTAGCGGTTTTTGAGGCGATTTATATGGAATAGCCACAGGTTCTAGGGCTAACATATGTATAGACCAATCAAAAAAATGCATTAGAGGATTTGTACAACCTACATAAGATACAAGATTAGATTTTTTAAATACTACCTTAAAACCTTATCTATGGACACTTCTAAATTTTTTGACTTAAAAGGGAAAATAGCCATCGTTACCGGTGGTGCGAACGGTATAGGAAAGGCGAGTTGTAAAATACTGGCCGCTTATGGAGCCCAAGTGGTGGTATCCGATTACAATTTGGAGGCGGCACAACAGGCGGCTCAAGAAATTGTTGCCGATGGTGGAAAAGCAATCGCTATAGATTGCGACGTTACCAAAGATGAGGCGCTGGTACATTTGGTTGATAAAACCATAGCGGCTTATGGTCAAATACATATTTTGGTCAATAACGTTGGCGGAGGTGGTGCCGGAAGGGAAAACCCCAATCAGATAGATGTGTCGCAATTTAAAAAAGTATTCGAAATGAATGTTTTTAGTATGTGGCGCCTATGTCAGTTGGTAGCCCCGCATATGAAAGAGGCTGGTTATGGCAGTATTATTAATATGTCTTCCATGGCATCGATCAATAAGAGTCCGGCTATTAGTGCCTACGCATCTTCTAAAGCCGCGGTAAACCACATGACCAGAAACTTGGCCTTCGATTTTGGTCCGGAAATAAGAATCAACGCCATTGGTCCGGGAGCTGTTCGTACCCAGGCCCTAAAAACCGTGTTGACACCGGAAATTGAAAAACGGATGCTGGCCCATACGCCATTGCAGCGCCTAGGAGAAGTAGAAGATATCGCAGGTGCGGTATTGTACTTCGCCGCACCCATTTCTAATTGGGTAAGCGGACAGGTGTTGTTTGTGAATGGCGGTGGAGAACAGACCTTGGGTTAAAGATTCTAGTGATACATATTTTAAAAAGCAGTTGCCGACGGCAACTGCTTTTTTTGTTGTGTGCCGTGGACCTGTTTAATTAACTATCATATTTTTAAAACTGTAATTGTTCTTTAATTAGCATAAGTCATATCGCCCGTTAGTCCCGCACTTTGGCGTGGGAGGTGCTATTCACCAATCACTGCTTTCACTGTTCACCGTTTACCGATTACTGCCAACTGCCCACTGATTTCAGCGTTAGGGATTGCAGCGGCATCCTTTTTTAAAGGTCCTGTGGTCCTTTAAAAAAGATACAGCGAAAAGCCCGACCCGATAGGGGAACGCCCAAACTAACATTGTTACCTAGTGAAAAATCATCCTATTTCCTTAGGAACCCTTGTTCCTACTGCCAATTATATTGATCTGAACAACTCGTAAGGGCGTTGGGCATCGTTATCTAAAGGGTCTTGATTAGTACGCATTTAGGTTTTTTGGAAGCTCGTAATTTCATTTAACAAATATTTAAACCTTCTTGGTTCGTATCATTGCGAACTAATCGTATATTTGCATCCAAAATCAAATGTAATGCTGGATAAATACAAGGAAAAAAGAATACTGATCGAGGAAATGGGGGTGACCCTAGAGGAGCGGGCAGATCTGACGCCACTGGCTGCAAGAATCTATGCTGCGTTGATTCTTTCCTGTTATGAAGGGTTGCTGTTTGAAGAAATTATAACGATAACCCAGGCAAGTAAAAGCTCCGTGTCTAACAACTTAAACATTTTAGTGCAACTTAATTATGTGGAGTATTATACCAAGCCGGGGGATCGGAAACGTCGTTTTAGAACATCGAAATATTATGTTAGAAATGCCATGGAGCAGTATGAGAAACTTATAGTGAGGGAATTGGATATGGTTAAAAAGATCAATGCCTATAATAAGGCATACAATCCCCAAAAGTTTAACAATGAGAATTCGGTGGGAATCTTATTTCAAGAATATTTGACTGAACAGCGAGAAAAAATTAATACTACTATAGAAGAAATCACAAAATTTCAAGAACAATCTTAAGCACCTCTTTATTTTAAAATCAGCATAATCATAAATTGTTCGCAACCGCGGATGATGATATGCGAATTACATACGACCTAAAAACAATAAACATCTACCTATGAAAAGAATTATTAATTATTCATCTTTATTATTCGCGGCTTTCTTTATCCTTTCCTGTGGCGACGATAAGAATACGCAAAATATGGCGGCAGCTAGGGCAGCCTTACCATTCCCAGTGATTTCTGTGCCCACCCAAACGGTAACATCGTTTACCTCCTACCAATCGAATATAGAAGGTATTGTAAATAGTGAGGTCCGTGCAAAAATTACCGGTTATATCACCGAAGTATTGGTAGACGAGGGAGAAAAGGTTCGCAAAGGACAGCCTCTTTTTAAATTAGAGACCCAATCTATGAGCCAAGAGGCAGCGGCCGCAAAAGCGAATGTCAATGCTGCCCAGGTAGAAGTAGACAAGCTAAAGCCATTGGTTGCAAAAAACATTATCAGTCAGGTGCAATTAGAAACGGCCAAGGCAAAACTACAACAGGCGAAGAGCAGTTATAACAGTATTGCCGCCAATATAGGGTATGGTACTATTGTGAGTCCGGTAGATGGTTATGTGGGTACAATACGCATGCGTACCGGAGCATTGGTGAGCCCTACAAACCAAAATCCACTTACCGTAGTTTCCAATACCAGTAAGGTATATGCCTTTTTTTCTATGAATGAAAAGGAATATCTGAACTTTATACAAAACGCAAAGGGCACTACCAAAGAAGAAAAAATTGCCAATTTTCCGGCAGTAAGCTTGGTTTTGGCCAATGGGAAGGAATACGACCAAAAAGGAATCATAGAAACTATTAATTCCCAAATAAACCCCAATACGGGAACGATTACCTTCAGGGCGCTTTTTGAAAATTCTAATGGATTGTTGAACAATGGGAATAGCGGTACTATAAAAGTTCCCTCGGTATTCGAAAATGCCATTGTGGTTCCTCAGGAGGCTACTTTTGAACAACAGGATAAGACATTCTTATATACTGTTTCGGAAGACAACACCGTATCGGCACAGCCTATTACTATAAAAGCAAGTGTAGACAATCTGTATGTGCTAGAATCAGGGGTGCCAAAAGGAGCTACTATTGTTTCTAAAGGCGTAGGGAAACTTAGAAATGGAAGTGCTATCACCCCTCAAAAGATAGACTTTGCCGGAACAACGCAGCTTATAAAAACTGAGTTTCAATAATAAACTAATAGTAAGAAACGATGCTTAAAACTTTTATCACGCGTCCCGTATTATCTACGGTGATCTCAATTATAATTGTGATTTTGGGAGTATTGGGATTGAGTTCCCTTTCAGTAACCCAATATCCGGATATTGCCCCACCTACCATTCAGGTAACGGCCAGTTATCCTGGCGCCTCCGCGGCGACCATTTTGGAAAGTGTTATTATTCCAATCGAAGAACAAATTAATGGGGTAGAGGGAATGACCTATCTTACCTCTACAGCTACCAATAACGGAACTGCTGCCATCACCGTATATTTTAATCAGGATGTAGATCCAGATATTGCTGCGGTAAACGTACAAAACCGTGTTGCCCGTGCCAATCCATTATTGCCACAGGCAGTAAGACAAACGGGGGTACTTACCCAAAAGCAACAGACCAGTGCCTTAATGTTCCTTAGTTTTTTCAGTACTTCGGAAAATTATAACGATATTTTCTTGCAGAATTATCTAAAAATAAATGTCGTGCCTGCTTTTCAGCGTGTAGAAGGGGTAGGTGATGTGAATGTATTTGGAAGCAAGGACTACGCCATGCGTGTTTGGTTGCAGCCCAATAAAATGGCTGCCTATGGTTTATCGCCTTCCGATGTTACCGCTGCCATAAACGAACAGAGTCAGGAAGCTGCCGCCGGTACATTCGGTGAAAACGATGGGGAGGCTTTCTCCTATGTAATTACCTACGACGGTCGTTACCGTACCGAAGAGCAATATGGCAATATTGTCGTAAAAGCCTTGGGTGATGGGGAGTACTTACGCCTAAAAGATGTTGCAAAAATTGAATTGGATGCACAGTCCTACGCTACTAGTGCTAATACCGATGGGCACCCTAGTGTGGCGCTGGCTATTTACCAGACCCCTGGATCTGATGCGCAACAGATTATTGAAAATGTAAAGGCTGAATTAGAAGTTCTAAAAAAGGATTTTCCAGAAGGTGTAGACGTAGTAATTCCTTATGATACCAACGAATTCCTTAACGCCTCTGTAGAAAAAGTTACCCATACCTTAATAGAGGCCTTTATATTGGTCTTTATAGTAGTGTTCGTTTTCTTGCAAGATTTTAGGTCTACCTTAATTCCGGCCATAGCGGTTCCGGTATCTATTATAGGAACCTTCTTTTTCCTAAACCTTTTTGGATATTCTATAAACCTATTGACGCTTTTTGCCTTGTTATTGGCCATTGGTATTGTGGTAGATGATGCCATTGTGGTCGTTGAGGCGGTACACGCCAAGATAGACGAAGGTGCTAAGGATATAGAAAAGGCTACCATTGGTGCCATGAGCGAAATTTCCGGAGCCATTGTTTCTATTACATTGGTAATGGCTGCCGTATTTGTACCGGTTACTTTTATTACCGGTCCGACCGGAGTTTTTTATGAGCAATTTGGGGTCACCCTTATCGTGGCCATCCTTATATCGGCCGTGAACGCGCTTACCTTGAGTCCGGCATTATGTGCACTTTTGCTAAAGCCACATAGTGAGGAAGAAAAGAAAAAAACCTATCTACAGCGATTCTATACAGCCTTTAACGCTGGTTTCGATGCAACGATAAGACGCTATGGGCAGTCATTGGGCTTCTTGTACAAGAACAAATGGGTAACCGGACTAATTCTTATAGGTTCTGTAGTAGGTATTGTGTGGGTAGCGAACACCACCCCATCTGGCTTTGTACCTGATGAGGATAGAGGGTTGGTATTTATCAACGTGGAATTGCCTCCAGGGGCATCTGTGGATAGGACTGCCGAGGTAAACCGTGAAATTTATAGCAAAGTTAAAGACTTGCCCGGGGTTAATGGGGTAACGCTTATTAACGGAATAAGTTTAATTAACGGTGCAGGGAACAACTACGGTCTAGGGTTTATTAAATTGGACAATTGGAACGATCGTAAAACCGACGACCTATCGGTGCAGGCCATTACCGCGAAACTATTCGGTATTGCTGCTACCATTCCCGATGCTAATATTATATTTTTCTCGCCTCCGAGTATTCCAGGATTTGGAAACTCTGCCGGGATAGAAGTGAACCTCTTAGATAAAACTGGTGGTAACTTTAGCGATTTGGATCGTGTCAACCAAGAGTTTATTGGGAACCTGATGCAGCGCCCAGAATTTAAATATGCACAGTCTTCCTTTAGTACCAAGTATCCGCAGTATAAGCTAGATATCAACGTACCGTTGGCAAAGGATTATGGTGTTAATATCAACAGTATATTTAATACGTTACAAGGGTATATCGGTGGTATTTATGCGGCAGATTTTTCAAGATTCGGGAAACAATACCGTGTGTACATACAATCTTTACCGGAAAGCAGGTCCGAGTCTAAAGATTTGAACAGTTTATTTGTGAAGACCAAAAGTGGAGAAATGGCCCCTATTACGCAGTTTGTAAGTGTAGAAAGGGTATTTGGACCGCAATCGGTAACCCGTTTCAACCTATTTAATTCTACGAAGGTTTCAGCGGCCGTAAATCCTGGTTTCAGTACCGGGGATGCTATTGCTGCCGTAGAAGAAGTTTCTCAAGAGCTCCCCGCGAATTTTAGTACCGCGTATTCGGGACTTACCAGAGAAGAGATTAAGGCTGGCGACCAAACAACCCTTATCCTAATCTTGGTAATTGTATTTGTGTACTTCTTGTTAAGTGCCCAGTACGAAAGTTACTTGCTGCCATTAACGGTATTGTTTTCATTGCCATTGGGTATTTTTGGAGCCTTTATTACCACCAAATTGGCCGGATTGGAAAATAACATTTATTTCCAGATAGCGCTGATCATGCTGATCGGACTCTTGGCAAAGAATGCTATTCTGATCGTAGAGTTTGCTATTCAGCGAAGGAAAAACGGAGATAGTATTTTTGATTCCGCAGTAGAAGGAGCAAAGGCCAGGTTACGACCAATTTTGATGACTTCCTTTGCCTTTATATTTGGTTTGTTGCCATTGGTGTTTGCAACCGGAGTAGGTGCCGAAGGGAACCGAGCAATTGGTACAGGTGCTGTAGGTGGACTACTGATAGGTACTATTTTAGGGGTTTTTGTAATTCCTATCTTGTTTATACTATTCCAGTGGCTGCAGGAAAAGGTGAGTAGAAAATCAAAGAATCAAGAATTAGAAATTACTGAAGAAGCCTAATAGAATTACATACCTGTACTGAGCGTAGTCCAAGTATGACCATTAAAAAACAATAAATATCTCCGTATGAAATCGATACGAATAACAAAATATATCATTATTGCCAGTATGCCCATACTTTTGGTATCGTGCTTCTCGGCAAAGGAATACGTCCAGTCGGACGAAGCTGTCCTTCCCGAGGGAACGGCTACCTATAGAACCGATCAGCTGTCGCAAGATAGTTTGTCCATGGCCGAGGTTTCTTGGCGAGAGCTGTTTACAGATCCCGTACTGACCCAATATATAGAGAGGGGCCTAGAGAATAATATCGATATTCGCGTAGCCCTGCAACAGATCGTTGCTGCAGAGGCCTATGCTAAACAGGCGAAGGCAGGGTATTTCCCTACCCTGTCTGCCAATGCGAGGTATACCCATCAGGAATTGGCAAAGAACAGTCCAATGGGCGCATTTATGGGCAGTTCTCAAGACCAGTACGAACTTACGGGCAACCTAGCTTGGGAGGTCGATGTTTGGGGAAAGATCCGCAGTAACAAAAGGGCTTTTCAGGCTTCTTATCTGCAAACGGTTGCCGCCCACCAAGTGGTAAAAACAAGGCTTATTGCCAATATAGCATCGGTGTATTACCAATTGCTAACGGTAGATGAGCAGATTGCGGTTACACAGGAAACCGTAGCCACTAGAAGAAATAGCTTGGAAACGACCAAGGCTCTTATGGAGGCGGGTACGGTTACCCAGGTAGGGGTAAAGCAAACAGAGGCGCAACTTTATACGGCCGAAGCTATTTTGGTCGATTTAAAGAATCAGGCTTTTTTGCTAGAAAATTCCTTGTCCATATTATTGGGGGAGTCGCCTAATAATAAAGAACGTGGTACTTTAGAAGAGCAACAGATTACGACCGAGCTGGTGGCAGGGGTACCGGCGCAGTTATTGGCGAACCGTCCCGATGTTATCGCGGCAGAACTGCAATTGCGTCAGACTTTTGAGCTTACCAATGTGGCAAGGAGTAATTTCTATCCGGCCTTGACCCTCTCGGCAGGCGGTGGTTTCCAAAGCCTAGAATTCGATCAGCTTTTTAGTGCCAATTCCCTTTTTGCAAACCTGGTAGGCGGCTTGGCCCAACCTATTTTAAACGGCCGGAAGATCCGTACCCAGTACGAGGTGGCCAAGGTGCAGCAAGAACAGGCAAGGTTAAACTTTAAGCAGGCAGTGCTTACGGCCAGTAAAGAAGTGTCAGATGCAATGTTTACCTTTAATACTGCCAGCGAAAAAATTGCGATCAAGCAGAAAGAATACGATGCCTACGCCTTGGCGGCCGAGTATTCCCAAGAGTTATTGAACAATGGTCTCGCTAATTATCTAGAAGTATTGCGGGCTCAGGAAAATGTGCTCAATACCAATCTAGATCTGGTGAACGCCAAAAATAGACAGTTGCAATCTGTGATAGATTTGTACGCAGCATTGGGCGGCGGATGGAAATAAACCGACAATCATCCACGGCATAGTTCCTATACAAGGGAATAGGAAGCCATGCAGATAAAACCTTTGGGCCTCATACTCGTTATGGGGCCTTCTTATTTCCCGTCATTTTATGCTGTGCGCGGAGCTGTGGTTAAGAACACCGATTATAGGTCTGCACGGCAAAAATTGTTGCGGGCAGCCCCTAGGTATCGTTGAGGTGCACTCCTTATATATAGGTATAGGAATTTGGGCGTTCCCCTAGCGGGTCGGGCTTTCCGCTGTATCTTTTTTAGCCGGCGCTGCCGCTAAAAAAGGATGCCGCTGCAATCCCTAACGCTTTTTGTAATGTGAAAATGTAACAGTTGTTCAATGTAACAATTGTTTAAAGTAGCAATGAGTAATGTAGCTTTAACATTATTATCGTTTACCATAGTCTAATGAATAGCCTGTTCCGCAAATGGCATGTTTCGCAAAGTCTCCGACTTTGCGGTGCATTAGTTCAAGGTTCAAAATGATGTATGTCGAGAAGTCGTGAGACTTTTCGGAGCGAGTTTCGATTTTTATTACTTTATAAAATACTTATATTAAAGCGGTTAAAATTAAAATGGGGGTAAGGGTGTAAAAACCTTGTAAAAAACCTTGTCAGTTTTAGAAAGTGGCGTACCTTTGCCGTCCGCTAGCGAGGCAGTGCCGCGCAAACGGAAAAGGCGTTAAGAGCGCGATGTTCATTGAGTTTTGTTTCCATTATCAGCTAAGCAAAAAGAAAGAATTTAATTTTTTCAAAAAAGCTTGCCAGGTAAAAAAGAAGCTGTACATTTGCAGCCGCTTTGGGAGACAGGGCGAAGAAGAAAAGAATAAAAAGTTCATAGACATATTGTAAAGACAGCGTATTTCTGATCTGGCG
>NZ_JAAXCQ010000007.1 GCF_012272855.1 Arenibacter sp. 6A1 | reverse complement strand
AAGTTAAGCCCGTCTGCGCCGATGGTACTGCTACACCAAGTGGGAGAGTAGGCCGCCGCCTTTTTTTAAGAGTCCCTTCATGAAAATGAAGGGACTTTTTTTTTGCCGTTCCGCAAAGTAGTTCCACAAAGTAGATCCGCAAAGTCTCCCGACTTTGAGGGCCATCATACCTCAATGTTTCAATAGTAATAAAACCACCATACCGCCAAATCCTTCTTCCAAGACATTTCTTTTTACGTGCCTATACATACTTTAGGCCGGTTCCCTTTTATTAAATACCCCTTCTTTGTAGCGTCATTTCAAACGCAGTGAAGCATTCACAAGAAGCATACGGAAAACAGCATCAGATTGCCTCGTCCTACGTCCTCGCAATGACCGCTTCCAGATCATTTTTTTCATTGGTCCACAGATGCATTTTCAAATTCCCTCATTCTCATATTTTCAATTTGACTTATTGTTACATTAACCAATTGATACATTTCCACATTGTTTAATGGTTACATTAATTACCGGCCTTTCACGGGGCTTTCTCCAGCGCTTCAGCTAATGCCATTCAATAACCATTATCACGCACTAGAAGCTATTACAGCGTGTCGCTTTTACAGTATTAATCACTATTTATTGAATCCTGTTTTTTTATGTACTACCTTAAAAGTTCTGGTCTTTAATCAGGAACTATGACACAATAAAAGTTGGCCCAAACCTCAGGCTGTCTTTCAACAGTCTTATCTATATTAAATTAAGGATTTATAAACAGCACGGGACCTTTTTCTAAATAAAAATATCTTACCAAGGATAAGGTAATAGAAAAGATATGTTTTAAGGGTGTGAGAATTGGAAGCTCTTTGCTCTGTGAAGTCGGGAGACTTTGAGGCGCAGATTAAACTATCTTATAGGGGATATCTCGAGTTTTTTTAGAACGAAATAAACAGACATTTTTGTTGGCACAAAATAGTGTAAACTTTAGTTGGTTTTATTTTAACAATTCACCTCCGCCTCTTAAATGTCTACCGCCTAAATGAGGCCCTTTATTGCGAATTACTGTGTTTATCCATGGTAATGTTTCATCCTCACTAAGATGCTATGCGTGAACAGGAGTAATATGTGTTGTTATTTTCTGTTTTATATAATTTTTAATCAGCTATTATAAAAATTAATATTTAGTTTTTTTAATTATCCTTAAGGACCTTCGATACCAATATCTTATACAAAGTTCCTCTTTTTCTGAAGAAGGTTTGGTTCCTATAAATTAATGTACTAGTTGATTATTTTTGGAATAATTAGTTAGAAATTATGTTTTCGTTGATAAGAAACATAATTTAAATAAATATGTGTTGTCTATGAATATATATTTGCGTAATTAATGCAAGTAGAACATTATTTTTGGGTCTTGGATGCTTTAATTAACCGAAATGTTAAAATTCAGTGTTTTATAATGGAAAATAAAAAAATACCAATAATTGATCTTTTTGCAGGACCTGGAGGGTTAGGGGAAGGTTTTTCTTCAATATATGACCAAGGACAAAGGGTATTTGATATTAAGTTGTCAATAGAAAAAGATGAAAATGCTCAAAAAACGCTAGAATTAAGAAGTTTTTTTAGAAAATTCAATAAAGAGAATGTACCTGAAGAATATTATAATGTTCTTAGGGAAACAAATTTAGTTGAAAGAGAAAAGCTTATAGAAAAGTTATTTTGCAAGTACCCATACCAAGGGCAACTAGCCAAAGAGGAAGCTTGGAAAGCTACACTAGGCAGTGAAGAGTTTCCCTCCTCTAAAGTAGACCAAAGAATAAAAGAGGCATTAAATGGGAATACAGAATGGCTTTTAATAGGTGGTCCTCCTTGTCAGGCTTATTCCATGGCGGGAAGATCTAGAGTTGGAGGAATAGATAGCGGGGACCATCGAGTTTACTTATATAAAGAATACCTGCGAATAATAGCCGAACACCAACCTTCTGTTTTTGTAATGGAGAACGTAAAGGGGCTTTTATCAGCAAAGGTAAATGGGGATAAAGTATTTGATTGGATCCTAGGAGACCTCCAGAATCCTTCTTCCATATTTAAGGCAAGCAAAAGTGCCAAGTATCGAGTTTATTCCTTATCAACCAAACCCGAAGGTTTTAATGAAGAAGGAAATCCTATTTATAAATTCGATAAGGATTTTTTGATACATTCTGAAAAATTTAATGTTCCTCAAAAACGACATAGAGTGATTTTATTAGGGATTAGAGAGGATATTAAGGTTACTCCGAGTATTTTAAATAGTAGAGATAAAGAATTAGATTTAAAGGATGTTATTGGAGACTTGCCAAAACTAAGAAGTGGATTAGGAAGATCAATAATTTCTACCGAAAAAATAAATGGTAAGAAAAAAAGAATCTATAAAAAAGAAGTGGATAACCAAGAGAATTGGTCTAAAACAATAAAGTCTTTTAACGATGAAATAATGTCATGGGGTGTGTTTAATTCTAATGACAATCCTAAAAAAGAAGCTTCTTGTTCATTGGGACTTGGTGGGGAATTTGTGCTCTGCAATACACCTTCTATTAACAATCCATTAAAAGATTGGTATTTAGATGATAATATTGGTGGAATATGTAATCACCAATCTCGCTCACATTTAGTTGAAGACATAAAGAGGTACCTATTTGCAAGCATATATGCGAAGAAGTATAAACGTTTCCCTAGGCTTAAAGATTTTGAAGAATATAGCGATGGATTACTACCAGATCATGAGAGTGCAAAAAGTGGAAAGTTTGCCGATCGATTTAGAGTTCAAATGCCTTACGGGGCAGCTACAACTGTAACCAGTCATATTTCAAAAGATGGCCATTATTTTATTCATTATGATCCTGGACAATGTAGAAGCTTAACTGTTAGAGAGGCTGCCAGAATACAAACATTTCCCGATAATTATTTGTTTAGAGGTTCTAGAACTGCTCAGTATCATCAGGTTGGGAATGCGGTACCCCCGTATTTGGCATTTCAAATAGCAGAAATTGTCGAAAAGATTTTAAAAAAAGTGGAGGCTTAGAATGGCTTTATGATTAAAATTTCAGGTTATAAGATTTCGAAAATGGTGATTTTTAAAACCAAAGAGTAATATATTATAAATTTAATTTTTTATAAAAACTCCACCCAATTTAATAATTGGGTGGAGTTTTTTTTAAAGGTAATTTTTGTTAAAGTATTTTGAATGCTAATCATCTTATAGTAAAAGTTATTAGTTTTTTAAATTGTTTAACTTTTATATCCATCCCAGAAAGTAACGCAATTAAAGTACTGTTCATTTTTTGCTTTAATCCAAATTGACGGTGATTAAAATTTTTATAGTCAACTAATTCTTGTTTATTAGTAAGTAAATAAAACTATTTTATGTAATTTAAGCAATTATTTATAAAAAGTAAAAAAGAGACAATTATCGACTCTTTTTATGAGTTTTTAGACGGGATATAAAAGGTTTTTGTCTAAATATTTAATAGAACAGAAAGGCTTCAATACTTGTAATAAGCTAGAATTAAAAAAGAAAGAATTATATGTTAGAACAATTCGATAACATTCCATTTCAAGAAACACCACCTAAAGCTGGAGCCTTGATTAATACTTTTAGAGCTTTTGGCTATAACCTAAGGACGGCTATTGCGGATATTATCGATAATAGTATATCGGCTGAGGCCAAAAATATTTGGATAGAATATAATTGGGATGGAGCAAATTCTTGGGTGAAAATAACAGATGATGGAGTAGGCATGGATCAAGTAGAGCTGATTGATGCTATGACTCCTGGAAGTAAAGACCCAAATGAAAGTCGTGAAGATTCTGATTTAGGAAGGTTTGGGTTAGGATTAAAAACATCATCATTTTCACAGTGTAAGAGTCTTACGGTAATTTCAAAAAAGAAAGGTTTTAACCTAATTAATAGATGTTGGGATTTAGATTATGTTAATAAAACGGGAAAATGGAATTTATTGGAATATTTATCTGATGATGTTTTCAAAAAAGAATTAGAAAACTTGAATTCTGGAACTACAGTAATTTGGGAAAAACTGGATAGGTTGGTAGGTAATTCTAATGTGAAGAATGAGGCGGCAAGAAAGGTCTTCCTAGAAGAATTCGAATTAGTTGAAGCACATCTATGTCTTGTGTTTCATCGGTACATGGAAAAAAGGAAAATCACTGTTTATCTTAATGGAAATGTATTATCTCCATGGGATCCTTTCATGAAACAATCGGAGGGTGGTCAATTAATTGCTAAAGAATCCATAGATCAAGGAAACGTAAATATTAAATGTTATGTTTTGCCACATATCTCAAAATTAACGTCTGAAGAAAGAAAGGTTGCTAAAACAGAGGATTGGTATCAACTTCAAGGGTTTTATATCTACAGGCAAAACCGTTTGTTGCTTCATGGTGATTGGTTGGGTTTATTCTCCAAAAATGAGCATTTTAAAAATGCAAGGATATTGATTGATATCCCAAATAAATTGGACCATGATTGGAAGATAGATATTAAAAAAGCAACTGCAACACCCTCTTTTTCTGTAAGAAAGGATCTTGTTAGGCTTGGGAAATTAACTAGGCAAGCGGCAGGTTCGATTCATCGCTTTAGGGGCAATCAAATAATTCTTGATGATACTATTAAGAGTTTTGATTTTCAATCCGTATGGAAAGCAAGAAAAACTAGGGATGATGCAAGACATTATTATATAAATGAGGAGCATCCAATTATAAAACGATTGTTGGAAAAGGAAAATATCTCAAAAAGAGATATAAAAAGTCTTCTTAAGTTAATAGGAGACACTACGCCTGTGGAGTCTATAATACAATTTCATAGTGAAGATCCTCAAAGCCATGAACTTAGAGAGTCAAAGTTTGAATTGGATAATGGGATGATTGAAGTAGCAAGAAAAATGCACTCTTCCCTTCGGTCTCAAGGGCTCACTAAAGAAACAGCCGCCAAACAGATTTTTAACATTGAACCTTTTAATCAATACCCAGAACTTCTTCAATATTTAAATTAAATGGATCAATTTCAAAATGCTCGGAACATAGCCCATGTATTGTTAGGTCGATACGAAAAATCAGAATTAAACAGTCAAATCCTTGAAAAGGAAATAGGGAATGTATTTTTAATGCCTGATTTTGAAGGAGTCAATAAGGAAGACCTAATTGCTCAATTAGAAGCAGACTTGGATATTTATTCACATAAAATGACAGAGCTGGTTGAGAAGGAAGTAAGGCCGTGGCTTAGTGATTTGAAGTCTACGATAAATTGGCAATTATGGGATAGGTATAAATTACACATCAAGGCAAAGGATGGCTCTTTCCCAATAGATAGTTTAGATGATCGCACAGATAAGATTTTGGATAAATGTGTTAATCCAAAAACGATAGGTAGTTGGGATAGAAGAGGAATGGTAGTTGGGAATGTTCAATCAGGGAAAACTGCAAATTATACAGGTTTAATCAATAAAGCCACGGACTCAGGGTATAAACTAATTGTGGTTATAGCGGGTATTCATAATTCTTTACGATCCCAAACACAAATCCGAATTGATGAAGGCTATATAGGAAGGAATAGTGCTGATTTTATTCAACGTCAGAAGAATGTAAAAATCGGAGTAGGTAAATACGCTTCAGAAACTGAAATTTATTCATATACTTCCTCAGATGATAAGGGCGATTTTAATAGGTCTGTTGCTACAAGAATTAATGTGCCTATAGAAGGAAAGAGCCCAACAGTTTTAGTGATAAAAAAGAATAAAAGTATTCTAGAGAATCTAATACTTTGGTTGAACCAGTTTGCACATGAGGTTGATGGAAGCAGGAAAATATTAAATACTCCTCTTTTAGTAATTGATGATGAAGCAGACAATGCATCCGTAAACTCAGGCTCTGAATTAGATGTTCGGACAATCAATAGATTAATAAGGACATTGTTAAATCTTTTTAGTCAGAACACATTTATAGGGTATACAGCTACACCTTATGCAAACTTATACATTCCTGCATCATGGAGCGAGGATCTTGAAACTATGGTTAAAGATGTAAAGTTAAAAGTAGGGGAGGATTTATTTCCTCGAGACTTCATTGTGAACCTACCTCCTCCTTCAAATTATATCGGTGCTGCCCAAGTTTTTGGTTTTGAAAACGAAAATACTGGGGAATCCCAAGAAGCTTTAGATATTATAAGATTCGTTGAGGATCAAGAACCTTGGATTCCAAAAAAGATCAATAAAGATAATAATGAAAATTTACCTGATGATATTCCAAAAACCCTTAAGGAGGCTACCAAGGCTTTTATATTAACTTGTACTATTAGACGGCTAAGGGGGCAGGATAAAAAACATTCTTCAATGTTGGTTCATGTAGCTTTAAGGGTTTTATGGATAGATCGAGTAGCATGGTTAATAAATGAATTACTGCGAGATTATAAAAATCAAATTAAATCTGGTCAGGGAACCTTAATTGAAGAACTTGAAGATTTATATGAAAATGATTTTGTATCCACGACTCAAGAGGTGAAGGAAAATATCTCATATAACGATCCAAAAATTAAGGTACATACTTGGGAAGCGGTAAAAGGTGAGTTAAAAGCAGCGGTTTCAAAAATCGAAGTAAGATCTGTACATGGTCTTAAGAAAACAAGTTCACTTGAATATCATAATATTGAAGAGATTGATTACACTAAATATGAAAATGGATTTTCAGTGATTGCTGTTGGGGGTAATAAATTAGCGAGAGGGATAACATTAGAAGGACTTTCCGTTAGCTATTATTTAAGAACCACTCGTATGTATGATTCTTTAATGCAAATGGGAAGATGGTTTGGTTATAGACCTGGTTATGTAGATTTATGCAGGCTATACACAACTGAACAATTAGTTAATTGGTACAGACATGTAACCATGGCTACAGAGGAAATGAGAAATGATTTTGATGAAATGGCAGCAAATAATAAGCAACCAATTGACTATCAGTTAAAAGTTAGAACTCATCCTGGAATGTTAATGATTACCTCTTTAACGAAAATGAGAGAGCATGAAAAAATCGAAGTAGGATTTTCGGGAAAATTAATTCAAACTTATAGTTTCAAAAAAAGAGATATTGAGGCCAATTATATGGATTTTAAATATTTCATATCAAGACTAAATACTCCGGAATTAAAGAAAAACTTAAGTAATTCATTAAGTTCAATATTATGGAAGGATGTCAACTCTTCGATTGTGCTAGATTTTCTGTCGACATATAGGAATGACTATCATCGACTTGATATAATAAAATCCTATATAGAAAAACAAAATGAAAATGGGATTTTAAATCAATGGTCTGTTGCCATATCATTAAATACTAAAGCAAATAATTTACTAGAATTTGAATGGAAAACCGGGAAAGAAATTGGTGGTTTGTCCAAAAGAAAGTTAAAAGATCAAACTCTTGAATTAATCGTTGGTGGTGGGAAAAACGCCATCCTTTTCAAAGAACATAAATTGATTGACTTAGAATTTAAGGAGGAACCGAAAACTGAGAATGAAATAAAAGATTTAAGAAAAAAGTCAGGGAAACCATTGTTAATAATCATTCCAATAGATCCAGAAGGGTTTAAAAATGAGGAGTCAGATGCACCTATTATTGGATTTGGATTAATGTTCCCTATTATAGATTCTGAACAAAAATATGAATATGCGGCACGACCTATAAAACCTGAATTTGAGGAGTCACCTCAAGAAAGCGATGATCCTTCTGATGATGAAAATTAACCTAAAAGAAATTTGGAGAAAACAGAAGGATTATTCCGGAAACCAAGCGATAAGTGAGGAATTTATTTTGGATAATAATATAGTTTGTTCCATAGGATATATACGAGCCTCAAATTCAAAAATGTTTCAAATTGAAATTGGCAATAATGTATCGATTGAGAAAAATTATTTAAAACGGTTTCACGGAGTTGAAATTAGATTATTACCTGGGCAAAACTCCAAACGTAATATTACTATTATATTATCTGATCATGAGCTTTTAGATGTGTTTATTCTATTTCTAGAAGACTTGATAGGAGACATCGAGGTATTAGATAATTATATAGAATTACCATTAATTATAAATAAAAAAGTTAATTATTGGGGTAAATTATTTTCTAAGATTAAAATAGATTTATTACCAAATGAAAAACAAAGGGGTCTATATGGGGAGTTGAAATTTCTTGAATTAATTCTTCAAAAATCATCTAATTCTTTAAAATGTATATCTTCATGGACCGGGCCTCATGGTTCAAATCAAGATTTTAATTATGAAGACATTGCATTAGAATTAAAAACGTCTAAAGCCTCTAAGCCTACAATCAATATTGCCAATGAATTTCAATTAGATTGTAGTATTTGGAGTAAATTGTTCATGGCAATAGTTCATGTTGATGATGTAAATAAAGGGAAGGAGACCTTATACAAGCTCATTACGAAAATTAAAGATATGATCAATGATGGATCAGATTCTTTACAACTATTTGAGTACAAACTTGAACTAATTGGAATTCCACCTAAAGAAGAACTACATTATGATGATTTGGGGTTTTTGATAAGGTCTTTAAAGTATTATCATATAACTGAGGATTTTCCAGCCCTAACTAGTAAGGTAATAAATAACTTAGCTATTCATAACGTACAATATCAGTTAGATATAACTGCTTTTAAAGATTATGAAATAGAATCAGATTTAGTATTTAAAAGTATGATATGAATGCAACAATAAGTAAGGCTAAAAATACAGATTTTGAACTGGAACAATTCGCAAATGAACTATATCATGAAATTAATTCATTAGCATATTCTGATGATGATGGAGCATCAAAGGAGAATAAGTTTACAGAATATATAATGGAATTCCTTGGGGAAGCCGGTGAAACTGAGGGTATACGACTTTGTCCTTATTTTCGTGAGAATAAAAACGAAAATATTGAAATTAAAATAAACGGATATGCCTTGGAGGAAGGTTTAGAAAGTGTTGATTTGTTCATTACCCACTATGAGGATATTAATGAGATTTACCGTCTTTATACAGCAGACTTTGAGAATCTTTTGAAATGGTCTACAAAATTTTTAAATGGATCTCTCAAAGGTCACTTGGAAGATATTGAACAATCATCTGAGGCTTATGGGCTAGCACGTCTAATTAGGGATAATAAAAATGGATTTATAAGAGTTAATATTTTTATTCTTTCCAATGGAAACATTCCTTTTGACGCTCCAAAGAATACAAAGATTAAAGGGTTTGAAGATATTCAAATCAATGTTCATATTTGGGATTTGGAAAGATTACATAGATTGTCGCAGTCCAAATATAATCGAGAACCTATAGAAATTAATTTTAAAGAAACACTTGGAGTAACTATTCCCTGCTTGGAAATGCCCTCAACTAATGAATTATATGAATGTTATTTGGCTATAATCTCTGGACAGACACTAGCCACTCTTTATAAGAATTATGGGACGAGATTATTAGAAAGCAACGTAAGAGCTTTTCTTCAACAAACAGGAAAGGTGAATAGAGGTATTAGAGATACAATTAAAAATGATCCACATTTATTTCTTCCATATAATAATGGATTAGCTTCAACAGCAATTGATGTTGAGACGGAATTAATTAATGGTCAAAAGGTAATCACCACTGTTAAGGATTTTCAGATAGTAAACGGAGGTCAAACTACAGCATCCTTGTTTCATACTTTTAAAAAGTTCAAGGCTGATTTATCTGAAGTTTTCGTGCAAATGAAGCTTACAGTTATAAAGGATGAAGACAAAAAAAATGAGATGGTGCCTTATATCTCACGTTATGCAAATAGTCAAAACAAGGTATCGGAACTTGATTTAACATCCAATAATCCATTTTTGCAAAAGTTAGAAGAATTATCTCGAACTACTTATGCTATTGACTTAAATGACAGAAGTAAGCAGACAATCTGGTATTTTGAAAGAGTTCAGGGACAATATAGAGAAGCCTTAAACAAAGAACCTACTAAAGGAAAACAGGATGCTTTTAAACTGAAATACCCTACCAATCAAAAATTAATTAAGGCAGACGTGGCGAAAGCAATGAATATTTTTAAGCTTATGCCTTATCACGTTTCCAAAGGGGCTCAGAAAAATTATAATGTTTTCTTAGCGGAAGCTGAAAAGGAATATAAAAAAAACAAACCTACTCGTGTGCTATGGGAAGATGTTGTTGCAAATACTATTCTTTTTAGAACGACGGATAAATTATTCGGTCGTAAAAATCAGAATCCAATTGGGGACACAAATATTAAATCACATACCGTGGCCTATACTTTGTCTCTGCTCCATAAAATAACAAATAACAAAATTAATTTAGGTAAAATATGGGAAAATCAGTGTATTGATCCCGAGTTGGAACACGAACTAAAAAACGGTTTAGTGTATGTTTATAAGTTTTTTACTTCTCTAAACGTGCTATTAATAAGTGAAGCTGCTAAAGCTGAGAAAACTTGGACCTTACTAGTTGACCAAAAAGAACATCCATTTGATTTAGGTATTCTTAAGAAATATTGTTCTTCAGATAGTGAATTAAAAAAACGATATGATAATAATATAGATAATGTTGCTGAGTCTAAAAGATATAACGAATTACAGAAAATTGTTGAGCTAGGAATTAGATTTTGGGATGGGCTTTACACTTATAACATTAGAACAAAAATCTTGACCAAATATGAAGATAATATAGTTTCTAATATAAGAAGTAAAATAAAGAGATCTGGTAATTTTACAGACAGTGAAATTAAAAATGGAATTCTAATCATTGAAAAATTAAAAAAATTAAACATAAATAATGATGAGTTGTCCGCTTTAAGTAAGGTTGATGAAAAAATAATAATTGATCCATCCACTATATATAATAGGCTTCTGTTAATTGAAACGGCTAAATGGAATCAAATAATTGCCTTGGGTGAGCAAACGGGTAATCTTACATTTAAAGAAATCAGCGTAATTAAAACTGTAATTCAAAAAATTAAAAGAAAAGAAAATATCGATTTAAATCGCTTGGAAATAGTTGATTCAGCTATAAAAAAACTAAGTAAATATGGAATTAAAATTTAGCTAGAAATTAATAAAAATGGGACTATTTCATAAAGTGTGTAAATAGAAAAATAACTTGGGTCAAGACACCGCTAGCACGAGCGTCACGCTCGTGCCGGTCCAGCTTTTCGGTCCATTTTAGTTATTCGTATCATTATAACATTCCTAGATTCATATTGTCGACATCTATTTTTAATATGGTCTAGTCTTCGGCATAATTTCTGGCACTGCTGTACTCGCTAGCGCGAGGGTCACGCTCGTGCCGGCCCTGCTTTTCGGTCCATTTTAGTTATTCGTATCATTATAACATTCCTAGATTCATATTATCGACATCTATTTTTAAAATGGTCTAGTCTTCGGTATAATTTCTGGCACTGCTGTACTTTAAGTCCACCGGGTCGGTCACAAACCCTGCCTCCACTGGGTTGTTGTGAGTGTATGCTATCTTTTGTTTTATGACCTTATTGTTCCAAAGTTCTATGGGTTTGTTATGTTGTTGCCAGAGTTGTCTTTGGGAGACATTACTTTTCTTTTTCCCTGCTCGTTCTAGCATCTATAAAAGCCGTTCCTTTCTGCTTTCCTGAGGATTATCTTCGATTTCTTTTATCAATTTCCTAGCGGTATACCCTTTAAAGTCCCTTAACAGCCGAGAAGGGTCTTCCTGGTCTGAGCGAAATACAAAGTGTATACTTCGACTTCGCTCAGTACAGGCATGGCTGGGCATAAAGAATTAAGCAAACACTTCCATGCCTTTTTCTGCCCTGCAAAAAGCTACGCTTTCCTTTAAGATTGAAAAATAGGGCTATCTAGTGAATATATCCAACCAATATACCGTTGCAAAACTTATAAAGTAGACGGCGGACTTATTATGGAATTTGTGTTTTCTGGTCATCTTTACTTTTTTTAATATGGACTGCTTACTCTTGCCGGCACGAGCGTGACGCTCGCGCTAGCGGGGCAATTATTTCCAATGCACCAGCTGGCCCCTCTTATTGCAAATGCATATCATTACATTTTTTGTTCGGTCCTACCGTTTACTGGCTACCGCTCACTGATTTCCGCGTTAGCTATTGCAGCGGCATCCTTTTTTAAAGGCCACATGGCCCTTTAAAAAAGATACAGCGGAAAGAGCGACCCGATAGGGGAACGCCCATATAGAACATGGACAACTGATATCTATAAGAAAGAATTTGGGTGTCGCCCTCATGCCCATCTTACTTACCGGGCTAGTATGGCCAAAACGCCTTTTTAAATCACAAGAATGGAAACCATAAGCAGCCTATCTCCATACAATTTGGTTACGCTGGCATGCAATCCTTAATACAAGCTTTATGAGCGCTTAAAACTAACTTTAATCATAGAAATCATATTTGTATCCATATAATTTAAATAGAATATGAGACATTTTAGTAAGTTGATTTTGGCATCATGCCTATTATTAATAGTGGGTTGTATTAAGGAGAATGACAGTACGGAAACAGTGGTAGATACGACTGTTAATTTTCAGTTTAAAACTTCCATACCTATTGGAGGTGAAGGGGCTGCAGAAATTACGGCTTATGACCCAATTTCTAAAAAGCTATTTACGGTGAATGTAGCCTCCAATCAGATCGCAGTAAGCAATATATCGGCTCTAAGCTCTCCTGTTCAGGAAATGCCCATAGATTTAAATGCCTATGGGGCTCCAAATAGTGTGGCCATCCATACTGGGAGATTGGCGGTCGCAGTAGAGGCGAGTCCAAAACAGCTTCCAGGAAAGGTATTGGTATTTAATACCTTGGACAATACTTTAATAAGTGAGTTTACGGTTGGTGCTTTACCGGATATGGTGACATTTTCAAAAGACGGGAATTTAATTATTACTGCCAATGAGGGCGAACCTAATGATGATTATACCAATGACCCTGATGGAACTATCAGTATCATTAACCTAAAGGAAAACTCGGTTACCAACCTGGACTTCTCTTCTTTTAATAGTGAAGAAGAAGCCTTGGAAGCGCAAGGGTTTAGGGTCTTTGGTCCCAATGCCAATTTAGCGGCCGATGTGGAACCGGAATACATTGCCATTTCTGACGACTCCCAAACGGCATGGGTGTCCTTGCAAGAAAATAATGGGATTGCTAAAGTAAATCTGGTATCAAAAACTATTGAGGCTATTTATCCACTAGGATTTAAAGATTATAATGTAGCCGGCAACCAAATAGATGCCAGCGATAAGGATACTAAAAAAGCGCTTAAAAATTGGCCGGTATACGGGATGTATCAGCCCGATGCGATTGTTTCCGTTACCATAAGCGGAACGGAGTATATTATCTCTGCCAATGAAGGCGATGCACGAGATTATAGCGGCTTTAGTGAAGAAGTGCGCGTAGATGATTTGCTATTGGATGTAACGGCATTTCCTGCGGCACAGGACTATCAGAACCCAAGCAACTTAGGGCGACTAAAAACAACGACAACTCTAGGAGATTTTGATAATGATGGCGACCATGATGCTATTTACAGCTATGGGGCACGTTCCTTTAGTATCTGGTCTACAAACGGAAGTTTGGTGTACGACAGTGGGAATAGCATTGCGGTAGAAACATTAAAGGCAACGCCAGATCGCTTTAATGACGACGATGGCCGAAGTGACGATAAAGGTGCTGAGCCAGAAAGTGTGGAGGTTTTAAATATTGGTAACGAACGCTATATCCTTTTTGTTGGATTGGAGCGAAATGACCAGGTTTTAGTTTATGATATCACTAATCCGACCATGCCGGAATTCCTTAGTATTTTATCGCACACAGGAGATGAGGCACCAGAGGGATTATTGGCTATAAAAGCAGCGGATAGCCCCAGCGGGAAAGATCTTTTAGTGGTTTCTAATGAAGATAGTGGTACCGTTACTATTTACGAAAATATGTAGGTGCTTGTTTTGTTAGTTATTAATTTTGTTAGAAGAAAAGCCATCGCAAGTGTTGCGATGGCTTTTTATATGTACACTTGTCTGAAGTTGCTCCCTTTTTTTGGACTCGTAAAAAATGAATACAGTTATTGTAAGTAGCGTTTAAATCTCTTCAATCCGCAATAAGTGCATCAATCTATGGGCAAAGGGAGCAAAGAAAATAGCGACGGTACTTAAAAAAATAACCCCACTAAAAATAGCATAGGCCGAAGCGAACAATGTAGCGGCATCGGTAACCATCTCATTAACCGGCCCCATTCCTGTCAAGATCATCGAAGCATTATACAGACTGTCTACCCACCCTAATGCACCAATAAAGTGATCGCCCAGAACTCCTATGCCCAAGGACACCACCAATTGTAAAATTGAAAACGAAGCATATTTAAATTCTCGTTTCGCAAAATTTTTGGGCGCAAGAATATTGGTGCTTATAACCTTTATGATATAAGTGTTTGAAATTCCGCCTAATTACGTATTCCAGGAAGGCTATTTATTTCCTTATAATGCCCCAAGGCGCTCCCAGCCCACGTTTAAAGGGGGGTACGCTGCTTTATGGCCTATAAATAAGGCCCAACAAATAGCTGTGGTAGCCAGGGCGTGGACGGTTTTGGTTGTAAAGGTCACAACCCCTAATCTTGATCGCTTCTTGCATTTTCTTTTGGGGTTTTCATTAAAAAACGATACTTTTATAAGTATCTGATATTCAATAGGTCTATTGATGTTTTTTCTGTGCTATACTGCAATTATACAGTCTTTTGTATGTCGCAAATAGTAAGCAGTTATGATGGTTACTTGCTACCCCTCTACGCTTGATAGGAATAATGCTATTCCAATTTTTATATCTCTTATATCCTATAAGGTTTTCGTTTATTTAAAAAATGTACTCATGAAAAAGTTATCTTTTTACAGTGTCCTATTTTTATCCCTGTTGTTTTTGACGGCTTGTAGCAAGGAGTCAGTAGCTACGGAGGTCCCCATGGTCAATGAGACCGCTACTAGTAAGGCTAATTCCAATAAAGTCACCGCTACAGACGGATTCACCACTCCTCTTTTTGGCCTCGCCACGGCGCCTAACGGCGATATTCTGGTGGCAGACGGTGGGGCGGGAATTGCCAATGCTACAGGGACCACAACTATACCCTTGCCCGGGATTACCGATATTGCCCCTATAGGAACCGGTTCCATGTGGGCGATCACCGGCGCCATTGGTGGGCCAGATGGGGCTATTATCAATACCGGCCAGGGGCTGCATCGTGTTTCTAAAGGCAACAGCAAACTGATTGCCAACCTGTTCGAATATGAGGAGGCCAACGATCCTGATGGGGCGGGGGTAGACTCCAATCCCTTTGGTGTGGCGTCTCTTGGCGGCAATGCCGCCTTGGTTACCGATGCCGGGGGCAACGATCTGCTGCGCGTAGATAATCAAGGAAATATTGAGCTTTTGGCCGTTTTCCCCGATGAGGTGGTATCTACGGCCAACCTACAGAACCTCGTTGGCTGTCCTAATCCCGATTTTGCCTTTATTTGCGACACAGCCGAAATGCCGGCCCAGGCCGTTCCCACCACGGTGGTAGTAGGGCCGGACGGATATTACTATGTGGGTGAGCTTAAAGGTTTTCCGGCCCCAGCGGGGGAATCTAATATTTGGCGGATTTCGCCCAATGCGTCGGAAGCCGACTGTGCTACCAGTCCAGATTGTATGAAGCTGCTAGATGGTGGATTCACCTCTATTATCGATATGGCGTTTTGTGCGGACGGAAAGCTATTCGTCGCCGAACTAGATGAACAAAGCTGGTTTGCAGTAGAAGTACTTGGTGGCGGTATTGGCGGTAGAATCAGTGCCGTAGATCTAGAAACCCTAGAGGTCCAAGTGGTGGCTACGGGGATCATGGGGCTTACAGGGATTACCTTCGGAAAGGATGGCAGCCTATGGGCCACCACCAATTCCCTGAGTCCAGAACTCGCAGAAGTTATTAAGATCTCTATGTAATGATATTGCTATCATACCTCTAATATGCCATGGCTACAAACGGTAGGTGATTCGGTTTGTAACATTCCACTGCCAGCCAAATGCTATAGGGCTACTAGAAAATCCCTCCTGCCATACATTTTGGCGTGGGGGCTTTTTCCTTGGTAGGCTGGCTATTGAATTTAAGTGGCGGCAGTATTATTATTTTTAATTAGTGCTGACCTGCATCCGTATTCTGTTCATTTTTTCCATGTATGAAATGCGGAGCATTCATGAATACCTTTAAAAAACAATAGGTACGTCCATGAATAAAAAACAAACCAGGGCCTCTAACCGAGGGTACAGTGTACCTTTGGTCCGTGGAGCCAGCTGTAGCCTTGGCCTACTTTGCAAAATGATTCACTCAAAAGAAATTTTATTGGGCAGCACCTTCATTTTAGGAACTCGCAATTGAAATACCCTTAAATAAGGAAATTCGTGTAGCCCGGACAGCCTAAAAATTCCTTGGCGGCAGGCTGGCCTTTTCACTAAAATAGTCCACTGGACTATTCCTCAACGTTCGATCCTACTTCAAGTTGCACGGTAAACTTTCGGTAGGCCCAAAAACCTTATAAACAGCACCCTTCATTACAAAAATCTCTCAACATACAGCCCTATAAAGAGTCTGTAAAGACTAACTAAAATCGTTTAGGATGTTAATTATGAACTATAAAAACAGCAATAGCGTGGTTGATAAATCACCTTTTGCTATTGCTGAAATGTAGATGCTATTAGTCCAACGGCATACGTCTTTGTACGCCTCGGCAACTATTTAATTTTATCTATGATAAGTTGATTTTCCGTAGCGCCTATAACATTCTTATAAAGGTTATAGAGTACGTTCCAAAAATCATTGTTGATGGCATCTCCATGTCCAAAACCGTTAAAATGGGCTCCTGCTCCCATGGCATGGCCAAATTCGTGTATGGCAACCTCCAGGCTTGCTGTACATTTAGAAGAGGAAAGGTGCACATAAAGGACGGTATTGATGGTGCCGTTTTCGGTATAAAAGGAATTGGGGTAAGCGGTAGTTCCTATGTTTTTGGAGACCATGCCACAAGAGTTTTTATCGACAACACCCCCTGGACCAATAGCGGTACCCTCACTTATAATAAGTCCCCTCGTAATTTCATCATTGGGAACATTGGCAATGCTAGTCCTATCGAACATAGGAACCCCCATGACCTCCTCTATTTTATCCATTGCTTTAATAGCTAGGGCATTGTTATTGGTCTTTACGGGGATGAGACCTTCGGTGTCAATATCCCATCGTTTTAGGTGTCCCGAAGCGATACCGGACCAAGGAAAAGTATCTCCATAAAGATTGGTGATGTTCATATTATTGATAATTCCCTCTTCATTAACCGTACGCTCACTGCCCTCACAGGCAAATAGTAAAAAGCAAACTCCTAAAAAATAAAGTTTTGATGTCATTCTCCAATTAAAGATTTAGATGACCGGCAAACATAGATTATTGAAAATAACCTCACAATTTCTTATTTGAGGAAATTTTAGGTGAATGCGTTTTTATGTTTTGTGCAGTATTGCGAGCGTATTCCCACTAACGAAAGGGATACGCAGATACTTTCGGAGTGGACAGCAGTGCATGAATAGCCTATTTTTTCACCTTGTCATAATGTGATAGAATTCTCTTTAGGGTACTTTTTTTTACCTTTAAAACGGAGCCATGTCTTGTTCCTACTGGGAAACTTATGTCGTCTGAGATATCTTTCCAAACCATTAAATCGGAAGAGGTAACAGCCCCTATTTTCTGGCTCATATACCGATCAAAATAAACGATCCACTCATCATTTTTTTTAATGCTTGTCGGGCCTTCGACCCAATTAGAGGTAATGGGTTCGGATGGCGTAGAATAAGGGCCTTTTAGGTCTTTACTAGTAGCAATTCGGATATTTTTTTGCGGGTTGGGCAATAGGGTTTCATCCTTTAAAAACATAAGATACCCCTCGCGGTTCTTATTAATATTGGCATCTATGACATTAAGCCCTGGCTCATAGAATAGTTGGGTATCTGTAAACGCCACAAAATCTTTGGTAGTGGTATAATACATTCTATGGTTGTACCCGTCATCGCCCAAGGCATCCGTTTCCGGAAACCGTCCTGGAATGGTGGTGGCCCAATGAATTATATATTCCTTAGAATTTTCATCGTAAAAAATTTCTGGCGCCCAGCAGTTTCTCGCTTCCGGTTCATCTTGCATCACCGGAAGAAACTTTTGCTCGGACCAATGAATTAAATCTGATGAGCTCGCATACCCAATTCCTTTTTCCTTCCAGCTTACGGTCCATACCATATGGTATTTGTTGTCTCCCCCAAGAATAATACAAGGGTCGCGCATTAGTTTATCCTTCCCCACCCTTGGTTTTAAAACGGACGCATCCTCATTAATGGCCGTCCATTGTAGGCCATCCTCACTGTAAGCAAGGTGTAGACCGTCTTGGCCATTGTCCTTAAAATAAGAAAACAGATAGCTGTCGGCCTCCTTCTCTGCGCATCCAAATACAAATAGTAAGCTTAGTAATACGATATAATTTTTCATGCTGTTATCTATACTGTTTTGGGCGTTTCCCTGCGGGGCGGGCTATCCGCTGCAAGTCCTCCCTCGTTCCTCGCTGCGGGCTTTTCACTACTATCCCTAACGCTGGGCCTTGGTCGCTCCGCTAGCGAAAGGTATTTTAGAAAAAACATATCCTCTTCTGATGTCTTTTGTAAAGTAATGATAGGTTTTAGCTTGCCTGAAAAAGGCAGGGCTTTATCTTTATTGAAGACTTGAAGATAAATAATTAATGAACTGTACGCAAGCACATATTATAATCGCGGTATAGTCAAACGGTGGTAATGAATTTCTCTTTAAGGGTTGCTTACCGCTAGCACGAGGGTCACGCTCGTGCCGGTCCTGCTTTTCGGTCCATTTTAGCTATCGTTATCCTTATAACATTCCCAGGTTCATATTGTCGACATCTATTTTTAATATGGTCTGGTCTTCGGCATAATTTCTGGCACTGCTGTACTCGCTAGCGCGAAGGTCACGCTCGTGCCGGCCCTGCTTTTCGTTCCATTTTAGCTATCGGTATCCTTATAACATTCCTAGATTCATATTGTCGACATCTATTTTTAAAATGGTCTGATCCTCGGCATAATTTCTGGCACTACTGTACGCGCTAGCGCGAGCGTGCCGCTCGTGCCGGTCCTGCTTTTCGTTCCATTTTAGCTATCGTTATCCTTATAACATTCCTAGATTCATATTATCGACATCTATTTTTAAAATGGTCTGATCCTCGGCATAATTTCTGGCACTGCTGTACTCGCTAGCGCGAGGGTCACGCTCGTGCCGGTCCTGCTTTTCGGTCCATTTTAGTTATTGTTATCATCATAACATTCCTAGATTCATATTTTCGTTATCTATTTTTAAAATGGTCTGGTCTTCGGCATAATTTCTGGCACTGCTGTACTTCCAGTCCACCGGGTCGGTCACAAAACCTGCCTCCACCGGGTTGTTGTGAATGTATTCTATCTTTGTGTTTTATGACCTTATTGCTCCAAAGTTCTATGGGTTTGTTATGTTGTTGCCAGAGTTGTCTTTGGGAGACATTACTTTTCTTTTTTCCTGCTCGTTCTAGCATCCATAAAAGCCATTCCTTTCTGTTTTCCTGAGGATTTTCCTCGATTTCTTTTATCAATTTCCTAGCCGTATATCCTTTAAAGTCCCTTAACAGTCCGGAAGGGTCTTCCTGGTCTGAGCGAAATACAAAATGAATATGGCTGGGCATAAAGCAATAGGAAAACACTTCCATGCCTTTTTCAGCCCTGCAAAAAGCTACGCTTTCCTCTAAGATTGAAAAATAGTCCTGTCTGATGAATATATCCAACCAATATACCGTTGCGAAGCTTACGAAGTAAGCAGCGGACTTATTATGGAACTTGTATTTTCTGGTCATCTTTACTTTTTTAATATGGACTGCTTACTCTTGCCGGCACGAGCGTGACGCTCGCGCTAGCGAAAGGTGTTTTAAGAAGAAAATATATCCTCTTCTGATGTCTTTTGTAAAGTAATGATAGGTTTTGGGGTTGCTTAGGAAATAGCTCTTTTATTTTCTTGAAGATAAATAATTAATGAACTGTACGCAAGCACATACTATAATCACGGTATAGTCCAAATTTGGAAATGAATTTCTCCTAAAGGGTTTTGCTTACCGCTAGCACGAGGGTCACGCTCGTGCCGGTCCTGCTTTTCGGTCCATTTTAGTTATTGTTTTCATCATAACATACCTAGATTCATATTGTCGATATCTATTTTTAAAATGGTCTGATCCTCGGCATAATTTCTGGCACTGCTGTACGTGCTAGCGCGAGGGTCACGCTCGTGCCGGTCTTGCTTTTCGGTCCATTTTAGTTATTGTTTTCATCATAACATTCCTAGATTCATATTGTCGACATCTATTTTTAAAATGGTCTGATCCTCGGCATAATTTCTGGCACTACTGTACGTGCTAGCGCGAGGGTCACGCTCGTGCCGGTCCTGCTTTTCGGTTCATTTTAGCTATCGGTATCATCATAACATACCTAGATTCATATTTTCGTTATCTATTTTTAATATGGTCTGATCCTCTGCATAATTTCTGGCACTACTGTACGTGCTAGTGCGAGGGTCACGCTCGTGCCGGTCCTGCTTTTCGTTCCATTTTAGCTATCGTTATCCTTATAACATTCCTAGATTCATATTGTCGATATCTATTTTTAAAATGGTCTGATCCTCTGCATAATTTCTGGCACTGCTGTACTCGCTAGCGCGAGGGTCACGCTCGTGCCCGTACTGCTTTTCGGTTCATTTTAGTTATTGTTATCCTTATAACATTCCTAGATTCATATTTTCGAACTCTATTTTTAAAAAGGTCTGATCCTCGGCATAATTTCTGGCACTGCTGTGCTCGCTAGCGCGAGGGTCACGCTCGTGCCGGTCCTGCTTTTCGGTCCATTTTAGTTATTGTTATCATCATAACATTCCTAGATTCATATTTTCGTTATCTATTTTTAAAATGGTCTGATCCTCTGCATAATTTCTGGCACTGCTGTACTTCCAATCTACCGGGTCGGTCACAAAACCTGCCTCCACCGGGTTGTTGTGAATGTATTCTATCTTTTGTTTTATGACCTTATTGCTCCAAAGTTCTATGGGTTTGTTATGTTGTTGCCAGAGTTGTCTTTGGGAGACATTACTTTTCTTTTTTCCTGCTCGTTCTAGCATCCATAAAAGCCATTCCTTTCTGCTTTCCTGAGGATTTTCCTCGATTTCTTTTATCAATTTCCTAGCCGTATATCCTTTGAAATCCCTTAACAGCCCGGAAGGGTCTTCCTGGTCTGAGCGAAATACAAAATGAATATGGCTGGGCATAAAGCAATAGGCAAACACTTCCATGCCTTTTTCAGCCCTGCAAAAAGCTACGCTTTCCTCTAAGATTGAAAAATAGTCCTGTCTGATGAATATATCCAACCAATATACCGTTGCGAAGCTTACGAAGTAAGCAGCGGACTTATTATGGAACTTGTATTTTCTGGTCATCTTTACTTTTTTAATATGGACTGCTTACTCTTGCCGGCACGAGCGTGACGCTCGCGCTAGCGAAAGGTGTTTAAGAAGAAAATATATCCTCTTCTGATGTCTTTTGTAAAGTAATGATAGGTTTTGGGGTTGCTTAGGAAATAGCTCTTTTATTTTCTTGAAGATAAATAATTAATGAACTGTACGCAAGCACATACTATAATCACGGTATAGTCCAAATTTGGAAATGAATTTCTCCTAAAGGGTTTTGCTTACCGCTAGCGCGAGGGTCACGCTCGTGCCGGCCCTGCTTTTCGGTCCATTTTAGCTATCGTTTCCTTATAACATACCTAGATTCATATTGTCGAAATCTATTTTTAATATGGTCTGATTACTCGTGCCCGCATTGACTGACAGTTATTGTGATATCACGATTGGGCTATGCTATATTATTTATTTCCAAAGACCGCTTGTTGCGCTTTTTGTAGATTCCTTTTTGTTAGTGCCGCATCAATATCAAACTCCGCCATTTTAGCCGGATCACCCAAGATCCGCGAAACCAAATCGTACTTTCCTTTGTATTGGTTAATAGTACGTAAGGTGGTACCCACATTATCGGGATGATTCACGATCACGGCAATTTGCTCGTTGGTATGGGTTGCTTTATAGTGATCAAAAACCGCCTCGGCAGATAGGATGTGCTCATAATCATACCGATCGCCTCCCCGTAGTGTTTTTCCGGTATAGCAGTCTTGGTAAAGAGCCAACTCCCGACCATCATAGGCCTTTCCTCTATTTAAGGCTTCTTGGTGCATCAGGGCCTTTCTTTGTGTAAAAGCTTGGTCAATTTCCGTGCGGTGGTACGGCCGGTTTGGGTTAAATGATCTGTCCTTGGTCAGTTTTTCTTTTTCCATGGTAGATAGGCTTTCAGCAAGCAATTATTTTATTGGTAACAAAGTATTCGACCTCGACTTATAGGAGGACGAACACTTTGTTTCTGGTTTGGTTATTTGGTATTATTCAATAGGTGGTTATTTAAAAACTCTGTTCAGCGCCTGTTTAATTAAAAACACGGCGAACAATTGATATACTAAGGAGAATATGGCAATAAAAATATTGGCTCTAAAGGCTGTTTCCAAAAAGGTCCATAGCCATAGGATGACGGAAACAACTATCCAAACAATAGAGGAGCCATCTGGATTTTCTACCATTATTAAAGCAAACCACATGCACCCTATGGCAATGAGCCCTCTGATGATGACCCCAATATTAAAGATGTTATAATCGTATTTTTCCAGGGAGGAAGACCACAGAAAGTAGCCCAGCCAGATAAACAAAGCGATTCCTAAAATTCCTAAAATGATATAAATAGCGGTCATTCGATTCGATTATTAAAGGAAGGCTTTTATAGCTCCTTCATTTTTTCGCTAACCAATATCGTAAATAAATTTAAAAATGTAGGCGGAATAATACGTAAAATGTAATTATTTCATAAAATGAATAATCTTTTACTATCAAAATAAGCTTATTGTATAGGAGTAGATGGCCTCATTATACGGCACTAGGACGCCTTATGAATACCTTGAATTACGCTAGTGGGGCTGCTGCGTTTTTAGGATTCACCGACTTTATTGTAAGAAAGTAGGCAGTGGGAGTGGTGGTGTCCGCCCAAAAGGGGTAGCAGTGCCAAGACTTAATAAGTCTTGGCACTGCAAAAAATCAAAATATATTCTTGATTTAAAAACTATCCAAGTGTACAAATGCCGTTTGTACCTGAGGGGTTTGGTCCCTAACAGCGGTCCAGGCAAAGTAGACCTTGTCTTTTACAAGCTCCATTTGCGGGAAGCCGGCCTTTCTAGGAGCATCTATTTGACTGATGACAATGGGCGTCGATATTTTTCCGGAGATATGCATCATTACCGCCTTTAATTGGGCCCCATCGCCCACAGACTCCATCCAACTGGCAATGACATTTTCAGCATCGATCATTAAAACATCGACCCTACCAATGGCAGCATGATCGTTTATGACAAAAGGAGCATCAAAATTTTCACCTCCATCTTCAGAGAAAGCCACCTTTACTACAGGCTCGTTATTAGCGGCAGTAAACCAAGCGGCTACCAGGGTATTACCAAAAGCGTCACTTTTAGGACCGTTTACCGGGCAACCCTTAATTTCCCAACCATCCCGATGTACTGGTTTCGGGCTCGTCCATGCGCCGTTTACGTATCTAGAAATAGAGATATCTCTAATTTCGTCTTCGGTTCTGTCCCTATACAGTACTACCGGACCATTGCTAGTGATGGCAGCGGTGGTACCACAGCAATCGCAGGTACGATTGTCTACCAAGGCTTCTTCGCTAAGCGCACCGGTTGGTGATACTACGGCAGCCCGGATACTCATGGCACCGCCATGGCCATGTTCGTGTTCGTGTCCTTGTGCGGCATCGCCAGTATTCCTACCATCGAGCCACGTCATAAAAAATTGATCTTCCTTAAAAGGTATCGCAGACACAAAACCATGTTCGGTTTTGGTACCATCGGTATGCAGGGGCAATCCGGTCTTCCATTCAGTATCTCCCTTAGGTAAAAGATTCAGCTTAATATCATAGGAATAAGTGCCCGCAGAAGATTTTTGTAGAATATGCGAAATTAAATTCCCCTTGTTTTCCGCAATTAAAGGGAAATCTGCCCAGTTTACGAACCAATCCGATCCTTTGATTATTTCCTTGGGGGCCTTCCATTCATCATTGTCCAGGTAGCTATACTTTAACTGTGTAGTAGAATCGTTTACAGTGTGTACCCACGATAAAATGGCTTGGTCCGAATTGGAAAATAAATACGGCAAAAAGTTCGAGCTTCCCTCAGGAGAAGGAATATGACGTACAATTTCTTGTGCTTTTTTTTCCTTGGCACCACAGGAAACCAGGAGTAGGGTCAGGGCCATTAGCCCAAAATATTTGTAGTTTGGCATTTATTGGATACTTTTTAATTTTTGGATCATTTCTGGAGAATCCCAAGAAACAACGCCCGTTATTTCAGATGCTTTTTCACCCTTTTCATTATAGATAAAGGTGGTAGGCAGGGCATAGATCTGTAATTTGGAAAGTGCCCCATTGAATTTTATAAAGGGTAAATCAAGTGGTGAATTGGCTTTAAAAGCCTTTATTTTTTTGGTCGACTGGTCAGAAGCCAACAGAAAGACATAGTTTTCCTTTTCTAAAATAGCCATGGCCCTGGCAAGGGCAGGCATTTCTTCGACACAGGGCTTGCACCAAGTGGCCCAAAAGTTAAGAAGTATTTTTTTGCCTTTGTACTCTTCCAAGGAAATAGGGTTCCCTTCTAAATCTTCATAAAGACTCTCGCTCACCGGGGCGACTTTAGCCGTAACGATTTGGTTAGTGTCCTCTTGGGGTTGCTTTTCGGTCTGTTTGCAGGAAACTAAAAATAGTGCAGCAAAAGCGATGGTATAAATCTTGAATCTCATGAATAAGTTTGGTGGTAAGCAAACAAAGTTAAAAAATTAATTTGGCTACAGGCCATGGGGAAGTCTCCATAATGACATCCTTAAGGACGATTCGAGGAAGGAGAAATAGGCTTTAAAAGGTCGCTCCCAAAAATATGGGTGTGGCCATTAGAATATTATTCCGATGACATTTCCCTGCCCCAGGCATCTAAACTTCTTAAAATAGGCGCTAGCGATTTCCCTTTTTCCGTAAGCTGATAGTCCACCCTTGGGGGCACCACCGCAAATACTTCCCTGCTAATAAGTCCGTCTTTCTCCAATTCCCGTACCGTTTGGGTAAACATTTTATTGGAGATTTCTGGGACTGTTTTCTGTAGTATTCCAGATCGTAGCGGGCCTTCGAGGAGGTGAAATAAAAGCAAAGGCTTCCATTTGGTACCAATTAAATTCATGGTAAAGTGAAGCGGACAAAAATGTTTCTGCATAATTATTTTTTTAATACACTGTAAATCAGCAATACACTCCTTTAGTAAGGTATCGAACTTTAGGGTAACGTATTGTATATGAGTCAAATATATTCTTATTTTGTCTAATATAAACAACAATATGAAATGGGCATAACGGAAAGCTGTTCGCAAGTACAAATTCAGCTATGCAAACCTGACGGTGGTAAGGCAAGTTTACATAGTTATGCTAGGTGCAGCCAAAGTATGCCCGTTAAAAAACTAAAAATAAAACATATATGAAAACTACAGAAAATTATCCCAGGTCATTTTCCCATATCGGAATTAGCGTTCCCAATATTACGGCGGCCGTAAAATTCTACCAGGAGGTGATGGGCTGGTATATTATTATGGAACCTTCTACAGTAAAAAAAGAGCGGGAAACGGCCATTGGCCAAATGTGTATTGACGTTTTTGGCGAAGACTGGGAGGAATTTGAGATTGCACATCTATCGACTTCGGATGGGATAGGCATAGAACTGTTTTCTTTTCCCCACGGAAAAAAAGAAGCGCCTGCATTTAATCCTTTTAATACCGGTCTTTTTCACTTTTGCATCCAAGACCCCAATATAGAAGACCTTATCGAAAAAATTGTGGCCCATGGGGGGAAACAAAGAATGCCCATCAGGGAATATTATCCCAATGACAAGCCTTATAAAATGTGTTATGTAGAAGATCCGTTCGGTATTGTCTTTGAAATTTATACCCATAGTTATGAATTGACCTATTCCTCTGGGGCCTATTCTAAATAATTAATGTAGTTTTATGGGGATAAGGGGCTATGGGCTTGATAGCCATAGCCCTAAAAAAGGATGTTGAGGCATGACCTATAAAAGCTTTGAAACGGAACGATTGCTGTTAAAACCTACTACGGAAGAAGATGCCGATTTTATATATGAGCTTTTCAACTCCCCAAAGTGGTTGCGAACATAGGCGATCGGAACCTAAAAACGGTGCAAAATGCCCAGGAATATATTCAGCGAAAAATGCTTCCACAGCTGCATCGGTTGGGGTTTTCTAACTATACCATCATCCGAAAAAAAGACCATATAAAAATAGGCTCTTGCGGACTGTATAAAAGGGAATGGCTAGAAGGCATCGATATTGGTTTTGCCCTATTGCCCCAGTACGAGAAAAAAGGCTATGCTTTTGAAGCCGCAAATAAATTAAAGAAGGAAGCGCTAGATTCCTTTGGGATCAAAGAAATTAGCGGCATTACCGTAAAAAATAATGTGGCCTCCCAAAACCTGCTATTGCGATTGGGACTTTCCTTAATCGGTACCACCACCTTGCCCAATGATGATGAAGAACTCTTGTTGTACAAACTGATTTTTTAAAGACCATTTTGGCGCTATAGCGATCAATTGGAATGCTACTTTATATTCTTATCGCAGAGCGGAAAAAACTCCTTGGAAGCCTGTAAAAAGCAACAATAAACAAGGGGGGCGTTAATTTTTTTTCAACCTTAATACGTATATTTGTGGGACTTGCATTCCTGAAAACATATCAATGAACGTCACCATAGAAAACTTCCTTTTAATAGGTTCTTTATTACTTTTTGTCAGTATCATCGTAGGGAAAACTTCCTATAAATTTGGAGTGCCTACCTTAATCCTCTTCTTGGGTGTTGGTATGTTGGCGGGTTCCGACGGTATTTTGGGCATTCGTTTTGACAATCCCCAACTTGCTCAGTTTATAGGTATTGTGTCCCTAAATTTTATACTGTTCTCCGGGGGACTTGATACCAGTTTAAAAGCCGTAAAGCCCATTATGCGCGAAGGAATACTGTTATCTACCCTTGGCGTTTTGCTAACGGCCGTTTCTCTAGGGACGTTTGTGTATTATGTGACGGACTTTACCATTTATGAAAGTATGCTCCTTGGTTCTATCGTTTCCTCTACGGATGCGGCGGCGGTGTTTTCTATATTACGGTCTAAAAGCCTTGCTTTAAAAACCAATCTAAGGCCTACATTAGAGCTCGAAAGCGGAAGTAACGACCCCATGGCCTATGTGCTGACCATTGCTTTTTTATCGCTAGTAGTAAATCAGGATCAGAGTTTAGCCTCTTTAATCCCCTTGTTCTTACAACAAATGGTTTTTGGAGGGATAGCCGGATTTGGCTTTGGAAAACTGAGCAAAATTATCATTAACAGAATAAAACTCGATTTTGAGGGGCTGTATCCCGTATTGGTCATAGCCCTGATGTTCATTACCTTTTCGGCCACCGATTTTGTGGGAGGGAACGGGTTCTTGGCCATTTATATCTGTGCGGTTTATTTAGGAAACCAGGACCTGATCCATAAAAAAACCATCCTAAAAATGTTCGATGGTCTGGCTTGGTTAATGCAAATTGTACTCTTCCTAGCCCTGGGATTATTGGTTTTTCCAACGGAGGTATTCCCGTATATGGGGATCGGATTGCTAATTTCGGTATTCCTGATTTTGGTCGCTCGACCGGTGGGCGTATTTATAAGTCTGATGTTTTTTAAGATGAAACTAAGAAGGCGTTTTTACATTTCCTGGGTAGGATTGCGTGGGGCAGTGCCGATCGTTTTTGCTACCTATCCGCTTTTGGCAGGTATAGAAAAGGCCGATATGATCTTTAATATTGTGTTTTTTATCTCGGTGTCCTCGGTCTTAATTCAGGGGACCACCCTGTCTGTGGTAGCGAAATGGCTAAATGTTGCCATGCCCGAAAAAGATAAGTCTGTTTCAGAGCTGGAGAGTTTCCTTTCCGAGGGCCCTAAAGCCGCTATGAAGGAAATTGATATTACGGCGGGCTGCTTTGCGACCAATAAAAAGGTGGTGAATTTAAACTTTCCCAAAAATGCCATTATAGCCATGATTAAGCGTAATGGCGTATATATTACCCCTAATGGAAGTACCGTTATTCAGGAAAACGACACCCTGGTAGTGCTCTCCGATACCCAGGAAGGCTTAGATGCGGTAAATGCCTGCCTTAAACCTAAGGAGTTGATGAGCAGTGAATCCTAAGGGCAGTACAATCTCGAAAAGGCCCCTATGCTAATTGGTTTGTTAAACTACAAGAAGATCGTTGGTCCTAAATGTTAGGATGCTCTAAGGGTTGTTTTTTTGGGCGTTCCCTCCTTCGTCGGGCGGGCCCTTGGCTATATCCCTTGCTTCGCTGCGGGGATGCCGCCGCGGTCCCTAACGCTTTTACAAGAAACAGTAAACAATTATCAAAGATGTACGTCCCTGGTATAGGTTGACCACTAAAAAGTGGAGAACAATGAAAGCAACTGTACGGGGTATTCGCAAAGGGGGTAAATACTCGAAAAAATTTAAAAAACGTCTTGTTGGCGATTTCAAAAAAGGCAAGTTCAGTGTACCCTAATTGGTGAAATTAATTGTGGCCCCACCCGATAATTTATCGGTGGATCTATAAATTTTCTACCTTTATGAAAACTGGAGTTAAGGTTATAGAAATGAAAGACAATAGTAACAAAAAGATAAAGGAGCTTGAAGCTCGTATAAAAGAGCTAGAGGACGTATCGGGTCGCAAGCAGATTATGATCGATTATCTAGAGAAAATGATGGAGGTCGCCAAGGACGAACTAAATATCGATATCAAAAAGGATTACGGTACCCCAAAATCAAACGGTCCTATGAAAACAAGTAAAAAATGAACTCTTCCAAGAACAAACTATATGCACGTCCCTGCTATTAGTACACCAATGAAAAGTGCAATGATCTTATTTGATCATAAGGTGTAAAACTAAAGCTTACTGTTCCGCTAAGTTTCCCGACTTTGAGGCCATTTTAGTTTAAGGTTCGTATTGGTGTATTCCGCTACCTCGAGGATTTTTCGGAACTGGTACTTAATCAAAATGATTCATGGCTACGTTATACCATTTTCTAATTGGTACATTTTCACATTAATCCAGTGCTAGCTCGAAACAGTATCCATATTCAACTTTAGGTCAAAGTTGATCCTAATGGTGTCGTGAACTACAATAAGCCCTAATGCTTTTTTAGGTGGCTCAAGCTTAAAATCGCCTAAACTTAAGGCCAATTCTCCCGAAACGCTGAGCTTTTTAGACTTTGTATACCTAACGGGTATATGGTAAGCGTTGGTGTGTTCTGCAATCTGTATTTCTACAAGGGCAATTAAGGTTTCCCTGGTGTTTTCTATAGGTTCTAATTTTTTAAGTTCCAATAGGATGCTAGGGTATTTTTTGGACTGTAATAAGGAGTGAAAGTCTTTATTTATAAAGCGGCTTCCACAGTTAAAGCCATCGTTGTCTAATAATAAGGTAGCTTCTTTAAAGAAGTGTGTGTTGCCGATTTTTGTAAACGTCAGCGGTATTGGTGCTGCTATTTTTTCGGTGTTAAACAGACATTTAAAAGCATTGATATTACTGGTTCCGGAAATTAGTAGGGTGCTATCTGTAGCCAGATATACCGTGGTGTTATCCAATCTGGAATCCGTTATGGTAAAGGAAAGTAACAAAAATAATGTGGCGAGACCCAAAAGCTTTTTCATCGGTAGTGTTTAGCGTTGTGTTCATTTGCCTTATAAAGTTTGCCGGGACTTCTTATTCCTCTTGGTCCAAGCAAAATACAATAAGGTAAGTACCCTCACAATGTACTTACCTTATTGGTACTGGTTAGAAACTGATAGCAGCTTTTACCATGAATCCTTGATATAGTTTGCCTGAGCTTTTGGTACCTTTTGGCCCAAGCAAACTATATAATAAGCTAAGTACCCTCACATTGTACTTATCTTATTGGTACTGCTTAGAAACTGATTGCAGCTTCTACCATTAATCCCTTAAACTCTCCTTCGTTAAGGATGCTTGTCGTAGGGAAATCTTTGTATTGCTGATTGACATACTCTATTTTGGTCAGGATATTTTTCGTTAAGAACCAACCAGCTCCCAATTGGAATCTAGAAATATTGATGTCATCGCCACTCATCTCTTCTGCATCTACAACATTGTAACGACCACCTAAATAAGCATTTTCATTTTTTCCAAATCGGTAAATGACTTCTCCAGCATATTGTGTAGCCTTTCTTTTAGAGGTTTCTGTACTGGCTTTCCCTGTGGTATGCTCTAAGGTTCCAAAAAACTCTAGGCCTCCGTATTTAATAAAGGGGTTGATCATAACGGCCGTGATTTGGTTTCTCATGTTCGGGTTATATCTTCCAGACCTAAAGTTGCTGCTAGCTCTAGCTTCGTTATTTTCGGTTACGTAATAGTAACGAGATCCGGCACGGTCAGCGGTATACAGATAAGAGTTAGGTACATAACCTGTAGTATATAAACTTCCCGTAATTCGGTATCTTAAATCTTCGGTAGCTTGTTTGTCGTACCCTAGTTTTGCCAAGAAAGAAGCTCCTCCTGTTTTTCCATTGGTTTCGCTTACGTCCTGATTTAGTTTACCATTACTAACGCCTAGCATACTGATAAAGCCATTTTTGCGGAAATACACTTCTCCTCCTACCTCTGTGGTAAAAGCGTCCATAATTAGGTTTCCAACAAATGGGTTGTAGATAGCTTGAGCATTATCGGTTCTTCTAAAGTGTGCATCACCATAGTTGTTTTCCATATGCCCTATTTTAACGGTAACATACTGCATTACATCTTCCATAAACCCTTCATTAATGAAGTCTAGTTTGTCTATTTGGAAATACCCTCCTTTTACATAAGGTTCTGGGTGGTGTCTAGAAGACAAATAGGTTCTTAGGTGCATTCTTACCCCATCGAACAAAGCAACGTCCAAATCTAGGTTTGCCGTGGCCAAGTTAAAGTTAGTACCGATTTCTTTTAGCGGTACGGCACCAGAGTTAGAATGCTCTAAACTTTGATACTGTAGGGTAGAGGAGCCCCCTATTCGTACTTTTACGCCATCAAAAGTAGTTGTTACATCTTTTGGCGCCTCAAAAACGTTCAGGCCATTTTTGTCTGGCTGTCTGTAATTGTCTAGGGTGCGATCTTGTGCCTGCAGTCCCATTCCGGCCAATAGTAAGGTAATCCCCAGGGTATTTTTAATAAATGTTCTCATGATTCTGATTTTTGGTAGTGATAATTTTATTTATTTAAGGTGATGTCGAATTTTATGGTGATGTCGTCCCCGGTGGTAATGGTACCTAACAATGCGGTAGGGGGGTCTATATTAAAATCGGTCATTTTTATTTTATTCTCTCCAGAAAGCTTGGCAGTATTGCCAGTGATCCCCAGCTCTAAGTCTTGTGAAATGGTCTTCTTTACCCCAGCAATACTTAAGTCGCCCTGGACCTTTACTTTGTATTTCCCATTTCCAAGTGGAATGGTCTGTTGTACTTCGGAAAGGTTAAAAACGATTTTTTTATGGTTTTTGGTTTTTAAGGCCTTATGGGTGTTTTTGTCCATACTAGACTTTCCACTTTTTAAACCTTCCGTTGCTATTTCTATATCCAATCTTTCTAATTCATTGGTTTCCCCATTTTTTAAGACCAATACCCCCGACTTATTCTCGGCACTGATTTCCCAGTCGTGTATACTAGAGGTCCCTAAAACACTTAAGGACGATTTTTCATTGATTATTTTGAACTGTTGGGCAACGGCCATGTTGTTGAAAAGCAAGAAAATGCATAAACTTGCTATAAATGCGAACCCTGTTTTAATGTGACTCATAATTCATTTCTTTAATTATATAGGGCAAAACTGCGACTTATTGCTAGTGGAAAACATGACTTTTGTCAGAAATTGAAATCATTCGTTTTTTGTTTGCTTTTAGTACATTTTTAAATGTAATTTTCACGGATATAAGAAGCTGTAAACCAATGTGTTTTGGGTTTGTTTCGACGGGAAGGAGCTGAAGGTTTATTTTTTAAAAAAGAAGTAATTTTCTGTAAATAATTATTTTTGCAGAAAAAATATGCTTTTCAAAAGGTGTGCAATCGCGAGGTAGATAGCCCACGATCATAAGGAAATCTTTCTTTTTGAATATAAGGATTGACAGGGAAGATTGTGCTTTGCCGTGTTAGGGATTGCAGCGGCATCCTTTTTTGGACGGCCCTGCCGGCTAAAAAAGATACAGCGGAAAGCCCGACCCGATAGGGGAACGCCCAAAAAAACATTACCCTGCTAGTGCTAAGATTTCTTGTCTTGGTGAGCAATAGAATTAGCCTGATACTTGTGGTGCCTATCGATATAGGCCTTTATAAACGGGCACACAGGCTTTACCTTTAGGCCTTGCTGGGCGGCATAGTCTAATACGCCCTTGGCTATGAACGAGCCTACCCCTTGACCGGCCAATGCCTTGGGAACTTCTGTATGGATATAGGCAATACCGCCTGGGAAAAGTTTGTACTCCTCAATGCCCATATGGCCATCGATAGATACCTGAAACCTATGTTCTTTTTTGTTGTGGATGAGTTCGTAGGACATAAGATAATCTTTTAGTGATAAAAAAGGGGAACACTGTTACCGCTGCGCATCCTTGCAAGGCAGATGACATAAATTTACAAAACTCCTTGAAATTGTAACCATAGCCATGACCTTATATATGGTACGAAAAAGAAATGATAGGACCCCTGGATTAAGATATACATGGACCGTGTGGTGAAGGTCGCCGGATTTTTGCACTTTGCCATCCTAATGTTTGTGAGAGCAAAAGGGAGAAGGATTTTACAATAAGAAAGGGGAAGCTTTAAAAAAATTGCCACCAAAAAAGCGCCGTAAAAGCCAGGATAATTAGTATCCTAAACCGTACAGCGCTTTTTTTAATGAGGGGAAATCCTTGGAAAAAGGACAAGTTATTATTTGTTAGAATATTTGCTCTTTACTTCGACCCCAATTAAAAATAATACCAGTACTAAACACAGACTTATAGATAAGTACGGGTACTGATCTATTAAATTCATCGTAAAAGTTAATAATTCCTCAATCATGCTTTGATAATTTTATAGTATTGAAAACTTAAAAAGTTCTTACCCTATAGATATAGATACGGGCAAAGGTTGCTTTTTAGATGTTAATATTTTTTTATAGCCTCGTTAATATTATTATAATTCGCACCGTCTAAAAGGGCATTGGCTTTTAGTTCAGTCGTTTATACAATCAAGAATTGGGCCATTTGTGGCGTTACATACATATCCTGAGCGCTTTTTTTTAGCACCTTTCTTGGAAACATAAGGGGACATGGATGTTTAGCGCTATTTTTACGAGCCTGCGCCAGGAGTATATTGGCATAAAACGAAACGGTAGCATATGCAAAACACCAATACCAGTGCCCTTTTGATGGCTATAGGTTGGCCTAAAGGAATAAGCCTATTATACGATTCCCCCGGGATTGTCCTAACCGATTTTACAAAGGGAGAAGGTGCGGCTTATGGGGCTTGTTCTTATACCCTCAACGGATTTTCCGTGATAGGGCGAACCGCCAAACAAACCCCTAAAAAAACAGGTCAGTTTGTGGCTATTTGGAAGCGCAGCGCGGAGGGAGGTACCGCTCCCTATACCGAAAATGATGGGGTAGAGTTTTTAGTGATAAATGCCGTTTCCGAATTTGGTTGTGGCCAATTTATATTTCCACTATCGGCATTGCTGCACCAAGGGGTCTTCTCTAGTGCAAAAAAGCCCGGTAAAAGGGGGATAAGGGTGTACCCGCCTTGGGACCGACTTACTAGCAAGCAGGCCCAAAATACCCAAGAATGGCAGCAGCAGTATTTTTTGGAGCTCTCGGGCCATGCTGCAAGTACGCTAAAAGAGTTTCAAACCGCCTTCCGAGACACCCATAGCGGGTAGAACGGAAAATAATTGTTGCAAGGCCAAGGTTTTATGGCATCATGGGATTGTTATTTTTTTAGTTACTTTAGGAGAATTAAAAGTCCAAAGTAAAATATGAGTATCCTTTTAAAAACGATTTCCCATAAGCCCGCTGTGGAAACGGATCTAAAAAATATGGTTTTGGAGGATGGTAACAGCAGTAAAAGTGAGTACTAAAAGACGACCTATGACCAATGTTTTACGGCAAGATGTTCGGTTTTTGGATACTTCCAAAAACAGGCTTTTATTGGTGGGGTTTATTTCTGTATACTCCTTGCTTTTTATAACTATATACGATCCTTTTGATTTGGATGAGTGGGGCAAAAGTTACTACCATCAGTTTGTGTTGATAGGGGCAGCCATCATATTGTTTTCCCAGTTTGTGTTGCGTCCCTTGATAAAATTACACCACCTTAAAATCTATAGCCTTATTTTATGGTCGGTGCTGGAAGTGGTATTGATTACGGTTTCGATCTTTGTTATTTACAATCCGCTTTACATGCCTTTCGAAGAAAATGTATACGAGTTCTATAATACCTTTAAGCAGGTAGGGCTCATCATAGGAGTCCCCTACATTCTCTTTTTTTGGTATATGCAATTAATGCAAAAACTAGCGTACTATAAGAAGGAACAACAAAACCCAGCGCGTCCAATGATAGATAAGGCCAATGAGCTGCTAACCATTACGGGAGAAAACGACAAGGTAGTCCTAGCCATAAAATACCACCAATTGGTATACGTTAAATCTGCCGGAAATTATTTGGAAATCTTTTATTTAAAAGGAGAAAAATTGACCATGGAACTGGTGCGGGCGAGTTTAAAAGAACTACAGGGAAAACTTAAAGATGCCAGTCTGGTGCGCACCCATCGATCTTATATCGTAAACGTTCAACACATTACTGCCTGTAAGAAAACAAGAAAGGGTTTTGCCCTGTCTGTTCAAAGCGCAACGGAAGATAACATCCCCGTTTCTTTGGGATTTAAAGCCAATTTTGAAAAGGCCTTGTCGCTTAAAGCTACCCATTAATTTTATTTAACCGATCCCAAGCATATCCATAGCTTTTTTCTCCATGCGCCCATGGCTCCCAGATCGGGGTCTAAGCAAAAATTTGGGGAGCCTATTTTTTAGGGTGTATATGCCGTATGCCATGGCGAATTTCTGTGGCCGTTGTCTAATCTTTTGGGCGTTCCCTCCTACGTCGGGCGGGCCCTTGGCTATATCCCTTGCGGTGCTGCGGGGATGCCGCCGCGGTCCCTAACGCAAAACAAATGAGGTATATAATAGTAGGATGACCTGTCTTTTTATAGGGATAGGTACCAAAGGTTTTTATGGATGGAAACAGGAATAGACACCTCCCTTTTATAAGTGGCCCTAGGAGGGGAGGCTAGGAATAATAATTGATTGGTTTCATCCTAGTATTGTGCTTGGACTTGTTAACTTTGTAAGGCTTTGGCAGTAATCATTATTGCTAACAGCCTATTAAAAAAACAGCCTATAATGAAGGAGAACAATCCACATAATTTAGACACTATAAAATTCTCTGTTCTAGATCTGGTTCCTGTCGCCAAGGGAGCAACGCACCTGCAGGCTATTCAGAACAGTTTGGAGCTGGCGCAGCATGCAGAGCGATTAGGTTTTGAACGCTTCTGGATTTCCGAGCACCATAATATGGATACTTTGGTGAGTTCGGCCACGCCAATATTAATAGGGCATATTGCCCAGGGAACAAAAACTATTAAGGTGGGGTCCGGAGGTATTATGTTGCCCAACCATACGCCATTGATCGTAGCAGAACAATTTGGCACTTTAGCAACCCTTTACCCAGGACGAATAGATTTAGGGCTGGGAAGGGCACCGGGAACAGATCAGCTCACCGCAAAGGCCCTGCGTAGGGATAGAATAGAAACAGTACACGATTTTCCACGTGATATAGAAGCGCTACAGCAATATTTTTCCATAGAAAACAGCCATGCCCCTGTACGGGCCATCCCCGGTGAAGGTTTAGATATCCCCTTGTATTTATTGGGCTCTAGTACCTTTAGCGCCCAATTGGCAGGAAAAAAAGGATTGCCCTATGCCTTTGCGAGCCATTTTGCCCCGGCACAATTGCACCAGGCGCTAGGACTATACCATCAAAATTTTGAACCTTCGCCACAGAGTAACAAACCCTATACGATTGCCTGTGTCAATATTATTGCTGCCGATACCGATGAAGAGGCAAGGTACATAGAGACCAGCCTACAACAACTGGCATTGGGAATTATAAGAAACACCAGAAAACCCCTGCCGCCACCGGTAGACAACATGGACGAGCTTTGGGACGAGCGGGAGAAAGCGCAAATACAACAGATGATGTATTATAGTTTTGTAGGGAACAAAGAGACCATAGAAAAAGAACTATCGGCCTTTGTAGCCGCGACTCAAGTGAATGAAATTATGGTCGTATCCCATATTTTTGATCATAAGGACCGCCTAAAATCTTATGAAATTGTAAGTAGCCTTCAAAAAGGCTAATGTAAATATGCAAATATGAATTTTGGACTATTTTTGTGTGTTCGATATTCGGTTAATAATCAATAAAAAGAAATGGCACTCAGGGTAAAAGAATTAGAAGGTTTCCAAGGAACAGATGTAAGGCAGTTATCGCAGCTCCTAGAAGAACAGGTGCCCGTACACTCCATAGAAACCCTTAATTGGGGGGAGTTTCCTTACCAGCCCAAGGTTTCTTTTAGGATCGCATGTGCCAACAATAATATGATCCTAAAATTCTATGTTACCGAGGAGCATGTATTGGCCAGGACGACGGAAACTAATGGTCCGGTACACCAAGATAGCTGTGTGGAATTCTTTTTTGACCCCTTAAAAGACGGTCGCTATTATAATTTTGAAGTGAACGCTATCGGCACCGTCCATTTGGCGTACGGTCCGGGAAGGTCCGATCGGCAGTTGATAGCCCCAGCAACCATAGAACAGCATATACAGGTAGAAAGTAGCTTGGGGACATCGGTGTTTGAAGCAGAAGGCGGACAGTATTTCTGGGAATTGTTCTTGGTAATCCCTGCTAGTATCCTAGTCCACCATCCCAATATCCAACTAAAAGGATTGGCGGCCAAGGCTAATTTTTACAAATGTGGCGACCATACCTCCAAACCTCATTTCTTAAGTTATTATCCCATACATACAGCGGCACCCGATTATCACAGGCCGGAGTTTTTTGGCGATATTTTTTTTGAATAATTACAATATTCCAGCAAGAATCGAGTTGTTAATAGGCTCTAGGGTAACGCTTTGGCACGGCAATGGTTAAGCGATGCACAATAATAGCATTGCCCAAATTCTTGTAAGCCATATAGTTTTTTATGGGTAAGTTTGTGCATAGCTATAATAAATTGTTAATCTAATTTAGGATAGATTATATTTTGTATTTTTGCAACACAAATGAAAAATATTTTTCGACAAATAGCGGCTTTTTCTTTAGCACTTTTAGTGTTATTGTCTACCATGTCATTTTCGGTAGATATGCATTTTTGTGGAAAAACATTGGTTGATTATTCTTTCTTTGATAAGGTAGATAGCTGTGGCATGGAAATGATGCAGCCTGCGGCAAATGAGGCATGTTCCATCGTTATAGATGACTGCTGCAAGGAAGAAAATATCCTTGTTGAAGGACAGGACGATTTAAAGATATCCTTTGATTCGCTGACCTTTCAGCAACAAGTATTTGTTATTGCCTATTCTTATAGCTTTTTAAGTCTTCTAGAAGGAGATATTAAAAACAAGGTGCCTTTTGGCGATTATACGCCTCCCTTACTCATACGGGACATCCATATACTGGATGAGACCTTCCTAATCTGATTTTAAAACTTTAGAACCCCAGCGTCCAACGGTAATACCGGTCTTGGACCAAAGCTGTTGTTTGTGTTTTTTTTACAGCACAGAATTCTAATGTTTTAAATATCAATACCCATGCTAAATAAAAGCATCAAGTTTCTTATCCATAATAAGTTGGTAGCCGTATTGCTACTCGTTCTTTTTATAGGTTGGGGCACCGTTAATGCACCCTTTAATTGGAATACCGGTTTTTTACCGAATGATCCCGTGGCCGTAGATGCCATTCCCGATATTGGTGAAAACCAACAGATAGTCTTTGCCAATTGGCCCGGCAGGTCTCCTCAGGATATGGAAGACCAGATTACCTATCCCTTAACGTCTTCCTTGTTGGGGATCCCTGGGGTCAGAACCATTAGGAGCACCTCTATGTTTGGCTTGTCGAGCATTTACATCATTTTCGAGGAAGATGTAGAGTTCTATTGGAGCCGAAGCCGTATTCTAGAAAAACTAAACTCCCTGCCCAGCGGCCTGTTGCCCGATGGGGTAAATCCGTCCTTGGGACCCGATGCTACCGGATTGGGGCAAATATTTTGGTACACTTTGGAAGGAAGAGACCAAAAAGGGGCGGTTACCGGAGGATGGGACTTGCACGAACTGCGCAGTGTACAGGACTACTATGTAAAATATGGGCTTTCCTCGGCCAGCGGGGTGTCGGAAGTAGCATCTATAGGTGGGTATGTTCAGGAATACCAGATCGATGTAGATCCGGAACTGATGAAGCAGTACAATATTGGCCTAGAGCAGGTGGTGAATGCCGTAAAGCAAAGCAACCGCGATATAGGGGCACAGACCTTGGAGATAAACAAGGCCGAATATTTGGTGCGTGGCCTAGGGTATATTAAATCTTTGGAAGACATTAAAAATACCGTAGTAACTGCCGAAGATTATACGCCCATCCGTATTATGGACATTGCGAAGGTAAACCTGGGGCCAGCCGAACGTCGTGGTATTTTGGACAAGGAAGGTGCTGAGGTTGTTGGGGGAGTGGTCGTTGCCAGATACGGTGCTAACCCAATGGAGGTCATTAATAACGTAAAGGCAAAAATAGCCGAAATGAGCGCTGGGCTGCCCTCAAAAATATTGGCCGATGGCCGTACTTCCCAACTGACGATCGTACCGTTTTATGACCGGACGGAATTAATACAAGAAACCTTAGGAACCCTAAACGAAGCCCTATCCCTAGAGATATTGATCACCATTTTTGTGATCATCGTGATGGTATTTAACCTCAGGGCATCTATCCTTATTTCGGGACTCTTGCCCGTTGCCGTGTTGATGGTCTTTATTGCCATGAAATTTTTTAATGTCGATGCCAATATTGTGGCCCTATCGGGGATTGCCATCGCCATTGGTACCATGGTAGATGTGGGGGTCATCTTGTCCGAAAACATTATCCGGCATATGGATGAAAACAAGGAGAAGCTGCCTATTAATACGGTCGTTTACAATGCTACCGAAGAGGTGTCCGGGGCCATAGTAACTGCCGTACTGACCACTATTATAAGCTTTTTACCGGTATTTACGATGATAGGGGCCGAAGGGAAACTATTTAGACCCCTGGCCTTTACGAAAACAGCCGCCTTGTCTGCCGCCCTTATCGTTAGTTTATTTCTGATTCCTCCCTTTGCAGCCATGCTATTTAAAAAACGGACTATTAGGACAACGGTTGGGTATTTCTTAAATGCGTTGATGGCCATTACAGGAGTGGTTGCCTTGTTCTTTGGGTACTACCTAGGGCTAGTTTTATTGGCCTTTGCGATAGTACGCTTTTTAAAAGGGCAAGATAAAATAACCGATAAACAGGCCAATCTGGCCAATATTGCGGTATCGGTAGGAACTATAATGGTCCTTTTGGCCCAATACTGGAGGCCGCTGGGACTCGATAAGAACTTGTCGTGGAACCTACTGTTCGTAGCGATTATATGTTTTGGACTCTTAGGGGTATTTACCCTGTTTAGGAGGTATTATGTGCGCATTTTACAATGGGCATTGCAACATAAATTGTTGTTCCTATCCATCCCCACTTTACTTGTGGTCCTTGGAGTTCTTATCATGAAAAATACGGGCAAGGAATTTATGCCTTCTTTAAATGAGGGGTCTTTTCTGTTGATGCCTACTTCTATGCCACATTCTGGGGTCGAAGAGAATAAGCGGGTATTGCAACAGTTAGATATGGCTGTGGCCAGTATTCCCGAAATAGAAACCGTTGTAGGGAAATCGGGGAGAACAGATTCTGCCCTAGATCCTGCTCCCTTGTCCATGTACGAGAATATTATTCAGTATAAATCAGAATATATGCTGAATGAGCAGGGGGAGCGACAACGGTATAAGGTAAATGAAGATGGTTATTTTATACTTCAGGATGGTAGTATGATCGTGAATCCCAATAGCGAAAATATCGATCATGACCAGCATGGTCCAGAAACCCCTATTACCGCCAACATATCAAGAAAACAACTCATTGCCGATGACGATGGGGAGTATTTTAGGAATTGGCGCCCCTCTATAAAGTCACCAAACGATATCTGGAACGAAATAGTGGCCGTAACCCGTTTACCTGGGGTTACTTCCGCTCCAAAATTGCAACCTATAGAAACGAGGCTGGTAATGTTGCAAACGGGAATGCGGGCTCCGATGGGGATAAAAGTAAAGGGACAGGATCTTAAACAGATAGAAGCCTTTGGAATGCAATTAGAGGCCATTTTAAAAGATGCCGAAGGGGTAAAAGAAGAGGCTGTTTTTGCTGATAGGATTGTAGGGAAACCTTATTTGTTACTAGATATCAATAGGGAGCAATTGGCACGCTACGGTATTATGATCGAAGATGTACAGCGCATTTTGGAAGTCGCCGTAGGGGGTATGACCCTTACCAAAACCGTAGAAGGCCGCGAACGCTACGGGGTACGGGTACGCTACCCAAGGGAACTTCGCGGGAATCCAGAGGAACTAAAGAACATCTATGTGCCCGTTGCCAAAGGGAATCCCGTTCCATTAAGCGAACTGGTAACCATGCGCTACGAACAGGGGCCTCAGATGATCAAAAGTGAGGATACTTTTTTGGTCGGCTATGTGCTATTCGATAAATTGGACGGTTTTGCCGAAGTAGATGTCGTAGAAAATGCACAGGCCTTGATTTTGAGTAAAATAGAAAGTCAAGAACTAGTGGTGCCCAAAGGCATTAGCTACCAGTTTACAGGAACCTATGAAAACCAACTAAGGGCCGAAAAAACATTGGCTATCGTAGTGCCTTTGGCACTAGCCATAATTTTCCTGATCCTGTATTTCCAATTCCGATCCGTGGCAACCTCTTTTATGGTGTTTTCCGGAATTGCCGTGGCTTTTGCCGGGGGCTTTATAATGATATGGCTGTACGGACAGGACTGGTTTTTGAATTTTAATTTCTTTGGTGAAAACCTCCGTGATCTCTTTCAGATGCATACCATCAATTTAAGTGTGGCCGTATGGGTAGGGTTTATTGCCCTTTTCGGAATTGCTACCGATGATGGGGTGGTCATGGCTACCTATCTGACACAGACTTTTGATAGAAATAACCCAACGACCAAAGAAGGAATATGGGCATCGGTGGTAGAGGCAGGTGAAAAACGTATCCGTCCATGTCTGATGACTACCGCAACAACCATGTTGGCGCTTTTACCCGTACTTACTGCAACAGGGCGTGGGAGCGATATTATGATCCCTATGGCCATCCCGAGTTTTGGTGGAATGCTGATAGCCCTGATCACCTTGTTTGTAGTACCGGTACTCTTTAGTTCCAAGGCGGAAATTGCCTTGAAATTGAAGGAAAAAAACAGTGGCAATAATTTAAAATTAGACGAATAATGAGAACCGATCATAACTATTATAACTCAAGAGGAAGGCTGTTATTTGCCGCCTTGTTCCTGACGCTTTCTGTGCAAGGCCAGGATCTGGGCAGCTTGGTCATGGATGCCTATGCCAACAACCCAGAAATAAAGGCCTTTGAATTGCAGTATCAGGTCGCTACCGAAAAAATAAAAGAGGTAAACACACTGCCCAATACGACCATGGAGGCCATGGTATTGGCCAATCCGCCAGAGAATATAGCGATGTCGGAGGTGGCACAATTTGAAGTGATGCAAATGTTTCCTTGGTTTAAGACCATTACGGCCAGAGAAAATTATGTAGCTTCCTTGGCCGAAGCACAGTACGAGGATATTGCCATTGCCAAACGAAAATTGGCGGCTTCTGTTTCCCAATCGTATTATACCTTGTTTGCGAACCAAGGGAAACAAAAGGTTTTAGTAGAAAACATAGCCTTATTAAAAACCTATGAGACCTTGGCCCTAAATTCCGTGGAAGTAGGAAAGGCATCTTCCGTAGATGTCCTTCGCTTGCAAATGCGACAAAATGAACTGCTCGCTTTAAAAAAAGTCTTGGAACAAGAGTACCTATCAGAACAGAGCCAGTTGAACAGTCTGCTAAACAGGGATAAAAACACTCCCGTGCTGGTGAGCATGGAATTGGACGGACTTTCCGATGAGCTTCCTTATGATGAGAAGAACTTACAGTTGCATCCCGAACTATTAAAATACGACAAGCTTTTTAAATCGGTAACCCAATCAGAACTGCTGAACCAAAAAGAAAGTGCGCCGATGCTTGGCCTTGGGATGAGCTATACCGTAATGGGAATGCACAAGGATATGGTCATGCCTATGGTTTCCCTATCCATCCCTATTTTTAATAATAGTTTTAAGTCTAAAAGCAAGCAGAACGAACTAAAGCAACAGGAAATAATTGTTCAGAAACAAAGTAAATTGAACACTTTGGAAGCTGTGTTGGACAAGGCCGTGAAAGCACGAAAGGCGGCAAAAATTAATTATGAAACACAGGCCCAAAATTTGGTCCAAGCTAAAAATGCAGAAGAGATCCTACTTAAAAGTTACGAGACTGGAACTATAGATTTTAGGGACATTCTGGAGGTGCAGGAATTACAATTGAAGTTTCAAACTGGCCAGATAGAAGCGATTAGGGATTTTCAAGTGCAATCGACCATTATTCATTACCTAAGAAAGTAAGTACAGCAAGGCAGGAATGCCATAAAGCTGCATATTTTTGACGTATCAAATCATTAATACCGAATGTAACTGACGGGGAATTCAGTTTTAAAATAATTATTAATTAACTATAAATACCATTTAAGATGAAAAGAAGAAATGTATCAATGCGAATGTTAGCCTTGGGATTAGTAACTGTTATTACCATGTCTTGTAAAGAGGCAAAGAAAGAGGCAGTTCAAGAAGACAACGCAGTATCTGTAGAGGCAAATACAAGCACTCAAGAAACTACGGCAGCAGGAACTATCATCGATAGCTACCTAGAATTAAAAGATGCCTTGGTGGCAGATAGTCAGGAGAATGCTGCAAAGGCAGGAGAGACCATGCTAAAAAAGATATCGGAATTCGATATGGCATCCGTTGAAGCTTCCAAGCAATCCGAACTAAAAGAAATTATCGCTACTGCTAAAGATAAAGCGACCCAAATTACCACAGGAGATATCGCTAAACAAAGAGAATACTTTGAAGGCTTAAGCAGTGCTATCGTAGATTTTGTGGCGATTGCCGGAACATCAAAAACCTTGTACCAACAATTTTGTCCTATGTACAATAACAACAAAGGCGGTATGTGGGTAAGTGCAAAGGAGGCTGTTAAAAATCCATACTTTGGAAGCGGTATGTTGAACTGTGGTTTTGTTCAGAAGGAAATCAACTAACAGGGAAGTATAGTTTTTGGACAGGGGCTATAAGTTTCTAGATTGTTCGTAAATTAAAGGGTAATAAGCTTGTTCTTAAAAAGAAGCATGAAAAAAAAGATTCTCGTCAAAAATATGGTTTGCAATAGGTGTATAAGCTTTTTGGAACAGGAGTTCAAAAAGGTAGGCCTGGTTGTGGTATCCATTTCCTTAGGAGAGATTGTTTTCTTGGAAAAAGAAGGCGTCGATGAGGCTTTTATAGAAAGCCTGCTGAACAAAAATGGCTTCGAACTGGTAAAAGAGGTCGGGCTGATGGTAAACGAACAGCTAAAAATAGCTTGCATTGAAGCTATTGACAACCTAGAAGCGGCAACAGAGGAAAACTTATCGGCTTACCTGTCCAAAAAACTAAAGAAGGATTATTCGGTACTGAGCAAAATGTTTAGTAAACAAGAGGGTATTACTATAGAAAGGTACTATATCAATCTAAAAATTGAAAAAGTCAAGGAATTGATTCAGCTGCAACATCTTAATTTTTCTGAGATAGCCTATAGTCTAAACTATAAAAGCAGTAGCCATTTGGCAGCACAGTTTAAATCGGTAACCGGAATGTCTATGAGCGATTATAAGAATTTGCAGCAATGGGACAGGAAATCATTGGACCAAATAGTATAAACATCCTCCATAATTGTGAAAACACAAGCTAGGGGTAAAGGCTACATTTGAGTATTCAATTAAAGACCTAAACAATGAGACATACCTATAAAATTTTCGGAATGACTTGTAATGGCTGTAGAAGCCATGTCGAAGCGACCTTGAAACAGGTTGCAGGGGTTACGGAGGTATCGGTAGACTTGGCAAAGGCCGAGGCTACGATAAGCATGACCGAGCATATCCCTTTAGAGAAATTCCAAGAAGCCTTGGCAAAGGAAGGAGACCGCTATAGTATTGCTATGCCGGGGGAGGAGCAACTTCAGCAGCGGGAATCCGATAAAGAGCTTAAAGGAAATGGCACAGCTACCTATAAAATTTTCGGAATGACTTGTAATGGCTGTAGAAGCCATGTCGAAGCGACCTTGAAACAGGTTGCAGGGGTTACAGAAGCATCGGTAGACTTGGCAAAGGCCGAGGCTGCGATAAGCATGACCGATCAAATCCCTATAGAGAAATTCCAAGAGGCCTTGGCAAAGGAAGGAGACCGCTATAGTATTGCTATGCCGGGAGAGGAGCAACTTCAGCAGCGGGAATCCGATAAAGAGCTTAAAGGAAACGGCACAGTTACCTATAAAATTTTCGGAATGACTTGTAATGGCTGTAGAAGCCATGTCGAAGCGACTTTGAAGCAGGTTGCAGGGGTTACAGAAGCATCGGTAGATTTGGCAAAGGCCGAGGCTACCATAAGCATGACCGAGAATATCCCTTTAGAGAAATTCCAAGAAGCCTTGGCAAAGGAGGGAGACCTTTATAGTATTGCCATGCCGGGGGAAGAAAATCCCCAACAGCATAAAACGCCTAAAAAAACGCCAAAAGGTAGCGGTACGGGTACCTTTTATTGCCCTATGCATTGCGAAGGCGATACGATTTATGACAAGGCGGGCGATTGTCCGGTCTGTGGAATGGATTTGGTGGAAGAAGTGAAAATGGATGCCTTTGGGGCTAGCCAATATACCTGTCCTATGCATCCGGAAGTACTAAAGGACGAACCCGGGGATTGCCCCATCTGTGGTATGGATCTAGTGCCCAAAGAAGCCGATATATCTGCCGAAGAAAAGAATTATAAGAAGCTGCTAAGCAAGTTTTGGATAGCGGGGATCTTTACCCTGCCCATTTTTATAATTGCCATGTCCGAAATGGTACCGAACAATCCATTGTACGACATGCTTTCAATGACCTATTGGAACTGGATACAATTTGTGCTTTCTATCCCCGTAGTATTTTACGCTACATGGATGTTTTTCGAACGTGCCTATCGTTCCCTAAAGACCTGGAACCTCAATATGTTTACCCTGATCGGTATCGGTGCAGGAGTGGCGTGGTTGTTCAGTGTTTTTGGCTTGTTATTTCCCGATTTTTTCCCTGCCCAGTTTAAGACGCATCACGGAACCGTACACGTATATTTTGAAGCAGCTACCGTTATCCTAACCTTGGTGTTGATGGGACAATTATTGGAAGCACGGGCCCATAGTAAAACAAATAACGCCGTAAAGGAATTGTTGAAACTGGCTCCCAATAAAGCGATACGAGTAGTCGATGGCAAGGAAGAAACCATCGCTATTGATAAAATTAAAATAGGAGATTTATTAAGGGTAAAACCGGGAGAAAAAATACCCGTGGATGGGGCCATTCGCGAAGGCAATACTTCTATAGACGAATCCATGATCACCGGGGAACCTATTCCTGTAGATAAGGGAGAAGGCGATACGGTAAATTCGGGGACCATTAATGGAAAGCAATCTTTTTTGATGGAAGCCCAAAAAGTAGGGTCCGATACCCTGCTGGCCCAGATCATCGATATGGTGAACAAAGCTAGTAGGAGTCAGGCACCGATACAAAAACTGGCCGATAAAATCTCTGGTTATTTTGTGCCCGTGGTAGTCATCATAGCCGTGATTACCTTTGTAATATGGGCAAGTTTTGGTCCGGAACCGGCCTATGTGTACGCATTGGTCAACGCTATTGCCGTACTTATTATTGCATGTCCCTGTGCCCTAGGTTTGGCCACTCCTATGTCCGTTATGGTGGGCGTTGGGAAAGGAGCGCAGTCTGGAGTGTTGATCAAGAATGCAGAAGCCTTGGAGAAGATGGATAAGATAGATACCCTTATCATAGACAAAACAGGGACTATCACCGAAGGAAAGCCTTCTGTAGAACGAGTAGGCAGTGCCTCTTCCGAGTACACCCAAGAGCAAATTGTACAATATGTGTACGCGCTTAACAACCATAGCGAGCACCCTTTGGCAGAAGCAACCGTTGCCTATGCCAAAGAGAAAGAAAGTACCCTGTTGAAAGTATCCGATTTTATGTCGGTGACCGGAAAAGGGGTCACCGGAACCGTGGAAGGGAAGTCACTGGCCTTGGGCAATAAAAAAATGATGGAAGAAGCGCAAGTAAGCCTGTCTGACGAATTGCTGGAGACGGTGATGAAAGAGCAGAAAAAGGGGAAAACAGTGCCTTTCTTAGCTATCGACAGTATTGGTGTAGGCTATGTGGTCATCAGTGATAAAATTAAAGAGAGCAGTAAAAAAGCCATCGAAGAACTGCAGTCACACGGGGTAGCGGTAATGATGCTAACCGGGGATAATCACGATACTGCCAGTGCCGTGGCCCAAACCCTGAATTTGGCCGATTTTAAAGCAGAAATGCTGCCGGAGGATAAACTAAATATAGTTACCCAATTACAAAAAGAAGGTAAAAAGGTAGCGATGGCCGGAGACGGTATCAACGATGCCCCTGCTTTGGCAAAGGCCGATGTAGGGATCGCCATGGGAACCGGAACCGACGTAGCCATAGAAAGCGCCGCCATTACCCTTGTAAAAGGAGATTTACATGGAATAGTAAAGGCGCGGAATTTGAGTGTGAAAGTGATGAAGAATATAAAACAGAATTTATTCTTTGCGCTTATTTATAATAGTCTAGGGGTACCTATTGCCGCCGGATTGCTGTTTCCGGTTTTTGGGCTGTTATTGTCTCCCATGATTGCGGCACTGGCCATGAGCTTTAGTTCGGTATCGGTGATTGCCAATGCCCTGCGATTACGAACAACAAAAATTAATTAAGAATTAATGAAGAAAATAATTTGTATTTCCATATTCTCCTTAGCATTATTTAATTGTAAAAATGCTAAAGAACCCAAGGCCAAAGGCCATCAACATCCAGTGCCAAAAGAAGTGGCCAGTACCGCAAATAAAGTACTAAGTCCACACACTTCGGTAATGACAATGATAGGCGATGCCCATATTCATATCGATTACTCTTCCCCTGGTGTAAGAGACCGGATCATTTTTGGTGGATTACTACCCTTTGATGCCGTATGGAAAGCAGGAGCCCACATGGCTACTTGGATAGAGACTGATAAAAATCTGAGCATAGCAGGGCAAGTGCTGCCCGCAGGGAAATATGGTTTTTTTGTGATACCTACAAAATCCGAATGGACCCTCATATTCAATTCCAATTGGAATCAACATGGGAAAGACGATTATAAGGAATCAGAAGATGTACTGCGTTTTCAGGTTACCCCAAAAACCTTGGATACGACGAAGGAGCACCTAGAATATTCCATAATAAAGAAGAACGATAGGGAAGGGGAAATTTCAATGGCTTGGGAAAAGATAGCCGTAAGCTTTCCTTTTAAAGTATCAAATTAAGGGGCAAATTATATAAGTGCCGTTTTTGAAAAAAGACCCTGGTAGGAAAAGCAATGTAGAGCATTGAACTATGTGGATCTGAGATAAATGAATTAATAAGAATAAGATGAAAAAGTACATACTATATGTCGGGATATTACTAGCAGGTCTCCTAATGGGATGGCTGCTATTTGGAGAAAGTGCCAGCAAAGAAGATCAACACGATCATTCCGGGGAAGTGGCCGAGAGTCAGCTATGGACCTGTTCCATGCATCCTCAGATTATGCAGCCCGAAGCTGGGGACTGCCCCATTTGTGGTATGGACCTTATTCCTGCGGAGTCTGGCGCGGACGGTTTGGCTGCCGATCAGTTTAAAATGACCAAAAATGCCATGGCCTTGGCCAATGTTCAGACGGCTATGGTAGGCGCTGGAGAAGCTGGTGAGAACAAGCTGAAACTATCAGGGAAAATTAAAGAAAATGAAGAGGCCAATGCTGTACAAGCTTCTTACTTTGAAGGAAGGGTAGAGAAATTAGGGGTTAGTTTTACTGGGGAAACGGTAAAGAAAGGGCAACTTTTGGCCACTATCTACGCCCCTGCCCTAGTAGCGGCGCAACAAGAACTTATAACGGCGGCAAGCTTAAAGGCTACACAGCCTTCGCTCTACAAGGCCGTGCGCAATAAATTAAGGTTGTGGAAGCTAAGCGAAGGGCAAATAGACCAAATTGAAACTTCGGGAAAAGTGAGAGAAAATTTTCCGATCTATGCCACTGTTGCCGGAACGGTTTCCGAAAAACTGGTGCAGGAAGGCGACTATGTGAAGCAGGGGCAACCTCTATTTAAAATTGCCGATCTAAACTCGGTTTGGGCAGTATTCGACGCCTATGAAAATCAAATACCTTCACTAAAAGTCGGGCAAACAGTAAACATTACTGCCAAGGCATATCCCAATAAGGAATTTGAGGCAAAGATCTCATTCATCGACCCAAGGTTGAATACCAGTACCAGAACAGTAATGGTACGGGCAACATTACAAAATAAGGATGCTACTTTTAAACCGGGAATGTTCGTTGAAGGGAAAATCGATATTTTAGGCAAGCAAGATGATGAGGTAATTGTTATTCCAGAAAGTGCCGTCCTTTGGACCGGAAAACGCTCTTTGGTATATATAAAGGAAAGTAGCGATGAGCCTATTTTTCAGCTGAGGGAAGTAACCCTAGGAATACTGAGCAATGGTAGCTATACCGTACTCAGCGGTTTGGAAAATGGGGAAGAAATTGTCGTTAACGGAGCCTTTACCGTAGACGCGGCGGCCCAATTAATGGGAAAGAAATCTATGATGAACCAAAGTGGAGGAAAAACGACAACAGGGCACGAAGGACATTCGGGCAGTATGGGCCAAGAATCCGCAACCGAGTTAAAAATAGCCTGGTCGGCTACTTTGGAGGCCGAGTTCAAAAAGGTAATCGCCGCATACTTGGAAATGAAGGATGCCTTGGTTGCCAGTGATGCGGCCTTGGCAAGTGCAGCGGCAAAGAAAAGTTTAGCGCCCCTAAAGAAACTGGGGAAAGACAAGGGACTTGACGCAAGTGCCAAGGAGTACTTATCATCGTTGGAAAAACAGTATTTGACCATTTCCGAAACGGAGGATCTTAAAAAACAACGTGCGGAACTTGTAACCCTATCCGACCATATGATCACCATAGGCGCCAACCTCAAAGAAGGATCAGCGCCCATATATATTCAACATTGTCCTATGGCCAACAGCGATAAAGGTGCTTATTGGTTGAGTAGGGAGAAAGATATTAAGAACCCGTATTACGGCGACAGTATGTTACGCTGTGGTAGTGTGGTAGACTCTATAAAATAATATTTTTAACGAGTACCTATTTAATGGTTCATGGTGATTTTTCCTTAAAAAAGAGAAGGTTGCTATGGGCCATTTTTATTTTAAAATCATATAACTAACCTTCTCTTAACATACGTTCTTATTTTATAAACTTTCCCTAACAATCTCATAACCCCTTAAAAACTCCTTACCGTAAAAAAGTAAGGAGTTTTGTATTCAATAATTCACCATTTGTACCGAGGTACGAATTAAACAAGGAAATAGTTGAAAGCAGGGAAAAGAGATATCAGGTTTTTGTTATATGGGGCGTTTGCTTCCTTTGGCACATATTTTTGTATGTATGCCTTTCGAAAGCCCTTTACGGTGGCTACCTACGAGGATTTTTCTTTTATGGGAATCGACTACAAAATTATCCTGATCATTGCCCAAGTAATTGGGTATATGCTTTCCAAGTTCATTGGTATAAAGGTAATTTCGGAACTTAAACCTCAAAAACGCATCTATTATTTAATAGGAATGATCCTTTTAGCCGAGCTTAGTCTCCTTCTCTTTGGAATAACCCCAATGCCCTATAATGTTATTTTTATGTTTCTAAACGGTCTGCCATTGGGGATTGTTTGGGGTATTGTTTTTTCATATTTGGAAGGTCGCAAGTTTACAGAGTTTCTTGGGGTTGCCCTATGTTCTAGTTTTATCGTTTCTAGTGGGGTAGTAAAATCGGCTGGACTTTTGGTGATGGAAAAATGGCAGGTTTCCGAGTTTTGGATGCCGGCGGTTACCGGAGCGGTTTTTATTGTTCCTTTTGTATTTTTTGCCTGGTTGCTCAATAGGATGCCACCACCTACGAAAGAAGATGAACAGCTAAAAACAGCACGGAAACCTATGACTGCAAAAGATCGTAAAAAAGTGTTTGGGGCTTTCTTTTTTCCGATAGTGATTTTGGTGGTCTTCTATACCTTTTTAACGGCATTGCGCGATTTTAGGGATAATTTTACCAGGGAGATATGGGATTCCCTAGGGTTTGAAGGGAACGCCGCTATCTATACCTTTTCAGAAATACCCATCGCCGTTTTAGTATTGGTGATCATCGGGGTCATCGGGCTATTAAAAAGTAATTACAAAGCTTTTGTCTCTTATCATTATTTATTGCTTTTTGGCACCGTGGGCATTGGAATAACAACCTTGCTTTTTCAGGGTGGAGTTATTTCTCCGGTAGTTTGGATGATGAGCGTTGGTTTTGGGCTCTATATATGTTATGTGCCCTTTAATTGCATTTTTTTTGATAGGATGATTGCCACCTTTAAAATAAACGGCAATGCCGGATACCTGATTTACATTGCCGATGCCTTTGGGTATTTGGGAAGTATGGCTGTACTCCTTTATAAGAATTTTGGACAGAGCAATATTTCATGGCTTAACTTTTTTATAGGAAGCTCTTACCTGATTGCTGTTTTAGGGGGTGTAATTGCGGTGATATCCTTGGTCTACTTTAAAAGAAAATATAGAAAAGAGAATAGTTTAAAAATTAGTAGGGAAACATCACATCCCGAAATGCAACTAATAGAATTATGAAGAAAAAATATGACCTTATAGTCGTTGGTGGAGGTGTTTTGGGCACTTTTCATGCCTATGCGGCGATGCAATTGGGGCTGAAAGTGGCCTTGATCGAAAAAAACAATGCTCCCCAAGGAGCCACAGTACGCAATTTTGGGCAGGTAGTGCCGTCGGGCATGGACTCTAAGTGGCAGGCCTATGGAAGGGAGAGTTTGCGAATATATAAGGAAATACAATCAAAATTCGATATTTCTGTACGCCAACAGGGGTCTGTGTATTTGGCTTCTAACGAAGAGGAGGTGCAATTGCTAGAAGAATTGGCGGCAATCAATAAACAGAATGCGTATAGCTCGCAGCTATTGACAAAAACCCAGTGCCTTGATAAATATAATGGCCTGCGTAGCGATTATGTAAAAGCCGGACTTTTTTTTCCAGAGGAAGTGATCGTAGAACCAAGGGTCATGATCAATAAATTGCACGGCTATATGAAAGAGATAGGACTCGAGCTATTTTTTAATAAAAAAATAATGCAGTGCGAATCTTTGGCCGACGAGGTGGTGTTGACCACCGCTATGGGGGAAACTTTTAAAGCGGCAAAGGTGATGATTTGCAATGGGAGCGATTTTGAGACCTTGTATCCCAAGACCTTTCAGGAAAGCGATCTAGTAGTTTCTAAACTACAAATGATGAGTACCAAACCCCAACAAAACTATAAATTGCAAGGCTCTATCTTAACCGGACTATCTATTAGGCGCTATGAGGCTTTTGAAGAATGTGCTTCCTATAAAGCTATAAAGGCCAAAGAAAGCCCCGATTCCCTCGAAAAAAAGTGGGGCGTCCATATATTGTTCAAACAAGCGTGCGACGGTTCGGTTATTCTTGGCGACTCTCATGAATACGCCTCCGCAAAGGAAAAGGATCTTTTAGGGTTTGATTTGAATATGGACATTGATAACTTTATCATCGAGGAATCTAAAAAAATAATGGACCTGCCCACTTATGACATTCAACATCGTTGGTTTGGGATGTATTCCCAATGTAAAACAACCGATATTTATCAAAAAAATATGGATGATAATATTCATATCGTTACAGGAATAGGAGGAAAGGGAATGACAGGAAGCGCTGGGTTTTCCAAGGAAAATATTACGAAACTTTATAATAAGGAAGAATGCACACTATAGAATTAGCCGTATTTGATATGGCAGGAACCACGGTCAATGAAGATAATGTGGTGTACAAAACCTTGCAAAAGGCAATCAATAAAAAAGGCTTTGACTTAAGTCTGGACTTTGTCTTGGAACATGGCGCAGGAAAAGAAAAGCACCAAGCGATAAAAGATATACTAAAGGCCAACGATGCTGTAGATAGTAGCCCTAATACATCGGAAATTTTCGAGGACTTTAAGGGGATGTTAAAACAAGCTTACCAAGAACTAGAGGTAAGTAGTTATGATGGGGTACCAGAACTGTTGGAAAGTTTAAAAAAGGCAAATATTAAAGTAGCCTTAAACACAGGCTACGATAAAAATACGGCCCAATTGCTATTAGATAAAATGGGATGGTGCCAAGGAGTCCAATACGATGCGCTTATTACGGCCGATGATGTAAAATTGGGCAGGCCAAATCCAGACATGATCGAAGAAGCCATGAACTTGTTGCAGGTAACCGATGCTCAAAAAGTGCTGAAGGCAGGCGATTCTATTATTGATATTCAAGAAGGTAAAAATGCTCACTGCGGGATGACCGTTGGAGTTACGTCAGGAGCCCATAATAAATCCCAGTTATTATCGGCCAATCCTACCCATGTCTTAGCCTCCCTAGCGGAATTAAAAGACATCCTTTTAAAAGAAGCCTAGGTATAAAAATTAATGCAATTCTTGAAAACGGACTTTGATCGGTAAGATCAATGTCCGTTTTTTTTATGCCCGATTTTGTAAAGGAGCCAAGGCGGCCGGCGCTTACAAAAGCAATTAAAGCTCTTTACCATCCCTATATTTTTGATTCCCAAAGGACCCTTCCCTTCTAATGGCTTCAAGGTCAGAATAGTTTCGTTGAAGGTTAGCGGTTCCTAGCAAATACAGGCTATTTCATAGTCATTGCCTCTGTATTTTACGGCTAACCTTTAGTTAACAATCCTAGCGGTATTATTACAATCACTTAATATAAAGGAAGGGCTTGGTTAATGTAGTCGAGGCATATTTGCGGCATATTAACAAACAACTAACGCAATCTTTCAAAAACATGATTAAAACGAAACTATTATTGATACTGGCGGTTCTGGCATTTGTCAGCGGCCACTCCCAAAAAATATTTGAGGGGACGGTTTTGGACGAAAATAATTTTCCATTGCCAGGGGCTTCCGTTGTTATAAAAGGAAGTACCACCGGGACAGCAGCCGATTTTGACGGGAATTTCCAGATAGCATTGCCAACAGGAACAGAAACCTTGGTGGTTTCCTATATAGGGTATATTTCCTCGGAATTTGCCACGGCAAATAAACTCAGGGCCGATATTCAGCTTTTGCCAGACTCTCAAAAACTCGATGAGGTGGTGGTAACCGCATTGGGAATTAGTCGTGCCGAGAAAAAAATAGGCTATGCCACCCAAACTATCGATACCGAAATAATCGAAGAGGTAAACGCACCAAATGTGGGGAGCTTGTTTTCTGGTCAGGTAGCCGGACTTACGGTTAGTAATCCGACCGGATTATTTCAAAAACCTTCTTTTTCGCTGAGAGGTAAAACACCGCTGATCGTTATAGATGGTATTGCCGTAGAAACAGACTTTTATGATGTTTCGGCCAACGATATTGCCAACATCAATGTATTAAAAGGAACCACAGCATCGGCTCTCTACGGATCTAGAGGGAGGAACGGAGCAATTTTGATCACCACAAAAAATGCCAAAACCGATGGCTTGGAAGTTTCTGTATCCCATAATACCATGGTTTCGGCCGGCTTTACCGTATTTCCCGAAACACAAAATGAATACGGAAACGGTTCCAATGGAAAGTATGAGTTCTGGGACGGAAAAGATGGTGGTGTATCCGATGGAGATATGATCTGGGGACCTAAATTTGAGCCTGGGGTGATGGTATCACAATGGAACAGCCCTATTTACGATAATGTCACTGATGAAACTATTCCATGGTGGGGCGATGTTTCCGGAACTCAGTACGACGATAAGTCGCGCTATTCCAGGGTGCCGACTCCATGGAAATACCACAATAACCTAAAAGACTTTATGGAACCGGGGTATATCGCATCAACAGATTTTGCGATAGCCAATAAATCGGAGAAAGGGGCCTTTAGATTATCCGGAAATTTCTCTAGCCAAAAAGATAGGGTGCCCAATGCCAGTCTTAAAACTGGGGGACTTAGTTTTAAATCGACCACCAACCTTTCCGAGGCCCTTACCTTGGACAGTAAACTGTCTTACAACAAGGTATTCTCCCCTAATTACCCACGACACGGATACGGCCCCAAAAACCATATGTATACTATTCTTATATGGATGGGTGATGACGTAAATGGAAAGGAATTGGACGAACACCGTTATGTTCCGGGACAGGAGGGCTACAGACAGGCAAATTATAATTATGCCTGGTATAACAATGTGTACTTTGCCGCTCATGAGCTGAACCAGAAATACGATGCCAACCTGATCAATGCACAAATGGCATTGAACTATAAAATTACCGACGATCTAAGCCTACAGGCAAGGGGATCGGCAGTGGTTCAGGATATTTTTGAAGACCGCCAAAGTCCTAAAAGTTATTTGAATTACGGAGATGCCAGGGATGGAGACTATAAAACATGGAACAGCAATAAGCTAACCGTAGATTACGATATCCTAGCATCTTATAACAAGGATTTGAGCGATGATCTTTCTTTTGATATCAATGCCGGAGCAGCTTCTTTTTATAGAAAATACCAGCAAGAATACAATTCTACCGATGGTCTGGTAGTACCCTTTGTATATAGCTTAAACAACACCAAGGGTGCGGTGGCAGCAAAAACCTATTTAGAAGAAAAGGCTACCAATAGTGTGTACGCTACTTTTGGCATGGATCTTTACAATTCGGTGTTCCTAACCCTGGCAGCCAGAAACGACTGGTCTTCTACTTTGCCCAAGGCAAACAGATCCTATTTTTACCCTTCGGCATCCTTAAGTACCGTAGTGTCTAATTATGTGAACTTTCCGGTGGGGATAGATTATGTAAAGGCCTTTGGTTCTTGGGCAAAGGTGTCTAGCGACCTTGGTCCTTATAGTACCGAATCTTTTTATACCAATAATGGTGTATTTGGCGGAAACGTAAAATTGGAATACCCCAATGGTTTGGTCAATGCCAATATTCAGCCAGAGAGCTCTAACTCTTTCGAATTGGGACTAAGTTCGGCGTTTATACAAAACCAAGTCCGCTTGGACCTTACTTACTACAATGTAGTCGATACCAACCAGATTATAGATTTGCCTATTTCTAACACTTCTGGTTTTGAAAGCCGTAAGGTGAATGGAAACGAATATACTACCAAAGGATTAGAGCTTGTTCTGGGAGCTACCCCTTTCCGTACGGATGATTTTAGATGGGACGCAACGGCCAACTGGAGTAGAAAGGTAAGGCGTATCACAGAAATTTATGGAGATAATGCTACCTATAATAATTTAAGACTCAATGACCGCGCCGATAGCTATTATGCAACCGTATGGCAGAAATCTGCTGCAGGAGATTTGATTTTAAACGACAAAGGAATGCCGGTACGGGATAATTTTAAACAGCAATTGGGACATACCGACCCTAGTTGGACCTTGGGTCTTCAAAACAATTTTAAATACAAGAAACTTTCCGTAAATATCGGTATCGATGGGGTATGGGGCGGATTGATGCGTTCTTTAACCGTTGAAAAAATGTGGTGGGGCGGTAAACACCCTAATTCTACGGAGTACCGGGATGCGGAATACGCGGCAGGCAAGCCTGTTTATGTTCCCGAAGGTGTAACGGTAACCGGAGGAGAATTGGTACAAGATGTAGATGGTACCGTCATTTCCGATACCAGAACCTATCAAGAAAATACCACAGCCGTTAGCTGGCAGACCTGGTCGCAGAACTACCCTTACCGAGCCGCAGTTACCAATAAGGAAAATAAAAAATTCGCGAATATTTTTGATCGTAGCTTCTTTAAACTGCGAACCCTTTCCTTTAAATACGATTTAACCGAACTGGCCAATATAAAAGGAGTAAAAAGCTTAGAGACGACCTTAAGCGGATATAACCTTTTCGTTTGGAAGAAAGCAGATTTGATCGATCCAGATTTTGGAAATGACAACAACCTGCAAGACCCATCTTCAAGATACATTGGTATGGGTGTTAATGTTAAATTTTAGTAATAAGAAACACAATGAAGAAAATAAAAATATTATGCCACCTATTTATTCTGATAACCCTTTCGGCATGTCACGATTTATCAGATATTAACGAAAATCCGAATAACGTAGGGCAGACGCATCCCCAGTTATTATTGACCAATATTGCCAGCAAAGCTTTTACGGTCCAAGGCACCTCGGCCTTATATGCTTCTAGAATGCTAGTGCAAACCGATGGAGAAAGCAACAACCAATATTACAATTGGAACCGCGCTAGTTTTGGAGACTATAATATGTTGGGAGAAGTAACCAAAATGATGCAAGAAGCAGAACGCATCAATAGCACAGAATACATCGCTCTTGCCAAATTCTTTAGGGCTTATTACTTTTACAACCTGAGCTTAACCTTTGGCGATATTCCGTATAGCGAAGCCCTCCAAGGGGAAACAGCGGAAAATTATGCTCCTACATACGATTCCCAGAAAGAGGTGTTTATAGGAATATTAAAAGAACTGGCAGAAGCCAACGAACTATTAAGGGACAATACCAACCTTATTGCCGGGGATATTATTTTTGGCGGCAATACCCTAAAATGGCAAAAGTTGGTCAATTCCTTTAGGCTAAAGGTACTGATGACCCTTTCTAAAAAAGAAGGAGATGCCCAATTGGGAATTAAGGAGTCCTTCGCTTCAATTTATGCCAACGAGCCTATTATGGTTTCTAATGAAGACAATGGGCAATTGGTGTACGCGGACGAAGAAGGCAGTAGGTACGCAGAGTTTAATTCTAGTAGCTATGGCTCTGGGATGTATATGTCTGCCACCTTTGTAGAAAGGTTAAAGGATAGGCAAGACCCTAGGTTGTTTATCTTTTGCGGAAGGACAAAGAATGCCAAGGAAGCAGGTTTGGCCATAGACGATTTTAATGCCTATGAAGGTGGCGATCCATTGGCCCCTTATGCCGAAGTAAACGATAAGGCCGCTGCCGGTGACGTGTCTAAAGTGAATCTACGGTATTCTACAGACCCCACTACCGAACCTCACAACCTGATGGGGTATTGGGAGCTAGAATTTATCTTGGCGGAAGCAGCTGTAAGAGGATGGATAGCCACCCCTGCCAAAACCCATTACGAGAATGGCGTTAAAGCATCTTTTAGCTTTTATAACGACTATGCGAAAAATTTTGAAACTTATGTGGATGCGTCAAATGCAGCGACTTATTTAAGCGGTTCCTTGGTAAGCTTTGAAGAGGCGTTCCCAACGGCAAAAAAACTGGAACTGATCTTGACCCAAAAATATTTCACCTCCTTTTTACAGTCGGGTTGGAGAATGTATTTTGACCATTTAAGAACAGGATACCCAAGTTTTGCCCAAACCCCAGGGATTACACCCCCAACAAGATGGATGTATCCACAGTCCGAATACAACAACAATACCGCGAATGTTTCCAAGGCTATTGAAGTTCAATTTGGGGCTGGAAACGATAAAATACGGGAAATAAGCTGGTGGTTACAATAAGCGAATAAGAACGATTCAGTAACGACCTAGGACCAAAGGATATTTCTTTGGTCTTAGGTTGTTTTTATAAAACTGAAATATTTATTGTAATAAAGCCTTAGATACCAATATAAGAATGTTTATTTTTAGAAAAATAATTTCTTTTAAAGAAGTTATTAAACCAACCATATAACTACCCCATGATTAAAAGTATTTCGCTTAGCGGTGTCCTGTGTTTTCTTATGTTTATAGGTCACGCGCAACAAAAGGATGTAAGCATCCAAATAGAACCATACCTTCAGGATGCCACCCCAAATTCCATCAAAATTTTATGGCAAACCAACGCGGGGGAAGAAAGTATCGTAGAATGGGGGCTTACCCCAAAATTGGGAAAAAAATCAAAGGGTACTGCCTTCGATATCAACTTTACCGAGGCCAGGTTGCACGAGGTAAAAGTAGAAGGCCTTAAGCGTTTTACAGAATATTACTATCGGGTAAAAACCGATAAAGCCGTGTCGGACATATATCAGTTTAAAACACCTCCATTTGCCAGCGACCAGGAGTCTTTTAAAATTGTGGCCATGAGCGATATGCAAAAAGACCACAACAACCCAGATAAATTTTCAGAAGTGGTCAATGAGGGAGTCCTAACGTATTTGGAAAAAGAGTTTGGAGGCAGCCTGCCAAACAACCTTGCTATGGTAATGATCCCTGGCGATTTGGTAGAAAACGGAACCAAATACGACCAATGGAAAAACGATTTTTTTAATCCGGCAGAAAAATTGTTGTCCGAGGTTCCCGTATATCCGGTATTGGGGAACCATGAAAAGAATTCGGTGTTTTACTTTAAATATTTTAGCCTGCCAGAAAACGGTAGTCCTGCCTATGCCGAACATTGGTGGTTTAAAGACTATGGCAATACCAGAATAATAGGATTAAACTCTAATGACGGTTACAACAATAGCAGCGAACAATACCAATGGTTAAAAAAACTTTTGGAGGATACCGCCAAAGAGGAAAAAGTAGATTTTGTCTTTGCCCAATTGCACCATCCCCACAAATCGGAATTATGGATTCCTGGGGAAGAAGATTTTTCGGGGAAAGTGGTAGCCTTATTGGAACAATTCTCTACAGAAAGCGGAAAACCCAGTATTCACTTTTTTGGCCATACCCATGGATATTCGCGGGGTCAATCTAGGGATCATAAGCACCTTTGGATTAATGTGGCTTCGGCAGGTGGGGCCATAGATAATTGGGGAGAGTTCGAAGGCAGGGATTATGAAGAATTTAGCGTTACCCAAGACGAATACGGATTTGTAATGGTAGAAGTCGATGGCAATAGGGAAGATCCCAAATTCACCATTAAAAGAATCAGTAGAGGCAATGAAACCGAGTTCAGGGAAAACGAACTCAGGGATAGTATTACCGTTTGGAGAAAAGAACGAAAACCACTGCCGCCAGTGGCCCTTTCTCCAAATAATGAAACCGTTCATTTTTCGGGAACGACATTAAAGGCAGACGCATTTAAAACAAGTTTTAAGGATGCCTTCCATGCTGCTTCCCATTGGCAAATAGCCACGACCGAAGACTTTGAGAAACCTGTCTTTGAGAGCTGGAAACAACATGAAAACTGGTATTACAAGGAAAACAGGCAAAAAGACGATGACCTTACTGACGAGGTGACAAAACGCTTAGTACCAAACACCACCTATTTCTGGAGAGTACGGTACCGAGATCAAAATTTAAACTGGAGCGATTGGTCCAATATTTTAACTTTTAACACTATAATTTTAACCAAAAAATGAAAAAAAATTTAGTTACGCTTATGATGGTTCTTGTAGCGGGAATTTTCTCCAAGACCATGGCACAAACAGATAATAAGCCCAATGTGGTTTTAATTACTTTGGACGGACTCCGTTGGCAAGAATTATTTTCGGGAGCCGATCCCTTATTGGTAGCGAATAAAAAATATGTTGGCGATACTACGGAATTAAAATCCCTTTTCTGGCGAGAGAGTGCCGAGGAAAGAAGAGCGAGTTTAATGCCTTTTTTATGGAACGAAGTAGTGAAGATAGGCCAGTTGCACGGAAATAGAAACCAGGGTAGCAAGGTAGATCTTACCAATTCTATGTGGTTTTCATATCCTGGATACAACGAGATTTTAACCGGTACAGCCGATGATGTAAACATCACCAGCAACAATAAGTTTAACAATCCCAATAAAACTGTTTTGGAGCTAGTAAACAATATCCCGGAATATAAGGGCAAGGTAGCTGCTTTTGGAAGCTGGGATGTCTTTCCTTATATCATCAACAAGGAGCGCTCCGGAATTCCTGTGAATGCCGGCTTTGATTTGGCTCAAGGAGACGATTTAACAGACCGCGAGCAGTTTTTAAACAAATTGCAGCAACAATTGCCAAGTCCATGGGGATCTGTAAGATTAGATGCCTTTACACATCACTTTGCTTTGGAACATATGAAAAAGAAACACCCTAAACTTATGTTTATCTCCTATGGGGAAACCGACGATTTTGCCCATGATGGCGAATACGATGCCTATTTAAAGGCAGCCCATAATACCGATGGCTTAATTAAGGAATTGTGGGAATACACCCAGGCAGACCCTTTTTACAAGGACAATACTACTTTTATCATCACTACAGATCACGGTCGCGGAACCGAACCATTAGATACGTGGAAAGGTCATGGTAGTAGTATAAAAGGAGCTGGCGAAGTGTGGATGGTAGCCTTTGGAAAAGGCGTTAAGGCCTTGGGAGAGCTTACAGGAAACGAGCAGATGTTTACCACCCAGATAGCGCCTACGGTTATAAAAGCCTTGGAAGCCCCTAAAAAAGCATTCGACTTAAAGGCAAAACCAATACGATTAAATTCAAAATAATCACTAGAATTAGGGATCACAAAAGCCGCTACAGCCATGTAGCGGCTTTTGTCGTATTAACCCCTTTGTACTCCCTATCAATGGGTAACCGCCATGGCTCCAATTTCCTGGTGTATGGCCTTTAATACTTCCTCTTCCCGTTTTAATTCCTTAAGAATAGTATTTTTAGAACTTTCAAAGCCTTCTTTTAGCGCGCCAAAAAGGTTTTGGTAATACGCCACGCCTTCGAGCATATTGGTGACAAAGGTTCGTAAGTACTTCTCTTGTTTTTTATCCATGGCACCTTCAGCGGCCGACAACTTGTTTTTAAGATAGTCCATATAAAGTCCCAACTCCTTCATAAACATATGAGGCCTATCGGTCCGGACAATAACATTTCTCTGACCATAAATATGGTCTGTCATTTCTTTTAAACGCATGGTTCTGGAAAAATAGGCCATATTGGGCCCTGGGCAAATAGAGACCCCTGTTCCTTCGGTCTTGGTATCCAAATCATAGGCCAACAAGGCAGAAGTCCCCAAGCCGACACAGGTACAGGATTTTTCCGTTATTTTTTGCCACCGCTGCTCGTATACTTCCTTGGAAACATCTTCTGCCTCCAATTCCTTAATTTTTAAATGTTGGTACTGCCTAGAAGCGGTACAAAGGCCTTCCTCCTTATAATCCTTGTTTAAGGCTACAAATTTTTTGGGACACGAACTTCCGGGCCTGTTTTTATCAATCAATTTTTGCTTTTCCATATCCTTGGTGTTTCCTCTAAGGTTATGGAAGGGAACGCCCAAGGGAGAAATATCGCTTAAGTACAGATCTTTTTCTTGGGCATCTACCAGCTTATTACGGGTGTCCCTATCTACGGTTGTCGCTTCTGGGACCAATAAAAAGGGTGTTCCCCAGCCCACGGAATCTACCTGGTAGTGGTCTAGTAAAAAGGAGTGTTCTTCGGCAGTACCCACCCCACCTTGGGCGGTGATCTTTAAGGGTAAGGAGGCAGTGGGCAGGGATCGGTTTTTTTGCGCCAGGGCCGACATTAAAATACCGTGCACCTCCTTTATATAGGATTCCCGATTATGCTGAAATTCTGCTAAAATAGGTCCCATTAAGTAACCGTCCGTCGCAAAAGCATGCCCTCCGCAATTCAATCCGGACTCTATTCTATATTCGGAAACCCACAGTCCCTTTTTGGCCAAAAATTTGCCCTGGATCAAAGCCGACCTATAATCGCTTACTTTGAGTACTATTTTCTTTTGAACGACCCCATTGTTATCGGGATAAAAGTCCTCAAAATGCTCCATATAGCTGTACAACCTCGGATTCATACCGGCCGATAAAATTAAGGAAGAGCAAAGGTCGCTATTGGCGTACCCACGTAAGGCCGCATGCGCATCGTTATAAATCACCGCTTGCTTCTCTTTGCCGATGTAATTGTCCTTATCTACCTTGGTCATGATATTGACATCGATACTGCCCATGGTCAAATGTTCCTGGTACCATTTTTTGAGGTCGGGGAGGTTAAAATCTCCCGAAGTTATTTTTAAAAACTCCTGTTTTAGAGTAGCTGAATCTGGTAGTAGCTGAAAGTACTCTTTAATCTCCTGGCTTGTTTCAAGGCTCGAATTTTTTAAGGCCTCAAATTTTTGGTGCGCCAATTTGTTTACCATATTCAGATAAGAGGTAATTCGTTTTGCTCTAAAATCTTCGAACTTATCCGTAATTTCTTGATAGGGGAGTTCAAATTTTTCACAATACATTTTCCTTAATTTCTCCAAGAGAATATCATCTACCAAAGAAATTACCGAGTCAATACCCAAATGTGCAACTTTTAAGGGGGTATCTATGGTAAATCCAATGCCCATTACCGGAATATGAAAGCTGTGCTGTTTCATTTTATTCTTTTTTTGTTCTTGGCCAAAACCATTGATGAGGGTGTGTATATAAAGGATGGCAATACATAATTTTCCTCAAAATCATCAGTTCCCATATCAATTTGGTTGGACCGTTTATGAATAGGCAAAATTTATACGAAATGGCCTCTTAGAATATGATTTTTGTCAGGTTTTGTGTAAAAAATATAATCGTAGCACCTCCTATCCGTAGCGAAATACACAATAGGGAGGTGAAAATGACTTAAAAGATTAAGATGATAATAGCTTGAAGTTTTGTTAACACAACTCTGATTAAATAGCCTCATTTTTGTGCCATTGAAAGTTTACATAAAATTTGGTTTGAGTTGGTTTTATGGAAAGCCGGTGTTCAGCATCGGCTTTTTTTATGCGGTATAATTTAAGGACAAAATTTATTGATGAGTATAAATTGGGCGTTCCCTCCTTTGTCGGGCGGGCCTTTGGCTATATCCCTTGCGATGCTGCGGGGATGCCGCCGCAGTCCCTAACGCGGAACAATGTGCCAGGGATTTAAGGTGCCAACCTTAAATCGGACCTTGGATTTCTTTCCTGTTTTAAGGAAAGGAAGTAGCGTATAACAATGCGCTGTCCGTCCTTTTATCGGAATAAAAGTAGCAAAGCTCCGACCGCAGTTAGGATTAAGATCATTTTACGGTAATACTTGTCCTTGATCACCTTTACCAAACGCACTCCCATAAACAGGCCTATAAGAATGCCTGGAAGTAGTTGTAGATTTATAAGAAGCGTTTCTGGGGTAATGGTTTTCCAAACAAAAATATGGAAGGGTACTTTAAAAAGGTTTACGATAAAAAACAACCAAGCGGCAGTACCTATGAATTCGTTTTTGGGCAATCGCATGGCCAAAAAATAGATGTTGGAAAATGCACCGGCCAAATTACCGATCATAGTGGTTATTCCTGCCATGATACCAACAAAGCCCCCAAAGGCCCAATGGGTAGGCACCTTTTTAGATTTTTTATTGTCCCACCAATACATCATTACCAATGTTCCCAAAATAATAACAGACATACTTATTTTAAAAGTGCTCTCGGGCAAGTCTTTCCCTATGGCCGTACCTAGAAAAACTCCAAGGATCATCCAAGGGAGAAATTTAATAATATACTTCCATTGGGTATGGCGGTGGTAATAAATAACGGCTATGGTATCGCCAACCACCAATAGGGGTACCAAAAGTCCGGTCGATTCCTTGGCGCCAAAGGCCAGGGCCATTAGCGTAACGATTATAATAGAGATTCCTTTGATTCCTGCCTTGGAAATGCCAAGGATAAAAGTGGCCGAAAAGGCAAGAAACCATGTTGTTAATGTGATATCTGATTCTATTGGGAAGTTCATATGTGACATTTAGCAAACAAAAAGCAAAAGTATCCCAAAAAAATTTATCTTTATCGATTGATTTAACCAATACCATATTCATGGAATTAAGCACACTCGATTACAGTTTTATAATAGTATTCTTTTCAATTGTTTTAGGAATTGGAATTTATGTTTCAAAAAAGTCAGGAAAAGATTCAGCAGAATATTTCCTGTCAGGAAGAACAATGCCGTGGTGGTTATTAGGCCTTTCTATGGTTGCTACCACTTTTTCTACCGATACGCCAAACTTGGTAACGGATATTGTCCGTACCAATGGAGTTTCTGGTAACTGGGTATGGTGGGCGTTTTTGCTTACCGGATTATTAACCGTGTTTGTTTATGCCAAACTATGGCGTAAGTCTAATGTAAATACGGATCTTGAATTTTATGAGTTGCGCTATGGTGGCGCGCCCGCAAAATTCTTAAGGAAGTTTAGAGCGGTTTACCTAGGGGTAATTTTTAATGTTATTACCATGTCGGCCGTTACATTGGCGGCTATAAAAATTGGCGGTATTATGTTAGGGCTAGAGCCTTGGCAGACCGTAGTAAGTGCTGGTCTTATTACCGTTACCTTTAGTGCTTTAGGTGGATTTAAAGGGGTGGTTTATACCGATTTCCTTTTGTTTTTCGTAGCTATGGGCGGTGCCATTGGCGCTGCTTACTATTTGGTGAATATCCCGGAAGTAGGAGGTATAGATGCTCTTATGGCCAATGAACATGTTAAGGATAAACTATCTATACTACCAGATTTTAGCAATACGAAGGCTTTGATTACCTTATTTATTATTCCATTGGCAGTACAATGGTGGAGCTCTTGGTATCCTGGTGCAGAACCAGGTGGTGGTGGGTATATCGCACAACGTATGTTGGCGGCGAAGAATGAAAACCATGCCATTGGTGCTACTTTCTTTTTTAATATTATGCATTATGCCTTACGTCCTTGGCCTTGGATCTTAGTAGCCTTGGCTTCTTTGGTTGTATATCCGGATGTAGCTAGTATCCATGCTGCTTTCCCTAATGTTGCTGCAGATAAATTAGGGCATGATTTGGCCTATTCTGCGATGTTGACCAAACTTCCTAGTGGTTTGCTTGGATTGGTTTTGGCTTCTTTGATCGCAGCTTATATGAGTACGATCTCTACCCAATTAAACTGGGGGTCTTCTTATATCGTATATGACTTTTACAAACAACAGATAAACCCTAATGCTACCGAGAAGAGATTGGTTGCCGTAGGAAGAATATCTACAGTTGTTTTAATGATATTTAGTGCTGTTTTGGCCTTGTTGTTACAAAATGCCCTGCAGTTGTTCGAAGTGCTTTTAGTTTTTGGTGCGGGTACCGGACTTATTTTTATCCTAAGATGGTTCTGGTGGAGAATTAATGCATGGAGTGAAATTACGGCTATGTTTGCTTCTGGTATTATTTCTATAGTATTGAAGTTAACAGCGGTTGGTCCTTTCTTCTTCGCTGCAGAAACAGGTGTTTTCCCAGATTGGGCAGAATATCCAATGGTAGTTTTGGTCACGACGCTTATATGGTTGGCGGCGACTTATATGACCCAAGCAGAATCTAAGGAGGTCTTGCAGAGTTTCTACAAGAAAATTCAGCCTGGAGGTCCAGGGTGGAAGAGTGTAATTTCATCGGCCGAAAAAGACAATGTAGAAATAGTAAACGCTAAGGAAAAATGGAGTGTACCTGCCGGTATCGGCGCTATGTTATTAGGATGTGTACTTATCTACTCTTGTATGTTCGCTACTGGGTACTGGATTTATGGCTACTATACAGGAGCAATATCATTGACCATTTTAGCGGCTATTTCAGGAACGTTATTAGCAGTTGTTTGGAACAAAATGAAGTCTAATATCTTGTAAGAGGTATTGGCCGAAAATATAACAGACCCCTGGTTGTTTACAGTTTAGTAAATAACTAGGGGTCTTTTTTTTGCCCCTTGTTTATAAATGGACGGCTCCTTTTTCTGGGGGAGCGATCTCTAAGGAGGCGGATGTATATATCTACTATGGATCGCCTTATTGGGCGTTTTGGTGTCCCAGTGAATCGTTCTGTATATAACAGGGATCTACATTACAAGGAAGAGGTTTTATTGGTACTGGTTTTCCGTTTGTTGTTCTAATGGTACAATTTGTGCTTTTTTGGGCGCTGAGTGTGTCGGTAGAAAGTTATAGGTGCTCCTTATATTGACCCTTCTTGTCGAAGCTCCTTTTAAGATTGCTACCTTAATATAACAACTTTACCGTCGACGGGTCGAAATTCCATTCACCTTATTTCCTAATTGGTCCATTGGCAGTTTAACCAATTGCGATATTGTTTTATGCTGCCTTTATTCCGCGTTAGGGATCGCAGCGGCATCCCCGCAGCAGCGCAAGGGATATAGCGGAGAGCCCGACCGACCTAGGAGGGAACGCCCAAAAATGAAGGCTATAAAAGCCGATGACAGCATGCTGGGGCAGTATGCGCTAAGTTGGAAAAAGAAAATAGAGAGGGGTGCGGCTAGGCTAGTCTCTTAGCGATAATAGCCTGGAAACGTATTTTCCGATGACATCGAACTCTAAGTTTACGACCGTTCCAACCTGGTATTCTCTAAACCTGGTGTGCTCGTAGGTGTAGGGAATGATGGCGACGCTGAAACTGTTTTTATCAGAATCTACTACCGTTAAACTTGTGCCGTCTATGGTTATGGAGCCCTTTTCGATGGTAACGTTATTCTGTGCAGGATCGTAACTAAAGGTAAAAAACCAACTACCGTCTTTTTCTTCTATTTTGGTACAGGTACCGGTTTGGTCTACATGGCCCTGAACAATATGTCCGTCTAACCTAGCACCCAAAACCATGGCGCGTTCCAAGTTTACGGAATCGGCCTCCTTAAGTTCGTTTAAATTGGTTTTTTGCAAGGTTTCCTCAATGGCCGTAACCGTATAAGAAGAGTCCTCGATAGCCACAACCGTTAGGCAAACCCCGTTATGGGCAACACTTTGGTCTATTTTTAACTCAGGGGCAAGGGTCGATTTTATGGTAATGTGAAGATTAGTGCCTTGCTTGTCCAATTTTTGTACCTCTCCTAAAGTTTCAATAATCCCAGTAAACATGTGTCGTTAAAATTAAGTAGTTTTGTGGTGTAAATTTAGAGGTTTATTTGATATTAACGAAAACTTGCTATGCGGGAAACTGGAAAAATAAAATTAGGAATATCTATAGGGGACTTAAACGGAATAGGATGCGAGGTAATCCTTAAAACCTTTGAAGACTCTAGGATGTTGGATTTCTGTACTCCGGTTATCTTTGCGTCGAACAAGACCATTTCGTTTCAAAAAAATGAATTGAACATTGGTGTCAACTATAATGGCATCCATAAGGTAGAACAAGCCCTTGACGGTAAAGTCAATGTTTTTAATGTATGGAAAGAATCTCCTATGGTTAAATTTGGCGAGGCTACACCGGAAGCAGGGAAATATGCCTTATTATCTCTTAGGGCAGCCGTGGCGGCCTTAAAGAAAGGGGAGATAGATGTATTGGTGACCGCGCCTATCAATAAAAACAATATCCAAGCCAAGGATTTTAAGTTTCCGGGACATACCGATTTTTTGGCCCAGGAACTGGGAGGGGAAAGCTTAATGTTTATGGTTACCGACGAATTAAAGGTAGGTTTGGTTACCGATCACGTGGCCATTAAAGATGTAGCCACTACCATTGATGCCAAATTAATAAAGAGCAAGGCGCTTACCATAGAAAACTCCTTGAAGGTAGATTTTGGTATTCGCAAGCCTAAAATAGCATTGTTGGGGATTAATCCACATAGCGGCGATAACGGTGTTATCGGGAAAGAAGACGAGGAGGTGATGAAGCCTGCCATTGAAGAATTGATCAAGGCGGGGCACTTGGTTTTTGGACCATATTCTGCCGATAGTTTTTTTGGTTCTGACAGTTATACTAAGTTCGATGCTATCTTGGCGGCCTATCACGACCAGGGATTAATTCCATTTAAAACCTTATCTTTCGGGAAAGGAGTGAATTATACCGCAGGCCTCGACAAAGTACGTACGTCTCCGGATCATGGGACGGCTTATGAAATTGCCGGTAAGGGCATTGCCGATCACAGTTCCTTTAAAGAGGCGGTGTTTACGGCCTTGAAGATTTTTAAAAACAGGGAAGAATACCAAGAATTAACAGCGAATCCGCTGAAAAAACAAAGACTGAAAAGGTAGTGTAAAAACAGCTTTTTTGGCAGACGGTACTGGCAGTAAGACAACGGATTAGGGGTATTTTTAAGGAATTTATTTATTTCGTTTGAATTGTTGGCGTTTTATAAAATAATAGTATCTTTGCACCCGCTATTATTATGGCGGTATGTAAAAAATAAGTGTGGAACATGAAGAAGCTTAAGGAGTTTATCATATCTTTTTCAGGACTGAAACAGGGAAAACACGACTTTGATTTTACAATTAAAAATGAGTTCTTTGAGTCTTTTGAATATGATGAGTTTAATGGAACGGATATTAATTTAGACGTTACTTTGAACAAAATGAGTACCATGATGGAGTTGGAAATGGAGGCACGAGGCACGGTAAACGTGAATTGTGATCTGACCGACGAGGCTTATGATCAGGAAATTAGTGCCGATTTAAAATTGGTGGTAAAGTTTGGTGATGAGTTTAACAATGACAACGACGAGATACTGGTTATTCCCCATAGGGAGCATCAAGTAGATATCTCACAATACGTTTATGAAATGTTGGTGTTGTCAGTACCACTTAAGAAAGTTCATCCTGGAGTCTTGGACGGCACATTACAATCGGAAACGTTGGATAAGCTAGAAGAGTTGCATCCAAAAGATATAGAGGAAAACAAAGAAGACGAAGACAATGATCCCCGATGGGACGAATTAAAAAAATTATTAACGGGTAAATAAGTTACATAATGGCACATCCTAAAAGAAAAATTTCTAAAACCAGAAGAGACAAAAGAAGAACGCATTACAAAGCTGTGGCTCCAACCGTAGCAAAGGATCCAACAACTGGAGAAATGCACTTATACCACAGAGCTCATTGGCATGAAGGTAAATTGTACTACAGAGGTCAGATTTTGATTGACAAAACTGAAGAGGCAGTAGCATAATTTAGTTAAAGACATTACAACTGGAACTCTCACTCTAATAAGTGGGAGTTTTTTTTATGAAAGTGATGAAATCTTCAAAAACTTGGTGGTTTTTGGCTAAAAGTCCGAGAAAATCATTAATTTTCACAAATTTTCAAGTAATTGAAGATTTCTAGTAAAATCAATTTTAGATGGGCAAAATAACGTCAGCAATTACTGCGGTAGGGGGCTATGTCCCCGACTTTGTAATGACAAATAAGATCTTGGAATCCTTGGTAGATACCAATGACGAATGGATTACAACTAGGACCGGAATAAAGGAGAGAAGGATTTTGAAGGGAGAGGGGCTAGGAACCTCTTTTTTGGCCATTAAGGCGGCCGAAGAACTGATCAGAAAGAGGGATTTAGACCCTAAGGAGATTGATATGGTACTGGTAGCAACTGCTACTCCAGACATGATGGTAGCCTCTACTGCTGCTTATGTGGCTTCTGAAATAGGAGCGACCAATGCCTTTGCTTATGATTTACAGGCTGCTTGCTCTAGCTTTTTATATGGGATGTCTACGGCATCGAGTTATATCGAGTCGGGAAGATATAAAAAGGTACTCCTTATAGGAGCCGATAAAATGTCTTCTATAATAGATTATACCGATAGGACTACCTGTATTATATTTGGTGATGGTGCCGGAGCGGCACTTTTTGAGCCTAATACGGAAGGTTTGGGGTTACAAGATGAATATTTAAGATCTGATGGGGTTGGAAGAAACTTTCTGAAGATGGATGCAGGAGGATCACTGATGCCGGCATCTGAAGAAACTGTGAAAAACAGGAAACATTTTATTTACCAAGACGGAAAATCGGTGTTTAAATTTGCCGTGACCAATATGGCAGATGCTGCGGGAAAAATCATGGAACGCAACTCGCTTACCCATGAGGACGTTGATTGGTTGGTGCCTCACCAAGCAAACAAACGTATTATAGACGCTACCGCTAATCGAATGGGATTAGACGATGAAAAGGTCATGATGAACATACAAAGGTATGGCAATACTACTTCGGCAACCTTACCACTATTATTACACGATTATGAAAAGCAGCTCAAAAAAGGCGACAACTTGGTTTTTGCGGCCTTTGGAGGTGGTTTTACTTGGGGATCCATTTATTTAAAATGGGCTTATAATTCATAAATCTGACGCAACCTATTACACAAAAACGAATTCTATGGATATTAAAGAGATTCAAAGCTTAATTAAATTCGTAGCCAAATCTGGGGCTAGCGAAGTAAAATTAGAGATGGAAGATATTAAGATCACCATCCGAACCGGAGGCTCTGGTTTTACAGGAGAAACTACTTATGTACAGCAAATCCCTATGGGCGCGCCAATGCAGCCACAGGGCGCTCCTGCAGCTGCTGCTCCTGCTCCTTCAGTTGAAATTGCAGGGAAAACAGAGGTAGACGAGAACGCTAAGTATGTGACTATAAAATCGCCTATTATCGGTACTTTCTACAGAAAACCTTCTCCAGACAAACCAAACTTTGTGGAAGTTGGCGATACTATCGGAAAAGGAGATGTGCTTTGTGTGATCGAAGCCATGAAATTGTTCAATGACATTGAGTCTGAAATTTCAGGGAAAATTGTAAAAGTTCTAGTGGACGATAGCTCTCCAGTAGAATTCGATCAGCCGTTGTTTTTGGTTGACCCATCATAATAAATCACCTTCCCGATACCTATCGGAAGCATTTCCTAAAACTAATGTTTTAGGAAATTGATTTTTAAGATTTAAAAATTCGACCACGATATGTTTAAAAAAATACTTATTGCAAATAGGGGAGAAATAGCCTTACGTATCATTAGGACCTGTAAAGAAATGGGGATTAAGACCGTAGCGGTATATTCTAAGGCCGATGAGGAAAGCCTTCACGTGCGTTTTGCCGATGAGGCCGTTTGTATAGGACCCGCACCAAGTTCGGAGTCTTATCTGAAAATCCCCAATATTATTGCGGCAGCCGAAATTACCAATGCCGATGCTATCCATCCAGGGTACGGATTTCTTTCGGAAAACTCCAAGTTTTCTAGGATCTGTAGCGAACACGATATAAAATTTATCGGCCCTTCTGGAGAACACATCGATAGAATGGGAGATAAGGCCACGGCCAAGGAAACCATGAAAAAAGCAGGGGTTCCTACCATTCCGGGCTCCGAAGGTCTTCTAAAAGATGTTGCAGATGCCAAAAAATTAGCCAAAGAAATGGGGTATCCCGTGATGATAAAGGCTACCGCCGGAGGTGGAGGAAAAGGTATGCGTGCCGTTTTTAAAGCAGAAGATCTAGAGAAAAACTTTGAAAGTGCTGTCCAAGAAGCCAAAGCTGCCTTTGGAAATGGAGGGATGTACATGGAAAAGTTAATAGAAGAGCCAAGACATATCGAGATCCAGATTGTGGGAGATCAATATGGAAAAGCTTGTCACCTTTCTGAAAGGGACTGTTCTATTCAACGTCGCCACCAAAAGCTTACAGAAGAGACGCCTTCTCCGTTCATGACCGATAAATTAAGGGATGAAATGGGATTGGCAGCTGTGAAAGCAGCCGAATATATTAAATATGAAGGCGCGGGAACCATCGAATTCTTAGTAGATAAACACCGTAACTTCTATTTTATGGAGATGAATACCAGAATACAGGTAGAGCACCCAATTACCGAACAGGTAATTGATTATGACCTTATTCGCGAGCAAATCCTTGTTGCTGCAGGTGTTCCTATTTCTGGTAAGAACTACATTCCTAAACTACACTCTATAGAATGTAGGATTAATGCGGAAGATCCTTTTAACGGATTTAGACCTTCTCCAGGAAAAATTACCACATTGCATACCCCAGGGGGGCATGGAGTACGTTTAGATACGCACGTATATAGCGGGTATACCATACCTTCTAATTACGATTCCATGATTGCTAAGTTAATTACGACGGCCCAAACTAGGGAAGAAGCGATTAATAAGATGAAACGTGCCTTGGATGAGTTTGTCATCGAAGGAATTAAGACGACCATTCCTTTCCACAGACAGTTAATGGATCACCCGGATTATTTAGCGGGGAACTATACGACTAAGTTTATGGAAGACTTTGTAATGGCGCCACAACCAGAAGAATAGATGAATATTGAAAACTCCGACTACGATGTCGGAGTTTTTTTTTGCGGAATTTTATGGGATGTGATCTTTCAGTCCCATTTTTTTTTTAACTACAGGCCTCTGATATTGCCATAGCCCGTTGAATTTATAAAATAAGGTATTAACTTTATCGCAAGCTACCCCTATAACTCCAATTATGATGAATCTTAGCTACTGGGAATACAAAACGTGGTTGTCCAATATAGACTATACTATCGTTGGCAGTGGTATCGTTGGGCTTAATACGGCCTTGCAATTGAAAAAACGATTTCCACAGGCAAAAGTGCTGGTCTTGGAAAAAGGGATCCTGCCCCAGGGGGCCAGTACCAAAAATGCCGGTTTTGCCTGTTTCGGGAGCATCTCCGAAATCTTATCCGACCTGAAGAAGCATACCGAGGAAGAAGTTTTGCAACTGGTTCAAAACAGGTGGGAAGGCATTCAATTTCTGCGGGCCAATTTGGGCGATAAAACCATAGATTACCAAAACCTTGGGGGTCATGAAGTGTTTTTAAAAGAACACCGAGAGCTGTACCAAGAATGTCGGTCACAGCTGCCTAGGGTCAACAACTTGCTAAAGGAGGTTTTTAAGACCGAGGCCTTTAAAGCACAAGACAATATTTTTGGTTTTGAAAGTATACAACAGCAGTATATCACCAGCACGGTAGAGGGGCAGATCGATACGGGAAAAATGATGGAAAGCTTGGTTGCAAAAGTTCAACAAAGCGGGGTAACGATCCTGAACGCCATTACGGTAGAAAGTTTTGCCGAAAATGCGTCCCATGTTACCGTAAAAACAAACTGCTTTGAGTTCAATACCAAAAATCTATTGCTGGCAACAAACGGTTTTGCGGCGGAATTGATCGCAGAGAACGTAAAGCCTTCAAGGGCTCAAGTATTAATAACAAAACCTATCCCGGATTTAAAAATAAAGGGCACTTTTCACTTAGACGAGGGCTATTATTACTTTAGGAATATAGATGATAGGATCCTTTTGGGAGGAGGTAGAAATTTAGACTTCAAAGGGGAAGAAACAGCCGCCTTTGGCCTCACGCCTTTGATTCAGAATAGTTTGGAAGAAATACTGGCTACTGTAATCTTGCCAAATACGTCTTTTGAAATAGAACGGCGCTGGAGCGGCATTATGGGCACAGGAACGCATAAACGCCCTATTGTAAAGCCTTTGTCAGATCGTGTGTTCTGCGGCGTTAGAATGGGCGGTATGGGCATTGCCATAGGAAGTTTGGTCGGAAAGAATTTGGCAGACCTTGTATAGAGAAGCGGGTTGCGAAGCGATTTGCCAATCCGTTAAAATAAAAGAAATAGTAAGATAGTAGGATGGATATTTCCCTAAAAGAACAGCTATATGCCCATTGCTTTAAATATGTAGAGGAGCGGCTCTCGAGGCTTCAAAAGAATATAGGGTCCCTTGAAGAGGCCCTCACTTCAGAAACCAAAAGTAGTGCTGGTGACAAGCACGAGACCGGTAGGGCTATGATACAGTTAGAGCGCGAAAAACTAGGGCAGCAATTGGCCGAGGCGCAGAATTTAAAAGAAGTATTTCAGAAAATACCCTTAAAAACGACGGCAAATACCATAAGTTTGGGGAGTTTGGTGCAGACTACGGGCCTTCATTATTACCTCAGTATCAGTGTCGGGGAAATTAAACTTCAGGGACAGACCTTTTATGCCATTGCTCCCAACACCCCCATGGGGAAATTATTGATGGGGAAGGCTAAGGGCGATGCCGTTATATTTAATACAAAAGAATTTACGATTCTAGCGATTAATTAAAAGACAGCTTCTTTAAGCTGCTTAAAAGTTGAGTTGTCCAAACATTTCTAGATTTTCCATAGCTCTTAGTGTAGGGCTTTGGGCGTTCCCTCCTTCGTCGGTCGGGCACTTGGCTATATCCCTTGCGCTGCTTCGGGGATGCCGCCGCGGTCCCTAACGCAAAAAAAAAATCTGGTCGAACAGTGTGTTGAGAAAGCATTAGCTTTTGCTGGCAGTTTGTAAAAGAAACTACGGCCCTGAAAAGCTCTTATTGGTCGAGCGGTGGTTTCCTCCGGTGTAACTTTTTTAAAGCCCCTTTCTTTTTACTTTTTAATCGTTTTTCCATGGACGATTTTGTCGGCCTGGTACGCATTCTTTTTTTGGGCACCACTAAGTTAAGGGCTATGGTTTCCAAGAATTTTTCGATTACCAATGCTTTGTTCTTGTGTTGGCTTCGGGTTTCTTCGGACTGTAAAATCAGTTGCTGATCCTTGGACAGCCTATGGGCAAGTTTTCTAAAAAGTCTGTTCTTTTCTGTCTCCGTAAAGGCTGATGAAGCTCCCAGATCAAAGATCAATACCACCTTGGTGGCAACCTTATTGACGTTTTGGCCACCAGCACCACTACTACGGACGGCCTTAAATTGTAATTCCTGTAGTAATTGTTCCTTGTTCACAGATAGATTTTAGGGCTGAAGCCGCTGGTTAATGGTCTCAATATCGATATTTATAAAAACTTTTTTTCCCGCCGAAATAGCTTCGGAATAATGGAAACGTATTTTATTGCCTTCAGAGAGTCCTTCCAATAGATAGTAACTGCCCATAAAATAACACTTATCTACAATGATCGGAATACCTTTCTTGCGCGATACCCTAAACTCATGAGCATAGACAACGATGTGTCGTTTTACATCTGCATACGACTTTACGATGTCTATAGGAACCAGGTTTGCTTCTCCGAACAAGGAGGCGATATACAGGTTTTTTGGATTTTTATATAATTGGGCTGTTTCGGCATCGGCGATTAGTTCGTGGTCTTTTATGACCAGTACCCTATTGGCATAGGGAAGGATATCATGATGGTCATGGGTAGCAGTAATACAGCTAATACCGTGCTTTTTTAAATACCCAAAGAGATTTCTTCTAAGCTTGTTCTTTTTAAAATTATCGATGTGGCTAAAGGGCTCATCTAACAATAGCAAGTCGGGCATTTGTGCCAATACACGGGCTAGGGCAACTCGTTGTTGCTGGCCTCCGCTAAGGGTCATTACCTTTACCTTGGCAAAGGAGACCATGTCTATCATTTGCAACAGCTCATAGGTACGGGCTTGGAGTTCTTCGGGGTAAAAAACAGATAAAAACTGACTCACATTTTCTTCTACCGTGGTATAGGGCATTAGATCAAAATCTTGGGAAAGATATTTCATATAAGGCTCCCCGGGAACCAGATTGAAATTAGGCCCCATAACTTGTTGATCGTTCCAAAAAACGGTCCCTTTATCTATATGAAGCAGTCCATAGATAATTTTTAACAGCGTGCTTTTTCCGCATCCGCTTTCGCCTACAATGGCAATGTGTTCGCCATCATTTACCTGAAAATTGATGTCGGTAAGAACTGGTTTTTTCTGGTAGGAAAAGGAAAGGGAATTTACATATAACATAGCAGTAAAGATATAAAAAGCCAAGGAAGCGGGTCCAAAAAAAAGTCCGTTTAAAAAATTGAGCCAAATTAAAGGAGGGCCAATTTATTTTTATGGGGCTGGCGGATAGATATTATTCATACATAAAAAATGTCCTTAAGAACATATTGCCAGTAGTTTACATTTTATAGATTAGTAAAAACGCTCCTTTTGTCGAAAATGTCAAGGATTAAACGATTTAATAACCTTAAGCTAACATTAGGCTTTAATTTAAGGTGATTTCTAAATTCCTCCAAATGAAACTCTCTTATTTTAAAAAGAATTTTAGCAGCCGTAAAACGAATTGGCTTTTAGGCCTCATGTTAGTCTTGGATATCATTTTTGTCTTGGCACATGTGCTGATTATTTATCTGATTTTTATCCGGGTAGAATTCGATTGGTCGGCTTCAATGTTGTTTTTAGTGAATAGGGATGGCGGATATCCGGAAATATTTCAATATTTTAAATACCTTTTGGTGCTAGGTGCCATTGTCTACTTTTTTATAAAAGATAAAGCGTATAATTATTTTTCATGGTTCCTATTGTTTGTTATGTTGCTCTTGGATGATTCACTTAAATTCCATGAACGATTTGGTACCTGGGTAGTGGAACAATTTAATTATCAACCGGCATTTGGTTTTCGTGCGCAAGATTTAGGGGAGCTGACCTATGTTGCCCTATTTGGTTCCTTGTTGTTAATTTCCATGGTTATCGGTTTTCACAGGGGAAACGAAGAATATAAAAAAAAGAATATAGATCTAGGATTGCTTTTTGTCCTGTTTTTATTTTTTGGCATTGTCATAGATATGATGCACGTTTTAATTGGTGGTGGCCGATATATGCAATTAATCATGGTTATACTGGAAGATGGAGGGGAGATGTTTTCTTTAAGTTTTCTTACCTGGTATTTTTTCTTTCTGATCGTAAAACCGAAAACTCACAACAAATACTTATATCAATACTTCTACAGAAATAAGGATAGGAAATTTGATAAATTCTTCGAATTTGTTTTTTTCAATCGTACAAAGGTAGATTAAAAGCTTATCCTGGGAATTTGATGTTTCTCAACAGCTTAAATTCAGTCCAAAAAAAAAAGTCCGTTTAAAAAAATAAACGGACTTTTTAATGTTTTTATAGATGGGTAAAATTAATCTTTTAGGACTTCTTTATTAGGAAGATCTTCATACCCCATATTGAAAAGGGTAAACCCAAAGGTGTCTGCCGCTTGTTCTATGGTTTTGCTAACAGGAGTACCCGCACCATGGCCGGCATTGGTTTCAATCCTGATCAGTGTCGGATTCGTACCAGTTTGTTTTTCCTGTAATGCTGCCGCAAATTTAAAGCTATGCGCCGGCACCACCCTATCGTCGTGGTCACCTGTAGTTACCATTGTGGCCGGATAATGCACCCCTTCCTTTACGTTGTGTACAGGAGAATATCCTTGTAGGTATTTAAACATTTCTTCACTGTCCTCCGCAGTCCCATAATCATAGGCCCAACCGGCACCTGCTGTAAAGGTGTGGTAGCGCAACATGTCCAATACCCCAACGCCTGGCAAGGCTACCTGCATTAAGTCTGGTCTTTGGGTCATTGTTGCCCCCACTAATAAACCACCGTTAGAACGGCCGCTGATCGCTAAAAATTCACTGGAAGTGTATTGCTTGTCAATAAGGAATTCGGCCGCGGCAATAAAGTCGTCAAAAACATTTTGTTTTTGGGTTTTGGTACCGGCATCATGCCATTTTTTTCCGTATTCGCCACCTCCTCTTAAGTTTGGTACCGCATAGACTCCGCCTTGCTCCATCCAAACAGCATTGACAATACTGAAAGAAGGGGTAAGGCTGATATTGAATCCGCCGTAACCATATAAGATGGTCGGATTCTTGCCGTTAAGAGCCAATCCCTTTTTATGGGTAATGATCATAGGTATTTTAGTGCCGTCTTTGGAAGTATAAAAAACTTGGGTAGATTCGTACTCTTCTGGATTAAAATCTATCTCAGGTTTCCAATATTGGCTGTACTCACCGCTATCCACATTGTATTTATAAGACGATGCTGGAGTATTGTAATTGGTAAAGGAGAAATAAAATTCCTTCTCCTCTTTTTTTCCGCCAAATCCACTGGCAGTTCCCACTCCTGGAAGGGCTACTTCCCTAATTAGCTTGCCTTGATAGTCGTATTGATAAACTTTGGAAATAGCATCGACCATATAACTGGTAAAGAAATAACCACCTCCTTTACTGGCATTCAGTACGTATTCTGTTTCAGGGATAAAATCTACCCAATGCTCCGGGCTTGGTTTTGCAGCATCGACCGTCACCATTTTTTTGTTCGGAGCCCCTAAATTGGTTACTATAAATAGTTTAGATCCTAAATTGTCTATCACATAACTATCCGAATCGGTATGGTTTACTATCGGAATTAATGGACTATTGGCCTTATTCAAATCTTTTATGAATAGTTTGTTGCCCGAGGTAGATACCGAGGCCGAAATAATTAGGTAGTTATCGTCCTCCGTAACTTGGCCACTTACGTAACGGTGTTTCTCTGCTGGGGTGCCTCCAAAAACCAAGACATCATTTTTTTGTGGGGTCCCCAATTCGTGGTAGTATAATTTATGTTGGTCCGTTTTTGCAGAAAGTTCGCTGCCATCGGGCTTGTCGTAGCTAGAATAGAAGAAGCCTTTGTTCCCATTCCAGGAAATGCTCCCAAACTTAACATCAACGATGGTGTCTTCTACAACCTCTTTGGTGACGGCATTGGTAACGATCACTTTTCTCCAATCGCTTCCCCCTTCAGAAATAGAATAGGCCAACATTGACCCATCTTTGGAAAAGCTTAGTCCAGCCAAAGAAGTGGTACCGTCCTTAGAAAAAGAATTCGGATCTAAAAAAACCTCTGCTTCTTCATCCCCTTTTTTACGATATACCACATATTGGTTCTGAAGGCCATCGTTTTTATGAAAATAGGTGTAGTCTCCTTCTTGGAAAGGGGCGCCTACCTTCTCGTAATTCCATAATTTTTCGAGACGTTTTTTAAAACTGTCACGGAAAGGGATCTTATCTAAATAATCAAAGGTCACCTCGTTTTGCTCCTTTACCCAATTCTCGGTTTCCGCACTTCTGTCATCTTCTAACCAACGATAAGGATCGTTTACTGCGGTGCCAAAGTAAGTGTCTACTTGGTCTACTTTTTTTGTAATAGGATAATTCAACAATAGGTGTTCTTTTTTAGTATCTGTTTTGCAGCCCATGATCAACAGGGCCGTAAAAGAGGACAGGGTTAATTTTTTCATTTGCAGATATGTGTTTTTTTGAACGGTCATTTGAAATTCGTATTTGCGACTGGTTATCGGTCATGCTCATTTCATTGTTAAGCGATTTCTAATCTATAAAAATACCATAAAAAAACCTTTATAACACAAGGGTTATAAAGGTTTTAACTTAGATTGTAACCAGTACCTTACTTATAAAGCAGCGGTAACAATTATATGTTCAGAAGAATAATCTGATATAGGGATGCCTTAAGGCGTTATACCAATTTGTTTTCTACCAAATATTCAGCAACTTGTACGGCATTGGTGGCAGCTCCTTTTCTTAAGTTATCGGCTACGATCCATAAGTTTAAAGTTTTTGCCTGTGATTCGTCCCTTCTAATTCTACCGACAAAAACATCGTCTTTTCCGTTGGCATAAATAGGCATCGGATAGGTATTGGTATCTGTGTTGTCTTGTACGGTAATACCAGGGGCCTCACTTAATAGCCTTCTTACTTCTGCTAGGTCAAAATCGTTTTCAAATTCTACGTTTACAGATTCCGAATGTCCACCTGAAGTAGGGATACGTACTGCTGTAGCAGTCACGGAAAAAGAATTGTCGTTAAATATCTTTAAGGGCTCTTGGGCCAATTTCATCTCTTCTTTGGTGTACCCATTCTCTAGGAATATGTCGCAATGTGGAAGGGCATTTTTTCCAATTGGATAAGGATATGCCATTTCTCCCTGTATGCCAGCAATTTCATTTTCTAATTGCTGAACGGCTTTAACACCTGTTCCCGATACAGATTGGTAAGTAGAAACAATCACCCTTTTCATTTTGTATTGCTTGTGCAAAGGCGATAGCGCTAATACTAATTGTACAGTAGAGCAGTTAGGGTTTGCTATTATTTTATCTTCTTTGGTAAGTTCATGGGCATTGATTTCTGGAACTATCAACTTTTTGGTGGGGTCCATTCTCCAAGCCGAGGAATTATCTACAACGGTAGTCCCTACTTCGGCAAATTTAGGAGCCCATTCTAAAGAAGTATCTCCTCCGGCAGAAAAAATGGCCAAATCTGGTTTGGCGGCTACGGCCGTTGCCAATCCTATTAAGGTGTGCTCTTCTCCTTTGAAGGTCAATTTTTTCCCTACCGAGCGTTCTGAGGCTACTAATAATAATTCAGTGATGGGGAAATTACGTTCTGCCAATACTTTTAGCATTATTTCACCAACCATTCCTGTTGCACCGACTACTGCTACTTTCATTAGAATAAAATTAAAAATTCATGCTGCAAAAGTACTGATTAAAAGACATTATACAAGATTATTAACAATAGTTTTATAAAAATATAACAAAATGTTATTTTTATAACAATTGAAAACATAAGAAAACCGTCAACTTTGTATGGAAACATGGTTGACGGTTTTTTGTTTAGCCGTTTTTTGGTCTTATCTTGTTATAAGGGGCAACAGCTATTATTTTTTTAACAAATCCCTTATCTGCGTCAATAGTTCTTCTTGGCTTGGACCTTTGGGAGCCTTTGGTTCTGGCGGTTTTTTGGTTTTGTTATACGCTTTTACAATGACAAATAAAACGGCTCCTACGATGACCAAGTTGATAATGGAATTAATCCATTTTCCATATCGGATAGCGCTTTCTGGTTTCTCTACTGTGCCATCGGCAGCCATGACTGCCTCTGAAAGAACAAATTGCATGTCCGCGAAATCGACCCCTCCGGTAAAATATCCAACGATAGGCATCATAATGTCATTCACAAATCCACTGACGACCAAGCCCATGGCACTTGCCAATAACACCGCAACTGCCAAATCAATGACATTACCGGTCATAATAAAATTCTTGAATTCTTTAAACATAGGTTTTTTATTTAATTGGTTATTAAGGTATTCTCCAATTTAGTAAAAAAAACAATGCGTCACTAAACTCCAAGACCAAGACATTTTTTAATCGATATAAGTTCTTTTTACGCGTTGTGAAATCCCCGTAAGCAATTCGTAGGAAATGGTATTGGCAGAAGTAGCCAACCAATCCGCTGTATATTCCTTGCCAAAAACAATTACCTCGTCGCCTTCCTTGCAGGGAATATCTGTGATATCTATCATAACCATGTCCATACACACATTGCCAATAATGGGGGCCAATTTTCCATGAACCAATACCTGTCCTGCCTTGTTGCCGTATTGTCTTCCAAGACCGTCGGCATGGCCTAAAGGCAGTGTGGCGGTAACCGTAGTTTTTTCTGCTGTAAAAGCCCTGTTATACCCTACGGTATCCTTGGCATTTATAGTATGGATTTGGGAAATAATGGTTTTTAAGGAAGCCACCGGTCGTAATTTTTTATCTTCGGAAGCCTCATTGCCAAACCCGTAAATACCAATACCGCTTCTCACCATATCGTATTGGGCATCGGCATAATTAATAATGCCGGAGGTATTTAACAAGTGCCGCATGGGCATATTCCCTAATTTAGTTTCTAAATCCTTGGATATTTCTTCAAACTTATGAATTTGTTGAAGGGTAAAATCCTTTTCTTCTAGGTCTTCGGAAGCGGCTAAATGCGAGAATATAGACCTGAGCTCAAGGGCATTGTTCTTTTTAAGATGGTCAACTATAAAGTCGATGTCTTTTTTTTCGAACCCTATTCTATTGAGGCCTGTATTGAATTTTAAATGTATCGGATACTTTGATGCTCCAAGCTTGTTGGCAGTTTCTATAAAGGCCGTAAAAATAGCTAGGGAATATAAGCTTGGTTCCAATGAATTTTCAATCATGGTAGCAAAGCTCACTTGTTGTGGGTGTAATACCAAAATAGGCATTTTAATTCCCGCACTCCGGAGGGTTACCCCTTCCGAGGTATAGGCTACGGCCAAATAATCTGCTCCAAGGGCTTCTAGTTTCTTTGCAATGGCTACGGAATCGCTACCGTAAGCAAAGGCTTTAACAACACCTAGAAATTTGGTATTCGATTTTATTTTTGTCTTTAAATATTGATAATTGTGTTCCAGGGCTTTTAAATCTATTTCCAGAACGGTTTCCCCGGCATTAGACATTCTTATCATTTTTAGGATGGATAATCTCTTCTGATTTCACATCTAGATTTTTAACTTTTTCTTTTAACATGGCTTTGTAATAGGCAGCGCGACTAAGGGGTTCGTATTCTTCGGTTTCTCCTAGAAGCACCAAATTATCATTATTGGATTTTCTAAAACTATAATTGGCAAGGTTACCGGTACGGGTGCAAACGGCATGTACCTTGGTAACATATTCTGCAGTAGCCAACAAGGCGGGCATAGGACCAAAAGGGTTTCCTTTAAAATCCATATCGAGTCCGGCGACTACCACACGGATTCCTTTATTGGCCAAATCATTACATACCGATACAATTTCGTCATCAAAAAACTGGGCTTCATCTATCCCGACCACATCACAGCCATCGGCTAAAAGCCTAATATTGGCCGCTGCAGGGACCGGAGTAGAGCGAATTTCGTTAGCATCATGAGACACCACCATGGATTCGTGATACCTGGTGTCTACAATAGGCTTAAAAATCTCAACTTTTTGTTTGGCAAACTGAGCTCTTTTTAAACGGCGAATCAGTTCCTCGGTTTTACCAGAGAACATAGATCCACAAATAACTTCGATCCAGCCGAATTGTTCTTTAGGGTTAACAGTATTTTCGAGAAACATTTTGTATTTTTAGACGAACGTAATTTACTCCCCTTTTTCTATATAAGGTGGGATAAAATTATTAAAAAAATAATCCTTGTGGTATCATTGGAGACAAAAGTTAATGGTTAGGGATGCCAATATTTGTTAAAGTACCATTTGATGGATTGAGGGATTGCTGAAAACATTTTTTTTAAAAGATATGTACCGATGAAAAAGAGACTAAAAGAAGAGTTGCGAAAATTATCGACAGAGATTATTTCGTCTAGGAATTTAAATGATATTTCTGCGTTATATGAAGCGACAAAAGAGCTTTACGAAAAATTAGCAGTGTTAAAATACATAGAAGAATCTTTAAAGACAACCGAGGCCAAAAAGCCTAAAAATGTCATTGCCTCAAAATTTGAAAGCATGGCAAATTCCGTGTTAAAGGCTAATTCTTCTGTGCCAGAGAGCAATCCTCATAAAGAAGATATCATTGTCCCGGGAATTGATACGATACGAGATATGGTTTCCGAGATGCCCAATGCAACAACGATAGAAGAGGTGCTTTCTCAATTTACCTCCAAACCAGAACTGATGAAAAATGATAAGGATCTCTTTATGCCCAAGGAAGTAACGACCCCGCCAATTACTGAAATTCGACAGACCGCTAAAGAATCCCAACCACGAGACATTACCGTAGACCTTAATGATCGGCTGGCTTTTGTAAAACATCTTTTTAACGGTAGTATGGAAGACTACAATAGGGTTTTGTCTCAATTAAGAACAATAGACACCGAAGAACGTTCTATTTCTTTTATAGAAAATATGGTAAAACCAGATTATAACCATTGGGAGGGCAAAGAAGACTACGAATTGCGCTTTATGGGGATTATTGCCCGTAAATTTTCGTAGCTAAGTAAGGACTAAGTTGTAATTTTGCGCTTTATAGGTTTTTATTGATAACCTTATAAAGCGCTCTTTTTTTTATAAAAGTTTACGTACAAGTTGCTTTTTAATAAGGGCAGCCTTAATAACAACAGATGGGGAAACTTTACATTGTGCCTACACCAATAGGTAATTTAGAAGATATTACATTGCGCGCTTTAAGAATACTAAAAGAAGTAGATCTTATTTTGGCCGAGGATACGCGTACCAGCGGTAAGTTGTTGCATCATTATAGCATTGGGACCCCCATGCAAAGTCACCATATGCACAACGAACACAGAACCGTTGAAAATATAGTAAAGAAACTTCAGGCCGGTGAGAATATCGCCCTGATTTCCGATGCGGGTACTCCTGCCATTTCCGATCCCGGATTTTTATTGACCCGTGCCTGTGTAGAAAGCGGAATTGAGGTCGATTGTTTACCAGGAGCCACAGCTTTTGTACCTGCTTTGGTCAATAGCGGTCTGCCCAACGATAAGTTTGTTTTCGAAGGGTTTCTGCCCGTAAAAAAAGGGAGACAGACCCGTTTTTTACTGTTGGCCGAAGAAACAAGGTCAATTATTCTGTATGAATCTCCCCATAAATTAGTAAAGACCTTGTCGCATTTTGTCACCTATTTTGGAGCCGATCGCCAAGTATCGGTCTCTAGGGAAATATCAAAAATGTACGAGGAAACCATCAGAGGTACCGCAGCCGAGGTGTTGGCGCATTTTACCAAAACACCTCCAAAAGGAGAAATAGTAATCGTCGTAGCCGGTAAAAAATAGTGTGTGCTACCCTACGCTAATTTGCACCTACTTATATAAAGTATTATCCAAGCGCTAGTGAAGTATGTAGGAACGAAGGCTTTAGTGCTAACATATCCCAGTAACTAGGAGGAGGGCCGTTTAGGGTAGTAGCGGAGTTATTATCGGTGTTTCCCCTGCTCCCATCCGTATTTTCCCAAATATTGCTCTCCGCTTTCAATGGCATCTTTTTCTAAGGAGGTGCCCATAGAATCGTTCCATCGGTTAAGATATCCAAAGAGCGATATAACCCCTAACATTTCCACAATTTCACCCTCGTCCCAATACCGGGTCAAGCGTTCTTTTAATTCGTCATCTACTCCGTTGGGGACTTGCGAAGCCAATAATGAAAAATCCAAGGCGGCACGCTCGGCTTCGGAAAAAGAAGGATGGGTTCGGTAATCCCATAGGTTTTCTAATTGTTCTTGGGAAGCACCATAACGTGCTGCAGCCCTCACGGCATGGGCTTGGCAATAACGGCAACCAGCAGCATTACTACTTACCCAGGCCATTAGTCTTTTTAGGGCAGAAGTGACCCTGCCTTCATTGGCCATTACGGCTTTGTTTAAATGAATGAAGGCTTGGGAAATAGCTGGCCGATGCTGCATGGTCAGTACAGAATTGGGGCAAAAACCTAATGTTTCATTGAAAAATGCAGCCAGTTCTTTAGTCTCTGCGTCCTGTTGGGAATCTAAGGGTTTTACTAAGGGCATAGTTGGAGATTTATATTGTATTTTTGACAATTAAAGTACTAAAAATTCACCTCATGACAAATCACATCACTACGAAATGGCTGGGAAACATGGCCTTTGAAAGTAACAATCCTTCAGGAAATAACCTTATAATAGATATCGCACCAGAGGATGGAGGCGAAGGGCAAGGGTATCGCCCAAAGGCACTGATGTTGGCCAGTTTGGCAGGCTGCTCCGGTTTGGATGTGGCATCATTGATCAAAAAAATGAAACTAGAGGTAGCCGATTTTCGAATAGAAACCATTGCGAATCTTACCGACGAGCATCCTAAATATTACGATCAGGTAACCATAGAGTACCACTTTACGGGGCCTAACCTAGATGAAAAAAAATTGCAGCGCGCTGTTGATCTATCCATTGAAAAATACTGTGGTGTGATGGAAATGTTTAGGAAATTCGCTGCCTTAGATATCAAAACTTACTTTAATAAATAAATTGCAAGAATTACAAATGATTAAAAGAGCACTTTTTTTGGTTGGCAGCCTACTTTTTATTGGTCAACAGCTACAAGCACAACAAAAAGAACATATTGTTTCCCATAAAGAAGCAACCATAGTAACAAATCCGGCATTAGGGGCTAACAGTTATAAGGAATGGGCTGTTTTTCCTAAGAAGGACAAGGAAATACGAGAAATAATACTGAACCTTACTTTCGAATGCCCAGACAATATGCGCTGTGCAGACTGGGATTATGTAGACCATATAAAAGTACGCCCCAAAAACGATTCTACCTCTTATGAGATAGCCAGAATGTTGACTCCCTACGGAGGAAGGTTCCAAGAAGACTGGAGGTTCGATTGGAAAGTAGATATTACCGATTTTAGTCCTATCCTAAGAGATAGCTTGGTAGTCGATTATATTCATACAGGGTATGAAGACAATAAAACCAGAGGGTGGAAAGTAACGGTAGATTTCGAAATCACCTACGGAAAACCGGTGGTAGAGCCTTTGGCAGTGCATAAAATATATGATGGGAATTATAATTATGGCGACAAAAATGATCCGATAGAGAATCATTTGGTTCCTGTTAATTTAAAGCCAGATGCCGCTGCTACCTTCGGGAAAATTAAAATTCTCCAAACCGGACATGGGATGGATGCCAATGGTTGTGGGGAATTTTGTGATAAATACCGTGAAATTCTTGTCAATGGAAAGGTAATAGATGCCAAGCAACTGTGGATGGAATGTGGCGATAACCCCTTATATCCGCAAGCGGGTACTTGGATATTCGACAGGGCAAATTGGTGCCCAGGTTACCTACTACAGCCAGATGAGGCACTATTCGATATTACAACAGGAACAGCCTATTCGGTCAATGTAGATATGGAGCCCTATGAAACCGAAAACCCTAGTGCCAAAGAATTGTTGGTGGCCTATGTGATGGAATTCGGAAAGATAAATTCTGCCAATGATGTTACCTTAGTGGATATTATTTCTCCATCGACCGAGGAGATTTTTAGTAGAAAAAATCCCTTGGGAAGTCTAGCCGTAATCAGGATCAAGAACAACGGCCGTGAAAACCTTAAATCTTTGGTGGTGAAGTATGGTCTAGAAGGTGATAAAACCAATACCTTTAAGTGGAAAGGAGATATTCCTTATGGTGAAATGGCTTTAATAACCTTGCCTAAAGAAATATACAGTGATAAGGAAACAGTACCATTTCATGTAGAATTAAAGAATCCAAACGGTAAAAAAGATGGGTATAAGGCAGACAATAAAAAGAGCTCGCAGTATACACGCCCAAATATTTTACCAGAAAATAGTATAATTTACTTTAAAACGAACAACAAACCAGGTCAGAACTCGTACAAGGTTACCAATAGCTTAGGTGAAATTGTCTTTAAAAAGGACAGTTTGGAGCTACAGCCAAATACGGTTTATAGGGACACCTTACAACTGCCAGAAGGGAGTTATACCTTTACCGTTGAGGACAAGGGCGGCGATGGACTAGAATTTTGGTACAAAGCTAAGGATGGTCGTGGCGATGTAAAAATATTGGACACTTTAGGACGTGCTATAAAACATTTTAACGCTGATTTTGGAAGCCATATTAGATACGATTTTAGGGTAAAGCCAACGGCAGAATATCATTTAGATAATACCCCTTCTATTACCATGTTTCCATCGAGGACAGAAGGTCCTATCATCTTGGATTATTTTGCCAACGATGCCAAGGACGTTCAGGTGATTATAACCCAACAAGAAGACGAATCTAAAATAGTGGAAACCCATTCTTATATAGGATTTCAGAAGGGTATCCTTACCTACGACCTGTCTTACTTGCCTAAAATGCGCTATTATTTAAAGGTGATCGTAGAAGGAGAAGAAATATTTAAAAATAGAATCAGGCTAAAAGAATAAACGCAATGCGTTGGACTGTAAAACCAAAATCCGAGCAGGCTCAGGTCGATGCATTGGCCAAAGCGCTTAATGTAGAGTACTTAGTAGCCGAATTGTTGCTCCAAAGAGGAATAACGACCTTTGAGGAGGCCAAACAATTTTTTAGACCGCAGTTGTCCCAATTGCACGATCCTTTTTTAATGAAGGATATGGATGCAGCGGTGCTTAGGATAGAGCAAGCCATGGCTTGCGGGGAAAATATTTTAGTCTATGGAGATTATGATGTCGACGGTACTACGGCAGTAGCCTTAGTGTCGTCGTATCTGGAAAGCTATTACCCCAATGTAGCTACGTATATTCCAGATCGTTATAAGGAAGGCTATGGGGTTTCTTTTCAGGGCATAGATTTTGCCGAAGACAATGAGTTTTCATTGATCATCGCATTGGATTGTGGAATAAAAGCCATTGATAAAGTCGCTTATGCCAAGGAAAAAGGAATAGATTTTATTATTTGTGATCACCACAGGCCAGGAAAGGAAATTCCAGATGCTGTGGCAGTCTTAGACCCCAAAAGGGAAGATTGCAGCTATCCCTATGATGAACTCTGTGGATGTGGGGTCGGATTTAAACTGATTCAGGCCTTAGGCAGCCGAAATGGGGAAACTATAGATGACCTAATCCCATATCTAGATCTAGTGGCTACGGCCATTGGTGCCGATATTGTTCCTATTACCGGAGAGAACAGAGTGTTGGCCTTCTGGGGGTTAAAAGTGATCAATAGTCGTCCTAGAACTGGATTTCAGGCAATTATTAATCAATTAAAAAAGCAAACCCTAACGATCACCGATGTGGTCTTTGTAATTGCCCCTAGGATTAATGCCGCAGGACGCATGGAACACGGGCAACACGCAGTGAATTTATTGAAGGTTACGGATTTGGCACAGGCCGAAAAATTTGCCGCTGAAATAGAAAATTATAATACCGATAGAAGAAGCCTAGACCAAGAAATTGCCCAAGAGGCCTTATTGCAAATCGAAGAAAACGAAGAACAAGAAGGATGTACCTCGGTCGTTTATAAAGCTACTTGGCACAAAGGGGTTATCGGAATTGTGGCTTCACGACTTATAGAAACCTATTATAGGCCCACCTTGGTATTTACTAAAAGCGGGGAGAAATTGGCCGCATCGGCACGTTCGGTAAAAGGCTTCGATGTTTACCAAGCTTTGGAAGGTTGTGCCGAGACTATTGAGCAATTTGGAGGACATAAATACGCAGCTGGACTCACCCTATTAGAGGAGAATTATGAGGCCTTTAAGGCCAAGTTCGAAGAAGTGGTTGCCCAAAGCATAGATCCAAAGCTATTGACACCAGAAATTGTGATCGATGCGAACATAAGCCTAGAGGAAGTGACTCCAAAATTATTGCGTATCATTAAACAGTTCGAACCTTTTGGCCCGGGAAATCCGTCTCCGGTATTTATGGCAGAAAACCTTAAAGATAACGGGTATGCCAAGGGGGTAGGGCAAGATGAGAGCCACCTGAAAATGGCCGTTACCCAAAATGGCACTCCCCCAATAGGATGTATCGGTTTTAACCTGGGTAATAAACTGGAGGTAGTGACTGGTGAACAGCCCTTCAGTGCTGTTTTTGCCCTCGATGAAAATGAATGGCAGGGGAATGTTTCTTTACAATTGAAACTTAAAGATATAAGGCAGTAACCTTCCTATAGGCAGCCTTTATTATAACTTTTCACAAACGCCCGGACAATACTGTTTGGGCGTTTGTTTTTAATGCCATTGCGACCTTTATAGGTAGGTTTTTATGTAGCTTACTTGGCGTCATCTGAAGTCCTTTTGAGAACGCAACGTCATTCATTCCCTAAAAGTGAACATAGTTAAACTAGAATCGGAAGCATGATTATTCGCCCTGTTTTTTAAGCGAAAGACGTCCCTCTGCAAACACTCCATACGTATAATAAGAAATCCAATCGCCTAGGTTTGTGTAGGTCGATTTTCCATTGAGGTCAATTTCCAAAGGAAGGTGGCGGTGTCCAAAAACAAAATAGTCGTAGTGCTGTTTTTCTAGTTTGCGCTTGCAATATTGTACCAACCATTCTTTGTCCTCGCCTAAAAACTTTATATCCTCATCTCCGGAGATCATTTTGTTTTTTACGGACAGGTATTGTCCCAATTTCACGCCCAGATCTGGGTGAAGCCATCGAAATAGCCATTGAAAAAAAGGATTGGTAAACACTTTCTTCATGCGTTTGTAGCCTATGTCGTGAGGTCCTAGGCCATCACCATGGCCGATAAAGAAAGAAGTGTTATTAAATCGAAATTCTTGGGGTTTATGAAAGACCGTAATATTTAATTCCTTCTCTAAATATCCGTTCATCCATAGATCGTGATTCCCTACAAAGAAATAGACAGGAATACCCGAATCGGTTATTTCGGCTAACTTACCCAAGGTCCGTGTAAATCCTTGGGGTACTACCGTTTTGTATTCGAACCAAAAGTCGAACAAATCTCCTAAGAGAAAAATGGCCGCTGCGTCTTTTTTTACGTCATCTAACCAGGCGACAAACTTTTTTTCCCTGACCATGCTCGCTTCCATGGTCGGAGCCCCAAGGTGCTGATCGCTGGCGAAGTATATATTTTTTCCTTTTGGAACGGTAATTTCTATCATGTGTGGGTTGTAAACGATCAAAAGCCTATAAGAAGCCGTATAGGGAATTAATTATCGGAAGCATACCATTCTGCAAACGAGGTATCGGTTTCTTGTAGTCTTAAGGAATGTAACTTGATGTTTTCGGGAAGTCTAGCCTTTATTTTATCGGCAAAACTCAGCACCATATTCTCACTGGTAGGCTGGTAGTCCGCTAAAATCACGCTATGCCCTCTATCCGTTAGCTCTTTTGCCAACTCTACATGTGGGGTGTGTTTGTTAAACACAGTAGCATGGTCAAATACATCAACGATTTCTTCCTTGACAATCTTTTTTAGGTCGCCAAAATCTATAACCATTCCTAATTTTACATGATTTGTATCGGTAATTGGAGTGCCTATTACCGTCACGGAAAGTTTATAGCTATGCCCATGTACGTTTCTGCATTTGCCGTCGTAGCCGTATAATGCATGTCCAGTTTCAAAATTAAACTGCTTGGTAATACGAATGTTGCCCATAATGTTTGTTTGCCCTGCAAAGGTAGTTAATTTGTAAAACCTATGTATATATTGATTCCCGCTAATTTTTTAATTCAATATAGGTCGAAGGGATTGTGTAGAGGTGTTTTTCTAAATGTCTAAAAATAAGGAAGTTTTTATCTTTCTTCTAAAAGTGGAGGCCCTAAGCCAATGTATAGGAGAGGGTTAGAAGTAAAAAAATATCATTTTTATGATGGGCTTTGTTTTACAAAACCGATTTTAAACTACATTTGCCGGCTTTCTAAATGGCAATGTTATAAGTGATAGAACTTTATGAGCAATTAGATTTTAAAGAAAATCTACTTTTTGAAAAAGTGATAACTGATATTTCAGAGACGAAATACAGTATTATCGATGATTTCTTTACAGACGAAGAGGTGGCGGTCCTACGAAATTCTCTTCTGACAAAATACGAGGAAGAGCAGTTTAAAAAAGCAGCTATTGGCAATCGGGTCAACGAACAGATAGAAAAAGCTATTCGTGGCGATTTCATCTTGTGGATAAATGAAGATAGCCATGATGTTCTGGAACGGCGATTTTTTGATAAAATCAATGACCTAGCTAATTATTTGAATAAAACTTGTTTTATGGGAATTCTCTATAAAGAGTTCCATTATGCCATTTACCCAGAGGGTACTTTTTATAAAAGACATTTAGACACCTTTAAGAACGATGACAGGCGAAAACTGTCCATGGTGTGCTATCTGAATGAGAATGATTGGGTTCCAGAAACCGATGGTGGAGAATTGGTATTGTACCTTTCTGAAAACGGAAAAGATGAAACCAAGACCATAACCCCATTTCCAGGCAGGGTAGTGATATTTGAAAGTCAGGAATTAGAACACGAGGTAAAGCCCGTAAAGCGCGAAAGACTGAGCATTACGGGTTGGTTAAAGACAAGGTAGGCAACTACCTTTTAAATTTTTTCTTGTTCCTAAGTTTGTTGACAAAATAAACAACAAATAATACTACGGCTAATAATAGGAAAACAAAGTTTCCGTTTAAGATTGATGACATATCTTTTTTTTAAGGGTTAGGATTTAAAATTCACCGAAAACGGTTATAGTTCTTTGGTAGTGTTTTTAACAAAAAAGGCAACAAAGGCCGCCGTTACGATACCCATGGTAAGGGCGCCAAAGGCACTTTGTAGCATATAGCTCTTTAGGTTAAAGTAGGCTTCTGCTGCTTCCTGTGTCATTTTTCCATTACTCACCACAAAATTGATAATATTGGTAAAATAATCGGGTGTTATGATGGTGCTGGTTATAAATTGGGTAATCGGACTTAATGCGGCAATAATAACACTGAGTGCTATACCACTGATAAAGCCTTGTTTCCAGGTCATTTTACCATTAAAGACCGTTTTCCGCTTATCGAGAAGGGCAAAAACATAAACGGCAATGGCTACAAGGGCAAAAAAATTAGTGTATAGGGCGTGTTTTCCTATATGGACATCGTGCCAGCCCATTGCTTTTTCAAAAGTCATCCAGACCAATACGGTGGCGGAGAATATGATGGCCCATTTTATTTCGAGGCGAAATTTATTCATAAAAGAAGGTATATAGAATTATTTTTTGAATTTTTTCAAGGCCTTTTTAGTCTCTTCAGAAAGTACCAGTTTCCCCGTAATTTCTGCTCTGTTTATCAGTAGTGTATCCCAGTGATCGGTGTCTTCCCACAGTACTTTTTTCCATTGCGATAAGGCTTCTGGATTATAGGTTGCCAAGGTTTCACTCAAAATAGATACTTGCTTGTCCATATCCTTAAGGTTTGTAAACACCTTGGAAAACAATCCTTTTTCCTGTGCCCAATAGGCATTTTTCCATTCTGTTGGAGCTAGGGATAAATCAGAAAGGGCTGCGGTGCCAATTTTTCGTTTTACAGCAGGAGCAATTACCAATGGGGCAACCCCTATAGAGAGTTCGGATAACCTGATGGCGGCAGCTTCTGCGGCAAAGACATAATCACAAGCCGCGATCAGTCCAATGCCTCCGCCTACAGCCTTCCCTTGAACACGTCCTATAATAACTTTTGTACAGCTTCTCATAGCGTTGATAACGTTGGCAAAGCCACTGAAAAATATTTTGCCTTCGGCTAAATTTTCTATCGCCACTAGCTCATCAAAGGAAGCCCCGGCACAAAAGGTACCTTCCCCTTCAGATTTTAAAACAATAACGGAAACCTCTGGGTTTTCCGAAAGTTGGTTAAGGGTAGCGGTGAGGCGCTCTAATAGTTCTAAAACAAAGGAGTTGCTGGCCGGATGTCCAAATTCTACCGTTGCCACCTTATCGACAATTTTGGTGTATAAACTTCCATTAGGTCTTGTAGTTTCCATAATAATCAGAGCAATAGTTAATAGATAGATTTAGATTTTCATTCGGCCTTTTCTGCCTTTAAAAGGGCTTAGGTAATCTCAAAATTAGGTGTTTTGTAAGAGCGGACGAAATTTTCGTCTAAATTTCCAAACTAGGGCTGCTCCCCTAATAAACATCCATAGGGTAAAAGCTGCCCAAATGCCGTAGAGGTCCCATTGTAAATATTTACCAAGGAACAACAAAGGAACAAAGCCGAGAAAAGTAGCCAAGAGCAAAACATTCCTCAAATATTTCATCTCTCCTAATCCTTTAAAAAGTCCATCTAATACAAAGGCCACCATATTTATGGGAAGCCCAATAATAATGATAAAGAATATGGCGTAAAAAGCGTTTAATATATCGGGTTCCTTAGAAAATAGTAGCCCTATAGGTTGGTAAAACAAGACGCCTAATCCCATTAAAAACAGGCTGATTACAAGGCCATATTTTATAATATTTTTTGCCAGTAGCCAAAGGCCATCGTAGTTTTTGGCCCCTAAAAGTTTTCCTCCCATAATATTTCCGGCGGCCCCGTATCCGTCAATAAAAAAGGAAGTAAAAAGCCAAATGTTGATAGCGATGGTATGGGCTCCTATATATTGGTCTCCCAAAGCGGTGGCTTCCCTAACGGCTAGGATAAGGGCAGTGTTTAAAGCCAAGGCACGCACAAATAAATTTAGGCTCATCCCAATTAATCTGCCCAATTCTGGATGTAAGGGGAATTTTAAGGATAGGCTAATATCGGTCTTGGTAACCAAAAGGACAAAGGCCATAATAGCCATGACCCCTTGGGCAATTAAACTGGCATAAGCGGCGCCTTCCAAATACATAGGGCTGAGCAGGCCTTCTATACCATACACGAATATAAAATCGAGCACAATATTCAATACTGCCCCGGTTATCGCAATTAACATAGGGTAGTAGGTGTTTTGTAGCCCACGGAAAATGCCCATTACGGCAAATACGAAAAGGGTTAAAGGAAAGCCCCAAACACGAATAGAATAATAAGAGACACAGAGTTCCAATATTTTTCCCGAGGCATTTAAAAGCATAAAAATATCCTCGATAATAAAGATCGTAGAAAAAAGTACCAGCACGCTTAGTCCTATATTTAAATAAATGGCCTGTGCCGGCAGTGTTTTTACTTCCGATAATTTCCCGGCACCCAAATATTGGGAGATAATGGCAGAAATAGCACTTCTGGTTTGCCCCAAGATCCAAATGATCATTGATAAAAATGCCCCTACAATACCGGCCGCGGCCAAGGACTCCACGCCATTAACGGGAATATTGCCCACAATGGCTGTGTCGGTGATAGATAAAATAGGTTCGGCTATTCCGGCAATGGTAGCGGGAATGGCGAGTTTGTTAATGCTTTTAAAACTAATAATGGTTTTCAAGGCCTAAAAAAATTATAGTACAAGTTCGTAACAATGAAAGGGAAATTCGCTTTTATGTGGGAAATAGATATCCTCTTTTTGCTGGTATCCCCTGGCCGTATAAAAAGAAATATTGCGTTTGTTTTTACTAAAAGTATCAAGACGTACAGAAAGAAAATTTTGGGTTTTGGCCACATCTTCGGCAAAATCCATAAGTAAACTTGCATACCCCTTTCCCTGGTAATTGGGATGAACCGCCAATCGATGAATATACATGTTCTTGGTATTTGGGGTGTCCCAGTGTATTGGAATATATTCCTTGTCCATAAAGTCCGAAATAACAATGCATCCTATTATGATGTCATTTTTCTCCAGAACATAAAGTTCATTTCTATCTAGGTCTTTTTCAAAGGCTTCCCTAGAGGGGTAGTTTTTGTTCCATTGGAAAATACCCTTTTTTATCATATCTTCTGCACAGGAATTGGTGATGCCGAGGATGTCGGTAATTTCATGTTTTTTTGCCCGCCTAATCATCTATCGTTTTTTTTAAAATGGTAAATTTAAGCCAATAATCAAGAATAGACTTGTAACCGACCCATTAAAACCGCCGTCCAAAGATCGAGGATTGCTTTAGGGAAATGCTGAAATCACCAAAGGACCGTTATTGAAAAAAACTAAAAACCAATAAACCACTCTTATGAAAAATATCCTCGTTCCTATTGGCGCTTCGGAAGATGCGCATGAAACATTGCAATACGCGGTGGACTTTGCCGCTGAATTCGGTGATAAGGTGTATGTCATGGAAGTTTACAATATTAGGGCCGTTGCCGGCGATTTGGCAAATATTGATGAAATAGTTGCTGAAAGAAGCAGGGAACATCTAAAGCGGGTTATTGAGAAGGTGGCCGCTAAGGGAGTAGATATAACAATTGCTACCTACAATGGCGGAATCATAGAAGGGTTAAAGAGTATTGATAAGGAATTGGGCCTGGACCTCATTATTTTGGCGCCAAGGAGCAATGATAGTAGGGAAGAACTCTATTTGGGCAATGTTTCAGGAAAAATTGTGAAACGCACCAATATCCCCACCTTAATTGTACCTAAAGGGACGGTTTTTAAACCTTTCACTGATATTTTGACAGCCTTTAAATCTGGCGTGTTAAAAGACAAAAGAATATTAAATCCCTTATTACTTATCAAAGAGAAATTTAATTCGAATATTAGCTTGTTGTTTGTAAAAACCCCTGGCTATACCAAGGAAGACCTTAAAATTAATATGGCCTTAATGAATTTAAGTGACAACCTTACTTTAGCTGAAAACACCACTACTTATTTGGGAGTATTACAATATTTTGAGACACAACATCCCGATCTGCTTTGTGTCTTTAGAAGAAAAAGGGGCTTTTTTAAAAAATTATGGGAGAGAAACACCATTCCTAAATCGGAATTCTTTGCTCCGGTACCAGTTTTGGTACTCAGTGTAAAAAAAGATTGATTTTTTTAAAATAATTAGCACAAGTATTTTGATAGTCAAATAAAAAGTAGTTTATTTGCATCTTGAAATAAAAGGGGGATTAGCTCAGCTGGCTAGAGCGCTTGCCTGGCAGGCAAGAGGTCACCGGTTCGACTCCGGTATTCTCCACCAGTAAACACGGGGCTTCAAGAGTTTTAACTTTTGAAGTCTTTTTTATTTGCACTCTATTTGCACTCAAAAATTGGCTTTATTTATGACTCTAGGCCATCTAGAGCTGATTTGGGGGCAATAAACTACTCCCCATTCGTAAGACAGGGTAAATATATTTCTTAGTTATTTATGATGCTATTTTTTTAGAGTTATATATTTGATCTGGTGGCACTTTTCCTATTTCCGTATGCCTTCTTTTGGTATTGTAAAATTCGATATACTCCCTTACCGTTTGATACAAGTCCAATCCCCGTTTGGAGGGTTAAGGTATATCTTTTCATATTTTAGGGACTTCCAAAAACGTTCGATGTAAATATTGTCCAGGGCCCTTCCCTTGCCATCCATAGAAATCTGGATGTTATGTTCTTTGAGAACGTCGATGTATTGGTTACTGGTATACTGAGCCCCTTGATCGGAATTATGAATCTCTGGTGCCCCGTATTTAACAATGGTATCTTTCTGCTGTGGACATCGATTATTGCATTCATGTACATAAAGCCTCTCGACATAGGTATATAGGTGATATCGGTCTGCCAGACTTGGTTGGGACGCTCTATTTTCAGACCCTTTAATAGGTAAGGATATTTATAGCTTTGAAGGTCCCTGACAGTAGTCCTGGGTTTTTTATAAATTGTCTGAAGGCCCATGAGCCTATACAGCCGTCTTATCCTTTTTACATTAATGCAATACCCAAGGTCAAGGTTCAGGTAATCGGTCATACGTTCCACTCCATAATAGGGATGCTCCAAAAAGCATGCATCTATTTTCCTCATGAGCGTAAGGTTCAACGGACTCTCGTTCTTGGGCTTGTAGTACAGCCCGGAACGATGGATCCCTAGGAGGTCGCACTGCTCAACAAGACTTAGCCCTGGATGAGATCTCACTACCTTTTGTCTTCTCTCGGTAGTGCTCATTTGCCCAAGGCTTTCTTTAAAAAATCATTCTCCACTTGCAATTGACCGATCTTACTGTAGAGAGGACCGGTCTCTGATTCCGGGTTTTCTTTTTCTGCTTTCTCTCCAAAGGCCAGATCGGCATTTTCCAAAAACTCACGTTTCCAGTTTGATATCTGGTTGGGGTGCAGTTCAAATTTGGCCGCAAGCTCTTGCAGGCTACTGTGTTCCTTTATCGCTTCAATGGCCACTTTGGCCTTGAACGACGCACTGAATTTTCTTCTTGATTTCTTCATATTTGACAGGGTTAAATTACAACTTAACTTGCTGTCTTAAAAATGGGGAGTATTATAAAACTGTGGTTTTGGCTTCCTATCCTTGGGGGTTACTCATTTATAAAATTGGTCTTGGACAGGGAGGGTTGTTCAGTGAAAAAATCCAGTGGTTTTTTACTGAAAATAGGCTTCTATTTGACACATTTGTATGAAGTATGGTAGTTTTTATGGTATTGTGTCTTAAAAGTTCTTGAGTTAGACACAAATCTGTTCCTGCCTCCGATAAGATGCGTTGCGTAGGCATGTCGTAGGCTATGTATGGTTACCGACTTCTTAATTCCCGGTTTTTAACAGCCTTTTTAAAAACAGCGCTTAGCTAGTGGCTGTGGAGAGGCCCTTCTTGCCTTTAAACAAGTAGGTTTTGGACCTGGACTCCTTAAAATATTGCCTAAGGAACCCTTTTAGGGATTCTGGGAAAGGCAATTTCCGATCTCTTTTCCCTTTGGCTGCCTTTATTATAATAGTTTTATGTTCGTCATCTAAATGTGCAATCTTAAGATTTAAGAGCTCACCACTTCGTAAGCCTAAGGTATAAACTGTAATTAAGAGTGCTTGATGCTTTAAGTTGGTTGTTTTCCGAAATAAGTTTTTTATTTCTTTCTGTGAAAGAATATCCGTCAGTACCAGCTACGGTTTTACCGTGTCTAAATCTATAAGGGTATTGTACGTTTCTTTTATATAAAGTACAATAGCAGTCAATAATTATTTCTGATTTGTATTTGCATACTTTTTTTTAATCACCACTTCCCTTAATTTTTTGCAATAAAAATGGGGATTCCAATCTGTGTATTAGATGTTCAACACCTATAAAAATGTCAAAAGAAGTAAGTAAGCCCAAATAACTGATAATGGTATTTTCGCCGTGCCTTTTAATTTGAATTAAGGTTTTAAAGAATTGTAAATTAATCAAATATAGCTAAGGGATTATATAAACGTAATTTAGTGCTTTTATGTTAATATACATCCCTTATTTAACGTTTATCTGTCGTTTTTTGTTAAATTGATCATATCAACTAGTTTACTTGCAATTAAACAAACTCACTCTCAAAATGCTATCTGAAATAAGAATTAAAAATAGTTTAGGAATTGTAAATCTGTATTTTAAGAATTTATTCGAGTATTTATCTGAAAAAGAGTTTTTGACATTTATCGAAAAAGGGTTCGAATTTATGGATAAAAATAATGGTTTAAATACTAAGACAAATTTTATTACTTCCTTTAATAATCTGCTTTTAGAACATCAATTTAATAATTCAAATATAATCCGAAATGAATTTAGTTATTTTAATTATCTATTAGGAGAATTCAAAAGTTACGGAGAATTTAAGGATTTTAAAGATCTGATTAAAGCATCGTTATTTAACTTTGAGAAACATAGTTTTCATCATGTTTTGGGCGAAATCGCAACTTGTTTAATCTTATCTGAAAAATATGCTTTCAAAAAATACGAAAAGGAATTAGTTAATAAAAGAAGTATTGACTTTGAATTTTTAAACCGACAAAACGAAACTATTTATATTGACGTTAAAACAATTGATTATAATATAAGTAAATATGAGAAAGAAAAATTTTCGGATTTTTTAAATAGCCGTTTAAAACAATATTATGAAGATAAAACTGAAAAATTAGACTTTGAAACAAAGAAAAAGATTTTCATATTTCCGATTATTTCTGGTTTAAACCTTGAGATTATAAAAGAAAACCAAGAGTATTTAAATACTATTTATGAATCATCAACTCTTGAAATAGACAAATTCCAAAGTTTTTCACCGAGAATTTTTGGAAATATTCAAGATACATTTTTTAGGTTATTTTCAATAAATGAAATCATAAATCCTGAAAAGAATTTTAAGTAAAAATAACTGCAAATAAGAGTTCGTGTGGCCGGTACGGCCCAATAGCAACGCAGTGTTGACTAAACCGATTCTTTGCTGGTAAACCATATATTGGGATTAGTTTGATTTTAAAAAGATAAGATTTGTTAGGTAGGACCCTAAACTTTTGGGTTGCATACGTTGATTCGTAAACGTCAGCAATTCCTTCCAGTATTGGGGAGGTCCACGCCCGTCGAAGGTCATAACTGTGACCAATTTTCCCTTTTTGCAGATGGGACACTTCCCTTTGAGCAATGGTGTACTTCTCCTCTTTGGATTTTACCGGTACTGTGGCCAACATATCTTGAAGGGGGGCAGCTTTTCTTTTTTCCAGCAACCAGCAACCAGCAATTATCGAAAAACAAGATTATGAAAATAGGAAATGAAAAAAGAAATTTTCAATTTTTACAATATCTTTTTTATCTCTTCAATTGACAGCTTATAGTGTAGGAACTGATAGTCGTGGTGGACATTATGATAGAAAAAATTGAGGAAATCATTATCATCACATAAGAAGACCTCACCAGCACGAAAATTGAAATTGTCCATATGAAAAAGATTCTAATACAGATGCTAAATGGTATATTCTAATTTTTATTAAAGGCGTAAATGGATACAATATTTATGGAAAAAGGTTAATTAAAAGATTTTATACCTTTGCAAAACCAATAATATATCAGATCTGAAATTCAAACTAATTTTTTGAGTTTTAGGAATTAATTACTCATCGAAAATTAAAAATTAATAAATAATGGAATCAAAAAAAAGAATTGGAATTATAACTTTAGGAATCATAACTTTTATTGCTTCAATTATTGGAGGAATAATTATGATTTATATCTTTATAGACGAATTTAATAATTATAGAAATAATGAAGTGTTATTAATTAGTTTTGGTTCAATTCTTTTGTCAATTATAGTAGGACTTTATGTAAAATTAACAAACTTTGGTATACTTAATGAAAGTGAGTTACAAAAAAATATCTATGAAAAGAAAAAATTAAAGGAACAAATTGAAATTGCAGAATTAAAAAAGAAACTTAAAGAATTAACTGAATTAAAAACCAGTTGACAATAACAAAGAAGTATTCCGCGCGCCGTTAGGCTAGGGCTGTATATATTGTTGTCGGATCCGTTCTCCTTCGATTGGGAAAGCTTTCTTTTTAGCGTTGTTTAAGTCCCCGTATTTTGGCAGAATTGCCGTGGTTTTGTGTTGGCCTTTGAACTTTAGAATTTTTCTATTGACCTAAATCCGACTTTTGCGCCAGTTTGGTGAACCGTCCTGTCTCTTTTTGGTTTAACATTACCTTAGGACACATAGCGCTCCCGCCTAGCCGTTTGCAAGTGGTTTTTATGGTTGATCCGTAAACGTCAGTATTTCCTTCCAGTATAGGGGAGGGCCACGCCCGTCGAAGGTCATAACGGTGATCAATGTCCTTTTGGCTTATGGGAACTTCTCTTCTTTCGGTTTTACCGGCACTGTAGGCAGTATTTCTTTATTCTAACTATTGCTAATTGACTCTAATTCATTTTCGTATAAAATATTAAGTTGTTTTTTAGAATAAAGGCACTATCCTTATTTCTGGTTTTCTAATCAAAATCTTTAAAATGTCAATTTTGAATGAGTTCCATCAAATGAACTTTACTTGGAACAAGCTACCAATCTCTAAAAGTTTACTAAATCACAGGTTTAATTAGTTGACCTTTAAAAAAGTTTTTTATTCAATCCGAGGGTAGCATGAGTTTTTTATACAGTTTTGAATGCTTTGAAATACCCATGATTTAGCAAACGCCAACACCGATGAGTTTTTTGCTTAAATTAGATATAAAATTCATCTGACATGAAAGTAGTTGATTTCGAGCAACTTTTTTCTGTGGGATGTGGAATAGATGTTCACAAAGATGTTATTGTTGCCACCGTTAGAAGGAGCAACAAAGATTATGAAACCAGGGAGTTTAGCGCCTATACAAGCTCTTTGATTGAGTTACGTGATTGGTGCAACGAGGAAGGGGTGTCCCATGTTGCCATGGAAAGTACCGGGATTTATTGGAAACCGGTTTTCAATATCCTAGAGGAAGATTTTGAAATTATTCTGGTAAATGCCCGGCACGTTAAAAACGTCCCAGGCACAAGTCGGACAAAAAAGATAGTGCCTGGCTGAGCAAACTCTTGTTAAGCGGATTATTGAAAGGTAGCTTCATACCTCCCATAGAGATCCGAGATTCACGGGATTTGATGTGCTACAAAAAGAAAAAAATCCAGTTCGTATCTTCAGAGACCAATCGCATTATAAAAGTCTTGGAGGATTGCAATATCAAACTGAGCAGCGTGATAAGTGATGTAAAGGGAGGAAGTGCCTCCAAGATTATCAATGATATCATCGATGGAAAGGATAACGTTGCTCACTTGTTGACCCACGTCCACGGCCGTGTACAAGCCCCGCGGGAAGAAATGGCCAAGGCCCTGACCGGACGTATCACGCCCCATCACCGGTTTATGCTAAAGATGATCCGCGAGTCCATTGTAGAAAATGAGAAGCTTATCGCTAAACTGGACAGCCAAATAGATTTTACCGCGGCCCAGTATCAGGTAGAGCTGGATTTATTACAGACCATTGATGGCGTGGGAAAGGACACGGCCTTGGCCATAGTAAGTGAGATCGGTGTGGACATGGAACGTTTTCCCAACCAGCACCATTTGGCAAGTTGGTCCGGAGTAAGCCCGGGAAGCAATGAGAGTGCGGGTAAAAAAAAAACACCCGAGTCATCCACGGGAACAAGCACATCCAGTCCGCATTAGTTGAAGCAGCTTGGGGAGCAACCCGGCGCAAAGACGGATACTTGAAGAGATTCTACCAAAAGCTTTTGGTTCGAAAAGGCAGTAAAAAAGCTTTAGTGGCGGTCAGCCATAAGATCATTATAGCAACGTATTTTATCCTAAAAAATAAAGAGGCCTATAAAGAGCCATTGTTGCAGATCGAGAAGGCAGAACGAAAGCGCAAACAAAAAGAAGTTCAGAAAACAGTAGGCCAATTAAGAAAACTGGGGTTCTCGGTACGATTGACTCCAGTAGCTTAACGATAGCATAGTGCTCGTTCCATTTACTAGGATATTAAACCTGTGTTTGAAATTGAGTCGATAACTGGATAAGCACAAACACTTGTCGCTAAAAAGGGTAGTGATATCCTTTGGAAGCACGAATATGAAAATTTACATTTTTCTAATCCTTTTATATCAACTTATCTCTTAAAGTTTAAATATAACCTTTAAAATACCAGCCTAAAGCACAACTTAAATAGAAAAATTCTATAATAGGGCACTAAGATCTAAGATATTGCTTTCCCCTTAATTATTGAAAAATCAAACAAAACACATATGAAAATAGTATCAAAAAGATCTAATCGGGCCTGATGTTTTGAATTGGACTGAAGGTTCCTTTTCAGTTCCCTTACCAGTCTGCCTGCTATGGTTTTCACCTTTTTATCTGCTTTCACTGTCCTGGCCCTTTTCTTAGGATGGCTCCTAAAGCGCCCGGCTCTAGCCAGTACCTTCAGTGTCCTCGTGTAGGTCTGCCTTACGTGCAATTCTTCTTTGTCGGCTATTCTTTTACATTCTCTGATGATTTTTTTGCGTAGCTTGCATCTGTTGGAAATGTAATATTTTTCTTTTGTACAGTTGTATCCAAATTGAGGTTACCGTCATTGGCATCGTCTCCATTGACACGGATGCTTTGCTTTAGGATAAGTTCTATACACCGGTCTCCAATCCTGCTCCTGAAATGGACTAGATCGCTAGCTTCACAGGGTGGGGTCGTTATAAAAGACTGTTCTCCACAAAAATATTGGTAGATCTTATTTTTAAGAATAAAAAGAGGGTGGCTTTGGTTTAATGTATCTTCAAAAAATTAAAAAACAGACTGTTTTGGTTGGTGATTTTTTGTTTAGGTTTCTTAAAAAACTTGCAATGATATACAATGATTTAAATAAATGTTTATCATATATTTAAACCCTTTTTTAAGGGTCGACTAATTAGACTTTCAATAGAAATTATTCCAAGGCGGAAGTCGGGCCATCTTTCGGATATAATTTTTCCCCTTCCCACACTTTACATCGATCCGACTAGTAAGGTTTTTGGCGGCGGATGTTCCCGACACCCTCGGAGCCGCACCAAAGCACAAGGGGAGAAAAACCCCTTGCCCTTTTTCTCCCTAGCTATGAAAACGGGTTCACTGTACCGCTTTTTCCACTATTTCAAACAAATAGAAAGACCACATAAACTGATAGACTGTACTTAAATGGTTTTATATGGTTTGATGTGGCTAAGAGTCTTAAAATACTGTAAATAAGTCTTTTATGATGTGTTTTAGTTCTTTATATTTATATAAGAATATCCGTTTTTAACGGATAGCAAGTTATGTTTTGCGCAACGCAAAACTCCTACTTCTAACGAAGTGAAAAGCTGCCTTCGGCAGTAAAAAACAAGCAGCACAATGGCCATTAGTAACATCGGCAGGAAACGGTTAGGGGACAGAAAGCGAAAGCATGCCATCACGCTCCGGTTCAATACCGAAGAACTGGAAAATGTGAAGGCGCTTTTAAAGTCCTATCAGGTCGATTTTCATAAAAGAGGTACGGTGGGCCCTTTTTTAAGAACCCTCATTCTGAACAAGGAGGTAGAAAAAACGGAAGGACTACCGGTTAGTATGCCTAAAGTTAATTATCAACTGAACAAGATAGGGACCAACCTCAATCAATTGGTAAAAGTGGCCCATTACAAGAACAGGCGGAGCCCCAATGCAAGCCTTGTAGCCGAGATGAAAAGGGCCAATGAATTGGTCGCTACATTGAATACAATTATTAACAAAACGAACCTGGAATGATCGCGCGACTCCTTTATCGGAACAAAGTACAAGGCGTACTGAAATACGTCCTGGGGAAACCGGATTCTAACATCCTCGGCTTCCACAACACCTATTCCGATACGGAAACCAACCTTAAGGTCTTCGAACAGGTGCTTGTCTTTTTGGGCTTCCGGCATGCCTCCGAAAAACGCTATATACATGCCACCCTGAACCTCCCCCGTGGCGAACACCTGGACGATACTAAATTCTTGGCCCTGTCCAAAGCCTATATGGAATACATGGGCTATGGGGAACAGCCCTATATCGTGGTACGGCATCACGATACGGAACACGAGCACGTACACATCGTCTCCAGTACTATTAGGGAGGATTGTAGCCAGATTAATCTATCGTTTGACTATAGAAGGAGCATGGCCGCCCAGAAACACCTGGAGAAACAATTTGGACTTTCCCCGTCCCCGGAAAAAAGGACGGTCCGAGAGCTTCCTATATTGGAAACTTCCCAGTTTAATCCCCAGGATGGTAATGGGGTCCGATTCTATATGCAGGACATCCTGAACAACACGCTGCAAAAACATAAGGTGCGGAGTTTTGACGAACTTGCCAAACTACTTGAAAAGTACCATATTCAGCTGAAGGTGGTGGAGCGTTCTAGTAGGGTAGGGGTAGCTTATGGCATTGCTACCAAGGAAGGGTACCGGTCCCGTTTTATTGGCGGCTATACCGTACACCCCCAATTCTCCGGTCCCAAACTCCAACAAGTCTTCGAGCGTAATCAACAATCGGCCCTATTGCCCATGGTAAGAAAGCGTTTGAAAAAACAAATACAAACTACCTATAAACTATTTCGGACACTTCGCCCCGAGCACCTTCCTGACATCCTAGGCTCGCATCAAAAGCTCGATTGTAGACTAAGCTACAACGACCAGGGACAGGTGGTTGATTTCACCATCTATGATAAATCGGGCTATGTCCTGCGCAGCGACGAGATTGCCAGTGATCTAGGTATCCATGAGAACCCCGAGTTGTTCCAAGCCGAACACACCCAGATGTACATGGATAGCAGGCAATTGGAATTGGAATTCCAACGTTGCTTGAGGGAAGCTTATCAAAAGACCTATAGAGATTTGAGATACAGACCCCTATTTTCGGAGCATATCCTAAGTACGCCCCTAGATGTCTTGGTTAGGGAAATGATGAAATCGGAGCGCTTTCTCTTCCTTGCGAAATACCTGCATACCGATAATCAAACCTTGTGGAAAGTGATCGACTCCTACTACCATCCCTTCAGTGATAAGCTATGTACCTCCGCCTATAACAAGGAGAAACAGGAGTTGCAAAAGAAAGCTGACCTTATCCAACAGGCCAGGGACGTGCTGTTCACCAGTACCCAGGGCCAAAGGGAGGTCCTCGGTGCGCTTGTCAAAAGTTTGGGCGTACGGTACGATAAAGGGATGCTGACTTATGCGAATTCCAAGCTCCACCAAGGGCCAGTGGATCTAGGCAGCAACCTACTGCAGACGAGTGTAAACCCGTATACTCCTCCTGATTTTGCACGTGAGAATGAAAAGTTGCTTGAAGGACTGCTGCATGACAAATCCGCCAAAGAAATAAAACCAAGTACCACCGCTCTATTTCTACCTATGGTATTTCCGAAGCTTTATAATGCTATGGCCCCAACCTTTAGGGAGCGATTCGATACCTTGGCCCTACAGGCCTACCATTGGTATGCCGAACGGATGCAGGCACCTTTCGAAAAATCCCCTAGGGACTACATCGCATTTTTTAATGCCAGGGGCTTTTATTTTGAAGAGCAGGAAGGAAAGCTAAGGGTGGGCTCGCTGTATTCCAAGTATAAAGTAACGGTCGTACTGTCAATTAAAATGCAGGACTATTTGCAATCGTCCCCTGAGCTTCCCAACGCTATGGCCACACAGCCGCTCATCCTCAATCATATGATAGCCCAAGGACGGGACAATTTAAAAAGCCTCTGGATGGGCCATCTGATGGAAAGTGGGTATTATAAACAGGTGGCGTATAGTTACGTGTTGGACAGAATAACACCCAATTTGCCGCTCGAACTAGTGGAGCACCATATGGCAAACGGATTCAAGGAGGCCTTGGTGGCCGTTGCCACGGGGCGGGACCGTAGAGCGCAGGCCAACACACTCCAGGCAGATTATAACGCCTTAGATACGCTCTTAGGTCCTACCACTTACAAAGAAGAGGAATCCTATAATGGGTTTAAGGATGAGTTTACGGATTATTCGAAATACAAGGACAGGGGGCTTTCGATGTGGTCTTGATTATTGCTTATTTAGTCTTGGAATTCGCACATAATGGATGTTTTTGTTGTGGATCGGGAGAAAATAGAAAAATGATGGTTTGTTCTTATTATATTGGATAAACTTAGTAAACCTTGGTTATTACTTTGAAAGTATTAACTCAAATAAGGACATAACCTTCATTAGATTTCTAATCTTTCCTGATATTCATCCATTATTTGAGTAGGGAGGTTTTTGATATATACTTCTGTGGTGCTAATATCACTATGCCCTAGCATTTTGCTAATCGCATTAATGGGAACATCATTGAGGATAAGGTTGGTGGCCATAGAATGTCGGCTTACATAGCTGGTTAAATGCTCTTCAATTCCACAAAGTTCGGCAATCTCTTTTAGGCGTTTGTTGTACCGCTTTCTTCCCCACTTTACATCTTTATACTGGTCTTGGGTTTCAACACGTTTTATAATCGGGAATATATAATCCATTTTACTTTTGTCTTTCAAATAATAGTCCAAGATAGATGACAATTGTCGCGTTACCTTTATATTATAAGGTCTTGCAGTTTTTTGTCTGCGGTATTTAATCCGCCCATCTACTATGTTGCCGATTTTTAAAAATGCCATATCAATAAAAGAAATACCGTTCATGAAGTAGGAGGAGAGAAAATAATTGCGTGAATGAAATAAAGGAGAATCGGGTACTAAAGTTAAATCCAATATACGCTTGATTTTATCCTTACTAATTGCTCGTTTTGCGGTTGGTTCATTTTTTATCTTATATTTTCTAAAGGGATAATGATCTGCTGTTACCAATTCCTGATGAATAGCTCTGTTGTAAATGGCACGGAAAGTTCTCATATATGCTGATAGTCCATTTAAGCTGTTTCCTTTTTTTAAATGAGCAGTTTCAAATCTTTTGAGATAGGCATAGGTCATCTCTTCAAAACGGAGAGTTTCTTTTTTATGGAAATTTTTCAACGCACCTAAAGCGCCTTTATAAGTTTCAGCATTACCAAAGCGATTGGCTTCTTTCATTTCCTCAATTAACCTCTGGCCATATTCAAAAAAAGAAATCGAAATTGTTGGTTTCATCAAGGTCTGTTTGAGGTCATTTATACTTAACCCTTCTAATCGACCATTTTCCTCCAAATCATTAATGCCATCCCTTATCTTTGTCTTCTTTTTTGTGAGAAGGTTGTTTAAACGGGCAACGGACGAAACACCTTTGTAAGTTTTCTTTATTTCGCGACTCTTTTCATTCCAAAACTCAGGAGGGGCAGCAATACCAGTAGAAATAGCTATTGTTTTGCGATGATGGCTTAATCTAAGAATAATAGGACACATGCCATTTTTGCGTTTGCGTCTTGTGTCCATTGAGAGCGTAATATTTGTCTTCATAATTAAAGATACAAAAATTTGCACTCAATTTGCACTCAATTTGCACTCAAAATATGGTTTAATGTGGTCTTTTTTGAATTTTAAAAAATATTAAATAGCTGGAAAACAGCGATATATGGGGGATTTGAGTCTATATTAAACCAATAATACTGTTTCTGGCAGGCAAGAGGTCACCGGTTCGACTCCGGTATTCTCCACCAAAAACCATCACGAAAGTGATGGTTTTTTTGTTTTAAGGCTTTTCGTAGCTCCCTTCTTTGGTTATCGGAGATGATACCAAAGAGCGCTCTTATGCAGAATCTGATCCGGATAATGCCGGCGTAAGGATTTTAAGTTGTTTCATCGATCGTTTATCTTTTCTTTTATTGAATCAGTTGCCGTAAAAAAGGCCTTGGCCTCTTCATTGATGCCGTTATTGACCAATAAACCGGGTTTTATTTTCCGTAATCCGTCCAATGCTTTGTCAGAAATATCCGTCCCCCATAGGTAAAGGCTTTTCAGCTGAGGCAGGTCTTGAAATACCGGAACACTGCGATATGTAATAGGGGTCTCATAGATCTTCAAAAATGACAACTTTCTAAGGTTGATGAGGTTCTCGATTTCCCTATCGGTAACTGGGGTTCTGTCTAGTTCAAGCCACTCCAAATTTTTGCAAGCGGAAACAAGGGTCATTTCTTCTTGGCCTATGGGCAACCCGCTTAGATCTAATTCTACAATGTTTTTGGCAACGCGCATTAAGTTCATAAGTGGTTTTGGATCGTATTCGGGCGGAAGATAGATATCTACACTCAAGGCATCTGAGTTACTGGTCAATCGTTCTATTGTCAAATAATCGGAAGATAGATTTTGAAGGGTACTGTCCGCCACCTTAGGCAATTTAGACCATTTATCTGGGGGATCCACTTCCATCATATTTTCTATTAAGCGCACTAGAGGTTCGGTCGTTTCGAGTTCGTTCAAGTGTAGGGTGCCCGAGGCTCCTATGGCTATCCAGCGTTCCAATATGGCAATTTCGTTATCGGTCAAAGGGGGTTTTCCGTCTGGAGGCATGTGCTGTTCGTCTTCCATAGGCAAATGAAGACGTTTAATAAGTTCACTTTTTTCAGGTGCTCCGGGAATCAAGGTGTTCCCATTTTTACCTCCCTTAAACAGTTCGACTAAATTAGTCATCAATAATTCCCCTTTTTGTTTGTTAGGGTTATGGCAGGAAACGCATTTGTCGTCTAAAATTCGTGTCACGATATCCGTATAGATAACCGGATTTTCAGGAATCTTCTCTTGTCGTTTTTCGATGGGAAGCGCCAAAAAATCTTCTCCATGGGTCACCATACCCCCAAAGTGGCCTGCAACACCAACAAGCCCGATCAAGGTCACTTGAATCCCTTTGGTATATATTTTTCGGTCGAGCTGCATCTGTGACAAAGCATACCAAAGGGCTGCGAACAAGGCAACACCTGCGCCCAACCATTGGTGCCAGAACAACAGCTCGCCTTTGACCGGAGTTTCTTTCCCCAAAAAAAAACCGGAAATGGCCGTTACCAAGGCAGAGAGAACCCCAATGGTCAAAAGTAAATTTGGCACTTTCTTTCCTGTTAGTCCCAAAAATATAGCCATTAACAAAAGTACGATCGGAAAATGGAGCACCAAGGGATGCCATCTTCCGATCCAAGAAACCAAGCTCGGAAGTTCGATATAGGATTCAAAAAACAGGCAAAATACAAGGAATACGGAAAGGGCCAAAACACAATAATCAACCCATCTACTTTTTGAATTATATGTCATTTCATTAAATTAAAAGGTCCTTTACTACCTTACCAGCAACATCAGTTAAACGAAAACGACGACCTTGATGTTTATAGGTCAATTGTTCATGGTCAAGACCCATGGCATGCATCAAAGTAGCGTGGAAATCATTGATATGCACAGGGTTTTCAATCACGTTGTATCCGAATTCATCTGTCTTCCCATAACTGAGTCCGGGTTTGACCCCTCCACCAGCCATCCACACACTAAAGGCTCGGGGGTGATGGTCACGTCCGTAGTTTGTCGGATCAAACTTTCCTTGACAGTAATTGGTACGGCCAAATTCACCTCCCCAAACTACCAAGGTGTCTTCTAACATGCCCCTTTGTTTTAGGTCCATGACCAAAGCCGCGGATGCTTTATCGACATCCTTGGCTTGCCCGGCCATTTCGTTGGGTAAATTTCCATGTTGATCCCATCCCTGATGGTACAATTGTATAAAGCGAACACCATTCTCGGCCAACCGTCGGGCTTGCAGCGCATTGGCGGCATACGTGCCAGGAACCTGACAATCCTCACCGTATAATTTGATGATAGATTCTGGTTCCTTGGAAATATCCATCACATCAGGGACCGACATCTGCATTCGATATGCCATTTCATATTGAGCAATGCGCGATTCTATCTCGTCATCGCCCGTTTCGACGTGATGTAGTTTGTTCAAGGATGATACATGGTCCAATAAATGCCTTTTGTCCGAACGTGATATTCCGTCGGGATCGTTCAGATACAACACGGGGTCTTTACCAGATCGCAATAACACTCCTTGGTGTTTGGAGTCTAAAAATCCACTAGACCACAGTTTTGAGTACAGGCCTTGGCTATTTCCTTTACCTCTAGAGGTCAAGACCACAAAAGAAGGTAGGTTTTTGTTCTCACTACCAAGACCATAGCTCAACCAAGAACCCATACTAGGGCGGCCAGAAATTTGACTGCCTGTTTGAAAGAATGTAATGGCCGGGTCGTGGTTGATTGCCTCGGTCTGCATACTTCTAACTACGGTAATCTCATCTGCTATTTTGGCGATATGTGGAAAATAATCACTGATCCAGGTTTGGCTTTCTCCATGTTGGCGGAATTTTACAGCGGAGGGCATCAAGGGAAAACTATCCTGTCCTGCGGTCATTCCCGTTAGTCGTTGCCCAGCTCTTATCGATTCAGGTAAGTCTTCACCCATCCGCTTTTGTAGGGTTGGTTTGTAATCAAAAGATTCTAGCTGGGAAGGGCCTCCGGCCTGAAAGAGATAGATAATGCGTTTGGCTTTCGGAGCAAAATGGGCGATACCCAAGGGGTGGTTCACTAATTCTTTGGCGCTTCCCTTAAAAAGATCAGGAATCAATAATGATCCCAATGCCAATGATCCTATACCAACGCTAAGCTGTGAAAAGAAATGTCGTCTGTTGGCTTTTAATGGGTTTTCATGGTTGTTTTTATCTTCTTCCATAATCTTATTCTTTGGTGATCGTTTCATCTAAATTGAAAATAGCCTGTGCAGTAAGCATGAGGGCAGCCGTTTTCGCAGCATCCGTTCCTAATTGTTTATAATCTCCTACTGCGATTAATTTTTGGGCATCTTCGGTATTGTTTTGATAAAGTTTTAGCGCATCTTGATAATAATTGTCAAGGATCAATAGCTCCTCCTTTTTAGGAGCGCGTATCAAAATGCGTTTAAAGACATCCGTCACATAATCGGTCTTATTTGGTTTGTCCATGATCATCCGTTGTGCCATTACACGTGCCGCCTCCAATATTTGCACATCGTTTTGAAGCACTAGGGCTTGTAAGGGAGTATTTGTCTTTTGGCGGCGCACCTCTGAAAAGTCTCTGGTAGGGGCATCAAATATGGTCATGTTGGGCGGTGGCAGGGTTCTTTTCCAAAGGGTATATAAGGAGCGTCGATAAAGGTCGGGGCCCTCATCGGGGATATACTTTGTCAAAACTCCTCGATTACCGCCCGCATTGGTTTCTTCCCAAAGCCCTGCCGGCTGGTAGGGCTTTACACTTGGCCCACCGATTTCAGGGTTGAGCAATCCGCTTGTAGCCAGAATATAATCTCGAATCATTTCACCGCTCATGCGGAACCGCTCGGCTCGGGCCAATAGTTTATTTTCGGGGTCGACCTTTTTCAGGTCTGTTCTCAATTCGGACTTCTGCTGATAGGTTGCGGAGAGCATTATCTTTTTGAGCAGGTACTTGGTATCCCAACCGTGCTCCATAAAATCAACAGCCAACCAATCGAGTAACTTTGGGTGGGTCGGTAGGCTTCCCTGTACCCCGAAATCCTCGGAAGTTTCTACAAGGCCCTTTCCGAATAACATGGCCCAAATGCGATTAACGTGGACTCGTGCCGTCAAGGGGTTTTTAGTGTCAGTCAACCATTGCGCAAGCCCCAAACGATTTTTTGGAAGTTCTTTTGAAAATGGAAAAATGGCTTCCGGTGTAGCAGGCTGCACCGAGTCGGTAGGCTGGTCATATTCCCCACGATTAAGTATAAACGTTGTTTTGGGTGCTGAGTCGTTCATGACCATTACCTTTATTTCTGGCGTTTTTTTCATGTTGATAAATGAAAGGACATCGTCACTCTCTTCCTTGGAAATTTCGATATAGGGAGGATCGGCGAAGAATTTTTGGTTTTTTGCCTGGACGGCATCCAATTGTAGCCCTTTTTCGTTTACTTGATTAAAAAAAGCAAAAATTTCAAAATAATTTCTTTGTGATATGGCGTCATACTTATGATCGTGGCACTGGGCACATTCTAGGGTAATCCCTAAAATCCCCTTTCCAAGGGTATTGGTTCTGTCCAACACGTAATTAGTACGGTATTCTTCCTGGATCACACCGCCTTCTTGGGTGATGGGGTGGTTTCGGTTAAAGCCGGTTGCCAGTACCTGCTCCTTTGTGGCGTTGGGCAGCAGGTCACCAGCTAATTGCCAAGTTAGAAACTGGTCGTAGGGAAGGTTGCTGTTGAAGGCATGGATCACCCAATCTCGCCAAGGCCACATTGTACGATAACTATCGTCTTGATATCCGTGGGAATCGGCATATCGGGCCACATCGAGCCAAGATTGAGTCATGCGCTCCCCATAGGCCGAGGAGGCCAAAAACGCGTCGATTATTTGTGAGATGTTCGCTTCGGTGTCATCATCAAGAAGTTGTTGTACTTGCCCGGGGGAAGGGGGAAGCCCTGTTAAATCTAGACTGATTCTACGGATGAGAGTTTCCTTTGAAGCCCTTGCTGAGGGTAGTAGGTTATTTTCCTCTAGTACTTTTAATACAAAGGCATCTATTTCATTTTGCGCCCAATCGGTCTTTTCTGTCCTAGGAGGTTCATTTTTTTTAGGCGGAATATATGCCCAATGTTTCTCAAATTTAGCCCCTTGTTCTATCCATTTCTTGATTAGCCGTTTTTCGAAGGTATTTAGTGCTAAATTTGAATTTGGTGGAGGCATCAGTACATCTGGATCGTCTGAAACGATTGCCAGGTAGGCCTTGCTGCTGTGCGGGTTTTTGGATACTATAGGAAATTCACCTGGACTTTCGGGAAGTTCAGAAAATGCCGTCTCTTCTATGTCCAAGCGAAATCCCGCCTTGCGTTTGTTGGCATCGGGACCATGGCAGGTATAACAATTATCGGAGAGTATGGGCTTGATGTGAAAGTTGTAATCAACTATTTCGGGTAATTTCAAGACCGCATATTCATCCTTAGGAACAAAAAACACTCCTTTTTTAAAGGCATATAGTACTCCTATGAGTACGGTAAGGATTGCTATAAGAAATGTTTTTTGCTTCATTAGACCTATTTAGCGATGTAACGTTAAAGGATAGCTATCTTCCCAAAAAAAGGAGCACTATCTCACCTCTTAATCCATCAACGGAGAAATCGGGTTTTTCCTCTGATTATACTAATGCCCCAAAGCCTCCAAGGAACAATTTTCAGTTTTTCGCTGAGCCATATGGATTAGGTTGTATATCAGGTATCTAAAAATAAGAAAAGGAAGAACTTGGTACTTTCATTATAGTTGCAAAAAATACCTTTATTTTATCCTTTCTGTATTTTGATTAAGATTTTAACTAGTGGAAGGTGAAATTTAGAAGTGTCTTTTATATAGATGTTTTGCCAACTAAAAAATCCTTTATTTGATGTAATGAGTTTAAAAATTTAATCATGAAAGCAATTAATTATAGGAAGGAGGCCATTAAAAAGGGTAGGGGTAGCGTTCTTTGACTAAAGAAACCTAATTTTTTTAAGACTGGAAATTTATCGCTATTTTCACCATTTCCTTCTTCATTAATCGCCATAATAGTCATAGCTTTGCCACTGAAATGGGGTGCTTGCTAAAATAAGCAGGCTGAGATGATACCCAAGAGCGCTTTTATGCTGTACCTGATCCGGATAATGCCGGCGTAGGGATTTTATGTATGGAGTTAGACTTCCGTAATACCTCTCTTAGTTCATCCTCCCATTCGTTAAAAAAATAACAATGATAGAGGATTTTTTCACACACCTTACTTGGTTAGAAGCCTTGGGGACTGCCTTCGGAATTGCACAGGTACTGCTGGCAAGGAATAACAATGTTCATAATTATTTATTTGGGATAGTTTCCATTTTAGTGGGAATATATGTGCTTTATCATTCGCAGCTTTATGCCGATATCTTATTGAACATGTATTACTTTATAATGAGTATCTACGGTTGGGTATATTGGAAATTTGGACGTCAGAAAAAAGAAGCGGCCATTTCGGTATCCGATACCACGGAGCATTTAAAAGCTATGGGAATTGTATTGGGCTGTTTTCTTTTAATGGCCTATTGGTTGAGGTACCATACCAATTCCGATGTTCCCATTTGGGACGCCATTGTAGTGGCATTTGGCTGGGCGGGTATGTGGCTAATGGCCAAAAGAAAGCTCGAAAACTGGATCTATCTCAATATTAGCAATATCATAGCTATTCCATTACTGTTTTATAAAGGGTTGTATATATATGCGGGCTTGACGGTTTTTCTATTTATAGTAGCAACATCCGGGTATTTAAAATGGCTGTCAATCATAGAAGATGAAAGAAAACAATCATATAGAACAACTTAGAAATCTTTGTTTAAATGCAATGCAGTTTCCTACCGAAGTTTTGGAATGGATCGCCGAAAAAAATCTTTGGAGTTTATGGGTGCCAAAAAGCCATGGGGGATTGGAGTTGTCTTTTACAGCGGGACTGAGAGAGCTAAAATCATTGGCCAAGATAGACGGGAGTCTGGGCTGGACAATAACCTTGTGCAGTGGGGCCAATTTTTTTATAGGCAACCTGCAACCCGAAGCGGCCACTGAAATTTTTGGAGCGCCAGTAGCGCCTGTTTGTTTTGGGGGTAGTGGCGGGGTGTTTGGCATCGCAGAAAAACTGGGCAATACCTATAAAATTTCTGGACAGTGGCACTATGCAACGGGAGCTTCTTACCTGACGCATTTTACCCTGAATGCCAAGATCATTGAAAATGGCGAAGAATTGCAAAATAAGGATGGTTCGCCCGTGGTGCGCTCGTTTGTACTTCCTAAGGATAAGGTGGAGATCGTTGAGAATTGGAATACGATGGGTTTAAAAGCTTCCGTTACCCATTCCTTTGACGTAAAGGAGGTGGTTATAGATAAGAAGTACAGTTTTCTTTACAATCAGGTCTATTTAGACAGCCCCATTTTTAACATTCCCTTTTCGGTTTTTGCAGACCTCACCTTATGGGTGAATTATATTGGGATGGCCGAACACTTTTTGGAAGAAGCCGCTAAGCTTATCGCTAAAGAACGGCTGATAGGGTTAGAAACCGTATTGGACAGTGCCAATGAGAAGGTGAAGGGCTATGCTTTGGAAATTGAAAAAAGGCTTGGCGAGGAAGAGGTCTGTAGTGAAGACACCATTGAACGAATACATTCAGAGGCTGTTGAATCTGTCCAGAACATTTCCAAGGCGATAATGGAGCCTTATCCTTGGCTTGGGGTTTCGGCATGTCGTGAAGATCATCAGCTGAATCAGGTTTTTCGCGATTATTTTACGGCTACCCAACACCATATATTTACTAAAAGAAGAAGTTAGTAAGGACTGTGCTTGCAAATGTTTAACCGGTAGCATGTGATATCGGTGTATTTACAATTTCCCTGCTTTGCAACTGATTTTTTTCCGATTGCTACATTTCCAAATCTCACATTGATCAGGGTTTAATGATCATCGCGTTAGGGACCGCGGCGGCATCCCCGCAGCAGCGCAAGGGATATAGCCAAGGCCCCGCCCGACGAAGGAGGGAACGCCCATATAACAATAACAAGGGGTATTGGTACTTGAAAGGGCATCGTTTTTAGGACGAAATCCCACAGTATTGTAACTAGGACCGAAATAGCCATGGGGCGCGATAAAACAGTTCGCTGGATAAACAGTTTTAGGAGCGATTCTCCTATAGAGTTCCTTTTTGGCGTCCTATGATTTAAGAAAAAAATAACGCCTTTTCTTTCGGCCTCAGCGCATATAATTTTAACTTCACCTAAAACATAAAGCAATGGATTTAGTAGGAAAAGTAGCCTATATAACGGGCGGATCTAAGGGAATTGGCTACGGTGTGGCCAAAAAATTGTTACACGCAGGGATGAAAGTCGCCATCAGTGGGCGGACTTTGGAAACGGTACAACAGGCAGCGGAAAAATTGGGAAATGCAGATAATGTGTTGGCAATTGCTTCTGATGTAAGCAAACATGGAGACGAGAAGAAAGCTGTCGCTCAAATTTTGGAAAAATGGGGATCCTTGGACGTGGTCTTGGCCAATGCCGGGGTGGGACATTTTGCTCCTATAGATGAAATGTCAGATGCGCAATGGCATGCCATGATCGATACCAACCTTAATGGAGTGTTTCACACCTTAAAAGCTTCTGTAGAGGCCTTGAAGAAATCTAAAGGGTACTATATTAGCTTGGCTAGCCTTGCCGGGACTAACTTTTTTGCCAATGGTGCCGGATATAACGCGACCAAATTTGGCGTTGTTGGGTTTACCCAAGCGGCCATGTTAGACCTGAGGCAGTACGATATAAAAGTATCTACCATTATGCCAGGCTCGGTAGCTACCCATTTTAATGACCACGAACCTTCGGCAGAAGATGCTTGGAAAATTCAACCAGAAGATATTGGCGATTTGGTGCTTAACCTTCTGCATATGAATCCAAGGACCTTACCGAGTAAAATAGAGGTAAGGCCAACTCGTCCCGATAAAAAATAGGCTTATACCTCTTTTTCGGTCAATGGGATATTGCTATTACAGATCTCCGTAATCAGTTCCTGTAAGGCATTCATAAAAAGGGCCACGGTTTCTTGGGTGATGGATACATCCTTGGGACCGTAGCCCTTTTTTTCTTTGGTAGCAAAACTCAAGAGTCCCGCATTTAAATTTTTAAACGAAAATATACCGGCTTCTATAGTGTCTATAGGCCTAGTAGTATTATACATGATGGCATAACAAAGCAATTGAAAGGCCTTGCTATAGGTATAATCCTGAACGATGTCTTCCCAGTCAATGATTTCTACTTGGTTGCTTTGTACCTTTCCAGTCTTATAATCTATAATACGGACTACGCCGTCCTTTTCATCTATCCGGTCTAGTTTCCCCTTTAAAGTCACCGGGAAGGCTATTCCCGGAATGCTTAGGCTGATCTTAAGATTTTCTTCAATGCCCAAAATCTTAATCTTATGGTTCTTGACTTCTTTTAGTTCTATCCTAATAAAATTTTCTACGTACCGCAATACGACATTGAAGGCCAATAAATTTTTTCCTCGTGAAATATCGCCATCGGCATAGCTTTTTGCAAAATGCTTCAAGACCGTTGGCTTTATTTTGGCCTGCATGTTTTTAAGGATCTCCTCGCTTAAAAAGCCATTGACATATGGCTTGTACAAGTCTTCTAGGGTATCGTGTACAATGGTTCCAAAGGTATTGGCCGCAACGGTTTCTTCTACTTCCACAACATTTTCTATACCTAAAAGGTTTCTCTTGTAAAAATCTAAGGGATTCCTAATGTAGTTGCTCAAGGAAGTGGGAGAAAAGCCCTTTGCCGCATGGGCCTTGATCAGATCCATTAGCCCTAGGTCTTTTTCTATGGTCTGTAGGGTTTTGGTGGCCGTGGAAATCGCCGGGGCCGCAATTTTTTCGGTGATGTCCGCCATGATATTTTCATCGGTCTGCAATTGGGTGAGGAGTCGGCTTTTTTCCCCGCCCTCCAATACATCGGGCTCGGTATTGTACACTAAATAGATGTTCTTGGCTCGCTGTAATAAACGGTAAAAGTGATAGGTGTATACGGCGTCCTTTTCCTTATAGGTAGGTAGGCGGTATAACTTCTTTAAGTCGAAGGGAATAAAGGAGTTATTCGATTTTCCCGAAGGGAGTATGCCTTCGTTTACCGAGGTTAAAATAACGGTTTCAAAATCTAAGGTTCTACTCTCTAACATCCCCATTATTTGCAGTCCCTGTAACGGTTCTCCCTGAAAATCCAAGGTTTCGCTTCTCAGAAGATCCAAATAAAGACATTCTAAGGACTTTAAATCGTTGATGTAGGAATGCTTTTCTACCATTTCCTGAAGTTGATTGAAAATGGTGAAAAATTTATATAAATATTCTAATCCCAGGGCATCGTTGGTGTCTTGGAGCTTTCCTTTGAGGTTTTGGATAAGGAGCAAACACCTGTCCAGAAAGGCGGTTGCATTGGCATCTTCCTTAAAAAACAATAGCTCTACAAGGGAAGGATTGACCTTGGATAGGGTCGCTAATTTCTGTGGACTTACAAAGGCCCAGTTGTTTTGTTTTATGGCCGTGCTGATAACAAGGGCGGTGTCCTCTTCGTTTTCGGTTAAAAACAGTTGTATAAAGGGATGGGACAAAAAATCGGATACTTGTTGATAGTACCACCCTTGGCTTTCTTTTTTTAAATGAAGGTTCAGGTATTGCGAAAACAAACTCGCTAAAGGGGTATTCTTTAAGGGGTATCCCATGGTGATGTTGACGCTATCTATTTCTGCAGGGATGGCGTTTAACATGGGGTTTAACAGGGTCTCGTCTCCTAATACCAGGGCGGTGTTTTTAATGGCCTTTGGGTCCTTCTCATGGATTTCCGAGATGAGGTGGCCTACGTATTTTGTTTGGGATACATTTTTTGGTACCCCGATGATATTGATTTTCTTTTTGGATAAATAATTGGCTTTTACACCTTTTAAGGGTTGTCCCTTTAGGGCTGGCCAGGTATTTAGATGCTGTCGTATAAAGTAGCCGGCATCATGGATAGGGTCATCTAAAAAATAGGGGTCGCTGTCCCAATAGATATCGGCCTGGGTTTTGCTCAGGATTTGTTGGATAATAAAGGATTCGGCCGAGTTTAAGGCGTTAAAGCCAATGAAAACATGGGTCTTGTCTGCCGTTTCTGAAATATAATCGTCCAGATGTTTGCAAGCGTTTCGGTAAATGAGGCCTTGATGACCTAGGTCTTTTGCCAACAGCAGTTCGTTGAAAGAATGATAAAGGGTGCCTAGGTTATTCCAGAACTTCATATAATTCTGGACCATGTCGGACTTCTCTTCGGCCAAGGACCAATGGGTAATTTCTTGTATATCGGTGAGATAGGAAAAAATATCCTTGGGATCGATCAGGTAGCGATCAATTTCATTAAAATCCTGTAATAGGGTCTGTCCCCATTTGGCAAAAGTAGAAAAATTGTCTTTTTCTCCGCTTCCCGTCTGTAGGTAGGTTTCATAGAGGTAAAACAACTGCTCGGTATTTGTAGCAGCATTTAAATGTGAAATTTGTTCCACAAAGCTTTCTATGCTGAATATTTTGGGCGCGAAAAAATTTTTGTTCGCAGTCTTAGCAATTGCCGTACGCAAAAAGGTACCGGCTCTTTTACTAGGGAGTACTAGGATTAAATCGTCAATATTATGGTGGGATGCTAACAGGTCATCAACTACCTCTTGGAGAAAACTTTTCATACCCAAAAATAGAAAAAGCTCCGCAATTGCGGAGCTTTTTAAGTATAGTTTTAGGTGTGACCTATATTACTTCACTAAGTTGATTTCTACCCTTCTGTTTTGAGCTCTTCCTTTAGAAGTGTTGTTAGAAGCGATTGGCTTGTTTTCTCCATAACCAACAGCTGATAATCTAAACTCTTCAACACCCTTGTCAACTAAGAATTGTTTTACGGATAAAGCTCTAGACTCAGATAATCTTTGGTTTAAAGAAGCGCTACCTACGCTGTCTGTATGACCTTCTACAGAGAATTTAGCATTAGGATACTCATTCAAGATTGTGATAATATCAACCATTACAGAAGTAGATTCTGCTTTGATAGAAGATTTACCAGTATCGAATAAGATAGTTCTAGCATACTCGTTCAATTGTTTCTGAACTTCTGGAGTCACTTCAGGACATCCTTGGTTGGCTACCGTACCGGCAACATCTGGACATTTATCATCCTTGTCCAATACTCCGTCTCCGTCAGTATCAGGCCATGGGCATCCTTTGTTAGCGGCAGGACCAGCTTGTTTAGGACATGCATCGTCTTTATCGGCAACACCGTCACCATCAGCATCTGGACAACCGTTTAAAGAAGCAAGACCAGCTACGTTAGGACAAGCATCATCTTTATCGGCAATTCCATCACCATCAGTATCAGGACATCCGTTCATTTCTTTAGAACCAGCTTCGTTAGGACAAGCATCTTTGCTGTCTTCTATACCATCGCCATCGGCATCTGGACAACCGTTGAAAGCTTCCAAACCGGCAATTTCAGGACAAGCATCGTCTTTGTCGTATACGCCGTCACCGTCTGTATCTGTACCACCAAATTTAATGGCAAGACCAGCTAAGTGCTGAAAATGTTTTACACCGTAATCTTCAAAAGCGTGCTTGTAATTAGACTGTAAGGTAAGGCCAATGTTTTCTGTAAACCAAAGGTTAACACCAACACCACCGTTTACAGTACCGGCACCGATTTCATCGACCCAAGTGTATCCACCACCGATTTCAACGAAAGGATCAATGACTGTATTTTTTAAGAATCCGTATTTAATAGTTCCATCGACAGCGTAGTGCGACAAATCGTCAACACTAGTATCACCGAACTTGTCAATGCGGTTTAAAGAACCTCTGGCACCTATAGAAAATCCGTCGCCTACGTTTTTAGAGATACCTACGTAAGAGATTGATGGCAGAATATTCCAGTGGTCGGTTGCATTGAAGAACTCATTTCCAAAGCTGCTAACATCTTCGGTAGGAAACACGTCTATAGCGTTAACACCAAAACTAACCTGCCAAGGGTTGTTCTCGTCCTGCGCTTGTACATTGTTATATCCCACAAAAAGTAGAGCAACAACTAATAATTTGCTAAGATGTTTCATGTTCAATTATTTAAGTTATAAGTGTTTATTTCTAACAAATGTAAGTTGTTAAAATTTATTAACAAAATGATATTCCTATTATTTTAACACTTTAAGGAGGTTAAAACCTACATTTAGACGATGTTAAGTTCCTTTCCTACTTCAGTAAATGCCTTAATGGCTCTGTCCAAATGCTCCTTTTCGTGAGCAGCCGAAAGTTGTACCCTAATCCTTGCTTTGTCCTTAGGAACTACCGGAAAGAAGAAGCCGATCACATAAATTCCCTTTTCCAATAGCATATTGGCCATGGTCTGGGAAAGCTTGGCATCGTAAAGCATAACAGGTACAATAGCCGAATCTCCGTCAATAATATCAAAACCGGCCTTTTTCATTCCCTCTTTGAAATATTTGGTATTTTCCTCTAATTTATCGCGTAGGGTAGTATCGTTTTCCAACATTTCGAACACCTTAATAGAGGCGCCAACAATGGCGGGAGCCAAGGAATTGGAGAATAAATAAGGTCTAGATCGCTGTCTTAACACTTCAATAATTTCCTTCTTACCAGTGGTATATCCTCCCATGGCACCTCCCATGGCCTTTCCTAAGGTTCCGGTAATAATGTCTATTTTTCCCATAACCCCTTTCTCTTCCAAAGTCCCTCTTCCTGTAGGTCCTATAAATCCGGTCGCATGGCACTCATCTATCATCACCATGGCGTCGTATTTGTCGGCCAATGCAGAGATTTCGTCCAATGGAGCTACTAAGCCGTCCATTGAAAATACCCCATCGGTAACGATTATTTTAAAACGGGCATTGTCTTCATTGGCTTGTTGAAGCTGCTTTTCTAAATCGGCCATATCATTATTGGCATAACGGTATCTTTTCGCTTTGCACAAACGAACCCCGTCTATAATAGAGGCATGGTTTAAGGAGTCAGAAATAATGGCATCCTCGGGCCCTAATAACGGCTCAAATACGCCACCGTTGGCGTCAAAGGCAGCTGCGTAAAGAATGGTGTCCTCGGTGCCGTAAAAATCGGCTATTTTCTGTTCTAATTTTTTGTGGATGTCCTGAGTACCGCAGATAAAGCGCACAGACGACATTCCAAAACCATGAGTGTCCATGGTGTCCTTGGCAGCTTGTATTACTTCTGGGTGGGATGACAACCCTAAATAGTTGTTGGCACAAAAATTAATCACTTCTTGGCCCGTAGATATCTTAATAACCGCATCTTGGGGAGTGGTAATAATCCGCTCCTCCTTATAAAGTCCGGCCTCTTTTATCTGGGCCAGTTCGTTTTGTAAGTGTTCTTTAATTTTTCCGTACATGTGATATAATTTTAAATAAATTCTAAGGTAATATCTTCGTTGATATAAACAATGATTTTGTGTTCAATTTTATAATCCATCTCCACTAAAACATCGGCATAAGCGTATAATTGTTGGTAGTAATTTGGATTTCTTTTTCCGGTTTTGTAATCTATAATCGTGGCCTTGTTTCCTTGGATCACCAAACGGTCTGGACGTAATATGGCACCTTCTTTGGTTATGATATCCTGTTCGTTCTTAATGGTATTCCCTTCCTTGTAAAAGGCCTTTAGTTTAGGGTGCTGTACAATAGCGTGCAACTTGTTTTTTATGATATCGACCTCTGCCTTGGGCAAATCGCCTTTGTTTACTGCAATGGCAATAGCATTATCTATATCTTTTTCGGTTTCTATTTCCCCTAAGATATGGTGCAAAAGATTTCCTTTGCTTAGGGCGTCTTCGCGGGTAGTATCCCAAAGCGCACCGGCATTGGTGAGGATATTAAAGCTTTCCCTATCCTTATGGGTGTACAGATAAGGGACCGTCGCCTGTGTGTCTTGTTGGTGATCAGCGTCCTCGTTGGTTTCAAGGGCTCCAAAAACGTAGGAGTATTGGCTGTCTTCCCAAAGGTTTTTTTCCTTTAAATAATGGATAAAAAGTCCGGAATATAGGTTGGTTTTATGGTTTCCTTTAGCGTCAACATCTTTCTTGGTAATTACATACAGTGCCTTTTCTGCTCTGGTAAGGGCAACGTACAAAATATTAAAGGCATCTAATTCTAATTTATGCTGTTCTTCGTTGTAGATGGTTCCGGCCTGTTCGCCGTATTGGAGTACTTCTTGTTTTTTGTTGATCAATATTTCTTCAAATCCCCCAAAAGTATCGGGGTCTACCTGAAGCCATAATTTAGCATCAATTTCCTCGTATATATTAGTATTGGCAAAGGGAAATATAACAATAGGGAACTCTAGTCCCTTAGATTTATGGACGGTCATTATTTGTACCGCATCTAAATTTTCCGGAGCGGTAATACTTAAGCCTCCCTTTTTCTTTTCCCAATGGGCTAAAAATGCCTGACTATGGGTTCCTTCCTTTTGTTCAATTTCGAGCACTACATCCATCAAATAGGTCAGATAGGCATCGGAGGTGTTCGCCAATTGAAATTTCTTAATCGCGTATTCCAAACCATCATAAACAGAAGAATGCTTGATGATTTCTATATTAAAACTGTACTCTTCTAGGAACAACGCCCCTAAATCCTGAAGGTGGCCGTGTATAAAGCGGTGCTGATCTTCTTTTCCTTCCGAAAGAAAACTAAGAAGGGAAAAACAAACCTCTAGGTCCTCCGGATGTAGGCTATACTGTAATAAATTGACCAAAAACCGAACCTTAGGGCTGCTGTTGAGCAGTAAGGTTTCGGAAGAAATTATGGGGATGTTCTTTTGGGTTAAAAAGTCGGCCAAAAGCACCCCGTGCTTGCGTTTCCTGGTCAGGATGCAAATATCTTTTAATGGGTATTTTTTTTCTCGGACTTCTTCAATGGATTTTAAAACGGCTTCGCAATACACCTCGTTTTCGTGCTGTTCATCGTTGTCCTCAATGAAGTCTACTTGTACCAGACCACCCTTTCTGCGGTTGTATTCTTGCTGGTTTCCTTCTAGAAACAAGTGTTGGTATACCTCGTTTTCTAAAAACTGACTGGTGGTTGTAAAGAAATCATTGTTGAATTTAATAACTTCTTCATGACTTCTGTAATTGGCAGGAAGGTTGGCCGTTGAAGGTAGAAAAACAAACGGATTTTCGGTTTCACTGATTAGGTTTAGGAATTGTTCTGCTTTTCCGCCCCGCCATCTGTAAATGGCCTGTTTGGCATCGCCCACCAATAATAGAGACCCTTTGTTGTCTTGGTCTTCAAAACCTTCAAGGGCATTGGCTACCAATGGAATTAGGTTGTTCCATTGCATTTCTGAGGTGTCCTGGAACTCATCTATAAAATAGTGGCGGTATTTTTCACCAATACGTTCGTAGATAAACGGCGCTGGCTGATCCTTAATCTCATTGGAAATAATACGGTTAAAAGAGGAAATAGGTAAAATATCGCGCTCCTTTTCCAGGGCTTTAATTTCTTGCTGTATGGCATTCAATACCGTCAAGGGAACAATATTGCTGTAGCTGTTCTTTACCAAGAAAAGAATAACGATATTTTCCTTGATTTCCTCGAACATCTCCACGAAAGTGGGGTGAAGGCCATCGAGAATATCCTTTATAGGTTGTTTACAGGTCTTGGCATATAATGGATCGGTGGCAAAATTTTGCTGCCACTGCGCATCAAATTTGTTGACAATCGTCCCTTCGGCAATTTTGATGATGAATTTAGGGAAATAGCCCCCTTTAAAATTTTTGGTATCTAGTCCGTTGTCATTAATGATGCCTAGGATGGCATTGGCATCTTCCAGGATTTTTTCATGAAGCATCTTAATTTGGGATACCAGGATTTTTTTAAGCCCTAAAAAATCGTCTATGCTTTTGCCTTCCAGTTTTTTTAGGTGATCGGCCTGATTCTCGTTAAAAAGAAGTCGCCCTATTTTGTGCAGGTCCAAGGAGACATCCCAGCTTTTGTCATCGTCAATTTTTTCCAGGGCAAAATCGACCAATACCTTGGTCAATTGTTTATTGGAGCCGGCCTTGTTAAGGAGTTTGGCAATGGCCTCGTCCAATAAAAGGTCGGTGTCTAATACTACCTCAAAATTTTGTGGCAATTTTAGATCTTTTGCAAAGGTGCGGATGAGACGGTGGGTAAATTTATCGATCGTAGAAACATCGAAAAAGGCGTAATTGTGTAAAATTTCCTTTAAGGCCTTTTTGGCCCTTAGGCCAATGGTAATGGCATCGGTGTCCAATTCCTTGGAAATATCGGCCAGCATTGGCGGAACTTCTTGGTTTTGTTTTACTTGGCTAAAAGTAAATAGACTTCCCAAAATACGTTGCTTCATTTCATTTACCGCCTTATTGGTAAAAGTAATGGCCAAAATGTTGCGGTAATTTTGATTGAAATTAGGGGAAAGAATAATTTTTAAATACTCTTTGGCAAGGGTATATGTCTTTCCTGACCCAGCAGAGGCGTTGTAAATTTTATATGGAGCGTCCTGCACGATGTTTTGGCTGCAAAATAAGCATTATTCAACAGTTCTTAACATATTATTAGTGGAAATTGTTGTTTAAAATTGTAGCTTTGGACTACAACAATATTTAACCTTAAAAAGATAAAATTATGGCTTTTGATTTACCTAATTTACCATATGCTTACGATGCGCTAGAACCACATGTTGATGCTAGAACTATGGAAATTCACCATACGAAACATCACAATGGCTATACTACCAACTTAAACAACGCAATTCAAGGTAGCGATTTGGCAAATAAGTCTATTGAAGATATTTTAACGAACCTAGACATGTCTAATGCCGCTGTAAGAAACAATGGTGGTGGTTTTTACAACCATTGCTTGTTTTGGGAAGTAATGTCTCCAAACGGAGGAGGAACTCCAACAGGAGCCTTGGCTACGGCTATTGATGCCGCTTTTGGTTCTTTTGAGGCTTTTAAAGACGCCTTTTCTAAAGCTGCTGCAACAAGATTTGGATCTGGTTGGGCTTGGTTGTGTGTTCAAAAAGGTGGGAAAGTAGAAGTTTGTTCTACGGCGAACCAAGATAACCCATTGATGCCAGAAATAGGTTGTGGTGGATTCCCTATCTTAGGATTGGATGTTTGGGAGCACGCTTACTACTTGCATTACCAAAACAGAAGACCAGATTATATCAACGCATTTTTTAATGTTGTTAACTGGGAAAAAGTTTCGGCCTTGTACGAAGCAAACAAATAAGAAGTCTTTATTTTAAAGCATAACATTACCTTTAGTTCTGGTAATGGTCATAAAAACAAACCTCTCGATCTTTTCGGGAGGTTTTTTTGTTTGCTGTAAATAGAAAAAGGTGGAGAAATCTCCACCTTTTTCATCCCAAATCTTACCATAAACTTAACCTACTTATGCTATGGCATGACTAAAATACTTTGAATGTGAGAATAATCAAAAGAAAATCAGGAAAATTATGTTTAAATAAATATTTAAGGAGAAGATTATTTTAAGGTGGGCAAAAAAAGTAATTATAAATTACTGGTATATAGGTGCTTATATGTTGTTTTAAAGGGGTTTAGGTTTTTTGTGATTATAAAAAATAGTTCTTTTTTGTAGCGAAATTCCGACTGTTTAGGCTTTCGTCATCGCTAAAATGGTGATGGTGGCCATTGTGTTGGCAGGTGAAATATCTTGGTTTGCTAAGATTTAGATTGGGCGGTAGACTACTTATTTAGGGGGAATCTAGGGGGTGATAAAATTAAAAAGGCAGAGCTGTGCTCTGCCTTTTTCCCCAAATCTTACCATTAACTTAACCTACTTATGCTATGGTCCTCCAAAAATAACGCAAAGGGTCTTGGTGGGGAATACTTTTAGTTGAACGTCGTTGATAATTGGTTGAAATGCTTTTTTAGGAATATTATGTAAGGCATTATAGGATTAGGATAGCATTTGGAAGGTATTTTTGGTTAAAATTAATCAGATCTATACACTTTTAAGGTATTTGGGCGTTCCCTCCTACGGCGGGCGGGCCCTTGGCTGTATCCCTTGCGTTGCTGCGGGGATGCCGCCGCGGTCCCTAACGCGGAATACAATGTACAATTAGCAATGTGTTTAATGTACCTATTTGAGAAAAGGCATAAGAACCATGAATATGGGCAATGCCTTTATACATATGTATAAACACTTTTGAAGTTGGAAGACTTTGAGGAGATGATTATTATGTACGCTTCACCCTTTATTGCTAATTTTTTTTCATTGTTTATTGCTAACTACTTAATATTCATTGTAAATCGGCTATAGCCAAGGTCAATGCACCAGCTGGCCCCTCCCTGTAATTGCAGATCGTTGCATTCGCAGTGCGCTCCTCTTTTTTCTTTACTCTATTTTCTTATTTCTTATTGAAAATGACTGCAACCAACGCCAACACACCAGCTGGCTCCTCGAGATAAATGTAAATCGTTGCATTTCCATCTCGGCCTCTCTTTTCTTTTATCCAATTGAAATTGTACACTGCATTCCGCGTTAGCTAGTGCAGCGGCATCCTTTTTTAGAGGGCCATGGGGCCTTTAAAAAAGATACAGCGAAAAGAGCGACCCGATAGGGGAACGCCCAGGTACTATGAATGTTTTAAGGATCGATTATAATAATCGGAAAATAAAAAAGGCAGCGCTGTGCGCTGCCTTTTTTGCCCCAAATCTTACCATAAACTTAATCTACTTATTCTATGGTGACACTAAAGTAGTGGCAATGAATAAGTTTATGTTTATAAAGACGATAATATGTATATATCAACGATAAATTGCCACGTAATTGTGTAGTTCATCGATAAAATATTTTAGTAAGCACGTTCGTTTTTGCCTTCATAAAAATTGATAAAGGCTCTGTTAACCACTCGGTTACCACCTGCTGTTGGGTAATCTCCGGTAAAATACCAATCTCCTAAATTCTTAGGACAGGCTTCATGTAAATTCTCTACCGTTTGGTAAATAATCTGAACTTCGGCCTTAAGGTCTGGTGGACTTAACAATTCACCGATTTTTTCCGAAACTTCTTCAGGGGTAAAGGGCGCGTAAAATTCTTTTACATAGTTTACGATTTCTGAATCTGGCATGTTCACCTGAGTTAAACATTTCTGATAAATCTCCTCAACAAGATGCATGGTATTTTTATCTTGGTGTAAGGCCAATGCTGCCTTAAAGGCAACAAAGTCTTCCAATTTAGCCATATCTATACCGTAACAATCGGGATAGCGTATTTGTGGAGCCGAAGAAACAACGATAATTTTCTTAGGTAATAAACGATCTAATATTTTTAGGATACTCTTTTTAAGAGTGGTACCTCTCACAATACTGTCATCTATGATAACTAAATTATCGTCCTTTTTTACAGAACCATAAGAAACATCGTATACGTGGGCCACTAAATCGTCCCTGCTGCTATCTTGGGTAATGAAGGTTCTAAGCTTTGCATCCTTAATAGCTACCTTTTCTATACGTGGGCGTACCTCTAGTATTTCGTGTAGTTCTGCTGCAGTGATTTCGCGACCAATAGAAAGAATTTGTTCTTCTTTCTTTTTGTTCATATAGTTCTGTGCAGCAATCACCATCCCGTAAAAGGAAGTCTCCGCGGTATTTGGGATATAAGAAAAAACAGTGTTTTTAATATCCTCGTCTATAGAGTCTAGAATTTGTGGAAAAAGTAATTTCCCCAATTGCTTACGCTCTTGGTATATTTCTTTGTCACTACCTCTAGAAAAATAAATACGTTCAAAAGAACAAGCCTTTCTTTCGGTCGGCTCTATTATTTTCTTAAACTTAACGGTACCGTTCTTTTTAATGATAATGGCGTGTCCCGGATCTAATTCCTTCACCTCTTCAAAGGGAACGTTAAATACGGTCTGTATAGCAGGTCTTTCAGACGCTACTACTGCAATTTCATCATCTTGGTAGTAGTAGGCAGGTCTTATTCCGGCTGGATCTCTCAATACAAAAGCATCTCCATGTCCTAGAAGTCCGGCCATGGCATAACCACCATCGAAGTTCTTTCCTGCTCTTTTTAGAATTTTACCCACATTTAATCGGTCGGCAATAAGCGGAGAGGCTTCTCTCTTGTTAAATCCTTCCTTTTTAATGTCTTTGTAAAGTTTGGCTACGGCGTCATCTAAAAAATGACCTATTTTCTCCATTACGGTAACCGTATCTGCCTTTTCCTTGGGGTGTTGTCCTAATTGAATAAGGTTGTCAAAAAGTTCGTTAACATTGGTCATGTTAAAGTTACCCGCAACGATAAGGTTTCTGTGCATCCAGTTGTTCTGTCTTAGGAAAGGGTGAACGCTTTCGATGCTGTTTTTTCCAAATGTCCCGTATCTAACATGTCCTAAAAGAACTTCTCCAATGTATGGAATGTGCTTTTTCTGTTTGGCAACATCATCGGCATATTCCGGATTCTCTTTCATGGAAGAATTGATCCGATCGTTGATTTGGGCAAAAATGTCCTGTATCGGTTGCTGATCTATAGATCGGACCCGGCTCATATAGCGTTCCCCAGGATCCATATCTAGTTTAATACTTGCAAAACCAGCACCATCCTGACCACGGTTGTGCTGTTTTTCCATCATTAGGTACATCTTATTTACCCCGTAAAAGGCTGTACCGTACTTTTCTTTATAATATTCCAACGGTTTTAATAACCGTATTAAAGAAATCCCACATTCGTGCTTAATGGCGTCGCTCATTGTCTGCTTTAAAATTAAAATGCCCCGTGATTACAGGGCATGTTTTTATTGTAGTTCTATGTCAAATTGAGTTAACTCCTTAAATTGGAGTAATCTTTCGTTTGCTTCTTTCTTTTGTAAATCTTCCATACGTTCGGTTCCAAAACGTTCTACACAAAATGAAGCAAGGTTAGATCCGTGGATGACGGCCCGCTTTAAATTGTTAAAACTGATGTTTTCCGTTTCCGTCAAATAGCCAGCAAAGCCACCAGCAAAAGAATCGCCTGCTCCGGTAGGATCAAAGACTTCTTCTAAAGGTAGGGCAGGAGCAAAGAATACTTCCGTTTTATGAAACAAAAGTGCACCGTGTTCGCCTTTTTTGATCACCACATATTTAGGGCCCATTTGCTGAATTTTTTCTGCAGCTTTTACCAAAGAATATTCGTTGGTCAGCTGTCTTGCCTCCTCATCGTTAATGGTAATTACGTCTATATGCGCTATGACCGCCATAAGTTCAGTTAAAGCATTGTCCATCCAAAAGTTCATAGTATCCAGTACTATTAGTTTTGGTCGTATCGCCATCTGATTAATTACACTCATTTGTGTACTTGGGTGTAAATTTCCCAACATCACTACGTCTGCGTCCTTAAAATTTTCTGGAACTACCGGTGAAAAATCGGCCAATACATTCAATTCCGTCACTAGGGTGTCCCTAGAATTTAAATCGTTGTGATATTTGCCTTTCCAATAAAAACTTTTACCTCCTTTCACCACCTCCAAGGACGAAACGTCAATGTTTTTGTTGGTGAATAAGTCCATATGTTTTTTCGGAAAATCATCTCCAACCACTGAAACAATGGCAGATTTGATATTGAATTGTGAAGCGGCTAGGCTAATATAGGTCGCTGCGCCCCCTAGAATTTTATCCGTTTTTCCAAAAGGAGTTTCGATAGCATCAAAGGCAACGGTACCTACAATTAATAGTTTACCCATTAAGTTTAAAAATTTGCTGCAAATATACGATTTTGAACTACTAATTCCATGAGAATAAGAAGTTCAAAATTCATAAAAAAATATTAATAGTTATTTTCGTCCAAAATCGGCCGGAATTTCTCCCCAAGCTTTTGTTTCCCATTTTACGATGGTAGTGGTGTATGTATTGGCGTTAAGCCATGCTGTTGCCCGCCGTACCAATTCAAAAACATCCTTGTTTTGCTCGGTTTCTTGTAGTAGGGAATTGCATTTCTTTTTGCGCACCCAACTCATGGCAGTTCTAGAATCGGTATATAGAATACGATTGCTTTGATGTTTTTTTAAAAAGGCCAATCCGTGAACCAGGGCTAAAAACTCTCCTATATTATTGGTACCCTGTTTAAAAGGTCCTTGTCTAAAGAGTTCTTTTTTTGTTTTGGTATCTACGCCTCTATATTCCATGATCCCCGGATTGCCGCTAGAAGCGGCATCTACGGCAATAGAATTGTAATTGGGAGCCCCAATTTTTAAAAGTTGCTCCTTGGACAGACTGGACCCAGTCGATTTTTTACCTTTAAAATCGTCATAATTGCCATCAAAGGCCTTTTTTGCCTCTTCTAGAGTAAGAAAAGATTTGTATTGGGCCCCCTTATATTCTGAAATAGCGGCTTTACACTCCTTCCAACTGCGATAAATACCGGGAGCCTTGCCTTTCCAAACCGTATAGAATTTTGATTTTTTGGACATTAATGTTCAAATAATAGTTTTTCGATGACCTTAGGGAAATGTTCGTATTCCAATGCGTGTATTTTTTCGGCAATAGTATCGGGGGTGTCCTCAGGGGCTAAGGCTACTGAAGCTTGTTTAATAATAGTGCCCTCATCGTAATGTTCGTTTACATAATGTATAGTGATACCGGTTTCTGTTTCTGCATTTTCCTTTACTGCCTTGTGAATATGCATGCCGTACATCCCTTTACCGCCGTATTTTGGCAGTAATGCCGGATGAATATTGACAATTTGGTCCGGGAAAGTCTTGATTAGGTTTTCGGGCACCTTCCATAAAAAACCAGCCAATACTATAAGGTCTGGCTTCATTGCTTTTAAAATATCCAAAACAGCTTCAGATTCATAGAACGAATGCCTATTAAAGTAAAAAGCGCTTACATTGAGACGGCTACAGCGGTCAAAAACCTTGGCATCTTTCTTATTTGATAATACACAGGCGATATGAACCTGAGAATTGTCTTTAAAATGATGAATTATGTTTTCAACATTAGAACCAGAGCCAGATGCGAATAGAACAATACGTTTCATGAGGGGTGTAGGGCTTAAAAATGAAAATTATTTTGGGCAAAATTAACACTCTTGTGTTTAATTTTATTAATTTAGGACACATTTCGCAGACAAATGGTGTTATTATACTAAAGTTTTTTATTTTTGCCATCAATTTAAATTTTTAAAACAGAAATTATTATGTCAGACATTGCATCAAGAGTAAAAGCTATCATCGTAGATAAATTGGGTGTTGATGAGAACGAAGTTGTTACTGAAGCTAGCTTTACTAACGACCTAGGAGCGGATTCATTGGATACTGTTGAGTTGATAATGGAGTTCGAAAAAGAATTCGACATTCAGATTCCAGACGATCAAGCAGAGAACATTGCAACAGTTGGTCAAGCTATAAGCTATATCGAAGAAGCCAAGTAATTTTATGATTTCTTGTACAAGTTTCAAAATTATCCATGCGGTAACAGTGCCACATGGATAATTTTTTTTAATTTACACTTAACTTAATAAGTAAACAAAAATTTCAGTTCAATGCAGTTAAAGCGAGTTGTAGTTACTGGTCTTGGGGCGTTAACGCCCATTGGCAATAATATATCGGAATATTGGGAAGGCTTAAAGAACGGAAAAAGTGGTGCTGCTCCTATCACTTATTACGATGCTGAGAAGTTCAAAGTAAAGTTTGCCTGTGAATTAAAGAACTATAATCCGGAAGATTATTTTGATAGAAAAGAGGCGCGTAAACTTGATAGGTTTGCACAATATGCCCTAATTTCTTCGGATGAGGCCATAAAGGATTCAGGATTAGATTTAGATAAAATAGACAAATTCAGAACCGGTGTGATTTGGGGAGCTGGAATTGGTGGTTTAGAAACTTTCCAAAACGAAGTATTAAATTTCGCTGCTGGAGATGGAACGCCAAGGTTCAATCCTTTCTTTATACCTAAAATGATCGCAGATATTGCCCCTGGGAACATTTCTATAAAATATGGTTTTATGGGACCAAATTATACAACGGTTTCTGCCTGTGCTTCTTCGGCCAATGCCATGATCGATGCCTTAAATACAATTCGTTTGGGGACTTGTGATGTGGTCGTTACTGGAGGTAGTGAAGCAGCCGTTACCATAGCAGGTATGGGTGGTTTTGGAGCCATGCATGCCCTTTCTACACGAAATGACAGTCCGGAATCAGCATCGAGACCTTTTGATGCTACCCGTGATGGATTTGTACTAGGGGAAGGTGCTGGAGCCTTGATCCTAGAAGAATACGAGCACGCCAAAGCAAGAGGCGCTAAGATTTATGCCGAAATTGTCGGTGGTGGTCTATCGAGTGATGCCTACCATATGACAGCACCACATCCGGAAGGAATTGGGGTGGTTCGCGTAATGGAAAACTGTTTAAGGGATGCTGGACTAAAACCAGAAGATGTAGATGCTATCAATACACACGGAACCTCTACGCCTTTGGGCGATGTTGCCGAGTTGATTGCTATTTCTAAAGTTTTTGGAGACCATGCACCCAATATCAACATCAACTCTACCAAGTCCATGACAGGGCACTTGTTAGGGGCTGCAGGAGCTATAGAAGCAATTGCTTCTATCTTGGCTATGGAACACAGTTTGGTACCACCGACGATTAACCATGCTACGGTTGATGATAAAATTGATCCATCTTTAAATCTTACCCTTAATAAAGCCCAAAAAAGAGAAGTAAACGTTGCCTTGAGCAATACTTTTGGTTTCGGAGGACATAATGCATGTGTGATTTTCAAAAAATTAAGCTAATTCATAAGATGAAGTTTCCTGCCAATTTATTTAATTCCCATTCTAATAAGGATGGGGATTTTTTTTTAGGTATGAAATCAATCCTAGGGTTTAAGCCCAAAAACCTGGATATTTATAAAAGGGCATTCGTACACAGGTCGGTCAATAGAAAAGATAAATTGGGCAATCCGATGAATTACGAACGATTGGAGTTCCTGGGCGATTCTATGTTGGGGACTATTATTTCTAAATACCTTTATGGGAAGGTTCCCGAAGGCGATGAAGGGTATTTGACCAAAATGCGTTCGAAAATCGTCAGTAGAGAGCATTTGAACGAACTGGGAAAAGACCTGAATCTGATTCATTACGTAGAAAGCAGAATTCCTAAAGAACGCTTCGGTGAAAATATTCATGGGAATGTTTTTGAAGCATTGGTGGGAGCCATATATTTGGATAGAGGCTATGCGTATTGCGAAAAATTCATCAACAAAAAGGTCATTGGCCCCTATGTGGATATAGAACAATTGGAAGGCAGGGTCATCAGCTATAAAAGCCTGGTGATAGAATGGTGCCAGAAGAAGAAGAAAACTTTTCAGTACGACGTGTATGATGATACTGGAAACGATGCCGTAAAGCATTTCGCGGTAAAATTATCCATAGGGAACAATATTGTGGCAAAAGCAAGGGCAACCTCGAAGAAGAAGGCCGAAGAAATTGCGTCTAAAAGAGCGTATTATGCGCTACAAGATAAAATTAACAAGACTTAATTGTTAAAAGTAATGAAACTCTAACGTTTTCGTAATATAATCTAAATTTTTGCGCTGGCAGGAAGTAGGCTAATTTCGTTATTAACCTTATATTTACCCCTTTCACGGAAGGTATGGCAGCGATATACAAAATTTCGGAAGACTTTTATGAGGATACTTTTACTTTAATCGCCTTGCACAGTAGTTTAGAAGACTATGCATTGGTCTATGCCTTAAACCGTTGTTTGAAATCAAATTTAAAAAGAACTAAATTCGATCTAGAGATAGCCAAGAGCGGTTATTTTCCTATTTTTGAATGGCGAGATCAAGTAAACGACCGATATTATACACTTATTAGCAACATAGGTATCAAGGAACAAGAATTGGTGATGGGCGACCTATTTCAGAGTCAACCTTCCTATTCAACACCTGTATTGATACCCGAATATAGAGAAGTGGACTATTTTTTTAAGGTAGAACACGACGAGCCGGATGCAGAAGAAGTAATCTTCAAATCCGTGTTGTCCATTCCAAGGGTTATTACCGCCTATAGCTTGGACGCGAACAAACTAAAATCTAAAAACAATTTAATTTTTTAATAAAATGCCAACGACAAAAAAGACAAAAATAGTAGCTACTCTAGGGCCAGCTACTAGTAAGAAAAGTGTTCTTAAGGAGATGATGCAGGCTGGAGTAGATGTCTTTAGGATAAACTTTTCCCATGCCGATTATAAGGACGTGGCCGAACGTATACAAATGATACGTGAACTAAATGAGGAATTAGGGATTAACACTTCTATTCTTGCAGATTTACAAGGTCCAAAACTTAGAGTCGGTGTCATGGCTGGGGAAGTGGTCGTAGCCCCTGGTGATGAAATAACTTTTGTAACCGGTAAGCCTTTTGAAGGTACTGCCGAAAGGGTATATATGAACTATACCAATTTTCCACAGGATGTTCAGGCAGGAGAACGTATTCTTTTGGATGACGGAAAATTGATGTTCGAGGTGATTTCCACCAATAAAAAAGATCAGGTAAAGGCTAAGGTAATCCAAGGAGGACCTTTAAAGTCTAAAAAAGGGGTTAACCTTCCTAATACGAATATATCCTTGCCAGCATTGACTAAAAAGGATGTTGAGGATGCTATTTTTGCGATTTCCCAAAATGTAGATTGGATAGCACTTTCTTTCGTAAGATTCAGTCAGGATCTGATAGATCTTCAGAATATTATCAAAGAACATTCAGATTACAAGATTCCGATCATTGCTAAAATAGAAAAACCGGAAGCTGTAGAAAACATCGATAAGATTGTAGCTTTCTGCGATGGTTTAATGGTAGCTAGGGGCGATTTAGGAGTGGAAGTTCCTGCGCATGAAGTACCTTTAATTCAGAAACAATTAGTATTAAGAGCTAAAAAAGCTAGGATCCCAGTGATCATCGCTACCCAAATGATGGAAACGATGATAACGAGCCTTACTCCAACTCGTGCCGAGGTAAACGATGTTGCCAATTCGGTGATGGACGGTGCCGATGCAGTGATGCTTTCTGGTGAAACTTCTGTTGGGAACTACCCAGTACAAGTAATCGAGAAAATGAGCAGCATTTTAAAGAGCGTAGAAAATTCTGAACTTATTAAAGTACCATTAGCGCCACCACAAATTAGAACCAACAGATATATTACCAAATCGGTATGTTATCACGCTGCTATCATGGCCAATGAAATTAAGGCAAAAGGTATTTCTACACTTACCAATAGTGGGTACACAGCCTTCCAAATTTCGGCTTGGAGACCAAAGGCACATATTTTGGTATTTACCTCTAACAGAAGAATTTTAACGCAGTTAAACCTTCTTTGGGGTGTTAAAGCATTTTATTACGACAAGTTTGTATCTACAGACGAAACTATAGAAGACGTAAACAGAATGGCATGTGAAAAAGGCTTCCTAGAAGTTGGCGATATGCTAATTAGTTTGGCCGCAATGCCTATAAAAGAAAAGGGGATGGTAAATACCCTAAGAGTTTCTGAAATAGGAGCTACTGACTTTTAAGCGATCTTATAATATCTAATAAAGCCTTGTAGGGAAAACTCCTTGCAAGGCTTTTTTTATTTCCTTAAACAAGGAAACGAAAACGCTTGCAGTAGTAATGACCTCCCCGCTAGGTTCTCTACTTGAGGTTGATACGGAAGTATAGACCTGTGATCCTAAAAATCGAGTTTTAACTGAATACTGATGGTTTTTTTGTCGGAAGCAGCTTTCTTGTCGGTATTTAAATTGGAGAGGGATATCCCTAGCAATCGCACGGAATTGTCCATTTTTTCTTGGTAAAGGAGTTCTTTGGCCGTTTCTAGGATAAGGCTTTTTTCGGCTATGAAATAGGGCAGGGTCTTGCTTCGGGTCTGCTGGGAGAAATCACTGTACTTAATTTTTAAAGTCACAGTTTTTCCGGCTATGGACGATTTTTTAAGGCGTTTCTCTAGTTCAAAGGCTATGTTTTCTAGCTTTTTCAACATAAAAATTTCACTGCTTAAATTTTCGTCAAAAGTACGTTCGGCACCGACCGATTTGGGAATCCTATTGGGTTTTACTTCACTGGTATGGATGCCCCGAACCACTTGATAATAATAGGCGCCACTTTTTCCGAAGTGCTCGGTTAAAAATTCGGTAGATTTTCCCTTGAGATCCTTTCCCGTAAAAATGCCCAATTGGTACATTTTTTCGGCCGTCACTTTTCCTACCCCATAGAATTTTCGAATGTCCAAATGCTCTAAAAACAACGGTACTTCTTCCGGATTTACCGTTTTTTGGCCGTTGGGCTTGTTGTAATCACTGGCAACCTTGGCGATAAATTTGTTGATGGATATCCCTGCCGATGCCGTTAAGCCTACTTCCTTAAAAATACGATCCCTTATTTCTTCAGCGATTTGGGAGGCCGATGGGTTGCCTTTTTTGTTCGTGGTGACATCTAAATAGGCTTCATCCAAGGACAGTGGCTCTACCAGGTCGGTATATTCGTAAAAAATAGCCCTTATTTTAAGGGAGATTTCCTTGTAGCGGTCAAAGCGGGGCTTCACAAAAATAAGGTCGGGGCATAGTTTTTTGGCCAAAGCACCACTGATAGCACTTCGGACACCATATTTACGGGCCTGATAACTGGCGGCAGCAACCACACCGCGTTTTTCGGAGCCTCCCACGGCCACTGCCTTTTCTCTTAGGTCTGGATTGTCCATTTGCTCTACGGAAGCGTAAAAGGCGTCCATATCGACGTGGATAATTTTTCGTAAAGGAAAATCCAATTTCATGCCGTAAATTTATAACAACTAATTTGTACCGCAGCCAATAGCGAGGTGCAAAACATATATTGATAGAATAGAAAAGGATGAAAATACACGATAAAACAGCCATTGTTTTAGGAGCGACAGGTTTAACGGGGTCTTTCTTGGTAAAGGAACTATTGGACGATCCGCGCTATGCCAAAGTGAAGCTTTTTTCGCGGTCCAAAATTGGTTTTTTACACCCCAAATTAGAAGAGCATTTGGGCGATGTGCTGGATCTGAAAAGTTTTAAAACTTACTTTTTGGCCGATGAAGTATTCTGTTGCATAGGGACTACCAAGGCCAAAACCCCAGATAAAGATTTGTACCATCAAATAGATTATGGAATTCCTGTCAAGGCTGCTCAACTCTGTATGGAAAATGGGATTACCACCTTTATCGTAATTTCTGCCTTGGGTGCCAACCCTACAAGCAAGGTATTTTATAATAAGACCAAAGGCGTTATGGAAGAGGAGGTGATGAAGTGCAAAATTAAAAAAACCCATATCTTGCAGCCCTCCTTAATAGGAGGAAAAAGAGACGAAAAAAGATTCGGGGAATGGTTTGCCAAGCAATTGTTGAAAATCTTTAATTTTGCCTTGATAGGGCCTTGGCAAAAGTATAAAACCATCCGTCCGGAGGCCATTGCAACAACCATGGCTTGGCTGGCCAACAATAAATATCATAAGATATATATTGAATCTGACGAAATTAAGGCTATTGACAAGGATTGTAAAGGATAAGGAACTCTAAAACCCCTCTGTAGTTTCCAGTAAAGAAAGAAGTATCGATGATTGAAATAGAACGTAAATTTTTAGTGAATTCCATAGCCTATAAGGAGCAGGCAAGCAGTAAAACACGTATAGAGCAGGGGTTTTTAAATACGCATAAGGAGCGTACCGTCCGGGTCAGGATTATGGGCGATAAAGGCTTTATTACGGTCAAGGGCATCTCTAATGCCTCGGGTACTTCCCGCTTCGAATGGGAAAAGGAAATACCGGTGCTAGAGGCATCTTCCTTGCTCAAAATCTGTGAAAAGGGCATCTTACAAAAGTATCGCTATTGTATTCCCTCTGGGGAGCATATTATTGAAGTAGATGAATTTTTAGGAGAAAACCAAGGCCTGGTAGTGGCCGAGATAGAATTGAAGTCCGAGGAGGAAAAATTTATAAGGCCCGATTGGCTAGGGCAAGAGGTGACGGGAGATATCAAATATTACAACTCCCAATTGAGCAAACACCCTTTTAAAGAATGGTAAATTAAAACGCCTCCCGAAAAGGAGGCGTTTTTGGTATTATTGCCAGCCCCCACCGAGAGCCTTGTAAAGGGCAACCTTGGATTGCAACTGTTGCAATTGGTTTTCAATTAAGTTAATTTCTGCATTCAGGGCATTTTGCCTAGCTGTTAGCAGATCTAAATAAGTTCCAAAACCATTGTTTAATAAGACTTCAGAATTAGATTCTGCCGTGCGAAGTGCCTGAACTTCGTTATTTCTATATGCGTACTTCTTTACTTCTGAGGTATATTCAAACAGCGCATTGGAAACTTCCTGACCCGCGATCAACACCGTCTTTTCAAAATTCGCCAAGGCCTGTTCTTTCTGTGCCAAAGCTACCTCGTATTGTGTTCTTATTTTTCTATTATTAAATATAGGCTGGGTAAGTCCGCCTAACAAAGATGAAAATAAAGAACTGGAATCGAACCAGTTTTTAAAGTCCAAACTTTGAAAACCAGCTGTACCGGTTAAGGTAAGGGTGGGGTAAAAATTGCTTTTGGCAACATTGGTCAATTCAAAGGTGTTCACAAACTGGTATTCTGCGGCAATCACATCTGGCCGGTTTCTAAGTAGCAGGGAAGGGATACCTATCTGTATGTCCTCTCCTAGGCTTTGTGCCGTTAAATCGCTTCTTTCTATGTTTTGCGAGGGCCTGGCCAGAAGAAGACTCAAGGTGTTTTCGGTTCTAAAGATACTTTTTTCAATATCGATCAATAGCGCCTGGGCATTATATAACTGCGCCGAGGTTTGGTCGACCGCCACCTGGGTTACGTTCCCCGCTTCCTTTAGGGCTTTTATGGTTTCTAGACTGTTTTCCCGGTTCGTGATGGTTTTTTCCGTAATCTCCTTTTGTCGGTCCAAGGCCAATAACTGGTAATAGGTGCTGGCTATTTGGGCTACAAGCTGACTTTTTACGGCCTTATGGGCGGCCATGGTCTGTAAATAACCTGCTTCCGTGGCCCTTTTGTTGCTTCTAATTTTACCCCAAATATCGGCCTCCCAACTCAGTGCGGTAGAAAACTCATAAAGGTTGGTGCTTCCTTGAGATATACCGGAGAACTGTCTATTTTCCGAAGCGTTTTGGTGTAGTACGGAACCCTTGGCGGACAAAGAGGGCAAATACCCGGCCCTGCCTTGTTTTAAATAGGCCTCTGCTGCATTTATCTTTTGCAGGGCAATCCTGATGTCCAAGTTCTTTTGTAGGCCTTCCTCGATATAAGAAGACAAGAAGGGGTCCGTAAACATATCTCGCCAAGAGATAGTAGCCATAGAACTACTGTCGGTTGGTACTTGGGAGGTTCTGTATAAGGAGTCCGTTTCAAAATCGGGACGATCATAATTTTTTGCCACAAAACAAGATTGTAGGCCAAGGGCCATAAAGGCAAAAAGGAATGTTTTATACAATAGCGTTTTTTTCATAATATGGGTTATGCTTTTTCCGTGTTCGTAGTAGGTTGTGGGGTCTCAGAAACTTTTTCCTGTAACCATTGAAAAACAATGAAGAGGACCGGGATAATAAAAACTCCTAGTATAGTTCCTATCAACATACCTCCAGCGGCACCGGTTCCAATGGCATTGTTTCCGGCGGCACCCACACCCTTGGCAAGTACCAAAGGCATAAGCCCTAAGATAAATGCAAAGGAGGTCATTAAGATAGGACGTAACCTTGCTCTTGCAGCCTGTATGGCGGCTTCAGGTATGGATAGCCCCTGTCTTCTTCGTTGTATCGCAAACTCTACGATTAGAATAGCGTTCTTGGCCAAAAGACCTATCAGCATTATAAGGGCGATCTGGAAATAAATGTTGTTTTCCAACCCTAAGAATTTAGTAGATAAATAGGCGCCAGAAACCCCAACGGGTAAAGAGAGCAATACCGCAAAAGGAAGCAAATAACTTTCGTATTGAGCGGCAAGGAAAAAGTAAACAAAAACAATACTCAATAAAAATATGATTCCAGATTGGCCGGCAGAGGCAATTTCTTCACGGGTAATTCCGGAAAACGCCACTTCATAATTTTTAGGCAGTTTTTCTTTGGCGACTTCGTTGACGGCTTTAATAGCATCTCCAGAACTAAAGCCTGGGGCTGCCGAGCCATTGATGGTCACCGAATTGAAAAGATTGAACCTGTTGATGGTCTGAGGGCCGTAAACACGGCTTAGGGTCACAAATTGTGATACCGGTGCCATATCGCCATTACTGTTCTTTACGAACATGCTATTAAGGCTTTCCACATCCTTTCGGTCTTCGGGCTCTGCTTGTACAAAAACCCTGAACTGTTTTCCAAACCTACTGAAATCTGCCGCGTAATAGCCCCCAATATAGCCTTGTAAAGTAGCTAGGATATCTTTAATGTTTACGCCCGCTTCCTTGGCTTTGGGAATATTGATGTCCATTTGCAACTGCGGGAAATTGGTGCTAAAGGAGTTGGAGGCATAAGCAACTTCTGGGCGCTGAATAAGGGCAGAAACAAAATCATTGGCCGTATTGTCCAACGCCTTTAATTCGCCCGAACTACGATCTTGTAATTGCAATTCAAATCCGTCCGAAGAACCAAAACCAGGAATACTCGGAGGAGTAAAGAAAATAATTTTAGCATCGGAAATAGTGGCTGCTTTTTTATTCAACGCACCTATGATGGCGCCTATTTCCGTAGCATCCGTATCTCTGTCTTCCCAGCTCTCTAAAATGATAAAGCCCATTCCATAGGAACTTCCTGCGCCAGAGAAAAAGTTGTTCCCATTAATAATAGAAGCGGTTTTTATACCTTCAATGGTGTTGATGGTTTGATAGAGCTCTTGGGTAATGCTGTACGTCCTGTCCAAGGAAGCACCTTGGGGAAGTTCAATGTTCATAAATATTACCCCTCTGTCTTCTGCAGGTACAAAACCACTAGGAGTAGTGCTGTTCGCCCACCAAATAGAGCCAGCAGCAAGTAGCAATATGGCTGCCGTTACCCATTTGTGCTTCACTAAAAAGTACAATGACTTGACGTATTTTTTGGTGCTGGCCTCAAAAGCGGCGTTAAAAGCCATATAAAAACGTTGCAAAAGTCCCTTTTTCTGGTCTTTTCCATGGTGCGGTTTAAGGAAAATAGCACAAAGAGCCGGACTTAAGGTTAAAGCGTTAACGGCAGAAATTAATATAGCGATAAGCAAGGTTACCCCAAATTGCTCATAGAAAACGCCAGAAGGTCCCTTTATAAAAGTAATAGGAATAAATACCGCTGCCATCACCAAGGTTATAGAAACAATGGCGCCGCTAATTTCGCTCATGGCACTCACGGTAGCTTCTTTGGCAGAATCATACCCTTCTTCTAATTTGGCATGTACGGCTTCTACCACTACAATAGCATCATCTACCACGATCCCAATCGCCAAAAGAAGAGCAAATAGGGTTAGTAAATTCAGGGAATAGCCAAATAAATTAAGGAAAAAGAAAGTACCGATAATAGATACCGGAACGGCTATAGCCGGAATTAAGGTCGATTTGAAATCTTGAAGAAAAATAAAAACCACTAAAAAAACCAATAAGAAGGCTTCTATAAGCGTGTTTTTTACCTTATTCATGGAGGCCGTTAAAAACTTATTGGTGTCGTAATTAATTAGGTATTCCACGCCTTCTGGAAATTGCTCTTTTAGATCCTCTAATTTTACATACAGGTTTTCTATAATTTCCTGGGCGTTAGAGCCTGGGGTCTGAAAAACGCCAAAGTTAACACCGGGGTTTCCCTTAGATCTAGAGAGAGAGGTATACGAAAAAGCACCAAGTTCTACTTTGGCCACATCTTTTAGCCTTAGGATTTCTCCATTGCCCAAAGATTTAATGATGATATCGCCATATTCTTCGGCCGTTTTATAACGCCCCTTATATTTGATTACGTATTCAAAGGATTCCCCTGAATTTTGACCTAAGGAACCTGCTGCGGCTTCCAAACTTTGTTCGCCAATAGCACTCACCACCTCTGTAGTAGTCAGCTTATAGGCAGCCAATTTTGAAGGGTCTAACCAAACGCGCATAGAATAATCCTTGCTGCCAAAAACATTGACGGCACCAACACCCTTTACACGCTGTAACTCCGGTTTGATATTGATGTTCAAGTAATTTTGAACAAAGGTATCGTCATAGTCGGGATTAGAAGAAAACAAGGCCACGTACATTAGGGCGGAACTTTGTTGTTTTTGGGTCGTAATCCCGGCCCTAATCACTTCTGCGGGCAACAAGGCATTAGCCCTAGATACCCTGTTTTGAACGTTTACCGCGGCAATATCGGGATCTACCCCTTGTTCAAAAAAGACTGTTATATTGGCACTTCCCGAGTTACTGGCCGTAGAGGTCATATAGGTCATGCCTTCTACACCATTAATTTGTTCCTCTATGGGGACTATCACACTTTCTAATATGGTCTCGGCGTTGGCACCAGGATAACTGGCACTAATAGAAACCGTAGGAGGGGCTATATCCGGGTATTGGGTTACGGGTAGTTCAGAGAGACCTAAACCCCCCAATAATAGGATAATAATGGATATGACGGTAGATAATACCGGCCTTTCTATGAATGTTTTTAACATGCTAGCTAGATTATTTAAAAACCGTGTTGAATGAATTGATGATTTCGTCGAAAGAAGTTAATTCCGGTACTATTTGGGTACCAGCCCTTACTTTTCCAAGGCCTTTGGCCAAAATTTGCTGGCCTTCTTCAATGCCCTCGACTACTGAAATGCCGTCAACATCTGCAAGTAACCTAACAGCTCTGGGGACCAGTGTATCTCCGTCTACCAAGTACACAAATTTTTTGCCCTGTTGTTCGTAGGTAGACAAAGAAGGAACCACCAATACATCGTTCAGTTCTGAAGGAAGGATAATCGTGCCGCTACTGCCATTTCTTAAAAGTCCCATTTCGTTAGGAAAAGTAGCTCTGAATTTTACCGTTCCCGTGGCCGGATTTACTTCTCCAGTAATGGTTTCTATCGTCCCCGAGTGCTCGTAAAGCGACCCGTCGGCCAATAATAGCTGCACCTCTGGTAGATTCTTGGCTTTTTCTTCCTGTGTTTTTCCTTCGGTTTCGCGCAAAAATTTAATAAGCTCCTTCTCGTTCATGGAGAAAAAAGCATATACATTTTCAATGCTCGAAATGGTGGTCAGTGGAACGGCATCTTGGGCACTTACCAAATTTCCCTTTCTATAAGGAATAGCGCCTACAACACCGTCGACGGGACTAATGATGTTGGCATACCCAATATTGGCTGCAATACTTTGGTAATTGCTTTTTGCCTGCTCTAAATTGGCCTTGGCGGTCTCTAATTGCACCTGGCTTATAATATTTTTTGCAACCAAGGGGCGTAATTTGTCAACCTCTAATTGCGCTACATTTATTCGGGCCTTGGCCGCGCTGGCATCTTGGGATAGGGCTTGGGTTTCTAGCGTAAATAAAAGTTGTCCCTTTTTTACCTGCTGGCCTTCGTCTATCAGTACTTCCTGTATGTAGCCCGAAACTTTTGCCCTTACCTTGCTGTTGATCATTCCTTCGATACTCGCTGGATATTTGGACAAGTTGTTTACAGATCTTTTTTCTACTTTAACCGTGGGCAGCGACATGGCCGATGCTCCTTTAGGGGTAGCGGCAACCTCACCACAGCTGTGTAAAAGGGAGATGCATATCGGGACAAGAAGGAATAGTACTTTTTTCATATAAAATGCTAGTTAAGGGTGTTTTGTAAGTTGTTTTTGAGGGTTTTTAAATTTTTGATGAAATCGTTTATAAACAACGCATAATTTTTAGTGTATTGCAGCCCTGGCAGATTTTCATCGTATTTATTATGCTCTTTATATAAGTTCGTTTTAAAAGCAAAGAGTTTTTCATGTAATTGCTTTTCTTGTTCCCATTGTGCAATTTTTTTATCCAACTGAACAATAATATCATTGGGGGCCGCCTTAAAATAACGTTTTCTATCGCCTAGTTTGGTAAAGTATATCACCCGTCCAGTATTTTGCAGCAATTGCAAATTTGTAGAAACAGAACTTTTGCTGGCTTTTAAAGTTGTTACCAATTCGTCAAAAGTAGTTCCGTCCTTTTCGGACAGTATAAGCAGCGAAAAAATCCGGGCGGCTAAATGAGAAAGTATTTTGTTGGTTTCAAAATACACTCCCAATTCTTCTATAAGTTCACTTTTTTCTAGCTCTAAATCCAAAATATTGTTTAAAAAAAATTTTTTAAATATACAATTGGTTCGGGATTATCCGAACTAACAGAGGGTTAATGTTGCGTTAAAAAAACGAATGGGAAAGTGTGTTATTCATGTTGTAAAGCTGTGCAAAGTAGTAGGGAAGATCTGGGTCCTTAGCATATTAATTTGGGCGTTCCCTCCTTCGTCGGGCGGGCCCTTGGCTGTATCCCTTGCGCTGCTGCGGGGATGCCGCCGCGGTCCCTAACGCGGAATTCAGTTTACAATAAACAATTTGCAATTAACAATGAGAATTATGCTAATTGATTATTGTTCACTCATTATTGTTCATTGAAAAGCGTTAGCTATTGCAGCGGCATCCTTTTTTAGAGGGCCATGGGGCCTTTAAAAAAGATACAGCGGAAAGAGCGACCCGATAGGGGAACGCCCAAATAAAACCCCTAAAAAAGGGGCTTTACGCTTTAAAATATATAATGGGGTAAAACGGGGCGTTTTTAAGATTAATCGGCCAATATACCTTCTTGCTCCAATACGGGAAGAGGTTTGAAATTAGCTTCGTTAATGCTGTTTTTTTCGAAAATGAATCGCTTTTCGTATAGTTTGTTATCGGCGAAAAAAGTCACGAAGAACTCATTGGTAAAGCTTAGTATATCTTCCTGAAGTTCTTCTATTTTCTTAAAATCCTTTCCATTGATATCGCCTAAACCATGGCGCATCGTAGATGTTTTTCTATCGCCTTCATAGCCATTAGAAACGGCAATGGCGGCTTCGATGGTGGTTTCCCTATCGTTTATAAGGTATACATTCCAATTTTTTTCCAAAAATTCTTCGTTCCATTCGTGGATAACAGCAACATAAACATGTTCTGCAATTGGAATTTCAATATCTTTTTTCATGTATTGTAAAGGATCTTTAAAGGGAAATATAAACTATTTTCTTTTTGGAATGGCGGATTAATAAGCGTTTTTAAATTGCTCTAAAAATCGCACATCGTTTTCGCTCAATAATCTAATATCGGAAATCTGGTGCAACAACAAAGCAATACGGTCTATCCCCATTCCAAAGGCAAAGCCAGAGTATTCGTTAGGGTCAATACCACAATTGGTAAGTACATTAGGGTCAACCATACCACATCCCATGATTTCCAACCAACCGGTACCTTTGGTCATTCGATAATCGGTTTCTGTTTCTAATCCCCAGTATACATCTACTTCTGCGCTAGGCTCCGTAAATGGGAAATAAGAAGGCCTTAGCCTGATCTTTGATTTTCCAAAAAGTTCCGTAGTAAAAAACTGAAGGGTCTGTTTTAAATCGGCAAAGGAAACGTCCTTGTCAATATAAAGACCTTCTACCTGATGGAAAAAACAATGGGAACGCGAGGAAATAGCCTCGTTTCTATATACTCTCCCCGGAGAAATCGTTCTGATGGGAGGCGTGTTGTTTTCCATATATCGCACCTGTACCGAGGAGGTGTGGGTACGTAATAATATGTCCGGATCGGTTTGTACAAAGAAGGTGTCCTGCATGTCCCTTGCCGGATGGTATTCTGGAAGGTTCAATGCCGTAAAATTATGCCAATCGTCTTCAATTTCTGGACCCTCGGATACATTAAACCCAATTCTAGAAAAGATTTCGATGATCTGGTTCTTAACAATAGATATCGGATGCCTTGACCCTAGGGGTAAAGGTTCGCCTGGCCTTGTTAAATCGCCATAAATTCCTTTTTCTTCAACACTATTTTCAAGAGTATCTTTTAAAAGGGCTACCTTTTCGGTAACTACAGTTTTAAGTTCGTTGATAGTTTGTCCAAATTCCTTTTTCTGTTCCTTGGGAACATTTTTGAAATCGGCGAAAAAATGATTGAACAATCCTTTTTTTCCTAAATACTTAATACGGAAAGCCTCAATAGCTTCTTTATCATTGGATGAAAACTTTTCAACCTCTTGGATATGCTCTTTTATTTGTTCTATCATGCTCATCACTTGGCTTGTGTTTGTCCTGAAAATAGGAAGTGCAAATTTAAAACTTTTATGGCAAGAGGCATGATTTTTATGGAAATAAAAAATGGGCCTTATAATTTTTCAGGCGGGTTTTTAGAAAACCTCGGTATTTAGACCGAATTTGTCTGATTGATATTGGAGGTGTTTGGTGATATTGGCTGTACTATAGAGGTAAGCAAGCAACCTATGGCTCCGATGCCGCTAGGGATACTAAAGCTTTCCGGGGAATTTTCTATTATTTTTTGCAACAAAAAATAAGGGTAGCAATCTCATATAGAGAAGGCTACCCTTGTAAAACAGAAATATCGATGGCCGATTTACTCTAGGTGATAAATCTCCATGATACTATTAAGAATACCCTTAAAATCGATTTTAAGGTCTATTAGCTTTCCGGTTTTTACATCAAAAACCCATCCGTGAACCTTTAAGTTACGGTCTCTGTGGGCCCTTTGAATGGCAGCGGTTTTTATGAGGTTAATACACTGTTCCTGCACATTGAGTTCTACTAGGCGATCGTATTTTTGATCTTCATCCTCTATGGCATTCAATTCGGTTTTATGAATCCTGTACACGTCGCGAATATTTCTGAGCCAAGGGTTTAAAATCCCCAGATCTGCCGATTGCATCGCTGCTTTTACGCCCCCGCAAGAATAATGACCGCAAACGATAACATGCTGTACCTTTAAATGGTCTACGGCATAGTTGATGACGGACATCGCATTTAAGTCAATACTGATGACCATATTGGCAATATTTCTATGTACAAATACATCGCCTGGACCAAGACCCATTACTTCTTCTGCAGCCACTCTACTATCAGAACATCCGATATAAAGAATTTCAGGCTTTTGCCCTTTTACTAAATCGCTAAAAAATTTTGGATCGTTTTGTAGCTTTCCTTCAATCCATTTTTCATTGTTTTTAAAGACTTTGTCTATAGTTTCCATGTGTCCTGTTTCTTTTTTTTGTAAAATTAGTTGAATCTTGTTTAGGTTCAGCTTCTTAAAACCATTTTCTACTTCCGTAAAGAATTAGATTAGTAGTAATAAAAGGAATGTACTTTTATTTTTAATAAAAAATATGGCCGAAAACTTTGTGTTTCTCTTGGGTTATAAGAGCGATTAGCAAATTCTAGGCTATTTCTTCTGGTGTCAAAAATATTAAACGAATCTTAACTAAAAAAGCAATTCGGGGAAGCAAGGGTAATATCCACGATAAAATTGGAACCATCCCTTAGATATGTAGTGTAATCCCTACTACAGCTTCGCCGGGTTTCAGGAATATGAAATATGGTGTAAATAGAATAAAAATCTATAAATGCAATTATACGAACAAGAAAATATTCCTCATAGAAGATGCTCTAGAGCGTAGCTAACAGACAAAACTTTTTTAAATGTAAGGGTATTATTTAAAATCTTTGATGTCCCTAATTTCCTTGGCTGGTACCCAACCAGTTTTACCGTTGATCAGCGCTATTTTTTTCCAATCGTTTAATTGGTTCAATACATTCACCTTGGTCCCTGCATGTAAAACAAACACTTCTTGGCTTCTGGCATTAGGTTCGGATTTAATGCTGATTTCCTCTGCAAATACAATGGCTGGTTGTTCTGCCTTAAAGTCAGCATATTGTACATAAGCGAAAATAAAACTCCCTATAGAAAATACAAAAAAGACAAGTGCGCTTATAAAAGCCACTCGCTTTTGGGTGGCATAGGCCAGGAAGTAAAAAAGAATGTACAAGGAAACAAATAAGATCATGAAAGCGACGGCCAAGTACGCCCACTGATCAAAGGAAAAGAAAGAAGTAACTGCCTTGTAAAACCTGAAAATACCCGGTTGAGGCAAGGTTTCTATATCGTCCAAGGTCATGTTCTGGGCAAAGGTCAAATTGTTTTTTATGTCCCTATCGTTTGGGTTTAGCAATAAGGCCTTTTCGTAGTAGAAAATACTGGGGGCAATCTTATTTAATTTGTAATAAGTATTTCCCAGATTAAAATACAATTCGGCAGAATGCTCCCCGTTTTCTAGGATGGCCAAGTAGTTTTCAGCAGCTTCATCAAACTTGCCTTCGTTATAAAGGGAGGTAGCCTGCTTAAATAAATCCTGGTTTTGGGAGATTCCCAAGCTGCATACCAAAAAAAATAAAATATATAATCCGCGCTTCATCATCTATATCTGTTTATCCAATTGGGAAATTACTTCACTAGCAGTATTGTAGTCTTGTTGCATTTGTACCACGGAAAATGGACTGTAACGGGCCATTTCACAATTTTTCAACAAGCCGATAAATCCTTCACTCGTAGCAAGGTCAACATTTTTTTCTGATAATAAAGTGGTAATCTTATCCTTGCTGAATTCGGAGGTCTCTATTTTTAATTTAGCCTTTAAATAGTTGTGCAGGGCCTTTTCCAAGGCTATATAAAACGCTTCCTTGTCGCCCAAGGTCTTCTTGGCGGCAGAAAGGTATTTTTTCGCTAATTTATTGGCCCTTTTAATCTTGTTTCCTTCTACATCGCTCGAGATGGCTTCGCGTTTTTTACCAAAAAGGATGGCCAATGGAATCAATAGGATAGGAAGTAACCACCAAAGGAAAAAACGATTACTGCCAAAAAAGTAATTGGTTTCCTTAGGAGTTAAATTAGGGGTTAATTTATTAAACACAAATTGGTTGCCAGTGGCAGCTATAGTTTGCTTGTTTAAAACAGCACCGCCTCTGGTATTTATGGATCCGCTAGAAGGACCTTCGATAACGTTGATTAATATTTCCTCTGAATTTAAGGTGTGATATTTTTCTGTTTTAGGGTTAAAATAGCTGAAGGATATGCTAGGGATAGGGTACTTTCCTTTATAGGTAGGTACCACAGTATAGCTATTGTTGATCATTCCCTCCATTCCCGAAAGATTGGTACGGATGTTTTCATTAAACTCTGGTTCGTAAACTTCTAAAGAGCTTGGCAAATTTAATTTCGGAATTTCAAATAATTTTAAATTACCTTTTCCATTAATGCTAACTACCGCCTGTAGGGATTCGGAGGCATTTAAACTTGTTTTGCTAGTGGTAACAGAAAACTTAAAATCGCCTACTGCCCCACTAAAATCAGCAGGCTTTCCTTCTGTAGGCAAAGCTTTGACGGCAATAGTGCGCTTTCCGGCAGAAACCGTCTTGCTGGCCTGTGCAAAAATACGGCCCCCAAAAAAGTCGCGCCTATTAGTAGGTACTTGTAAACTTACATCCAAGGATAAAGGCTCTATTTCTAATTCCCCTGTTTTCTGAGGATACAGTACTACTCTTTTTAAAATTACCGATCTGTAGGCCTGTCCCTTAAACGTAGTATTCTCGGTAGTATACTTGCTAATGGGCATATCCTGACTCCAAAAATCGTTGTATTTAGGGTTGTCCAAAGCTCTAAAATTGGTGACATCTATGGTCGGACTGACGTATAATTTGTAGACAACGGTAACCGCTTCATTTAGGTAGGGGGTAGGGTTAGAGAGCTCTGCAACCAAATGCAGGCTTTCATCGGCTACATCATCTACCGTTTTTTCGGCATCGGGTTTGTCTACTGCAGCAGTGACTTCAATGTCCTGGGGAAGCGATTTGTAGGTTTCCCCATCGATAACAATGGTGGCTTGTTTAATGGTAAATATGCCCCGGCCCGTAGGTGCAAGGGTATAGGAATAGGTTTTTGAAAAACTACGGACCCCGTTGATCCAAGAAGAACTTATAGATTGTGAAGGCCCCATCAATACTCGGAAACCATTAAAATCCGGAGGGGTAAAATTGTCGCCGTCCTTGTTCATCGTAAAATCTACCCGGATGCGCTCGTTAAGGCCAAGTTTGGTCTTGCTGGGCTTCATCTCAAAGGTTACCGCATCATTCCCTTGGGCTTTTACCAAAAAACACAGGAAAAGCAAGGGTAAAACCGAAATGTATTTTTTTATGTTCACTGTTGCTACCAATCTTTTTCATTTTTAACCTTAGCACCTTTTACCTTTTGGGCATCCAATTTTTCCTGCACCTTTTTCTCCTCGTTCTGCATGGCCTCTAACAAGTTTTTCACCTGTTGAGGGGATAATTGGTTGGGTTTGGGTTGCTGTTGTTGTTTGTCGTCCTGTTGATCTCCTTTGTTGGGCTGCTGGTCCTTTTCTTCTTTTTCGTCCCCTTCACCTTCTTTATTCTCTTCTTTCTTTTCGTCGCCCTTATCTCCTTCGTCTCCTTCTTCTTTCTTTTGGTCTTCGTTGTCGGAATCCTCGCCCTTGTTTTTATCTTGGTTGTCTCCTTCTTTTTTATCCTCGTTCTTGTCCTCCTTATCCTGCTGGTCCTTATTGTCCTTGTCGTCCTTGTTTTGATCGTTTTTTTGTTCGTCCTGCTGTTTTTTTAGCAATTCTTTTGCCAAGGCCAAATTGTAACGGGTTTCTTCGTCACTAGGATTGTTTCGCAAGGCTTCCTTATAAGCATCTACTGCTTTTTGGTATTCCTTGTTTTTCATAAAGACATTGCCCATATTGTGATAGGCCTTGTGTTTATCTTCCTTATTGGTCGATATTTCGCCAGCTTGCTTATAGCGTCCAAAGGCTTCACTGTAATTTTCGTTCTGATAATAGGTGTTCCCTAAATTGTAGGGGGCTATACCGTTGTCGGCACTCTTGGAAATAGCTTTTCGGTAATTGGCTTCTGCATGGACAAAATCGCTTTTTTCCAAGTCTTTGTTGCCTTCCCAAACATAATTGGTAGAGGAGAGAAGTGACTGTTTCTTTTCTTTATCCTTTTCCTTGTCCTGTGCATACGAAAAACACCCTATCAATAAGAGTACATACATGATCTTCTTCATAATCTTTCCTTTATCGTTCGTTAAACAAATTGAGCTTTTTAAGCCATTTGGTTTTTCGGTCTAGTATAAAGAGGTCTAAAAATAGCAATAAAAGAGCAACCGCCAAAAACCATTGAAACTGGTCTTTGTATTCGGCAAATTGTTTGGCTTCAAACTCTTTTTTGTCCATTTCGTTTAAGCGTTCTTTTATGAACTCAACCGCCGTTTCGGTATTCTCTCCATTGATATACTCCCCATTGCCCTGGTTGGCAATATCAATAAGGGTCTCTTCGACCAGTTTGGTAATGACGACCTCTCCATTGGAGTCCTTTTTTAGGGTTTCCAAGACACCTTTTCTTTTTATAGGAATAGGCGCTCCTTTTGTTTTTCCTACCCCAATGGTAAAGATGCGTATTCCTTCTTTGGTCGCATCTTCTATAGCTTGTGCGATAGAACCTTCGGAATGATCTTCCCCGTCCGAAAGTATAAACAGTACCCTGTTGGTTTGCTCATCGTCATTGTAATAGGTAGATGCTAATGTTATGGCCTGGTCGATTGCAGTTCCTTGTGAAGAAAGCATATCGGTGTTCATACTCTGTAAAAACATTTTGGCGGCCCCGTAATCTGTAGTGATCGGCAATTGTGGAAACGCCTGGCCGGAATAAGCAATGATCCCAATTCGGTCACTGGCCAGTTGATTGATGATCTCGGAAACCAATCTTTTTGATTTTTCCAGTCTATTGGGGGCAATATCTTCGGCCAACATACTCTTGGAAACATCGACCGCAAAAACAATATCGACCCCTTCGCGTTTGACCGTTTCTAATTTTGTCCCAATTTTAGGGTTGGCCAGGGCCAGGGCTAATGAGGCCACCCCCAATAAAAGAACAATTAATTTTAAAGTAGCCTTAAAGTCCGATTTATCGGGCGTCAATCGCTTTAATAAAGCGAGGTCCGCAAATTTCCTTTGGGTCCTTTTTTTCCATATTTGAAGCAATACAAAAAAGACAATTACCACAGGAATTATGAACAACAGGTATAGGTATGTTTTTTCGTCTAATTGAATCATTTTGTTTTCTTCATTTATGATCGGTAACGATCAATTTCATTCGGTTATATAAAGCTTCTGAACAAGGTGTTGCGCACGAACCACTCTACGCAAAGCAGGCCTAGGGCCAAAAGAACCCAAGGTCTGAATTTTTCTTCGTGCTTGTGGTATTTAAATTCTTCGATTTCTGTTTTTTCCAGCTTGTTTATTTCGTCATAAATAGCTTCTAGTTTCTTGTTGTCCGTAGCCCTAAAATATTTCCCTCCGGTAGCCGTGGCGATGTCTTTCAACAATTGCTCGTCTATTTCAACTTTTTGCATGGCGTACCTAAAAGAACCGTCGGAATTATAGCCAACAGGAGAAAGAGCGGTTCCATTGCTCCCCAAGCCAATGGTATAGGTTTTTATCCCGAATTCAACGGCTAAATCAGCAGCGGTTTTCGGTTCTATAAAGCCCGAATTGTTTACCCCGTCGGTTAACAGAATAATCACCTTGCTCAAGGCTTTGCTGTCTTTTAATCGGTTTACGGAGGTTGCTAAACCCATACCTATGGCCGTACCATCGGTAAGTTTGCCATAAGTGACGTCGTCCAATGCTCTTAAAACAATAGCCTTGTCACTGGTGATAGGGGTTTTCGTATAGCTTTCTCCGGCATATTCTACCAGTCCTATACGGTCATTTGGGCGTTGCTTTATAAAATCGGCAGCAACTTCTTTTAAAGCTGCCAAACGATTCGGTTTTAGATCTCTGGCCAACATACTAGAAGATACATCTATGGCCATAACTATATCTATTCCCTTAGTAGTCTTTGTTTTGGTAGAGATTTCCTCGGTTTGTGGTCGTGCCATAGCTACTATAATGGCAGCAAGGGCTATGAGCCGCATTAAAAACAACACAGGTTTTAACTTGGGCAATAGGCTGTCTTGGGAAAACCCTTTGATGCTCGATATGGTCAAAGAAGCACTTTCTTCCTTTCTTTTAAAATAATACCAAAGGATTGCCACTGGTAGCAATAATAGCAACCAGAAAAATTGTGGGTTGGCAAAAGAAATATTTTCTAACATTTATAATGTTGTTTTTACTTCTACGGTGTTTAAAATTTTGTCTACGATCTGTTCGGCATAAGCGTCTTCGGATAACCAGCTCAGCATTATATTTTGTTGGAAACCCTTGCCGCCAAAGAAAAGAATAACATACTTTCCATCTACAAGCTCTTTAGATTCCGGAACAGAAAACTTTCCGCTACCGTATAATTTGGCGCCTTTAACGCCCGAAACTGAATAGAACTCTTCTTCCTTGGTGGTGATTATTTTGTTTCCTTGGGCTTCAAAAGCTTTCAATAGCTGTTCTGCCGTTTCTTCAAAATTAGGATCTACAGCTTGTGTCAAGGTCATTGAGGTTGTGGCTACCGTAAATAAACCGATAGAACTTCTGTAGGCGAAAGCTTGTATTTCCTTAATATTGGCCTGCGCTTCTGGCGGTAATTTTACCGGCTGTCGCAATAAAACCTTTGGAGTTTGCAGACCGATAGGAGGATTCCCGTAATCGCTGCGTACCCATTCGCCCTCCAATAATTCTTTAGTAGGGTGTCCTAAAACAGTATCTTTTACATATCCAAAACCATAGTATCCAATAGTGGCCACCCCTGCAATCAGGAGTATGGAAACACCAATGACGGCGGTAAGGACCAATTTTTTCTTCTGGTTCTTTTTTGCCAGGGCTTCTAAATATTCTTCGCGTTGCAACAAATCTTCCTCGGTCGGCTCGGGAATCGCCTCCTTGGTTTTTATAACGATCTGTTCTACCGATTTTCGATCTCGCTCGGCGACCGAAGTCTCCGGTTTAGACTTGGCAAATTTTACCAAATCTGAGGTTTGTAACACTTGTTTAAACTGTTTAATAGTATCTTCCTCTAACTTCAGCTGACCGGCATCCTTCATCATTTCCAAGGTGTCTATCAACTGGTCAGTGGTGCTTTCCAAGGCCGTTACATGTACTTCTTCTTCCAAATAAGAACGGACAATATCCGTTAATTCCGAATAATAGGACTTAAAATCGTCCTGAATTAGATATTTGGAGTTTTCTAGTTCTTTCAGCTCTAAGATGGCCCTGTCAAAAGGCGGTAATAAGGCAATTTTTTCGGCAGCCGTCAACGGCTTTTTTCTAAAGACAAACCAATAAACCAATCCGCCTACAAGAAGTAATGCCCCTAATATGCCCAAGATAATTTTCCAAAGTCCCGAATTGCTCTTTTCTACCTCAATGATAGGTTTAATATCATACAGCTTCTGGGTCAAAGTGTCTACCGAAACGTTGGCGACATGGACCTGAATGGAATCGGTAAAAAATGATTTTCCGTTCACCACTATATATTGCTTCGGAATGGTATAGGCGCCAGAATCGAATTGGGTTAGGGCATATATTCTTTGTAAGGTAACCCTATCCAGTTGTTTTACGGTGTCTGTTTTTAAAGCCTCCACGGTTTCCAAAGGAGAAAAGGTCTGCCCCTCGGGAAAAATTACCTGTGCCGATGAATCTGCCTCTACCGTAATTTTATACCGTATTTGCTCCCCTATCTTTATAGCAGTTGTGTCTACCGTAGAAGAAACGCTAGGCAGACTTTGGGAAAAGCCTTTGAAACAGAAAAAAAGGATGAATAGCAGTGTCCCTAGAGAGATTCTTTTAGGTGAAAATAATTTATAATCGTTCATTTTTCTTATCCTCGTCGCTTAAAATAACCCAACAATTTTTTTACATAACTTTCGTCTACCCGACAACTCAACACACCACAGCCCGCTTTGGTAAAGGTCTCCTGAAAGTAAGCTACTTGTTCCTGATAGTGTTTTTCATAGCTAAGGCGTACTTTCTTCGATTGGGTATTTACCAATTGCACGGCACCAGTTTCGGCGTCTTGCAGCTGTACCATTCCCAAATTGGGGATTTGTGTTTCTTTTTCGTCATAAATTCTGATACCGGTAAGGTCATGTCTTTTACCTACAATGCGCAAGGTCTGTAGGTAGTCATCGGTGATAAAATCCGAGAGCACAAAAACAATGGCCTTCTTCTTCATTACATTGGTAAGGAATTTTAAGGCCGCCTCTAAATTGGTTTTCTTGCTTTTTGGAGAAAATTCTAACAGTTCGCGAATGATTCTAAGGGCGTGACTTTTTCCTTTTTTAGGAGGGATAAAAAGTTCTACCTCATCTGTGAACAGCATAAGACCCACCTTATCATTGTTCTGAAGGGCCGAAAAAGCCAAGGTGGCCGATATCTCGGTAATGATGTCCTTTTTAAATTGATTGTTAGTGCCAAATAGTTCCGAGCCACTGACATCTACTAGGAGCATCATGGTAAGCTCTCGCTCTTCTTCAAAAACTTTTACATAAGGTTCATTGTATCGGGCCGTTACGTTCCAATCTATAGATCTAACGTCGTCGCCAAATTGATACTGGCGTACCTCACTAAAGGTCATTCCCCTACCTTTGAAAGTAGAGTGGTATTCTCCCCCAAAAATATGGTCGGAAAGACGTCTTGTCTTAATCTCTATTTTACGAACTTTTTTAAGTAATTCCTTGGTATCCATCATGGTAATAAACAGTCTTCAATAGGTATTGAATTTCAATAGGTTTTTGAAAAATAGAATTTAGCACTGCCCTACAGTGTTCTAAAAACTACCCACTGTTTTAAGGAACTTCAATCTCGTTGACGATCTTATTGATAATGTCTTCTGAGGTTATGTTTTCTGCTTCGGCCTCATAGGTAATCCCAATTCTATGACGTAAAACATCATGTACTACGGCACGAACGTCTTCGGGCACCACATAGCCTCTTCTTTTGATAAAGGCATAGCATTTTGCAGCAGTAGCCAGGTTGATACTTCCTCTTGGCGAAGCTCCAAAACTTATCAAAGGTTTAAGGGAAGCCAAGTTGTATTTTTCAGGATAACGACTGGCGAAAACAATATCGAGAATATATTTCTCTATTTTTTCGTCCATATACACTTCTTTGACCGCTTTCTGGGCACTTAAGATCTGGTCTACAGAAATGACGGGCTTTACTTGCTCGTAAGCACCATTAAGGTTTTGACGAATAATTAACTGCTCTTCGGCCAGTTTTGGGTAGTCTATAACCGTTTTTAACATAAAACGGTCTACCTGAGCCTCAGGCAACGGATAAGTTCCTTCTTGTTCTACAGGGTTTTGGGTGGCCATCACCAAAAATGGTTTGTCCAATATAAAGGTTTCATCACCAATGGTAACCTGCTTTTCCTGCATGGCTTCCAATAAGGCCGATTGTACCTTTGCCGGAGCTCGGTTTATCTCATCAGCCAATACAAAATTAGCGAATATAGGACCCTTTTTGATGGAGAAATCATTGACTTTCATGTTGTAAATCATGGTTCCCACAACATCTGCAGGCAATAAATCTGGCGTAAACTGTATACGGCTAAAACTTCCTTTTACGGCCTTCGCCAAAGTGTTGATGGCAAGAGTCTTGGCAAGTCCTGGAACCCCTTCCAATAATATATGTCCCTGCCCTAAAAGCCCTATCAGTAAGCGTTCGATCATATGTTTCTGACCAACGATTACTTTGTTCATCTCTAAAATAAGAAGGTCAATAAAAGCACTCTCCTGCGCAATTTTCTCATTTACGGCGCTGATATCTACCGAAGTATTTTCTTCCATATAATGCTATTGTTTATCTATTTGGTTTAAATTCCGTTATAACTAACTTCATGCAAATTGAAAATTTATTTAGTTATAGCTTGTTAATGTATGGTTAAATGTTAAAAGTGGCATCAATTTTTATGAAGTAATTAAGGGATTTTTTCATAATATCACAAACTTATGTAAAAGAAAGTGGCTTATTCAAAAATCAACTCCAAACTTTTAACAGCCAAGATAAAAGCAATTCTTTAAAAAATGTAAAAGACCTCGCAAAAAAAAACAAAAAACACTTCTAAACAAGCGATAATTCCGGCTCATATTAAGGATTGAATACTTTAGGATATTAAATAAGCGATGCTTTAAAGAGTGGTTTCACTTACCCTAATATAAAAATGCTCCCGGTTTTTGTACCTATCAATAGCTTCTTTAAAAAGAGGGGGTCTCAGTCGTGCATCCATGGTCTTCGCAAGTAAAAAAATAAAGTCCTCTAGGGGTTGTTTTGAATGTCCGGATGTTTGTCCCATACGATGTTATGTCTTATTTTTATAGGGCGTAATATAAATCGCCTAACTATATTTTATGAGTAAAACAGATCAAGAAAAACCAATTGCCTTTATTACAGGCGCCACTAGTGGTATCGGTATGGAAACCGCGAAACTTTTCGCTACCCATAAAATAAATTTAGTGTTGTGCGGAAGAAGGATTACGGAATTGGAGAAATTAAAAAAGGAACTCTCTGTACATACCAAGGTCTGTATTTTAAATTTTGATGTTCGGGATAAAAAGGCTGTTTTTGAAGCTGTTGATGGACTCCCAGAAGATTTTTCCGAAATAGACATTTTAATAAATAATGCTGGGAATGCTCATGGGTTAGACCCTATAGAAGAAGGTAGTTTAGACGATTGGGAAGCCATGATAGATATCAATGTCAAAGGCTTGTTGTACGTGTCCAAGGCCATTTTGCCTAAAATGATAGCACGTAAAGCCGGGCATATTATTAATATAGGTTCCACGGCAGGGAAGGAAGTATATCCTAAGGGAAACGTGTATTGTGCTAGTAAGCATGCCGTTGATGCTATTAACCAAGGGATGCGGATAGACTTAAACCAATACGGAATACGGGTAGGAGCGGTGAATCCTGGCCTGGTAGATACAGAATTTAGCAAGGTCCGTTTTAAAGGAGATCAGGAGAAGGCTTCCAAAGTGTATCAAGGGTTTCAGCCATTAAAACCAGAAGATATCGCAGATATTATCCATTTTGTAGTGACACGGCCCTATCATGTAAATATAGCAGATTTAATAGTCATGCCAACGGCCCAAGCTAGTAGTACTATCGTTAATAGAAATTCATGATCAATAAACGCCTTCTTGTTAAAAACCTTTTAGCTCATAACGACGAGAATAGTTTTTATGATAAGAAGCGCTTTATAGATATTGGCCAGAAAGAAGGGAAAGGAAAGTTTTTGAAACATGTTTGTGCCTTGGCCAATAGTAATCCCAATAACCATTCTTTTATAGTTGTAGGGGTAGAGGATGAAGAAAATAAAATTGTAGGGGTCGATTTTTTCGACGATAGCAAAATTCAGAATTTGGTCAATGCCTACATAGATAATCCTCCCCTGATTTCGTACGAGAATATTCCTTTTCCACATTTGCCTATAAATAAGGTGGTGGGGCTGGTGACCATTAGATCTAATGGCAAGGTCTGTTCCCTGCGAAAAAATATATGGAAATATTATGGAGGGGCGGTATTTTTTAGGGAAGGCAGTATTAGTATGCCTAAGGCCTACGGAATAGAGTTAAAGGATATCAATTCTCAAGTAGTAGCCACCATAGAACAACATGCGAAAAACAATATTGAACTGACCCTGGATGGGGTGGTCGATTTCTTAAACCTTAGGCACAAGGACCTAACGAGTAATTATAAGGTGTTTAAAGAACAATTTGTTGTTTGTTGGGCCGGAAATCAGAAAAAAGTAAAAGAACATACCTATTATTCCCGAGTTGATATCGAACTGATCAATGAACAAGTGAAATTGTTTTATTCGGAATTCGACGAAATTACTATTGCCTATGATGAGGATTCTTTTACAACTATAGAATATATACAATTGGGGCTCAGTTCTCAGCAAAAGTATTACCCCTTAGAAAAAATGGTGATTACCTTTTTTGAAAACGGAACCTATACTATTAAGAGCGATTTAATCTTTGAGCCGCCTTTATACGATAAAAGAAGTCTTCACCATATATTTAATGCCAAAGTGGCCTTGTTAAAAAAGATAGAAAAGGGAATTCGGTTGGATGCCGTCGAAAGAAAAGATTTAGGTTCCTTACCAGATACCCTGTTGGTTTGTTATATCAGCGGCTTTGAAGTAGCTAAAGTATACTTGGAAAAAGCAAAACCGCTACTTAAAAATTACGATTTAAGCGTATACCGATCCGTAAAGGAGTCTTTGCGTATTATTCGTAAGATGACCTATAATTAAGCAGTTCAAAATCCTTAACGAAGAGGGTAACTGTCAAGCTGAGCTTGGTCGGGGAGGGCGGCTATAGCTCCAAAATTAGTAGTGGTAATGGCGCCTGCCTTATTGGCTTCTGACACCATCTCTTCTAATTGTGCTCCGTGTTCCCATAGCGACAAGGGGTTTTCTTTTGTGGCCAGTATTTTTAATAAACACCCTATAAAAGCATCGCCTGCTCCGGTGGTATCTATTGGGCTTACCTTAATTGTTGGGATTATTTTTTTAAGGGTCGGAGTACTTAAATAAGTGCCTTTTTCACCCAAGGTAACTGTTATTATTTTTGTGCCCAGAGCATGAAGTATTTCACAGGCCTCTTCTAGTGTTTGTTTTCCGCTGAGCAGTTGGGCTTCTTCCAGGCTAAATTTACATAGGTGTGCCTTAGCGATATAGGGTCGGCATTTCTTAATAAAAATAGCTTCAGAGCCTTTCCATAGGTCCCCTCTAAAATTGGGATCGTAACTGATAAATACATTGTTTTTGGCAGCGTCTTTTAAATAAAGCGCGTAGGTTTCTTCTAAGGGACCGCCCAAAAGAGCTGTTGCAGCTCCAAAATGGACAATATTTCCGTTAAACTGAGCTGATAGTTCAGGGTGGTATGTTAATTCCCTGTCTGCTCCCCTGCTAAAGACAAAGTCCCTTTCTCCGTCCGAAGCAATGGATACAAAGGCCAAAGTGGTAAAGGTTTTGGAGCGTTGGGCAAAGGAAATATCTACCCCAGATTCCGTAAGGGTATTAAGTAAGAAAGACCCAAACGGATCTTCGCCTATACACCCTACAAAAGCACTTTCTCCGCCAAGTTTGCTGATGGCACAGGCGACATTGGCCGGGGCACCTCCTGCTTTTTTTGTAAATTCGGTAGCCTTGGAAAGATCACTGCCCTGCTTTTCGGCAATGAAATCAATCAATAACTCTCCGATACAAAAAACATTTTTCATCCGCTTTCCTTATTTAATAGCATAAATTAAGTAGAAATATGCACTAAAACTAGCTATGCCTCTAAATTTATAAATTTAGGGGCATAGCTTTCTAAAATAAAATCTCAATTAAAGACCTATCCGCATTTCGAAGATCCACAATCCTTACAGGTAAGGCAGCCTTCTTGGTAGATCAGGTTGTTAGAGTTGCAGGCCTCGCATTTTTGGCCCTTTACTTCTGTACCGTCTTCTACATATCGTTTTAAGGCTCTGGCCACACCATTTTTCCAGGTGTTGATAGATTCGCTGTCCAATTGTAAGCTGTTAATAAGGTCTACCACATTTTCAATGGGCATTCCGTGTCTTAGGGTGCTCGAAATTAATTTGGCATAGTTCCAATATTCTGGGTCAAACTTATGGGAAAGCCCTTCAATAGTTGTTTTGTAGCCTCTTTTGTTCTTGTATTGAAAATCGTAACGTGAGGAACCGTCGTCATTTCTGTTCTTTATGATTAAACCATTATTTACCCAACGAGGAATTAGTATCCCATCTTCATCATCGGCCATCCCGGTGAAAATTTCATAAGGCTTGTTGTTTATCAATCCAATAAAGGCGATCCATTTTTCCTTGTTGTTCTGAAGTCTTACCACATCGGCCTCCAATATCTGTGGGCGCTTGGTAGGAAAAGGCGTAAGGGCCTCTTCCTCCTCCTTTTTCGCAGGTTCATTGGAAATTAAAACACCGGACCTAGATCCGTCTCGGTATACGGTAACGCCTTTACAACCAGCTTTCCAAGCTTCTAAGTACAATTTCCCTACCAACTCTTCGGTAGCGTCATTGGGAAGGTTTATGGTGACACTGATGCTGTGGTCTACCCATTTTTGTACCGCCCCTTGCAAACGCACCTTGCTAAGCCAATCTACATCATTAGAGGTCGCTTTGTAGTAAGGAGACTTGGCCACGATTTTTTGTAATTCTTCGTGACTGTAGTTTTTTGTGGTGTCTATACCGTTCACGGACATCCACTGTTTAAATTTATGATGGAAAACGGTGTATTCTTCCCAAGAATCACCAACCTCATCTACAAAATCTACCCGTACATCCTTATCGTTGGGGTTAACTTTGCGACGGCGCTTGTAAACAGGAAGGAAAACAGGTTCAATGCCCGAAGTTGTTTGAGTCATTAAACTGGTGGTTCCTGTTGGGGCTATGGTCAATAATGCAATATTCCTTCGTCCAAATTCTAACATCTGATAGTAGAGTTCTTCATCGGCCTCCTTAAGACGAAGAATGAAGGGGTTGTTTTTTTCTCGTTCGGCATCAAAAATGTCAAAGGCGCCTCGGTCTTTGGCCAAATGCACAGAAGCCCTATAAGCCTCTAAAGCGATGGTTTTATGTACTTCAATAGAGAAGGAGTTAGCCTTGTCGCTTCCGTAACGCAGGCCTAATGCCGCTAACATATCGCCCTCGGCAGTAATGCCTATCCCGGTACGGCGGCCTTGGGCAGCTTTTTCTTTAATGTTGTTCCATAAGTTATATTCTACCGCCTTGGTGCTTTCCAGTTCAGGGTCCGATTTTATTTTTTCTAGAATAACATCGATCTTTTCCAATTCAAGATCAATAATGTTGTCCATAATACGCTGTGCATCGGCAATATGTTTTTTGAATAAGTCGAAATTAAAACTAGCCTCCTTGGTAAAGGGCTGGTCTACATACGAGAAAAGATTTATGGCCAACAATCGGCAAGAATCGTATGGGCACAAGGGAATTTCACCACAAGGATTGGTAGAGACCGTTTTGTATCCTAAATCAGAATAACAATCAGGAACGGATTCATTGATAATGGTATCCCAGAAAAGAATCCCTGGTTCTGCCGACTGCCATGCGTTATGCACTATTTTACCCCAAAGTTTTTGAGCATCAATAGTTTTCTCCACCTTGGGAGAGTCACTGTGGATGGGGAATTTTTGGGTGTAAGGGACATTGGTGTCCACAGATTGCATAAAAGCATCATCTATTCTAACGGAAACATTGGCGCCGGTTACTTTTCCTTGCTCCATTTTTGCGTCGATAAAATCTTCTGCATCCGGATGGTTTATAGAAACCGATAACATTAAGGCGCCCCTTCTTCCGTCTTGTGCTACTTCTCGTGTGCTGTTAGAGTACCGTTCCATAAAAGGGACTAGGCCCGTAGAGGTAAGGGCCGAATTTTTTACTGCGGACGACTTTGGGCGTATGTGCGACAAGTCGTGCCCTACACCGCCACGGCGCTTCATCAGCTGTACCTGCTCTTGGTCTATTTTCATGATGCCCCCATAAGAATCGGATTGCCCATCGTTGCCAATGACAAAGCAGTTAGATAGGGATGCAATTTGAAATGGATTGCCTATGCCGGCCATCGGGCTCCCTTGGGGGACGATGTATTTGAAATTTTTGATAAGGTCAAAAATTTGCTCCTCGGTTTTAGGATTGGGGTGCTTTTTTTCTATGCGGGCGATCTCCTTTGCAATCCTACGATGCATATCATCCGGTGTCAACTCATAAATATTGCCTTCAGAGTCCTTAAGGGCATACTTGTTTATCCATACCCTTGCGGCAAGATCATCTCCTTTAAAATAGGCAAGAGAAGCTTCAAACGCTTCTTCTTGGGTATAGGTCTTTTGTGGTCTTTGGGCTATTTCAGTCGACATAGAATAAGATTTTAAGGTGAATGTGTTTATAGTATCGAGACAAAAGTATTAAAAATAAATTCAACAAAAAGATGACTTAAATCATGAATGTTTACAAGAAAAAGTAGTTAAAAACCTGATAAGCAGTTGTGTAGGGAATTTTAAAATGTAAAAAGTGTGCAAATAAAAATTATTATTTTTTTAATCTGAATTTGTTTCTTATACCGTTTTGTGTGTATTTAATCGGATAGGGCCTATGGATACGCAGTTTAAGTGATATGTCATTCGCCTTCATCATTTTAACATTTTTGGAAATTTTCTTTTTAGTATTGTTATTACAGCGCTATTTGCGATTTTTGCACAATGAGAATACTGGTAATTGGAGATGTCCACGCTGGATTAAAAGCGCTACAACAGGCAATGGAAAGAGCCAAAGTCACGCCCGACGACCATTTGATCTTTTTAGGAGATTATGTCGATGGGTGGAGTGAAGCCGTAGGAACCGTTAATTTTTTAATGGAGTTAAAAGATACCTATAGCTGTACCTTTTTACGGGGGAACCATGATGAACTGTGTCTCGATTGGCTGCAAAGCGGCGAGGACAACCATCTTTGGTTGCAGCACGGTGGCAATGCCACACTGCAATCTTACAGACAGCTGGCCGAAACAAAAAAAGAAGCCCATATCCAGTTTTTCAATGCTTTGGAAAATTATTATTTAGATGAAGAAAATCGCTTGTTTCTTCATGCAGGATTTACTAACTTAAAGGGTGTAACAGAAGAGTATTTTACAAAGACCCTTTATTGGGATAGAACCTTATGGGAATTGGCCTTGTCCCTAGATCCAAAACTAACCTTAAAGGATGCTGTTTATCCGCAAAGACTAACGCATTACAAGGAGATCTTTATAGGCCATACCCCAGTGACAAGGATAGGAAAAACAACCCCGCAAAATGCAGCGAATGTTTGGAATATCGATACCGGAGCGGCTTTTATGGGCCCATTGACCATCATGGATGCCAACACCAAGGAATATTGGCAAAGCGACCCGGTACATAAGTTTTACCCTTTAGAAAAGGGTAGAAACTAAATTTAATGCCCTAGGTGGGCAATATTTCAAGATTAATAAAGATATTTACAAAAAATTATACTATGTCAAATAAGAACGTTAGAATAGAAGTAATGAAAGCCATAGAGAGCAAGGTAGAAGGCTTTATAGACTCATACCTTATTCCTATAAATGATATTTGGCAGCCTACAGATTTTTTACCTAATTCTGAAAGTGATACCTTTTTAGACGATGTTCACCAAATTCGTGAAGAAGCCAAGGAATTGGGGTATGATCTATGGGTGACTTTGGTGGCCGATACCATTACAGAAGAGGCTTTGCCTACTTATGAATCATGGTTGATGGATGTAGAAGGGATAGATCAACATGGAGAAAATAAAAATGGCTGGTCCAAATGGGTGCGCCATTGGACCGCAGAAGAGAATAGACATGGCGATGTCCTAAATAAATATCTGTATTTGTCAGGTAGGGTAAATATGCGCGAAATGGAAATCACTACCCAACATCTTATTGCCGATGGTTTCGATATCGGAACGGATAGGGATCCATACAAAAACTTTGTGTACACCTCTTTTCAAGAATTGGCGACCAACATCTCTCATAAAAGAGTAGGTCAAATGTGTAAAAAAGGCGGCAATTCCCTGTTAGGGAAAATGTGTACCATTATCGCTGGTGACGAAATGCGCCACCATTTGGCTTATAGGGAGTTTGTGAAGGTAATCTTTGAACAGGACCCTAGTCAGATGATGCTGGCCTTTGCAGATATGATGAAGAAAAAGATTGTGATGCCTGCACATTTCCTAAGAGAGTCTGGAGGAGAGATCGGTTCGGCATTCGAAACTTTCTCAAATTGCGCTCAGAGACTTGGGGTGTATACCGCACAGGATTATATCGACATATTGAAAAAACTGAATTCTTATTGGGAATTAGATAGTATTAGAGCCCTAAATGACGATGCCGAAAGGGCAAGGGATTATCTGATGAAATTACCGGACAGATTAGAGCGTATTGCTAGTAGGATGAAATATCCAGAAGACCAGTACAAGTTCAAATGGGTCGAGGCCAATGGTAGAATGGTATAAAACGAAAGCCGGTTATTGTAACCGGCTTTTTTTATGGACTTTTTTAAGCGATTTTTTCCATGCACCTCACAAGGCCGTTTACAGTCATATGTAAGTGGGGCCAATTTTAAATTTGTATAAATGGAAACATTATAATTTGGGCGTTCCCTCCTTCGTCGGTCGGGCGCTTGGCTATATCCCTTGCCATGCTGCGGGGATGCCGCCGCGCTCCCTAACGCGGTATGTTATATACATGAAGCCAGTGCTCAATTGCCAAGTAGCAGGGCGTTAAAAAGGCCTTTAAACCGTTCTTATAAGTATCAGTTGGGAAAAAGGATATAATATAAGCCCATGTTGCCCTGTTTTTGAGCCCTTACCATAAATTACAGCTTACCTCTCTTATGTTCGTCTTGCCATCTTTGTAGTTCCTTCCATTTGCCTTCATAAGCCATTTTAGCTTGTAATGGCCATGACGAAGGGTCGTGGATTTTATAACGGTCGCCACCAGAACGCAACACCTCCTGGCATTTAGATACCGATGATTCCGATAACGCTTGCCAGGTGGTAATGTCGAAAGAATGGAATAATAGCTGAATTTTTGGACCTATACCTTCCACTACTTTTAAGTCGTTTTCCTTAATACTTTTCCCCAAGGCCGCCTTGGCAGCAGTAGCACTAAAAGGAATCGAATTATTAGCTGTAGCCGAGGTTGCTTTGGTCATCGATGGGGGCGTAATCGCATTCGAATGTATGGGAGCAGCATTCATTTCCGTTAGCTTTTGGTTACAGGCCAATAAGTCGGCCTCCAATTTATCGTTCTTGCTTCTCAGGCTTGTTAATTCTGCCGAATGTTCGGGAGCTACAAATTTGCCTTTGCCCATAAAATATCCTATGATGGCACAAATGATTCCAACTATAATCAGAATTATCAAGCTCCAGCCGTTCAGATTTTCAACGTTCATATTAGTGTGGTTTTAAATATAGGTTTATTGTTTTTTTTTTTGGTGATTAGTGGTTTCTCGTACTTCTTTCCGAACAACGCTTTAAAATATCTGGACGCCGTATGTCCCTCTTAACAGGTCGTTGAATTTTTACCTTTCGAAGGAGTAGGGGAAGTAGATCAGAAGAGCTGTGGGCAACAATAATGCTTATAAATAACGGGCTTTGCTAGGTTTTTCTTTTGGTCATCGTTGGCTTGGGTTAATGGTTGTAGTCTACAATGTATTAAAAAAATCTTAAAAAGATTAATAACTTAGACGAAAAATATTCTTTATCAGCTAGTTAAGAACGATGTAGTATATAAGGAGATTCCTTATTTTCTGCTGAAAAACCTTTTTTCTCCATGTTATAGGAGCGGAAAATACAGCATAGTGGACATTTATACAGCTATGGTTGTCAGATGTACATAACTAGATTGTTTTCATTGTTTTAGGTTGTATTTTAGAGTCCCTTAAAAATAAAATGCTACCGGTCCATGGTAGGACGGCTTGCAATGGAAGGTCGAGTTTTGGGCACTCCTTAAGCCATAAAGTTAAATGTGAAGGCAAAAAAGATAAAAGACGTATGAGGTGTATCACCTAAGAAAAAAGAGTAACAACCCCTTACAATAAAACAAATGAAGACACTAATGAAAATTTGGAAATTTGTGTGTATGGTTGTATTGCTTGGAGCACAGTCACTGCTCCGCGGAAGATGGTCTGTAGATGAGACAAAGTCCCTTAAAAATAGAACAATAGAACAATAGAATAAAAGTATTGGACCCTGAGTATAAAAGGGGAATAATTGAAGGTTTTTTATTTGAGTTAGTTAGCTGTAAAGCCCGCTATTTGCCGAATTTGATTCTGTATATAGCGGGCTTTTAGTTATAAAGTTACAAGGGGATTACAAATCAAATTTTATCCCTTGTGCCAAAGGCAACTCTGTTGTGTAATTAATGGTATTGGTTTGTCTTCTCATATACACTTTCCAAGCATCTGAGCCAGATTCACGTCCGCCACCAGTTTCTTTTTCTCCTCCAAAGGCACCGCCAATTTCGGCACCCGAAGTTCCTATGTTTACGTTGGCAATACCGCAATCCGAACCGTTTACCGATAAGAACCTTTCTGCTTCCCTTAGGTTATTGGTCATAATGGCCGAAGATAATCCCTGGGCTACCCCATTTTGTATTTCCAAGGCATTTTCTACATCCCCAGAATATTTTAACAGATACAATACAGGGGCAAAAGTTTCGTGTTGTACAATAGAATAGGAAGGTTGCGCTTCGGAAATAGCTGGTTTTACATAGCAGCCGCTTTCGTATCCGTTACCGCTTAAAACTCCACCTTCTACTATAATATTACCACCTTCTTCTACTACTTTAGTTAAAGCATTCTGATACATTTTTACTGCATCGGTATCGATCAGTGGCCCAACATGGTTGTTTTCGTCCAATGGGTTCCCAATGCGTAGTTGTTTATAAGCAGTTACTACGGCATTTTTAACGGTATCGTAAATATCCTCATGGATGATCAGTCTACGGGTAGAAGTACATCGCTGTCCGGCAGTACCTACAGCACCGAATACAGCACCTATAACGGTCATTTTAATATCGGCATCCGGAGTCACAATAATGGCGTTGTTACCACCGAGCTCCAATAAGGATTTTCCTAGGCGTCCGGCAACCTCTTGGGCAACTATTTTACCCATTCTGGTAGATCCTGTGGCAGATATTAAAGGAACTCTGACATCTTTGGTCATAAGCTCTCCTACTTGGTAATCGCCATTGATTAAATTAGAGATCCCTTCAGGCAAATTATTGGCCTTAAAGACGTCTGCAGCGATTTTTTGACAGGCAATACCGCATAAAGGTGTTTTTTCACTCGGTTTCCATATACATACATCTCCACAGACCCATGCTAAGGCCGTATTCCACGCCCATACCGCTACTGGGAAATTGAAGGCCGAAATAATACCTACTACTCCCAAAGGATGGTATTGCTCGTACATCCTATGACCTGGTCTTTCGGAATGCATGGTAAGTCCGTGCAATTGTCTGGACAAGCCAACAGCGAAATCACAGATATCGATCATTTCCTGTACCTCGCCCAATCCTTCTTGGTAACTTTTTCCCATTTCATAGGATACTAATTTCCCTAAAGGTTCCTTTAGTTCGCGCAATTTATCGCCAAACTGGCGTACAATTTCACCTCTCAAAGGGGCAGGCTTGGTTCTCCATGTTTTAAAAGCCGATGTAGCGGCAGTAATTACTTTATCATAGTCTTCTGGGGTAGTGGCCTGTACCTTTGCAATTAAGGCTCCATCTACAGGAGAATAAGACGATATGATTTCTCCAGAAGAAAAGTTTTCGGATCCAGTAGAAGTGCCTGGATTAATATCTTGAATCCCTAATTGCTTAAGGGCATCATTAATTCCGAAGGTTTTTGCAATTTGTGACATTTTATAACTTTTTTATTTATAAATGTTAGATTTATACAAAGCTATACATTTAGACTTTGTATTGCTAATTGCCATAAATATAAAAATGAATATTAGTATTTAAATTAAATTTTCTAAATTTTTACAACTTAGGGTAAAACAAGTGCCTTGGGATGAAGAGTTATAGCTTAGCTTTCCTGTAATTTGTTTGCAGAACGAATTGATGATTTTAAAGCCTATACCACTGGTGTAATTGGGGTCGAAGTCTGGCGGTAGCCCCTTGCCGTTATCCGCAACGGTGATGTGAATTAGCTGCTCTCCTTCTCTATCTTGAATAACGGTAATACTGAGATTGTTGTTAAATTGATGTTCCTTAAAAGCATGTTTTAGTGCATTGGTGACCAATTCTGAAATAATTAGACCAATAGGCAAGGCTACATCTAGGTTTAAAGTGATCTGAGAACAATGGATGGCATAATTCACCGAGGGAAGCAATTTTTTCTGGTAGGCCATTAAATCGGTTAAGTACTCCCTTAAATTTACTGATTTTGAATTCTCGTCCTGGTAAATTTTTTGATGCGTAAGGGCAATGGCAGATATTCTGGACTGACTTTCTTCTAAGGCCGCAATGGCCGCCTTATTGGTGAGCTTTCTTTTTTGAATGTTAATTAAGCTCGAGGTCATTTGCAGATTGTTTTTTACCCTATGGTGTATTTCTTGCAGCAGGTTTTCTTTTTCCTTGTTCGATTTTTCCAAATCCAAGGTCCGTGTGCGCACTTCATTCTCTAAAGTATTTTGGTACCGATCATTTTTAAACGCAATAACGCCAATTAAGGAAGAAATGACCATCCCGAAAAGAAGTAAAAAATACGATTCCCTAGTGTGCGGATATACCAATAACCCCTCTTTGGCGAAAAATTGAATTTCCCACTTTCTATTGCCAATATCAATGCTCGTCTCATTGCTGGCCTTAAGATTGTTGTTCTTTATGAGTATTGGGGAGCTATAATATAAAGGGAGGATTTCTTCTGTAACGTCGGTTATAAAGATATCCAACACCTTCATTTCTGGCCCCAAAATGGTTTCGATATAAGCGGTCATATCGTATACGCCCAAGACATATCCGTCAACTTGTTTTTTGTCGGTACCAAAGACAGCTTTTATCATAACAAAGCCAAAGTGTTCTCTGTTCTTAGAAGTGATTAAGTTTAAGGGTTTAGAGCTTACAATCTTTTGGGTGCTGTCTGCCAATCTAAGAGCGCCCCCAACCATGGGAACCGAGGCGATGTCTAAACCGATTACCTTTTGTAAATAATCCCTTGGATTCGTATAGATTATAGGATAATAGTCCCGCGTCGGAGCAAAGTTTCCATGGGCTGAATTGAAATTTATTTTCGTGATATTGAAACTGCTATCCAAGACCCTTACTTGGCCCTCGTCTAAATGCATGAGATTCCCTGGGCTTAACCGTGGTGCCCACTCTAAAGCTCTTATCCCTGGTAAACCAGAAACAAATGGGTTTGTAAATTCTATGTACTTATCTAGGGTAACTTGCTTATTGTTCTCAAAAAAGAACGCCATAGACTCTAGGACCGTATTTACTTTTAAAAGCTCCTGGTTGAATTTTAATTTAGCTCTCGTGATGGTGTTTTCTACAAACACCTCGTTTTCGGCGATGCGCCTTTGATTAGCATAATAGAAAAGTAAAGAAGAAATTAATCCGCCGATCAAAAGGATAATTAGGTATTTATAACTTTTCTTACTGATCATTAATTAATGGAGAATTAAAGGTAATATCCGGATAATCACATTTTTAAACTTTTTAAATATACACTATTCTTCGGCAATAAAGCGTTTATCAACAGGCATAACGGTTCCACAATTCTTACAGGTCCTATGATCTAAGGACGAATAAAAAGTTTTAAAATGCGCCAGAAAATCTTTTTCTATATCATTTAGCGTAAAATAAGCCTCGTAGAGCTTGTGATTACAGTTGTCACAAAACCAAAGCAAGCCGTCGTCAATATTCATGTCGGCACGTTTGCGTTCTATGACTAATCCTATAGATCCTTCGTGTCTTACTGGGGAGTGGGGAACTTTAGCCGGATGAAGATACATATCCCCAGGGCCAAGAAGCATCGTTTTCTTTTCCCCGTTTTCCTGAATATGAACCTCAATAGCACCCTCTAACTGATAAAAAAGTTCTTCGGTTTCATTGTAGTGATAATCCTTTCGGGCATTTGGTCCGGCCACGATCATGACAATATAATCGCCGGCATCCTTATACAGGTTTTTATTGCCTACGGGCGGCTTTAGGGTGTCCCGGTTTTCAGCGATCCATTTCGTTAAATTAAAAGGGGGTTTTACAGACATAAGTATTTTTATTTTAGTGCGTCTTCAAAGATACTGTGTTTTCCATAAGGACTATTTATAGAAAACTACCATAATACCATTGTTTCCAAAGAATATGTATTAAAATTAACAAAAGAAAATATCTTTAAGAAGACTTCCTTATAGAATCATTGGGTAAAATACAGATTTCCAGCGGCATTCACTGTAACACTGACCGCAGTATGTGTACATTTCCTTTTCCATAGTAGGGTGCCTTTGTAGTGCATTGTAACCATTGGGTCTCGAGTCCATTATTAACAGAGGGGTGGCAAAGAAAAGAAATAATGAAGGCTTGCTTTAATCCATAGGGTAGCAGTTGTTTTTTTCGTTAATGGATGGCGTCAGTTTTTCGAGGGGGAATGGGTTTAGGAATAGATAATGATAGCATCGGGAAGTAGCCTTAGTTTCTTAGAAAGTGGCAGTCTTCGGATGTTAATTCCTTAATAATCAATTGGAAATATTTTTCTTACACAGGAAAAACCGTTTATATTTACTTTTATAAAACTTTCCGCCATGAAATTTATATTCTATTCCGTGTTATTTATACTTCTAATCGGTTGTAAGCAGAAAAAAGAAACCGTTTTAGATGCCATAGACAATATAAATAGGTACAAGGAGTATATCAACGAAGTGTCCCATGGTATAATTTCTTCGGAAGATCAAATTCGGGTTGTGCTCACTACCCCAATAGCAGAATGGGAACAGGGAAAAGAGCTACATGACGATTTGTTACAACCATCGCCTGAGCTTAAAGGAAAGGTGATAGCCCTAAATAGTACTACTTTGGCTTTTGTACCCCTAAACGGTTTTGATCATGATACTTCCTATAAATTTCGGTTAAACCTAGGGAAAATTATTCCAGAGATTCCAAAGGAGCTGCACGTCTTTACTTTTCAGGTAAAGACTATAAAGCAGCAGTTTAATGTATATGCCCAAGCGCCACAATCGTACTCTAAAGAGTATCAATTTGTTGAAGGACATATAAAAAGTGCAGATCAATTAAGTTTGGAAAAGGCCAAAAAAATGGTCGAGGCATCACAAAATGGCAATGACATTCCCATAAAATTTGAAACAGCCATAGGTAAAGGAACCCAATTTTATTTTAAAATAGACAGTATCCGGAGATTTGAGGAGGACAGTGAATTAGAGATACGGTGGAGTGGAGCTCATTTGGGAATTGAAAGTAAGGGGGCCAATACGATAGTAATTCCTGGTAAAAATAATTTTAGCATTCTCAATGTCGAAGTATCCAACGGAGCGCAACAGATGTTGCGTATTAACTTTTCTGACCCTCTTAAGAAAGAACAAAATTTTAAAGGGCTGGTTGTTTTGGAAGGTGCCAAAGAACTTACCTATGATGTTGTGGGCAATACCTTAAAAGTTTTCCCTTCCAAAGCCGTTATCGGTACGCCACAGCTTGAAGTATTTGAGGGCATTCAAAGTATCGATGGCTATAAGTTAAAAACGAAATACGAAGAACGGCTGGCTTTTGAACAAATGAAACCAGAAGTTCGCTTATTGTCCAATGGTACCATTTTGCCCTCCTCGAATAATCTGAAAATAAATTTTGAGGCAGTAAACCTAAAGGCCGTAGACGTAAAAGTATATCGGATTTTCGAAAATAATATATTACAGTTCTTACAGGATAACAATTTAAATGAAGACTATAACCTAAAACAAGTAGGTAGACCTATTGCGTATATAAAACTAGATCTTCAAAATAATGCTTCCTCGAATGCAGATAAATGGGTAGCCCATGCCCTGGATCTAAAATCCCTGATACGTCCAGAGCCCGGGGCCCTTTACAAGGTAGCTTTTAGTATCAAGCCGACTTACAGCTTATACCAATGCGAGTCCAACAATTTTGACAAAAGCGATGCGGCGATCGATGATTTTGATCAAGCGTCTGAAGATAGCCGTTGGGACGAAATAGAATCCTATTACGAAGATTACTATGAGAACTACAACTGGAACGAACGCGATAATCCCTGTCATACTTCCTATTACTATGATAAAACAGCCTCGACCAATATTTTAGCGACCAATCTGGGGGTTATCATCAAGAAAGGGACCAATAAAAGTTATTTTGTCAGTGTAAACGATCTAGTGAGTACAGCTCCTATTAGCGGGGCCAAAGTTACTTTTTACAATTATCAGCAACAAGCTATAGGACAGGTAACGACCGGTGTGGATGGGACTTCTATATACGAAGCGGAGCACATGGCCTATTTTGCCATCGCGGAAAGCCAAGGACAAAAAACCTATATTAAACTCAATGATGGCAATGCGCTGTCGGTGAGTAAATTTAAGGTGTCTGGCCTAGAGCCCCAAAAAGGAATTAAGGGCTTCATTTTTGGCGAACGTGGGGTATGGCGTCCAGGGGATACCTTGTACCTGACTTTTATGTTGAACGATAATGCCAATAAACTTCCAGAAAATCATCCTGTAAAGTTAGAACTGATAGATCCGTACCAGAAACTTGTGGCCAGACAAGTGCATACGAATCCTATAGATAATATGTATGCCTTTACCCTAAAAACCGATACCGATGCCCCTACTGGGAATTGGACAGCAAAGGTAGCGGTGGGCGGAGCCACATTTGTCAAAAAACTTAGGATAGAAACCATAAAACCAAATCGCTTAAAAATAAATACGACCTTTTCCCAAGAGCTTTTATCCTTGGCAAAACCTATAAAGGGCGAACTAGAAGTAGCTTGGTTGCACGGAGCGACGGCAAAAAACCTAAAGGCCGATATTACCGCAAAATTTAAACCGCAGGCTACCCATTTTAAAAATTTTGAAGGCTATGTTTTTGACGATCCTACCCGCACTTTTAAATCGGAAGACCTATTAGTGTTCAACAATAAGATCAACGCCGAGGGAAAGGCTGCTTTTTCAATTCGTCCACAATTTACCAGTGAAGCTCCAGGGATGTTAAACGCGGTTTTTCTGGCGAAGGTTTATGAAAACGGGGGCGATTTTAGTACGGATGTTTTTGGCATGCCCCTTTCCCCTTATAGTACATACGTAGGTTTAAATGCGCCGAAAGGCGATGAGAAAAGAGGGATGTTGCTCACCGATGTGCCCCAGAAGTTTGAGGTAGTAACCGTTGATGAAAAAGGCAACCCTAAGGCGGCCGAGAAATTAAAAGCGAGCGTTTATAAGGTTCAGTGGAGATGGTGGTGGGAAACTACCAATGAAAATCTCTCTAGTTTTAACAGTGACAATTACCAGGAAAAAGTATTCGAAAAATACCTAAGCACCGATGCAAAGGGGAAGGCCGAATTTACCTTTACCTTAAAATATCCGGAATGGGGCCGGTATTTGGTTCGCGTAGAAGATGAAAAAGGCAAACACGCGACGGGACAGACCATCTATGTAGATTGGCCGGGTTGGGCAGGGAAGTCGCGTAAAAACGATCCGTCTGCCGCTACTATGTTAGTGTTTTCAACCGACAAGGAATCTTATAAGGTGGGTGAAAAAGCCATCGTTACCCTGCCAAGTTCCCAAGGAGGAAGAGCCTTAGTAACTTTGGAGAATGGCACAGAGGTGTTGCATTCCCTTTGGGTAGAAACACAAAATGGAGAGACTAAATTTGAAATTCCCATTACCGAAGCGCATACGCCAAATGTCTATCTGAGCATAAGCTTGTTACAACCCCATGCTACTACCATAAACGATTCCCCCATACGGATGTATGGCGTGGTGCCTATTGCCGTAGAAAATCCTACGACCAAGTTAGAACCTAATATAACAATGCCGGCGCTATTGCGTCCAGAAGAAAGTTTTGCCCTTAAGGTCAATGAAAAACAAGGCAAGGCAATGACCTATACGATTGCTGTGGTTGATGAGGGGATATTAGATCTTTCTCGGTTTAAAACACCAGATCCATGGAATACCTTTTATGCCCATGAAGCTTTAGGGGTAAAAACCTGGGATGTGTACGACGATGTTATTGGCGCTTTCGGGGGCAGAATCGATCAGGTTTTTGCCATCGGTGGAGATGGGGAGTTGATAGGCGCTAAAAATAGAAAAGCAAACCGATTTAAACCAATGGTGCTTCATTTGGGGCCTTTTACTTTAAAGGAAGGGGAGACAAAATCGCACAAAATAACCATCCCTAAATATATTGGAGCAGTACGTACTATGGTAGTGGCAGGAAATTCCAAAAAAGCAGCCTATGGAACAGCAGAGAAATCAACCCCCGTTCGTAAACCCTTGATGGTGTTGGCTTCTTTGCCAAGGAAAATTACCCCGGGCGAATCTGTGACCTTGCCGGTAACCGTTTTTGCCCTGGAGAATAAAATAAAACAAGTGCGTTTAAAAATCAAAGAAGACCCATCCTTTACCGTCCTAGGTGGGTCGGAGCAAAACGTGACATTTTCCCAGCCCGAGGAAAAGATGGCGTATTTTCAGTTGTCCGTGGCAGATTTTAATGGGATCGGGAAAGTGGTGGTAGAAGCTTCCGGAAATGGGGAATACGCCTCTTTCGAAATCCCGATCGATGTTGTGAACCCAAATCCGGTAACCACAAGCCTTGAAGAGCTTGCTTTGGAAGCTGGAGAAACCAAGACCATTGCCCTAAAAACTTTTGGGATACCCGGGAGCAATTCGGCAGCAATAGAATTATCTACCCTTCCGCCCATGAATTTTAACGGCAGAATGGAATATTTAATTCAATATCCACATGGCTGCTTGGAACAAATTACCGCGGCTGCCTTTCCGCAACTATATCTTACCGATGTTTTTGAGGTGCCGGCATCTAGAAAAAAACAGCTTCAAGAAAATGTCACCGCTGCCATAAAACGCTTGGGGGCATCACAAATTGCGAATGGAGGTTTCTCGTATTGGCCAGGACAACAAAATGCCGATGATTGGAGTACCTCCTTTGCAGGGCATTTTTTATTGGAAGCAGCAAACAAAGGTTATGTCCTGCCCTTGGGATTCAAATCGGCATGGATACAGTACCAACAGAATCGCGCCAAACAATGGCGGGCAGAAGCCAATGCCTCAGATTTGGCCCAGGCATATCGGTTGTATACCCTTGCCCTTTCCGGGAATTCGGATATTGCCTCTATGAACAGACTCAGGGAAACAGCTACCTTGTCTAATGAAGCCAAATACCGTTTGGCGGCAAGCTATGCCCTCATAGGGCAAAACAATATCGCAAAAGATTTGGTGCAGTCCGCAAACTTTGATTTTGACAGGAACCGATTCAATGATCTAACCTTTGGGTCTTCCGAAAGAAATAGGGCAATGGCTCTAGAAACTTTTGTACTGCTAAAAGATAAGGTAGAGGCCCAAGAATTAGCAAAAGTCCTAGCCAAGGAATTAAGTAAAGATCAATGGATGAATACCCAAACCACTAGCTATTGTCTACTGGCCATGGCAAAATTTGCCGGAATGTTGGGAGGCAAGGGCATAGCGGCCAGTATAACATTACAGGGGAAAACTGACAATGTAGCCACGGAAAAACCCTTGGCCAATAGCTCTCTGAATATCAAAAACGGAAATAATAAGCTCGTTTTGAAGAATACCGGGAACAATACGCTGTACGTCGGGGTCTTAAATAGTGGAGTGCTACCAGTAGGGGAAGAACAGGAACAACAGCAAAATTTAGTGGCCAAAGTGGTCTATAAAGGCAGGAACGGATCTAAACTAGACCCTACTTCCCTAGGACAAGGAACCGATTTTGTAGCAGAGGTCACCCTGACCAATACCAGCGCGAATACTATTAAAAATGTAGCCCTAACACAAATATTTCCAAGCGGTTGGGAGATAGTGAATACGAGATTTACAGACTTTGGCGATTTTGAAGAGAATGATGTTACCCATACCGATCTGAGGGATGATAGGGCGAATTTCTATTTTGATATGAAGAAAAATGAAACCAAAACCTTTAGGGTATTGCTAAATGCGTCCTTCCTTGGAAAATATTATTTGCCAGGGATACAGGCGCAATCTATGTACGATAATGATTATAAGGCGCGTACAAAAGGGATGTGGGTTCATGTGATCCCGTAAATATCTATGCTTTAGTGTTTTAATAAAAAGGATTTGGAGAAGTAGGCGAGTGTTGTTTTTTTAGGCAGTACTTTCTAAATGGAAAGGTATAATATTGTTGAGGTTTTTGCGCAACCATTTGGCACATACTGCATTCTTATTAATGAATTAAAAATCGTTAAAATGAATAAAAGTAAATCCTTATTAGTGGTTGGGGTTTTAGCCATCACTAGTTTGTTTAGTAGTTGTAGTACAGATAATACAATAGAATGTCCCGAAGAATTTACAGGGCCATTACTTGAAAATGAAAATGTGTTGTTGGGAACATGGAAACTGACCGCTATTACATCTGAAAAAGAAGTAGATATTACGGATGATCAACAAGACAACCCAAACAAGAATATTTACCAACAATATTCAGCTTGCGAAAGAGATGCTTCCTATACCTTTGAAACCAATAGAGGTTATAAATATAACCAAGCAGAAAACACGGATGACTGTTCTAATAAACTAAAAATAAACGGTTCTTGGAAGTACACAGGAAAGGTTTTGAGTTTGGTGGGGAATTGCTCTAGCCAGAATGTAGTTTTAGAATTTAACGAAGAGAATACGGCGTATACTTTTTCGTTGAATTCAACGGTAAGACAACCAAATGGAGAGGTTATACAGACGGTTGTTACATTTACCTATACCAAGGATACCCCTGAAAACGAACTAGAAACAGAAAATTAAATGTCTGTTTAAAATGCTGTCTTAAACATCTTAGCAAAAACATCCTATAAGGTAGTATAGCCCATAAGGATTTTGTTTTTTGTACCCGTTCCAAAGTCAATACGTAGCTGATTTTGGAAATGGTCAAATGATGTTTTAGGCAGCATTTTTTTTGCGATTTTTTTGGGTTGATGAATCCGGTAAATGTAAATTTAGGCCTGATTCCTTCTTCTTTCGTACGCTATAAAATTACCACTAGCACGATTTATTTTCCCAGAAACCACGATATGTGGGTACATTCCGAGCATACAAAACAGCTAGCACTTCTATTGGCCCAATCTAGACTGAAGAATGAGGCTACAGCAGAATTCAATTGTGCCCTTCTGCTCCAGAATTGATCGTTGCGGCATACGGGGCATCTTAAAGTATTTCCTGCTACTTCTACAGGTTGAGGTTCTTTTTTCTTAAAAAATATCATTCGTAATAGGCTTTAATAATTCGATAATTAATGAATGGTACAAAACTAGAGATGCCCAATTTTGGGGCCTCTACCTCGCAATATCCGTGTGCAATTCTGCCATTAATCTTTTAATCGGATTTGTTTTTATAACAATATCCAATGTGGCGTCATTACATTTTTCAATTGTTTCCTTTCTTTTACTATTCCTTCTAACTATATGCTCCAAGATATATCTATTTGCTTTCATTCCGAGTAAGTAGTCTACAATGAGCGTCTAATTATAGAAACTGGCGGTTTAAAGATCAACTAAATCTTTAAAAAAATGAATCATCATTAAGCCAAATGTGGTTACATTTTTTTTGTTCTTCTGTAGGGTTATAAGCTACTGGTTTACCGTATATTACATCTCCTTGAGAGCTTTTAGCTTTACAGATACCGCATTTTAGATTTCTTAATATGGGCATTTTTTTATTATTTAAATAAGTTATTGGTATGGTTAACTGTTTGTAAATTAGGTTGTTTTATAAATATCTACTTAAACCTTCTCTAGTCAATTTCTAATGTATGGTTTCGTTTTAAACAGGACTTCCTGAGCGAAGCCGATCTAGAGCTTCAATTTAGGGAAAATATTATTTGTAAGAAAATATTTCAAATAGAATCTATTCATTAGACGGGAGCAAGTCACTTTTAAAAAACAAAACAGCCTTAAGAAAGGCGCTTTTTATAACAATGTTTTAAGGTTTATAGGGTAGAGCAGGGGGATATCTGTGGGCAAGATATTCGGCCTTGGTATATTTCGGCGGGCCGAATACTTTTTATTATAATTATTGGCTGTAGATTTCATATATAGCATATAAAAAAAGGCTATCAATTTAATGACAGCCCTATTTTATTAATTTATATATGTATCAACTACGATTAGTCTCCAGCACTTAATGAATAACTTCCGTCTCCATTAAATGAAGTCAGCGTAATAGTAACAGTCCAATTTCCAGGTTCTCCAGCTCTTGTTACCCCATCTATACTATCGGGTTCGGTTTTACCATTCAGAGTTTTGTCAAGAACTATAGTTCCATTTGCATCTGCTACTACAATTTGAAATATTCCAGATACTGTGGCAGTAATATCGGCGTTATAGTCAGCCGTTGCCAAGTTGTTGGTCCAATTGATAGTTCTTGAGCCATTTCCACCATTACCAGTAAAATCTCCACCAATATCTCCAGAAGGTCCTTCATTGACAGTAATATTCACCCTTGCATCATCATCATCAGAACAAGATGTAATTGTTCCTAGAAATAATGTCATTACAGTTAAAATCGTAAGTAGCTTAAAATATGATCTTTTCATTTATAGTAATTTTTGTTAATTGTTTTTACATAAAACAAATAAGTCGATAAAATCCCTAATCCAAAAACGTAGTTATTTTAAATTTATTCTAAATATTCTGTGAATCAATTTTTTATGGTTGGTTGTTTTTGTTCAAATTCCTTGCCGCAAAGTGCTTATCAGTCGGTTTCTTTCTGGAAATTTTGGTGATGATTGATAATGACACCCAATATATCTTATTTCCATTTCTGGGATGCGGAGGGGGTGGGATTCATAGGGGTGTACGGATGGAAGGTGGAATTATCGGAATTTGCGTCGTAAAGGGATTTGTTCGTAGAGACGCCCAAATTGGGCGTCTCTACGACGGGCCTTCTATCGTTTTTTTCGACATTATTGCCATTAAATTTAGCATCGGTTTTATGAATAATAAGGACACCATGCATATGATTTGGCATTACCACATAGGCAGCCAATGCTACAAAAGGAAAATGATGTGGTATTTCAGACCAGTATTTTTCTGCCATTTTTCTAGTTTCGGACAATTCCATGGTGGACGTGCCCAAGTCAGTAGTAGTTACTACCTCACCAAAAAAATGTTCCTTGTTCTTTGTGCAGATGGTTACAAAATAAGGGGCATTCCAACCATAATCCCAATTTTTCATTCGCGCGGAAGGAATCCGGTATTTGCTACAACATCCATTTGGATGTCTAACCGTCTATCCTTCATGCTGTTTAAAGATTATTAAATTTATCATGACTCCATTTTTCAGGGTTTTCGTGAATATAGGTTTCTATTTCTAGAAACGATTCGTTGGAACGAATGATATGATCGTAAAAACGTGGTTGCCAAGCAAAACCAGCATGAATCTTACGGGCATTAATGGTGCAAATTCGTTTGTATTGATTGATAATGACACCCAATGTGCCTGATTTCCATTTCTGGGATGCGGAGGCTGTGCGATTCATGGGGGTATACGGATTGGTTGTGGAATTATTGGAAATTGCGTCGTCAAGGGATTTGTTCGTAGAGACGCCCAATTTGGGCGTCTCTACCACGGACCCTCTATCGTTTTTTTCGCCATTAATTCTATCATCGGTTTTATGAATAATAATGACACCATGCACATGATTTGGCATTACCACATAGGCACCTAATGCTACAAAAGGAAAATGTTGTGGTATTTCAGACCAATATTTTTCTGCCATTTTTCCAGTTTCGGACAATTCCATGGTGGACGTGCCCAAGTCAGTAGTAGTTACTACCTCACCAAAAAAATGTTCCTTGTTCTTTGTGCAGATGGTTACAAAATAAGGGGCATTCCAACTATAATCCCAATTTTTCATCCGAGCAGAAGGAATCCGGTATTTATTTTGGAATTTATCAGACATTGGTTTTATAGATACAGTTAAGGTTGCTATTATTTATAAATGTCTACATAGCCCTTATTTGGTTATGTTCTAGTATATGGTTTCGTTTTAAACAGGACTTCCTGAGCGAAGCAATTTTGCCTCAGCACATAGCGAGCGAAGCCAATCAAGAGCTTCAATTAAGCAAAATTATTTTTTGTAAGAAAATATTTTAACCGATGAAAGGATTAAAATTGCTAGAAAAACCGACCACGCTACTGATCATGACATTCTTGGAAGGCAGAACGTCAAGAAATTTTCTAGTAGACTATTTTAGTGAATGAGGCCGCTGGCGGGAAGGAAACGGAAAAACCTGATCTGTCTGGGCATTGACCAAGACCAAGCATATACGTGGAGTCGCATAAGAATCAGTTACTGATGATCTATGAAAAAAGGGGCAGACTTTTAAAAGTTTAACCCCTGTTGTTTTAAACTTACATAGTCAGCGAGACATTGTCGGGGTGAGTCGACCCTTTACCTACTCGTCTAGGCACAGTTACTTTTGTTTCAATAACGTACTCACAAATTTTAGAAATCTCGTAAGATTTACGTAATAAACATTTGTTTAAATTCCAATTGTCATATTGGTCAACAAGAATTTTATTAACAATGTTGTATGAACTTAATTTATAGTTTTCAAGCTTTTTATTTTCTGAATTGTTGATAGAACGATTTATATTTTGTTCTAAGACAACCAAGTTTCCAAGAGAGTTTAAATTGTCGCCCCAAGTTTGTTTTACTCTATCTCGTTCCTCTAAATTTTCATCATTATAAGACTGAATGTGTTCAATATCTATTTGAAGATGAAATAACTTTTCAGTTATTAACCTTATTTCTTCTGGATTTTCACTTGTATAATTCTCTTCCAAAAGTGCAGATAGTCTGCAAAGAATATTTTTCACTTTACTACTATATAAGATGTCTCCGGTTAAGATTTCTTTAAATCTGTTTTTCTCCCAATCACTTCCTGTTAATAGTTTTTGGTCAATGTGATTAATTAAATCTGAATAGTTACCATTAACTAACAAATCAAGTAATTGGTTGTTAAATTGACCTTTAATTTTGTTTACAGACTTTTGATAAACAATGCTGTATAATAAGTAAACTTTAATTAATTTTTCTGAAAACTCATAAAGTTTGTTGTAGCGAATAGGGTCATCTTTATAAATGAATAGGAAAACAAATTTGAATATCCAAAATTTACTATATCTTGACCACCACCACAAATATTGTAACCCTTTATTTTTCACATTTCCATATTCATTTTTACGCCATTTAATTTCCCATTCGTACCGTAGGTATATAATATTGTTAATTTCCTCCAACGACAAAGCTATTTTATTATCTTCTACATTGTTTTTGAAATGTTCCCATTTATTGATGTTAAATAATGTTTCAAAAAGTCGGTCGTAGAAAGTATCTACACCATAAGAGTATAAAACAGTTGGTAATTTGTATTTAGCAATAAGATAGAATTGATATATGTTTAGTATTCCTCTTATATCTGTTAATCGCGTTTCAACTTCTTTGTTTTTTGCATCTATTTTTTCGTAGAGTTTGCTGATTTCATTAAATATGCTATCGTTATCGCCATTTTTATTTAGGTACTCAAACATTCTAATTTTAAAAATATCTCCAGCATTTAAGTCTAAACCTGTGGTATTAATGGCATCAAAAATTTGAAGTGTTTTTGATAAACTCGCATTTGTTTCTATAACAACAAAGTAGATATTAGAATATAGATACTCTAAAAAGCTTTTTGGATTAAAAGAAATGTCATCTTCGTTACGTTGTTTAATATTTTTAAGAAAAATTTGACGAATTAGGATTGCATTCTCAAGGTATTTATTCAGACCAGTTTCTGTCAGATTATCTAAAGAAGTTGTATTTATTAACTCCATTAATTTCTCTTGTTGTTTTCCACTATTAACTTTAGTTTTTAGCCAATCGAAGGTTAATGATTCTAACTCTTTTAAATTCGGATATTCTAATTTTAAAACTTTTAAAAGAATTAAAAATGTACTTATTCTTTGCTGTCCGTCGATAATGTCCTGTTCGTTATTCTGGATGTTTGATAACTGCATAGTACCTATAAACATAGGTTCAGAATGACTACTTTTATTATAGCCCCAAAACGAAATAAAAATATCTGAAATAAATTTTTGTATTTGACTTTCTGTCCAAGAGTAGGGACGCTGATAAATAGGAATTACATATTTAACGTTTCTATTTAAAATTTGATTTTCATGATCTTTGTAGTTATGTTTTAGCGTAAAAGTACTTGCGTCTATTGAAAAGTTCATTGTTTTTTCAAGGTGTTAATTATTCCTAATGACCCGACTAAGAAACGTAGGAGAGTTTGAAATACTGCTCCTTAGGTTTATCACTTAGCCAAGCCAAATATTTTTATAATTGATATTACTTTTTATTTATCAAAATTTTTCGTTCATCTAGCTCTATCACATTAGTGATTGATTCGTTAGGTTTTAATTGCTCGTTTTTCATTGCACAAACAATAACTTGCGAATTATATGGTAAATCTTGGGTTAAGATTTCAACAATCTTATCATAATTAGATAATGACTGCTCCTGTTGATTAGGTGTATCAATTACTAGGGGAGCAATCACTTCTGAACCATATTCATTGAGGTGATCAGAAGACTATAGTCTTTGTTTATGCAGCTACCAACAAGTTTTGCTAAAACGGAAGGCTTAGTTTTAGTTTTTTTGGTTAATCCATGCTCGGTAAATCTTGGTTTATTAGTTCTAAATTGTTTAAAATCAAATGTTGCGCTTGATTGGTCTAATGAATTAGAGTTTACTACGTCCTCATGCAATTCTAAAAATACTGCATATTCGTTGAACTCCTTGTGTTCTTCAATTATTCGGAACAATGCCAAGTGATACTGATATCCATATTTACCAAAAGTAGTTGAGCCTGCTTTTTCTCTCTGTGGTTCTAAAAGTGGATTATAATTCATTTTCATTGCAGATAACGACGTTACATCCGTTTAATATATACCATTCATCACCCTAGACAACAGTAACCATATACGGTACAGCTATCCTCTCATAAACAGAAAGATCAATATTATAACATTAGTAAGTAAACGACAAATAAAAAATAAAGAAAAAAACTACAAAAAAGTAAGTGACAGTTATGAGAAGTTAATATAGGATTGCTGGCTAAGGGGAGTTCCCAAAACCAAAGGCGCAACAATTCTAAAAGAATATAGGAAGTAGTGTTCGGTTAATAGTGCCCCCTAGCCTCGGTGGCTGGCATGGTTTCTTTTTCTACCGGAGAATCCTCCAATTGGTCGGCGTGCTTTAATACCTTGCTAAATACCAATTCCCCAATATCTTTTACCGGGGTGTAGAGTTTAGATTCCAGAATGGTGTCTTCCTTTACAAAGCCAAGCTGGTTGTTGCTTTTATCAAAAAATATCAAAAGGGCCCCTATTATAATGGCCACTTTTAAAGCGCCAAAAATACCTCCCGCCATTTTGTTCAAAAAGCCCAGCATGGCAAAATCGGCAATTTTGGTCAATAGTTTCCCAATGATGTTTACCAACACTACAATAAGGATAAAGGTAATAATGAAGGAGGCCGTATTGATATATTTTTCATTCCAATCCATTCGTTCACCAAGATATTCCCCAGTGATATAGGAAAAGTGAAAGGCACCATACAAGCCGGCGATAAGGGCTATTAAAGAGGCGATTTCTACAAAAAGGCCATTTTTAAAGCCTTTGTAAAGACCATATAACAACAATAACCCTAAAATAATATCTACTGTGCCCATAAAAAACTCTTTTCACAAATATAGAACTTTGATTTGTACCTTTGGAAACTTCTGTCCCCTTAGGCGCTTGTTAGCGAGGGAACAGATCTAATAAAGTAAAAATTATCATGTCTAGAGATATACAATTAAAAGAAAGATGGGAGCTTTTGGTCCAAAAATTATCGGCCCAATTTGCCGATGGGGATCCCCTAGAATTAGATGCCATTATTTATTTGGTAGGAGTACAGGAATTGGGTCAAATCCATAAAAAATACAAAAAAGACGAAAAGCTTAACCTGATGCATATCGCTATCTGCAGGTTGTTGGAGCCTTATGGGTATTATGAGTTCGACTATTTTGATGAGGACGGATGGCCACATTACACCATTAAAGAAGAATTGCCTACCCTGAAGGCTGGGGAGCAGACGGTTTTGATGAAAGAAGCCATCGTAGGCTATTTTATAGAAAAAGAATATATTGAATAAGGAAAGACACTAACAGGCCCTCTAGGCCGTTATTGCTACAACCATCCTAGTCAAGGATGTTGAAGGCTATAAGAAATTAACGGCCTAGAGGGAATTGCTGGAGAGGAAACAGTCAGACTTTACCATGATCTAAAACCCTAGGGGATAGCTAGGAGGTGTTTTTCGGGGATATATTCATTCAATTAAATATGAAGAGTAGTAGCGTCGTCACATTTATTAAAAGGCATCCCAAGAAACTTCTTTTGGGCCTTTTTTTGATGATCGCCTATTATTTTTGCCTTCCAAAACAATTATTTACGGCACCGACGGCCACCGTTGTAGAGAGCACTTCTGGTCGGTTGCTGGGAGCCCTGATCGCAGACGACGGACAATGGCGGTTTCCTGAAGTAGATAGTATTCCCCATAAATTTGAAACCTGCCTGTTATTATTTGAAGACGCTTATTTTTACCAGCACCCGGGATTTAACCCCGTGGCCATGGCAAAGGCCCTAGCGGCAAATATAAAATCGGGGAAAACCATCAGAGGGGGCAGTACCCTTAGCCAACAGTTGATCCGCCTGCATAGGGGGCAAAGGCAACGTTCCTATGGCGAAAAACTGATAGAACTTATATTGGCGACAAGGCTAGAGCTCCGCCATTCTAAAAAAGACATATTAAAACGCTATGCCAGTCACGCTCCCTTTGGGGGCAATGTGGTTGGATTGGAAGTGGCCGCTTGGCGCTATTTCGGACTACAGGCGCATCAATTGTCATGGGCAGAATCGGCTACCTTGGCGGTATTGCCAAATGCCCCTAGTTTAATTTATCCAGGAAAAAACCAGGAGCGCTTACTGCAAAAAAGAAATAGGCTGCTGTACAAACTGTATAAAACCACCCGAATAGACAGTACCACCTACCAACTGGCACTCCTAGAAAAATTGCCCCAAAAACCATTTCCATTACCTAAAAAGGCGCCACATCTGCTGCACTATATTGCCAAGGACGATAAGGGTAAAAGAATCCGTACCACCATCGACGAAAATCTACAGCTTTCGGTAAATACCATTGTAGACAAACATTACCAGCACCTAAGACAAAACCAGGTGCATAACGCGGCTGTAATGGTGATGGATGTAAAAACGCGTAAGGTATTGTCCTATGTAGGAAACACGCCTACAGATAGGGAACACGAAAAGGACGTAGATATGGTACAGGCTATTAGAAGTACCGGTAGTGTTTTAAAACCTTTTCTTTATACTGCCATGTTAGATGCGGGAGAATTGTTGCCCGGGATGCTCATCCCCGATATACCCACTCAAATAGCCGGGTATACGCCCCAGAATTTTAACGAAAGTTATAGCGGCGCTATACGGGCCGATAAGGCCTTGGCGAAATCGCTGAATATTCCTTCGGTACGTCTCTTACAGGACTATGGCGTGCAAAAATTCAGGGAACAGTTAAACTTTTTTGGCCTTCGGGGACTCAATAAACCTGCCAATCACTATGGGCTGACATTGGTTTTGGGCGGGGCAGAAAGTACCTTGTGGGATTTGTGCAAAACCTATGCTTCCTTGGCCAGCACCGTAAATCATTTTAATGAAACCTCTAGCGAGTACTTTAAGGGAGAATTTATAGCTCCCATTATCAAAGAGAAGGACCGGGCCGATTTTGGTAAAAAATCGACCGAAAAAACCATTTTTGATGCCGCCAGTATCTACCTCACCTTTGAGGCGATGAAAGAAGTAAATCGCCCTGATGGGAATGAATCCTGGGAGTTTTTTGATTCTTCCAAGCAAGTGGCATGGAAAACAGGAACCAGTTTTGGCAATAAGGACGCCTGGGCCATAGGAGTAACCAAAGACTATGTGGTAGGGGTATGGGTAGGGAATGCCGATGGCGAAGGCAGGCCCAATGTAAGCGGAGTAACCTCTGCCGCTCCAATACTGTTTGATGTGTTCGATCTTTTGCCAAGGTCGCCATGGTTCCAAGAGCCCCTGGACGAATTTATAAGGATGGAAACCTGCTTGGAAAGCGGCTACCTAGCTACGGATATATGTCCGAAAAATACAGTAGCGATTCCCAATAAGGAAAACTTTGTAGCGCCCTGTAAGTACCATCAACAAATTTATTTGGAAGAACAGGGGCAGTACAGGGTAAACGCTTCCTGTATCGATCTGTCCAATGCCCAAGCCGAGTCTTGGTTTGTATTGCCCCCATTAATAGAGTATTACTATAAACGAAGTCACCCCACGTATAAAAGCTTGCCGCCCTTTCTGGCCGACTGCATTCAGGACAGGGGGAATCAAATGGAATTTATCTACCCTAACAATGGCAACCGGATGAGCCTTGTAAAGAATTTTGAAGGCGTAAAAAACGAACTGATCTTTAAACTGGCCCATATTAAACCGGCAACCACGGTCTACTGGTATATAGATGAAAAATTTGTTGGCGAAACTTCCCATTTCCATGAAATCGGATTACTTCCTGAGCCAGGGAAGCATACCATAACCGCAATAGATGCCTCGGGCCAAGAGGCTGCTATCACCATTACCATAGAGTAAGGATTGCCCTTGGTAATAGCAGATTATTCAACTATCTTTAAGACAGTTATAGAGGCCCATTATTTTGGTGTTCTTATAACGAACTTCCTTAAACCATAGCCATAGATGAAACAGCCCTTAGAATTCTCTACTCTTGAAAGATTTAAAACGGCAGCCAAACTGTCTGAAGAGCATTTTGATTTGCTGGTGATCGGCGGCGGGATTACTGGTGCCGGTATCGCCTTGGATGCGGCCTCTAGGGGGCTGAAAGTTGCTCTGCTCGAAAAAAACGATTTTGCCTCTGGCACCAGTAGTAAGTCTACAAAGTTGATCCATGGCGGATTGCGTTATCTAAAGCAATTCGATTTCTGGTTGGTCAAGGAAGTAGGATCAGAGCGCGCTATTGTTCACCATTTGGCCCCGCATTTGGTCCTGCCCGAGAAAATGTTGCTCCCCCTGATAGAGCATGGTTCCTACGGAAAATGGCTCACCTCCATTGGGCTAAAAGTATACGATATATTGGCCCAGGTAAGCGGAGAGGACAAGCGTAAAATGTTGGAAAAGAAAGAGGCGCTAAAACTAGAGCCCTTATTGCCCAAGAAAATTTTAAAAGGTGCCGGGTATTATGCCGAGTATCGAACGGACGATGCCCGCTTAACCCTCGAAAATATAAAAACCAGCCTCTTTTACGGGGCCACGGCCGTAAATTATACGGAAGTGACCAATTTTATCTATGAGGATGATAAGGTAACCGGATTAGCGGTAAAGGATCATATTTTGAATACCGAATTTACGGTAGGAGGTAGTTATGTGGTCAACGCTGCCGGGCCATGGGTAGACGAGCTAAGAGGACTCAATAATTCCAAAAAAGGGAAGCATTTACAACTCACCAAAGGAGTGCACCTAGTGTTTCCGTACGAGAAATTACCCGTAAAACAATCGGTGTATTTCGATATTCCCGATGGACGGATGATGTTTGCCATTCCAAGGGGAAAAATCACCTATATAGGGACTACGGACACCAAATACGATGAGGACAAAGACCATGTGAAAACCGAAATTGCCGATGCTATTTATTTAATATCGGCCGTAAATAATATGTTTCCAACGATAAATTTGGAGTTAGAAGATATCATCTCTTCCTGGGCCGGATTAAGGCCCTTGATCTACGAAGAAGGAAAATCGGCTTCGGAATTGTCGCGCAAGGATGAGATTTTTACCTCCGAAACCGGACTCATCAGTATTGCTGGGGGGAAACTTACGGGCTATCGAAAAATGGCCGAACGCGTCGTAAACCTGGTCGCAAAAAAAATGGAGGAGGACCATCATAGGACGCTAAAGGAATGTACCACCGAAAAGATACCCCTGTGTGGAAACGATTTTAAATCGTACAAACAGGTAAAAAAATACATTTCTAAAGTATATAAAAGAATAGAGGCCGACGGCTTTTCAAAATACGATGCTTGGTACTTGGTTACCAATTATGGGAAACAAACAGAAAATATCCTAGAAATATATGCCCAAGAAAATGGAGATGATCAGCAGTTGCGGATGGTCTTGGCAGAATTAAAGTTTGGGGTACAGCACGAGATGATTCACACCCCAATGGATTTCTTTATTAGAAGAACAGGGAGGCTGTATTTTGATATTGAGAGTGTTAACGAATATATGGAGCCCGTATTGGCCGAATTTAAAATTATGTTTAAACTCAGTGACGATGCCATAGAAGGGTATAGGGCCCAGCTGCTGGCCGATATAAAGGAACATTCAGGTTTTTCTGTGCCAGGATAAGTTTGCATGCACTTTTTTTGGCAAGCAAGGGGGCACAAGCAAAAAGCAAAAATGTCTATAATAGGCAGAACCTCTTATAGACATTTTTCGGTGTTTTTTAAACTCTTGGAAGGCCGATATCCAAGACTAGAATAGACTGTTGTAAAAAGAATTAATCTAGTTTATCGGTCAAATCCTGAAACACTGTTTTTGGATTTTTATTCTCATAAAGCACCTCGTACACAGCATTTAATATCGGTGTTTTCGATTTTTTCTTGTGCTTGGAAACGATCAGATGTGCACTATTGGTAGCATAGTACCCCTCGGCCACCATTTTCATTTCCATCATAGCACTTTTTACGGTATATCCTTTCCCGATCATATTCCCAAACATACGGTTACGGCTAAAAACAGAATATCCGGTCACCAGTAAATCGCCTAAATAAGCCGAATTGTTAATATTCCGCTTCATTTTATGTACCCGTTTAATAAAGCGTTTCATTTCTCGGATGGCGTTGCTCATAAGGACACTTTGAAAATTGTCCCCATAACCAAGACCATGGGCAATTCCCGCTGCAATGGCGTAAATGTTTTTCAACATAGCGGCGTATTCCGTCCCTATAATATCATCGGATATTTTTGTTTTGATATAGTTGCTGCTGAGGTGTTCGGCAACCAATTCTGCCTTTTCCATATCAGAACAGGCAATGGTTAAATACGACAATCGCTCTAAGGCTACCTCTTCGGCATGGCAAGGACCGGTGATAACACCGATATTGTCATAGGGAACACCGTAGTTTTCATGGAAATGCTGGCCGACAATTAAACCAGACTCCGGAACAATACCCTTGATAGCAGAAAAAATGGTCTTTTCCTTGATGTCTACCGTTAGTTGCTGCAATTCTTTGTCTAAAAAGGCAGATGGAATGGCAAAAATAAGCACATCGGCATTGGCAACGGCAACATTTAGGTCGTCGGTCAATTCTAATTGCTCGGTGTGAAATTCTACGGAACTTAAATAGTTTGGATTGTGGCTTTGTGTTCTAATGTGGTTGATGGCATCGGCATTCCGCATATACCAATTAACGGTGTCTGCATTTTCCGTTAACATCTTAACAATGGCCGTGGCCCAACTGCCACCTCCCAATACTGCAAATTTTATATCATTTTTCACGCTATTAGTTTTTATATAAATCTAAATCCTTCCATAAAAGGGGAGTAGTAAGATAAGTTACTGCACTCCGTTCTAAATTTATAGTTTCTATTTTAAATGTTATTTCCTATATCCTTGTTCTATGCCATGCCGAAAAGCAGTGCTAAGACATTTCTTAGTATTTAATTTTAGCACAGGAGTAAAAATTCGGAATGCTTCCTATGGGCTTATATTTTTTGTAAAGGTAATTTTATTTAACAACGGCAATGTAGTATTGTTTTTTTAACAATCAAAGAGACAAGTCATGAAGGTTTACAGCGCCTTAAAAATAGCAACAATGAGGGGCTTCAATACCCTTGTTTTGTAATCAAGAGCGTTGATAATTCTACTAAACGACAAGGTGTGACCATGTTTTTTGGGAAGAAACAGGAATGCCCTAGGTCGCTTTTATCAATGAAAACAAATTTGGAACATAAGGATAAATCAATGTTTTTATCCCTTATAATGTACCATTGGATAGCTTCTTATCTATTGAGATTTAAGGTTTTAATTGGTTTTTAGCAAGATCATAGTTCAAAAAAGGGCAAAATCGAGTATTTTTGCCGGCTTAAAACAATGTTGTGAAGAATTATTTGAACTTATTTGATTTTAGTCAGAAAATAAACTATAAAAATGAAGTTTTAGCTGGACTAACGGTTGCCATGACCATGATACCAGAGTCTCTTTCCTTTGCTATTTTGGCAGGCTTATCTCCTTTAACGGGACTGTATGCTGCCTTTTTAATGGGGATCGTGACGGCAATTTTTGGTGGAAGACCAGGGATGGTTTCTGGTGGTGCAGGTGCTACGGTAGTTGTTTTAATCGCTTTGGCTGCTTCTCACGGGGTAGAATATCTGTTTGCGGCGGTGGCTTTGGCCGGAGTGCTGCAATTATTGGTGGGGCTGTTTAAGCTGGGAAAGTTTGTTCGCCTCATTCCGCAACCAGTGATGTTCGGATTTTTAAACGGACTTGCCGTGATCATTTTTATGGCACAGGTAGCCCAATTTAAAACTGTCGAAAACGGCATGGAAGGTTGGATGGAAGGCTCGGCCCTATATATCATGGCCGGTTTAACCCTATTAACCATTGCAATCGTAGCCTTATTACCTAAAATTACCAAGGCGGTACCTGCTTCATTGGTCGCTATATTGGTGGTATTCGGTATTGTGTATTCTTTTGATATAGATACCAAAAAAGTAATGGATATTGCTTCGGTAAGTGGTTCCTTGCCTTCATTTCATATCCCAGAAATCCCTTTTACTTTAGAGACCCTGATGATTATTTTTCCATACGCATTGATAATGGCGGGTGTTGGACTTGTAGAGACGCTTTTAACCCTAAATATGGTCGATGAAATTACCAATACTAGAGGTCAGTCTAATAGGGAAGCGGCTGCACAAGGTATTGCCAATGTTGTCAATGGTTTTTTTGGCGGTATGGGAGGATGTGCTATGGTGGCCCAAACCTTGGTAAACGTCGGATCGGGAGCAAGAGCACGACTATCCGGAATTATAGGTGCCATGACTATATTGGTAATAATTTTGATCGGGGGGCCTCTCATAGAGCAGATCCCGATGGCTGCTTTGGTAGGTGTAATGATGGTGGTAGCTATAGGTACCTTCGAATGGGTAAGTTTCAAAATTATCAATAAGATGCCCAAACACGATATTTTTGTGTTGATTTTGGTAGCTGCCGTGACCATTGTGTTACACAACCTGGCCCTAGCGGTATTGATCGGTGTGATAATTTCTTCTTTGGTATTTGCCTGGGAAAGTGCAAAACGTATTAGGGCTAGAAAGCATATCGATGAAAATGGGGTTAAACATTATGAAATATACGGTCCGCTTTTCTTTGGTTCTACCGCTACATTTCTCGAAAAATTCGATGTAGCCAACGATCCCGATGAAGTCGTAATCGATTTCAAGGAGAGCAAGGTGGTAGACATGTCGGCCATAGATACGCTGAATAAAATCACTGCACGCTATCAGAAAGAAGGTAAAAAATTACATTTGAGACATTTGAGCTCCGACTGTTTAAAACTATTGACAAATGCAGATAGTATTATAGACGTAAACATTATCGAAGACCCTACCTATAAGGTGGTTGTAGATAAGATCTAAACGCATATATCTTAAAAACAAAAGCCCCGTATCTTCTGGATATGGGGTTTTTTTATGCGGTTGAAACACCGTTTTTTGGGCGTTCCCCTATCGGGTCGCTCTTTCCGCTGTATCTTTTTTAAAGGCCCTACGGCCCTCTAAAAAAGGATGCCGCTGCAATCCCTAACGCGGAATACAGTAAATAGTGAACAATTTCCATTTGGATAAAAGAAAAGAGAGGACCGAGCGGAAAATGCAACGATTTGCATTTGCAGTAAGGGGCCAAATCAATTTACAATAAGCAGTAAACAATTAGCTATAAGAAATAGAGAAAAGAAAACAGAGAAAAGAGGACCGAGCGGAAAATGCAACGATTTGCATTTGCAGTAAGGGGCCAGCTGGCGCGTTGGCCATGGAAGTAGAGATTTTCAATTAGCAATTGACAATGCTTAAAAACGGTCAATGCTATTCAGGCATGGACAGGAATACAAGGAACCATTAACAATAAAAAAAATAATCAGTAAACGGTAACCAGTTGTCAGTACTGTACGCCCCTATTTTAGATTGACCAATTAAAAGTAAACGCACTTCAAAAAGTTACTATCCGATATAAATAGAATTCTTCAAAATTATTGCTGTCTCCCTATTCTTTTCTGTACGGGCACGAGCGTGACGCTCGCGCTAGCACGCCGAAAACAGCATCTACAATCTACTGGAAACTAAAAACTAACCTCTTAGAAGTCAGGTATGACTGGTTTTGGGTTGTAGTCAAGAATACCCCTTTAAGTCGGGATTCTTTAAACAATGATTAATAAAAGCTGTTCTTTAACACTGAAATCAATATCTAAAACCGGACAACGTTTATCAGGGAAGTACAACTCTTTTTTTATTGTTAATTGCTTATTGTTCACTGAGAAGCGTTAGGGATAGCGGCGGCATCCCCGTAGCGGAGCAAGGGATATAGCCAATAGCCCGCCCGACGCAGGAGGGAACGCCCAAATATTTATGATAGGGGCTATAAGAAAAATTCAAGGCACCGACATGGCCCTATAGCCCTTGAATATTGATTTTATTCCGTGACTTTGTAGTAAAAAAAATGGGTTTGTTACCAACGCGCCGTTGCAACAAACCCATGTACTTGTAAAAATGTTATTTTTATAGAGATCTTAGATACTCGGCCAATGATCTGGCATCGTCTTCAGATAAGTTTTGGTTAAGCATAATAGCGTTGTTGTACTCCTTTAATAGGGCCTTTGCAATAGGATCTTCCTTAAGCATGCCATCAGGATTTAACATCATGTTCATTACCCATTCTGGGCTTCTTCTCTCAAAAACACCTTTAAGAGCAGGACCAATTAAACGTTGGTCTACCATATGACAGGCTACACATGCACTGTTAAATAATTTTTTCCCTTTTGCAGCCAAATCAGCATCGATAGCCTCTGGAAAAGAGATAGATTTGATAGGGCCAACACCCTTGTTGCTCATATCTACAGGAACACCTTCGCTTACCGTAGTAGTCTTCACTTCCTTCTTGGTACGGTTCATTTCAAAGCCGCCCTTCTTTTCCTCTTTTTTCTCTCCACAGCTGGTAATTAAACCAACTAATGCTAAAGCAATAAATATTTTTCTCATCATTTTAAGTATTTCGCCACTAATATAGCAAATAGATTAATTATGGAAGTTCTTCTATGAATTTTAACGCTCTTTTTTCGGTATAAGTGACGTTGTTCTGATCATAAAATCCAACATGCCCTCCATAAAGGGGAACTTCTAGATGTAAAAAATTGTTGCGGTCTACTTCTTGGTAGGGGTAACATTGATTCCCTAAAAAGGAATCGTTTTTGGCATTGATCAATAAGGAAGGAATTTCTATGGCCTTTAAAAACTGTCGAGAACTGCTTTGTTGGTAGTAATCCATAGCATCCTTAAAGCCATGGGCCTTGCTGGTGTAAATGTCATCGAAATCCTTAAGGGTCACAATATTGGCAATATCCTGATCCGAAATCTTATCGGGGAATTGGGATTGTTTTATTTTAAGTTTTTCTACCAAGTGTTTTTTAAAACGCATGGCATAGAGGGCATTCTTAGGTTTTAAGAGTTCTACGAGCGAGGAGTGCAAGTTGCAAGGGACAGAAACGGCAATAGCCGCCTTTATTTCCTTGGGAATGGCATTCTCTTCCCCTAAGTATTTTAAGACTACATTTCCGCCTAGGCTAAAGCCTTTTAAATAGATATGGTCATAATTTTTTTTGTGCAAGAGATATTCTACCACTGCGGCCAGATCTCGGGTCTCTCCAGAATGATAAGACCGGAACAGCTTATTGGTTTCTCCGCTGCACCCTCTGAAATTTATGGCACAGACATCCACGCCATTTTTGTTGAACTGTAGGGCGCTACCACTAATGTATGGCCGCTGGGCATTGCCTTCCAAACCGTGCAAAAGTATGGCTACTCTATTGGTGGGATGGGGGGCAAAACTCCAATCTAAATCCAAAAAATCCCCATCCTCTAGTTTTAACCGCTCCCGTTCTTGAACAAGACCGTTGACCCTTCTGACCATTCCCGAGTAAATCGTAGAAAAATGGCCGTTCTTAAACAAGAAGGGTGGGTTGTAATGTGTGGGATGAATGGGCATCTTTATGGTTGTTTTGTAATTATAGATCTGGCAAAAAGAAACGCTTCTTTTTAAAAGTCCAGTAATCTGGGTTTATTTTGGATAGGTTTCCAATAATTTATGCTGTGCTTCTATGGCTTCCCTAAATTCAGTTTTTAAATTTTTCACCAAATCTGCCACGGTTTCGACAGAATCTATGGTCGTGACCCCTTGCCCGGCAGACCAGATTGTTTTCCATGCCTTAGCTTCGGTATCCAGTTCCTTGCCAAAATCTATCTTAGTATCTTTTTTTAGGTCTTCTTCGGTTATTCCGGCAGCTTTTAAGCTTGCGCCTAAAAAGTTGGCATGTACCCCAGATACGGCAGCGGTATATACCACATCACTGGCCCCTGCGTCCACAATCATTTTTCGGTATTCGTCTGGAGCATTGCTTTCTTTGGTATTGATAAAACGAGTCCCCATATAGGCTAAATCTGCCCCCATCTGCAAGGCCGTGGCAATGTCTCGCCCAGTGCTGATACAGCCCGAGAGCAATATGGTTTTGTCGTAAAACTTTTTTATCTCGGCCACCAATGATATGGGGTTAATAGTCCCCGCATGGCCGCCCGCACCGGCAGCAACCAATATTAATCCGTCTACCCCGGCTTCAGCAGCCTTTTCGGCATGTCTTTTCTTTATGATATCATGAAATACCAGTCCGCCATAACTGTGAACGGCATCAACGAGTTGGGAAACCGCCCCTAAAGAAGTGATGATTAAGGGCACCTTATGTTTTATACAGACCTTTAAATCGGCTTCCAACCTGGGATTGGTAGGGTGAACGATTAAATTTACGCCAAAAGGCGCTGCCTTTTTGCCCGTTTCGGTCTCAAAACTTTTTAAAGCTTCCTTAATTTCTATGACCCATGCCTCAAAGCCTTCCGTAGTACGTTGGTTTAAGGCAGGAAAAGTACCAACGATACCGTTTTTACAGCATTCTATAACCAAATTTGGGCCAGAGATAAGAAACATGGGTGCCGCAATGGCCGGTAAGGATAGGTCTTTAATAAAAGATGCTTTTGTGCTCATATTGGTGATTGGATTTATATGATTAATAAATAAAGGCCGCTTAAGTTCGTGTGTAAAAATGTCCTCCTTTCACAAAACTATAGTATTTTTGAAAATATTATGCGTGCATAACAAATGTAATAAATAAAAAGATGTATTTAAAAGATTTTGAAATCCGATGGAGTGATGTCGATGCCAACCGTCATATGGCAAATTCTGCGTATTTAAACTTTATGAGTCACACCCGAATGGCGTTTTTACTAGAGCTGGGCTTCGATCAGAAGAGCATGGCAATACATAACCTAGGTCCGGTGGTGTTTCATGAGCATATGTATTACTATAGAGAAGCCTTTTTGGGCAAGCCGGTAAAGGTGTCCCTAGAGCTTATGGGCTTAAGTGAAGATGGTATGTTTTTTGAATTTCATCATGATTTTTATGACGACAAGGGGGTGAACTTTGCCCATTGTGAAGTCATGGGGGCCTGGATAGATTTAAAAACAAGGAGTTTGACCCCTTTGGAAAATAATTTTTTGGAGGCCTTTAATAAGGTGCCCAGGGCAGCAGGATTTAAGGTGCTGACCAGGGAAGATACCCGTAAATTTGGACGACGTCCTAAGGAGTTGGTTTAGGAGTCTTGCTCACTAAATACACCCCGACAACGACCAAAATAATGGCTATTATTTTTATCAAACTTAGTTGGTCCTTACCCGTACCTATGGCAAACAATATACCTACAAGTGGCTGTATATAGATAAAAACTCCCACTGTAGAAGCCTTTAGTTGGGTAAGGGCAAACACATTAAACAAGTAGGTCAAAAAGGTGGTGCCAATAACTACAAAAAGGATGGCGCCAATGATGTCTAAAGGCAATTGCTGCCATTCTATTTCCGCAAATTCCGAATAACTTATCGGAAGGGTAAGGAGAAAACCAACGGTAAACAACCATTTCATAATGGTCAAAGGATGATATTTTCCCAATAAGCTCTTTACCAATAGAAGGTAAAAGCCAAAGCTTGTGGCGTTTACTAGAAACAGGAAATTCCCCAAAGGAATATTAGGGGCGTCTTGTTTTACCTTTACCCCGAACAATATAAGGGCCAAAGCCCCAATAAGGCCCAAAAGCACTCCAAACCCCTTTTGTAAGGTTATTTTTTCCTTGATAAGTATGGCCGATAAAACCACTACAATAATGGGGGTAATCGTGGCAAGAACAGCACTATTGATGGGGGTAGACAAGGAAAGTCCCTTAAAAAAGGACAGCATATTAACGGCCATTCCGAAAATGGCGCAAAGGAATAATCGGCCCCAATCTTTTTTGGATATTTTTTCTTTTGGTCCCCAAAAAGATATTGCCCAAAAGAGTACGGTGGCTCCCAAAAGGCGTAATAATATAAACCCATAGGGTTGTACATGCGTAGGCATCACTCCCTTGGCAATGGTATGGTTTAAACCATAAATAATGCTGGCAGCAAAAGCTGCCAATAGTGCTAGTGTTCTTTTACTCACGAATGGATTTTTTCCTGTGCCTTTGCAACGGTCGATTTGCTATTGCCAATAAAGATGGCATCCTCCATTAGAATAACTGGGCGTTTTAAAAAGGTATAATGTTCTAGGATCAATGCTTTGTAATCGGTTTCGGTAAGTGTTTGTTCTTTCAGCTTCCGCTCTTGGTAGAGTCGCGCCCTTTTACTGAACAAACTCTCATAACTACCCGATAATGCCACCATGGCTTCTAGCTGTTCGGGCGTTATAGCTTCGGTCTTTATATCCTGAAGTTCAAAACCATCTAAAGGCTGCAGTTCTTTGAGGATTCTTTTACAGGTATCACAGCTACTCAAGTGAAATATTCTTTTCATTTAAATTGATGTTTAATTTTTTACTTTTCACATTTTTCCATGCCAAACGGAGGTATTTTGCTAAAAGCAATATGGATAATGCTAATTTTAGGGTACAAAGAAACCTATTTTCATCGAATTGCACTATTTTTAATGCCTAGACTAAAGTTATAATCACAGAAAAAGCTAGCATTGGAAAAGGTATTTGATATTACGCTGAAGAATAGAAAACTATTATATAAGTTTTTAAAGGAAACCCCTAAGGAAAATCTATTGGAAATCCCGAACGGATTTCGCAATAATATCTGGTGGAATATTGCCCATGTGGTAGTAACCCAACAGTTGTTGGTATATAAATTAGGAGGTCAGCAAATGAGGGTAGATGAGGCCTTGGTCGATAAGTTTAAAAAAGGCACCGCTCCCGATGGTACGGCTACCGATGAGGAGATAGATCTTATAGGGAATTTATTGATCTCTACCGTAGAGTGGGTAAAAAAGGACTATGAAGATGGCATTTTTACGACCTATAACACCTATACCACTAGTGTAGACGTAACCTTGGAAAAGGTAGAAGACGCTTTGGCCTTCAATGCTTTTCACGAGGGAATTCACCTTGGTGCCGTTCTTGCCCTATCAAAGGTTGTTGGAGGTAAGGCTAACTAAGATTTTATTTTTAAGGACAAATAGGGTTGTATCTCTTGAAAAGGAAGGTTTAATAAAATAGGGCCATCAGCATAGGAAGCTACTTCGTACTGTTCGTAATACAGTTGTAGGCCTTCTTTTGTAAAACCAATATTTTCTGGAAGATAAAATAAATTGTTTTCGAACATAAAACCGGTGGTGTTTATAGACTTGTCCGAGGGAATTTTTTCTTGTTCTCTAAATTTAATTTCGGCGTACAAACGAAATTGATCCAAGTCATCAATAAAATCCAGCGTATTAACTTCTATGTTATTTTTCTTGTCAAAATTAAAAAACTGCGTAGAAGTATATCCATGGGCCCCTCCGGTAAAGGAATAGGAGTTAAGCTTGATAGTGATGATAGTATCGTCTTCGTAAGTGACGGTACCATCAATAATGGCTTCCCAACCAACAGGTTCCTCGGCATACAGTTTTTTCATATCCGAGTAGCCATTGTTAAAAGAGCGAATAGCCTCTTCTATAGTGGTAGGTTCAAATTCATCATCATAGGATAACATGGAAATAACCTCCTCTCGCAGGGTATTGTTGATGATAGAGGCCAGGGCATGGTTTTCTAGTGCTTTGGGAATTTGAACGGTAACTTTAGGGCAGTTGTCACAACTGGCCTCCTTAAATTCTAAAGGCTCAAAAACAAGTTTGTCTTGGTTGGTACAGCTCAAGAAAAACAATGGAAGTAACAAAAACGCTAATTTAGTGTTCATAAAATAAAGATTTATAGAAAAGTACAAAGCTACAATATCATTGCAATCTCTAAAAGATAAAGGTAGATTTGTATAATTAAAGTGAATATGGGTAAAGAACAATTGAAATTTAACAGTAAAACCATCCATGGAGGGCAATTTCCGGACAAGGCCTATGGCGCGGTAATGCCTCCTATTTACCAAACTTCTACCTATGCCCAAAGTACCCCTGGCGGGCACAAGGGATATGAGTATTCTAGGAGTGCTAATCCGACCAGATCGGCCTTGGAGAATTCCTTGGCAAGTATAGAAAACGGTACGTATGGTTTGGCTTTTGGAAGCGGATTGGCTGCCATAGATGCTGTTATTAAACTATTGTCCCCTGGTGATGAGGTAATATCTACCAATGACCTGTACGGGGGGAGTTACCGTATTTTTAAAAGGATTTTCGAAAATTACGGCATTGTATTTCATTTTGTAGGAATGCAGGATGCCTCGGCAATAGCGCAGTATATCAATAAGAATACCAAGCTAATTTGGGTAGAAACCCCTACCAATCCTATGATGAACATCATAGATATCAAGGCTGTTGCGGCCTTGGCGAAAAAACATCAAGTATTATTGGCGGTAGACAATACCTTTGCGACGCCTTATTTACAGTTGCCTTTAGATTTAGGGGCCGATATAGTAATGCATTCCGCGACGAAATACTTAGGTGGCCATAGCGACGTGGTGGTGGGAGCCCTAGTCGTAAAAGACAAGGAATTGGCCGATAAATTATATTTTATACAGAATGCCAGTGGTGCCGTTTGTGGTCCCATGGATAGCTTTTTGGTCCTACGGGGCATCAAAACCCTGCATGTGAGAATGCAGCGGCATTGTGAAAATGGAAGGGCTGTAGCCGAATTTTTGGCGAAGCACCCCAAAATAGAAAAGGTGTATTGGCCCGGATTTGAGGACCACCCAAATCACCAAATCGCAAAAAGTCAGATGAAAGACTTTGGGGGCATGATTTCCTTTGTTCCCAAAAATGGCAGCTATAAAGAAGCAATAGCCATCGTAGAAAGACTTCAATTATTTACCCTGGCCGAATCCCTGGGGGGCGTGGAAAGCTTGGCGGGGCATCCTGCTAGCATGACCCATGCAAGTATACCTGCAGAAGAGAGAGAAAAAAGTGGCGTAGTAGATGCCTTAATTCGATTAAGTGTAGGAATCGAGGATCGGGAAGATTTAATTGCTGATTTAAATCAAGCAATTCAGTGATTTTCTTAGTGAATTTGCATGGAATATGCGTATACATTAAAGAAAATATATAATTTTGTCAACAAACTCAATATTTATTAATAATCAACAGATAGTTAATTTTTTTATGGAAGAAAGAATAAATGCATTTATGGAAGAGGTGATGGCTCGTAATAGTCATGAACCAGAATTCATACAAGCTGTACATGAAGTAGCGGAAACGGTTATACCTTACATTGCCGAGAATGATATTTATAAAGGCAAAAGCATATTAGAAAGAATGGTCGAGCCAGAAAGGTTAATCTCTTTCAGAGTTGCTTGGGTTGATGATAAGGGAGCTGTTCATGTAAATAGAGGATATAGAGTCCAAATGAATTCTGCCATCGGACCATATAAAGGTGGATTGCGTTTTCATCCTACCGTAAATGCCAGTGTTTTAAAATTTCTTGCTTTCGAACAAGTATTTAAAAACAGTCTAACGACCCTGCCTATGGGTGGTGGTAAAGGAGGATCGGATTTTGACCCTAAAGGAAAATCAGACGACGAGGTAATGCGTTTTTGCCATGCCTTTATGGCCGAGCTTTCTAGACATATTGGTCCTAATACAGATGTGCCTGCAGGGGATATCGGAGTAGGTTCTAGAGAAATCGGTTTCTTGTTCGGAATGTATAAAAAGATCCGTAACGAGTTTACCGGGGTGTTAACAGGAAAGGGACTTTCTTGGGGTGGTTCTAAAATTAGACCAGAAGCAACAGGTTACGGTACGGTATACTTTGCACAAAGCATGTTAGAAACCAGAAATGAGACCGTTGCAGGAAAAACGGTAGTGATCTCAGGTTCTGGAAATGTGGCGCAATATGCCGCAGAAAAAGTTGTCCAAATGGGCGGTAAGGTAGTTACCTTATCTGATTCTAGCGGATATATCTACGATAAAGACGGACTTGATGATGAGAAAATTGCCTTTGTCATAGATTTAAAAAATAACAGACGTGGTAGAATTTCTGAATATACCGAGAAATATCCTTCGGCAGAATTCTTTGAAGGAAAAACACCATGGGAGGTAAAGTGCGATATAGCACTTCCTTGTGCTACCCAGAATGAGTTGGATGGCAAAAATGCGGAGACTTTATTGAAAAATGGCTGTATTTGTGTGGCAGAAGGGGCTAATATGCCTTCGACACCAGAAGCTATCCATGCATTTCACCAGGCTAAAATTTTATTTGCACCAGGGAAAGCTTCCAATGCCGGTGGGGTAGCCACTTCAGGATTGGAAATGTCTCAGAACTCTTTGCGTATCAGCTGGACTCGTGAGGAAGTAGATGAAAGACTTCAGAAAATTATGAGTGATATTCACGATTCTTGTATCGAATACGGAAAAGAAGAAGATGGATATTGCAATTATGTAAAAGGAGCCAATATTGCCGGTTTCGTAAAAGTAGCCGACGCTATGCTGGCGCAAGGCGTTATTTAATTTCTTTTAAATCCATGTATCCACGGATGCATTCTCATAAGACCTGTTAGGGACCTCCCTAACAGGTCTCTTTGTAGTATCTTTGTGCTATAAATCGGATACCGATGCTTGTAAATACAAAGGCCATTGTTTTATCTGCCATAAAATATGGGGATACCAGTTTAATCACTAAAATTTTCACCCAGACCGACGGGGTGAAGTCTTATCTGTTAAAAGGGGTGCTGTCTTCTAAAAGAGGAAAGTTGAAATCGGCCTATTTTCAGCCATTGGTACAATTGGAAATACAGGCCTTTCACAAAAACAAAGGCACTTTAGAAAGTATCAGGGAAGCCAAGGTTGCTTATCATTATCAAAGTATACACGCCAATGTTGCCAAAAATGCCTTGGCTTTTTTTTTGGCCGAAATGTTGAGCAATAGTATTGGCGAGGAAGAACCCAATGAGGTGCTGTTTAGTTTTATAGAACACGCCTTGCAATGGCTCGATACCCATGAGGAAATGGCCAATTTTCATTTGTATTTCTTGCTGACTCTTACCAAATATCTAGGCTTTTATCCGGATACCCAAAATAGGGATTTTCCTTATTTTGATTTGTTGGAAGGCGAATTTTTAAAATCCCCCTCCCTAAATCCTAACCTTTCGGGCGAAAATATATTTTATTTTAACAGTCTATTGGGCACAGATTTTGATGGTTTAGCTGCTGTAAAAATGAAGAAATCTACACGGCAAGAATTGCTAAAAAACCTTGTCCTGTATTACGAGTTACACTTACAAGGATTTAGAAAGCCTAAATCGCTTGCTGTTTTAAATGAAGTTTTTGGTTAGTATGCAAAAGATTATTTTTATTGTTTTATTTCTAATATTTCAAGGACTTTCTGCCCAAAAAATCATTGTTCTGGATGCCGAAGATGGGCAGCCCATTCCCAATGTAGTGCTTTATAATGTAGATAAATCGATCACTGTTCTCTCGGGACTTACGGGAGAATGCGATCTTTCTGTTTTTGGGGATCATGAGCGAATAACCTTTAGGCATCTTAGCTACCAAACCGCCAAAGCAAATAAAAATCATGTCGTAAACCGAGGCAAAATATACTTGTTCCCCAGTATGGAACAGTTAGAAGAAGTGGTAATGTCTATTTCTAAATGGGAACAGCAACGAAAGGACATTCCACAAAAGATGGCTGTTATAGGCGCTAAAGCCATACAGTTTACGGCCCCCCAAACCTCGGCAGACCTATTGCAGCAAAGCGGGAAAGTCTTTGTACAAAAAAGTCAACTCGGAGGCGGAAGCCCTATGATCCGCGGTTTTGCGACCAATAGATTATTGATCTCTGTAGATGGTGTGCGGATGAACAATGCCATCTTTAGAGGAGGTAACCTGCAAAATGTTATTTCTATAGATCCCTTCACCGTAAAAAACACCGAGATAATCTTTGGTCCCGGTTCGGTCATCTATGGTTCCGACGCCATTGGTGGGGTGATGAATTTTTATACCCATAGACCAGAGTTCTCCAGTACCGATAGCCTTTCCTTTTCGGGAAGTAGCTATTATAGGTATGCTTCTGCGAATAATGAGGGGACCTATCATTTAGATGTAAATGTGGGGAAAAAGAAATGGGCCTTTTTGACCAGTGTGAGCTATAGCGATTTTGGCGACCTAAAAATGGGGTCGCACGGTCCCGATTCCTATCTGAGAAAACAGTACGTCATCAGGGAAAATGGCGAAGATAAATTGGTCCAAAATCCCAATGCTAAAAAACAGCGCAGCTCGGGTTACGACCAAATTAACCTGATGCAAAAAATAGCCTTTAAACCCAATAACAATTGGAACTTAAACCTGAATACATTTTACTCGGAAACTTCGGATTATGCGAGGTACGATAGATTGATAAGGCCTTCTAAGGACAATACAGGCTTGCGTTCTGCAGAGTGGTATTATGGTCCTCAAAAGTGGTTTATGGGAAACCTTCAGTTGGTTCAAAACGGAAAGGGAAGCTTCTATGACGGCTTAAAAATTACGACGGCCTATCAAAATTTTCAGGAAAGCAGAAACGATAGAGGGTTTCAAAAGGACATCCGCTTTTCTACCAAAGAAAATGTAGACGCCTATTCGGTCAATATCGATTTCGAAAATAAAAGAATGGGCAGCCTTAGGTTGTACTACGGAACGGAATACGTTTTTAATAGGGTGGGGTCTACAGGAAGTGAGGAAGATATCACCACCGGGGCTACCATGGCTTCGGCCACTAGGTATCCGGACGGCGCCTCATGGCAAACCCTGGCCGGGTATATTAGTGGAGAGCTAAAAACCAAGCCTAATTTTACCTTTTTATCGGGCCTACGCTATAGCCACGTATGGGTCGATGCTACTTTTGATAAGACTTTCTACCCTTTTCCTTTCGATAATGCTACCCTTAGTACCGGGGCTTTAACGGGGAGTTTAGGCTTTAGTTGGTTTCCAAAGACCGATCTGCAGATAACCTCCAATGCGTCTACCGGATTTAGGGCGCCCAATGTAGATGATGTGGGGAAAATATTCGATTCCGAACCCGGAAAGGTAGTGGTGCCCAACCCGGATTTGGAGCCGGAATATGCCTATAATTTTGAAGTGGGGGCGCAGAAAAATTTTAATGATCGCGTAATGCTTAGGGGAACGACTTTTTACACCTATTTGGTCGATGCCTTGGTGCGCCGTGATTATCACTTTAATGGGCAGGACCACATAGAATACAATGGGGAAATGAGTAAGGTACAGGCTATACAAAATGCCGCTAAATCGTATGTATATGGTTTCGAAATAGGCTTAGATGCCTTTCTGACCGAAAAACTGTCCTTGGTTTCCAACCTTACGATTACTAAGGGAATAGAGGAGGAGACAGATGGTTCGGATTCCCCGGGACGCCATGTGGCACCTACTTTTGGCGATTTCCATGTAATATGGAAGAATCAAAAGTTAAAAACAGACCTCTTCCTTAATTTTAACGATAAAATTGCCCACGAAGATATGGCGATGTCCGAAAGGGACAAGAGCTATATTTATGCCGCGGATGCCGACGGAAATTCCTATACGCCTTCTTGGTATACCTTAAATTTTCGCTCGCAATACACGTTTTCAAAGGCATTGACGGCTACTTTTAACCTAGAGAATATTACCGATCAAAGGTATCGCTCCTATTCTTCGGGGATTGTGGCGCCCGGCATTAATGTTGTCTTGGCCCTGGGGTATAAGTTTTAAAAAACGAATGCCGCGCACAGGTATAGTGTCGTAGAAAGCCGTTTTTATCCGTATTTTTTGGGCGTTCCCTCCTTTGTCGGGCGGGCTATTGGCTATATCCCTTGCTCCGCCGCGGGGATGCCGCCGCTATCCCTAACGCTTCTCAGTGAACAATAAACAATTAGCAATTAACAATAAAAAAAGAGTTGTACTTCCCTGATAAACGTTGTCCGGTTTTAGATATTAATTTCATTATTAAAGATAACGAGTTTTTCTTTTCTCTTTTCTCTGTTTTCTTTTCTCTATTTCTTATAGTTAATTGTTTACTGCTTATTGTAAATTGATTTGGCCTCTTACTGCAAATGCAAGTCGTTGCATTTGCAGAGCGGTCCTCTCTTTTCTTTCATCCAATTGAAAATTGTTCACTGTATTCCGCGTTAGGGATTGCAGCGGCATCCTTTTTTAGCGGCAGCGCCGGCTAAAAAAGATACAGCGGAAAGCCCGCCCCGCTAGGGGAACGCCCAAAAAACGGGCATCGGCTAAATAAACATCGGTTTATAAAAAGGCGCCTACTGTTTTATTTAAGAAATTATGTAAAAAATTCATCGATATAGTGATCTGTAAATCAGACAAGTAGCAGGTGTCGTGAAAATTTTAACATTTTCAAGGTAGGGAGAAGTGGGACTTGATTGTTTCATATACAAACAAACAAATTAAATTATTATGAAGATTATGAAAAATTTATTTAAGATTTCAGGATTGGCAGTTATAGCTTTAATGGCAATGGTGTCATGTAGTAAAAATGACGACACGGCCATGGAAGGGGAATCGTATAATACTACTTTTGAAGTAACCGACGCCCCCATAGATAATGCCAATGTAGAAGCTGTTTTTGTAACCATAACCAATGTTACAGTAGACGGAAAGTCACTAGAAGGATTCAACGCTACCACGGTAAACCTAGCTGCTTTGGTAGATGGAAAGACCGCAGTTTTAGGAAACTTGGACTTACAGGCAAAAACGTATTCGAATATTGTATTTGAATTGGATTTTGACAAAGACGTAAACGGGGATGCGCCTGGTTGCTATGTAGAAAAGGCAAACGGAGAAAAAGATGCCTTGGTTGCTGCTTCCAACAAAATTAATATCACCGATTCTTTCGAGGTACTGGCCCAAGCTAAGAATGTGATTGTAATTGATTTTGACCTTAGAAAAACAATTAAAGAAGAGAAAAGCGCCCTTTCTAGCGACTTTGATTTTGTGACTATGAGCGAGCTTTCTGCCGGAATTAGAACTGTAAATAAAGAAACTACTGGAAAAATTTCCGGTTCTGCCAGCGATTCTAAAAACACTTCGGACAAAATTATCGTGTATGCCTACAAAAAAGGTACGTTCAATGCCGATGCAGAAACAAAAGGTAAAGGTAAAAGTGGTGTAACATTTGCCAACGCGGTAACTAGTGCTGAGGTAAAAGGAATAAGCGGATCTTACAGCTTGGATTTCTTGGAAGAAGGTGAGTACGAACTGATCTTTGCTTCTTACAAAGAAGATGAAGCTAATGGGTTTTCTTTTAACTCCTTACTAGAAGTTGAGTCGGCTACAGGATTAAAACTAGGACTTATCGATGTAAACTCTGCCCTTAAATTAACTGTTAATGTAAAGGTTACGGGAACCGTACAATAATACATAATGTTTCCCCATTGATTGGAAAAAGCTGCCTGAAAGGGCGGCTTTTTTTTTGCGTTTTTATAGCCCTGGAAGCCATTAAAAACTAAATGGAAGGAGATGGCTCTTGTAAAATTATTAGTAGAAAAGCTAGCGTTTGAACAAAAGATTTTTTTACCAGGGGTAAGATGCGTATAAATTTGTTCAAATTTAGTAATTTTGCAAACTTAAAATAGACCACTACAACTAGTTAATATGAAGTTTGAAGAATATAAAGGATTAGATTTACCGAAAGTTGCGGAAAGCATTTTGGAGTATTGGAAGGAGAATCACATATTTGAAAAAAGTGTAACTAGTAGGGAGGGAAAGGAGAGTTATGTTTTTTATGAAGGACCTCCATCGGCAAACGGATTGCCGGGAATCCACCATGTAATGGCCCGTACTATCAAGGATATTTTTCCGCGTTACAAAACCATGAAAGGTTTTCAGGTGAAACGTAAGGCCGGATGGGATACCCATGGACTACCGATAGAATTAGGAGTTGAAAAGGAATTGGGGATTACCAAGGAAGATATTGGGACAAAAATTTCTGTAGAAGATTATAACGCGGCCTGTAAAAAAGCGGTGATGCGCTATACGGACGTTTGGAACTCCATGACAGAAAAGGTGGGGTATTGGGTAGATATGGAAGATCCGTATATCACCTACAAATCCAAGTACATGGAATCTGTATGGTGGTTGCTAAAGCAGATTTACGACAAAGGACTTATCTATAAAGGGTATACCATACAACCGTATTCCCCAAAAGCGGGAACTGGACTTAGTTCTCACGAGCTGAACCAGCCAGGGACCTATCAAGACGTTACCGATACTACTGTGGTAGCTCAGTTTAAGGTTAAAAAAGAAACCTTGGGCGATAATTTTAAAGGCATAGAAGGCGATATTTTCTTCTTGGCCTGGACAACCACGCCATGGACATTGCCATCGAATACTGCCTTGACCGTAGGTCCTAAGATTGATTACGTAGTGGTAAAAACCTTCAATCAATATACTTTTGAACCTATGCATGTGGTGCTTGCCAATACTTTGGTAGGCAAGCAGTTTAGTGGAAAATTCTTTGCTGCTGAAAGTGAAGACGATTTTGCAAACTACAGCTCAAAAGACAAGAAAATCCCGTACCAAATTGTTGGAGAGGCCAAGGGAGCCGACCTAGTAGGGGTTACATACGAACAGTTATTAGACTATGCCCTACCATATCAGCATCCGGAAAATGCCTTTAGGATCATTGCAGGCGATTTTGTAACCACAGAAGACGGAACAGGAATTGTGCATACCGCACCTACCTTTGGGGCAGATGATGCCTTGGTAGCAAAACAGGCAACACCAGAGGTGCCGCCGATGTTGGTATTGGACGATCATAATAACCCCGTGCCATTGGTAGATTTACAGGGTAAATTCCGCCCCGAATTAAAGGAGCTGGCAGGGAAATACGTAAAGAACGAATATTACAACGATGGCGAAGCTCCAGAGAAATCTGTGGATGTAGAGATCGCCATTAAATTAAAAGAAGATAATAGAGCCTTTAAGGTAGAAAAGTATGTGCATAGCTACCCGAACTGCTGGCGTACAGATAAGCCTATATTGTATTATCCTTTAGATTCTTGGTTTATAAAAATCACCGATGTCAAGGACAATATGTTCCAACTGAACCAAACCATCAATTGGAAGCCTAAGGCTACTGGAGAAGGTAGGTTTGGGAATTGGTTGGCGAATGCCAATGATTGGAACCTGTCGCGTTCTCGTTATTGGGGGATTCCATTGCCGATTTGGCGTACCGAAGATGGTAGTGAACAACTGATCATTGGTTCGGTGGCCGAATTGAAACAAGAGATGGAAAAGGCCGTGGCGGCCGGAATGCTTGCAGAAGATATCTTTAAGGATTTCGTCGTGGGCGATATGTCCGAAGAGAATTACGATAAAATAGATTTACATAAAAATATAGTAGATCAGATTACCTTGGTATCCCCTTCGGGAAAACCAATGTCTCGCGAAAGCGATCTGATCGATGTTTGGTTCGATAGTGGTTCTATGCCTTATGCGCAATGGCACTACCCATTCGAAAATAAAGAACTGATCGATGAAGGAAAGACCTTCCCGGCCGACTTTATTGCCGAAGGAGTAGACCAGACAAGAGGGTGGTTCTATACCCTGCACGCTATTGCTACGATGGTATTTGACTCCGTGGCCTATAAAAACGTAGTGTCTAACGGATTGGTATTGGATAAAGATGGTAAAAAAATGTCCAAACGTTTGGGCAACGCCGTAGATCCTTTCGAAACCATGGAAGAATACGGTCCGGATGCGACACGTTGGTACATGATTTCAAATGCCAACCCTTGGGATAATTTAAAGTTTGATGTAGAAGGTATTGCAGAGGTGAAGCGGAAGTTCTTTGGAACTCTGTACAATACCTATTCTTTCTTTGCCATGTATGCCAATTTAGATAAGTTTGATTATTCGGAAGCTGATATTCCTTTATCGGAACGCCCAGAAATAGATCAGTGGATCTTATCCGAACTGCATTCCTTGATAAAAACGGTAGATGAGGCCTATGAAGAATACGAACCTACTAGGGCTACTAGGGCAATTTCTAACTACGTTCAGGAAAACCTGAGCAACTGGTACGTGCGTTTAAGCAGAAGACGTTTCTGGAAAGGTGATTATCAATTCGATAAAATATCGGCCTATCAGACCTTGTATACCTGTTTGACTACGGTTGCTAAATTAGCGGCACCGGTAGCGCCATTTTTTATGGACAGATTATACAAAGATTTAACAAATACGACACATAGAGACTCTTTTGAAAGCGTACATTTATCAGACTTTCCAAAGTACGATATGACCATGGTCAATAAGGACTTAGAAAGTAAGATGGCAAAGGCTCAGACCATATCGTCCTTGGTCCTGTCTATTCGCCAAAAAGAGAAGATTAAGGTGCGTCAGCCGCTACAGAAGATTATGATTCCAGTGCTGGATAATAAGCAGAGAGTGGAAATAGAAGCGGTGGCCAATCTTATTAAAACGGAAGTGAATGTTAAGGAAATAGAGCTCTTAGATGATGCTTCTGGGGTCTTAGTGAAACAAATAAAACCTAACTTTAAGACCCTTGGTCCTAAGTTTGGGAAGGATATGAAACTCATTGCTGCGGCTGTTTCTCGACTAAATCAGGAGGAAATCCAAAAAATTGAGCAGAATGGCGAAATAATCTTACAACTTGAAGATAAAAGTATTATTTTACAGCTCCAAGATGTAGAGATATCATCTCAGGATATTGAGGGTTGGTTAGTAGCAAGTTCAGGAGCCTTGACAGTGGCTTTGGATATTTCTATTACAGAGGACCTAAGAAATGAAGGTATTGCCAGGGAGCTGGTCAATAGAATTCAGAATCTGAGAAAAGAATCAGGTTTTGAAGTGACGGATAAAATAGATATTAAATTATTGAAGGATGGTTTTGTCGAAGAGGCTGTAGTAAGTAATATGTCATATATAAAAACGGAAACCTTAGCGGCTGAACTTAATTTTGAAGAAACTTTGGAGAAAGGAATAGAGGTTTCTTTCGACGAAATTAATACAAAGTTGTTCATAGTAAAACATTAACATTATGGCAGAAGATTTAAAAGTACGGTATGCCGATAAGGATTTGAATGAATTCAGAGTTCTAATCGAAGAAAAAATTGTAAAAGCGAAAAGTCACTTGGAACTGCTTAAAAGTTCTTATATGAACGATGGTAATAACGGTACGGATGATACTTCTCCTACCTTTAAAGCCTTCGAAGAAGGTTCCGAGACCATGAGTAAGGAAGCTAATACCCAGTTGGCAATTCGTCAGGAAAAGTTTATTAGAGATTTAAAAAATGCTTTGTTGCGTATAGAAAACAAAACCTATGGCATTTGTTGTATCACTGGTAAGCTTATTAGTAAAGAACGCCTAAAATTGGTGCCTCATGCGACATTGAGCATAGAAGCGAAAAACTTACAAGCTTAAAAATTTTAAAAAAAACGCCTCACAAGGCGTTTTTTTATGGAATGAAAAAACTGCTTACCTTTCTTATTGCGATGAGCCTGCCAGTAGTGTATGCTCAGAAATTGGTTCATAAAACTGTTCTGAACCCCCATATCACCAATATTCAGATCGATACCAAAGACTGCTTTAGGGTAGATTTGGCTACCACTAGCGGATCCGAAATGTCCGTGGAGGGGGTCATGGAAGGTGAGTATATGAACAATGTTTTGGTGCAAGTGAAAGAAGAAGGGAACGCGCTGTTGGTCAGCGCAGGCTTTCAGCCTAGTTTTTTAGATCCTAACGATAAATTAAGTGCGCATAAGGTTGTTTCCATTGCACTTAAAATTAAGGTACCTAAACACCTCCAAGTCTTGGTCTACGGCACCAATGCCAATATCAATGTGCAAGGCCAGTATTCGGACTTAAAGGTTGTTTTAAACGACGGTAACTGCACCCTGCTCGACGTTGGGGAGAATACAACCGTAACGACACAAAGCGGTGCTATTGTGCTAGGGGTGAAAAAAGGCCATATTATTGCAAACAGTAAATATGGGGTAAAGCAATCCGAAATTATTCCAAAAGGAGATGCATATTTTACCCTTAATTCCATTACAGGGAATATCAACATTCGGAAAATCGAATAATATGTCTATTTTTACCGAATCCATATTTTATTAAAAAGAATGAATTTAAAAAAATCCCTTCTATTAATTGCGCTGATTTTAATCGTAGATCAGGTAAGTAAAATCTATATAAAGACCCATTTTGTTCTTGGCGAATACGTAGATGTTTTTAATTGGTTTAAAATCCTTTTTATAGAAAATGAAGGGGCAGCATGGGGGACTAAGCTAAGCGATATATTTCCGATAGCCGATACCACTGGCAAGCTCGTATTAACCATCTTTAGGTTGTTTGCAATCGTAGGGATAGGCTACTGGCTGTGGGATACCATCAAGAAAAAATCGTCCACGACCTTAATTTTTGCAGTATCATTAATCTTTGCCGGAGCATTGGGGAATATTATAGATTCGGTTTTTTACGGAATGATCTTTAACGATAGTTATGCCCAAGTGGCCACCTTGTTTTCATCAGAGCCTTATGGCAGTCTCTTTCACGGGAAGGTAGTAGATATGCTTTACTTTCCGATGGTAGACACTACTTGGCCAGATTGGATACCTGTGGTTGGAGGCAATACCTTTCGTTTTTTCGAACCTGTATTTAATATTGCCGATACGGCTATTAGTACTGGGGTAGGGATTCTTATTGTATTTAATAAGAAAGCCTTTGGGGACAGTGTAGAAGAAGTTAAAACGAATAAATCCGTTGTGGAGTAACACAAAAATCTAAGGGAACATCCTCTGGATTGATATCCGTTATTTTTTCTTCGGCTTCAAAAAGAGACAGTCCAATCTTTACGACATCTGGTCGGCATTGCTGCAGTAGAATGTCGTAATATCCCTTGCCATAGCCTACGCGGTTTCCTTCTAGGTCAAAAGCCAATAAGGGTAAAAACACCACGTCAATTTTAAGGGTAGGTACCTCAATACCGTCTTGGGGTTCAGGAACGTTCCAATGGTTCTTCTTAATGACCGTATTGTCGGTTAGTAAATAATTCAGTAAAGATCGGTTGTCGCTCATCTTGGGAAGAACAATGTTTTTGTCCTTTCCCTGTAATATGGACATGACAAATTCCGTGTCTACCTCTTTCTTTTCGGTAATAGACAGGAACAAATGGTAATAGTCAAAATTCCAAATCGGTAATGTAAGAAGTTGGTTGGCTAAAGCTATACTAGCCTCTGATACTTGTTCGTGGCTGAGGCGCTCACGGCGTTGGGCATAGGTGGCACGCAATTCTTTTTTTAACATAACTATTGAGCAAACGGGCTGTATAGCGAATATACTAAGAACCGCTAAAGAATGCTACTTTTTAGTTGCTATAGTGTAGTAAATCTTGAAGAAGACCATCAATAGTAAATAGGCTCCCAAAGTAATTAAATATTTGTCCATCTTATATTTCTAATAATCAGCCAAATATAAAAAAACCATCGAATTATTCCGTAAAAGGCATGGTTTTATCGATAAAATACACATTCATTTAACAAGATTTAAGAATATAATAGTCTATTTAACAGCTTGTTAGTTTATTTATTTGCAGGTTTTGAAGGTTGATACAGCCTGCCTTGCATAGGTAGGGCGGTCGAAAAAAAATCGGGAAACACAAAAACTTCTTAAATTTATCCCTTCCGGATGTTGATTTTATAAATGCGTAAAAATGTTGGAATTATAATAATATTAAGAGGGTGCAAACTTCAATAATAGCTTTTATATCCTTATTTTGTGATCACGAAGATCTCCCTAGAATAGGGGCGGGCATTTTGTAGATTGAAAAAAAAATGCAGTATTTTAAGTAAGGAGATTTAGAAAAGATTTATACCAAGTACATGACTCAAATACCCATAGAAGTACAATTAAGCTCGTTGCCAAACAATCCTGGGGTGTATCAGTTCTATGATGCCGAGGATAAAATTTTATATGTAGGAAAGGCAAAGAATTTAAAAAAGAGGGTATCTTCTTATTTCAACAAGAACCATGACTCTGGTAAAACTCGGGTGTTGGTAAAGAAAATACGGAGTATTCAGCATATCGTGGTGCCTACGGAGTCCGATGCCTTATTGCTAGAGAACAACCTTATAAAAAAGTATCGTCCTAGGTATAATGTGTTGTTAAAGGACGATAAAACATATCCTTGGATCTGTATAAAAAAGGAAAGGTTTCCACGGGTTTTTGCTACAAGACGGCTCGTAAAGGACGGCTCGGAATATTTTGGGCCCTATACCAGTATGAAAACCCTATATACTTTATTAGATCTTATTAAAAGTGTTTATCCACTGCGGACCTGTAAGTACGACCTGTCTAGGGAAAAAATAGACCAGGGCAAATACAAGGTGTGTTTGGAGTATCATTTGGGAAATTGCAAAGGGCCTTGTGAAGCCTTTCAGTCAGAAGAGGAATACAACCGACAAATACAAGAAATTCGTGAAATTGTAAAAGGCGACTTTAAGGCATCCTTGCATTATTTTAGAGGGCAGATGACTTCCTTGGCCCAAGAAATGAAATTTGAAGAAGCCCAAAAAATAAAAGAGAAAATAGAGGTTTTAGAAAACTATCAGGTAAAAACGACCATAGTAAATCCTAAAATCAATAATGTAGATGTGTTTAGCATCATTTCAGATGAGGAATATGCTTATGTAAATTTCTTGCAACTATCCCATGGATCTATTATCCGTTCCCATACCATGGAAATTAAAAAGAAACTCGAGGAAACGGAAGAAGAATTATTACAACTGGCTATTATAGAAATAAGGCAAAGGTTTCAATCCCTTTCCAAAGAGTTGTACCTGCCTTTTCCAGTAAGCTTACCACCAGAACTAAAAGTGACGGTGCCAAAATTAGGGGATAAGAAAAAAATATTGGAACTTTCTGAACGAAACGCCAAGTATTTTAGGCAAGACCGGTTTAAGCAGATTAAAATAATAGATCCGGACCGGCATACCAATAGAATCATGGCGCAATTGAAAAGCGATCTTCGGTTGTCTCAGGAGCCAAGGCATATAGAGTGTTTTGATAACTCTAACATACAAGGAGCCTTCCCTGTGGCCGCCTGTGTCGTTTTTAAGGACGGGAAGCCTTCTAAAAAGGAGTACCGTCATTTTAATATTAAATCGGTGGTGGGGCCAGATGATTTTGCTTCCATGGAAGAAGTAGTATACAGGCGCTATGATCGCTTGATGACAGAGGGGAAAGACCTGCCACAACTAATTGTGATCGATGGGGGGAAGGGGCAGCTTTCCTCGGCCGTAAAAAGTCTGGACGACTTAGGGCTTAGAGGAAAAATAGCCATTATCGGGATTGCGAAACGATTGGAAGAAATTTATTTTCCCGAAGATTCCATTCCGCTATACTTGGATAAAAAGTCCGAATCGCTGAAAATAATACAGCAGCTTAGAAATGAGGCCCATAGGTTTGGAATAACCTTTCACCGGAATAAGAGAAGTAAGGCCGCCATAAATTCGGAATTGGAAAGTATCGATGGGATAGGGGAAAAAACCGTAGAAGATTTATTAAAATATTTTAAGTCCGTTAAACGGATCAAGGAAGCCTCTTTAGAGAATTTAATAAGCATTGTAGGCAGGTCAAAAGCAAAGAAAATTTATGAATCGTTTCATTAAAGCCTTATCTTAACTATATGCAAAAATTACTGGCAATACTAAGTCTGTTTCTTTTTTCTCAAATTTTCCACGGACAGGTTCCTAATGAAATTAAGGACCTTAAGGTGGGGCTTGTTTTAAGTGGCGGAGGCGCTAAGGGCTTGGCACATATAGGGGTCTTAAAAGTAATAGAGGAAGCCGGAGTAAGGATCGATTATATTGGCGGTACCAGTATGGGAGCCATCATAGGAGCCCTCTATGCCTCGGGGTATTCTGCAGCGGCCTTGGATTCTATTTTTAGAACTACCGATTTTAATTATTTGATCCAGGATAACTTGCCGAGAAGCGCCAAAACCTTTTATGAAAAGGAAGATTCCGAAAGATATGCCCTGACCTTGCCCTTTAATGGATTTAAAGTATCTATTCCTCAGGCAATTTCGGGAGGACAAAGCGTTTATAATGAATTTGTAAGGTTGTTGTACCACGTGAGGGACGTCAAGGATTTTAGTAAGTTGCAAATTCCGTTTTTCTGTATGGCTACCGATGTAGAAACCGGAGAAGAGGTGCTTTTAAATAAAGGGTACCTGCCCGAAGCTATTTTGGCCAGTGGTACCTTTCCTTCGCTTTTTAAACCTGTAGAAATAGACGGAAGAGTATTGGTCGATGGGGGCGTAGTCAATAATTACCCCATACAGGAAGTGCGCAATATGGGAGCCGATATCATAATTGGGGTCGATGTACAACACGGCCTATCCGATAGAGAAGCCTTACAGACCGCCACCGAAATTTTATTGCAAATAAACAACTATAGGACCGTAAGGGATATGGATAGAAAATCTAAGGAAACCGATATCTATATTACTCCGGATATCAAAAATTTTTCCGTGATAGATTTTGCCCTTGGGAATACCATTATAAAAAATGGCGAGGAGGCTGCCAGGTCAAAACTTCGGGAATTACAGAGAATTGGGGGCAGGACCCTTAATAAGCCCGATAATTTTGTGCCGGCCCATATATCGGATAGTATCTTGATTAATGAAATCATGATTGAAGGAAACAACAATTATTCCAGTGCTTATATCAAAGGGAAGTTAAGGTTCAATACAGACGAGAAGATAACCTTTGCCAAATTAGAACGTGGGATTAATAATTTATCTGCTACCGGAAACTTTAATGCCATAAAATACGAATTGCTTTCCAATGGTAATGGGGTGGGGCTATTTTTAAAACTAAAAGAAAATATGGATAAGATGTCCATACGCCTTGGAGTACATTATGATGATTTGTACAAAAGTTCTGGCCTTATTAACCTGACCAAAAAGAATTTTTTAAGAGATGATGATGTAGCTTCCTTCGATTTTATAATTGGCGACAATCTTAGGTATTATCTAGAATATTATGTAGACCGTGGTTTTTATTGGAGTTTTGGGGTGAACTCTAGGTTTAACGATTTTAGCAAGGAGATAGATTTTTCCTTGATAGAGTCTAATTTCGAAGTCGAGAATAATGCCAATATCCGTAATATAAATTTAGGAGTCACCGACATTACAAACCAAATATACCTGCAAACAGTCCTGGAAGAGGAATTTTCCTTTATTATGGGATTGGAGCATAAATGGTTGCAATACAGCACTAGAACCTTGGGATCTGTAGGAGGTACCAATGATGGCTCCCCGCCTGCTAATTCTAGGACTTATTTTGAAAAGAGTAATTTTTTCAGCACCTACGGCAAACTGACCTATGATACCTATGATGATATCTATTTTCCAAAGAAGGGGCTTTACTTCGATGGAGATTTTCATTATTACATATTGTCTTCTGATTTCAATGATAATTTTAAGGATTTCTCCGTCGGGAGGGCTAAAATGGGTTGGGCATTTTCTGCGGCTAAAAACCTATACCTTAAATTAGAAACAGAAGGCGGATTTAAATGGGGTGTTTCCCCGGTCACCTCCCTCGATTTTGTAATGGGGGGCTACGGCACTAATTTGATCAATAATTTTGTGCCTTTTTACGGCTACGATTTTTTGAGCCTTGTTGGGAATAGTTATGTAAAGGCAACGGCTAGGCTAGATTATGAATTTGTACCAAAAAACCACTTGGTGTTAGCGGCTAATGTTGCGAATATAGACGATGACCTTTTTAGGACTGCAGATTGGTTTAAAGCCCCAAAATATACGGGGTATGCCATAGGGTATGGATTCCAATCTTTTCTGGGCCCCATGCAAGTACTCTATTCCTACTCTCCAGAAAACAAAGACAATAATTTTTATTTCAGTATCGGATATTGGTTCTAAGTATGTTTGGGGTTTTTTGGGTGTATAGGAAGTAGAAACGATTGAAAAAGAAGAGGATAGGTGTAAATATTCGGGATATTTGCTATATTGCTATGGAATAGTGCTCCTAGTGCGTTATAATCCTTAAGTAAGACGGGTTCTTTTAATGTTAAGGATTTTCTCCAAGGGCAAATTAAGATAGCTTAATGATCGGAGGGGAGTGAACAATAAAAATTATGCTGCGATTTAGAATAGATATTACAGCCCACCTTAGGGCAATGTGGTAAGTATAGAGTAAAAAAAAACAGTGCTTTTCAAACTATGGAAAGCTTCTGATATACCGTTTATTCAATATACATTATCTAATAATTTCAAAATTGTAACATCATGGCAACAGTAGATAAATCTTCTTTAAAATTACCAATAGAAAATCCGGAAGCCCAAGACTTTCTTCCTTTATTGGGTACCGATTACATAGAATTGTATGTAGGGAATGCGAAACAATCGGCGTATTACTATATGGCTGCATGGGGTTTTCAGCCCTTGGCCTATGCCGGCTTGGAGACGGGACAAAAAGACAAGGTGTCTTATGTGCTGCAGCAAGATAAAATAAGGTTGGTGCTTAGTTCTCCCCTACAATCGGGAGGAGAAATCAACAGGCATATAGAAGCTCATGGCGATGGCGTTAAAGTAGTGGCCCTATGGGTAGATAATGCTACAAAAAGCCATAAAGAAACTACCGCTAGGGGGGCAAAAAGTTACTTTGAGCCCAAAACCCTAGAAGACCAGAATGGGAAAGTAGTGCTTTCCGGTATTCATACCTATGGGGAAACCGTCCACGTATTTGTTGAAAGAGGCGACTATAAAGGGGTATTTATGCCTGGGTTTAGAAAATGGGATCCGTTTTATAAACCGGCGGAACTGGGGTTAAAATATATTGATCATATCGTTGGAAACGTAGGGTGGAACGAAATGAACAAATGGTGTCAGTTTTATGCCAAGGTAATGGGCTTTGCTCAATTGGTGTCCTTTGATGACAAGGATATTTCTACCGAATATACGGCCCTTATGAGCAAGGTAATGAGCAATGGCAATGGGCGTATTAAATTCCCGATTAATGAACCCGCAGAGGGAAGGAAAAAGTCTCAAATAGAAGAGTATATAGATTTTTATAACGGGGCCGGAGTTCAGCATATGGCCTTGGCAACAGATAATATCATAGAAACGGTAACGGCCCTTAAAAATAGGGGCGTAGAGTTCTTAACGGTGCCTGCCAGTTATTACGAGGATGTTTTGGATCGAGTAGGGCAAATAGATGAGGATTTGGAGCCCTTAAGAGCGTTGGGGATTTTAATAGATAGGGATGATGAAGGGTATTTGCTACAAATTTTTACAAAACCGATTTTAGATAGGCCTACTATGTTTATAGAAATTATTCAAAGGAAAGGCGCAAAATCTTTTGGGAAAGGAAATTTTAAAGCACTCTTTGAAGCAATAGAAAGAGAGCAAGAGGCCCGAGGAACCTTATAAATATATGAATTTTATGCCTTCTAAAGCACTTTTTGTGCCTTAGCTATAAAATACTGTTAATAGAACCGTTAAACTACGTTAAATTTTATTTCAAAACAAATTCTTGTCTTAAATTTGTCCTCGTAAGGGGTGGTTCCCTTACAACTTTAAGTATTGGTTTTTCATAATTTAAAGTTTGGTTGGTTATTTAGGAAAAGCCCAGTTGTAAAACTGGGCTTTTTTTTTTAAGAGTACTTTGGAATAAATTTTGTTAGATATTTATAAATAAAAACGTAGTTTAATCGTTTTTAGTAGTTTTACAAAATCAGAGAAAGTATGAAAAAGATTAGCATTCTACTTATTTTAATTCTAGGGATTTCTATCAACGCCCAAATGTATCGTTCTAACCAAGGCAATAAGCTCGAAGACGTTGAAAAGAAAGAAAAAAAATCTGCTTTTAAACCTGGTGAATGGCTCAAATTTCGCTTGCACTACGGATTTTTGAACGCTAGCTATGCAACACTTCAAGTAAAATCGACAAAAATAGATGGCATTCCCGTATATCATGTGGTTGGAAATGGGAAAACCGTTGGCCTGGCAAGTTTGTTTTTTAAGGTCGATGACACCTATGAAAGCTATTTTGGCAAGGAAGATGGGAGACCCTATAGGTTTATCCGTAAAATTGACGAAGGTGGCTATACCAAGGATATCGAAATAAATTTTGATTACAACAAGGACGTAGCCGTCCTAAACGATAAGAAAAAGGATAAAAAGATTAATTTTACCATCCAGGAAAGTATTCAAGACTTGGTATCGGCCTTTTATTTTCTACGAAATAATTTTGAAGCCGAAGACTTGGTCGAAGGGAAGTCTATTAACTTGGATCTTTTATACGACGATGACGGGGTGTTTCAGTTTAAGCTGAAATATTTAGGCAAGGAAGTGCTGAGAACCAAATACGGCAAAGTCGAATGTTTAAAATTCAGGCCCTACGTACAGTCTGGTCGGGTATTTAAAGAACAAGAAAGCTTAACCCTATGGGTTTCCAATGACGACAATAAAATACCGGTCAGAATCAAGGCCGATTTGGCCGTAGGGTCTATTAAAGCTGATCTGGATGGGTATAATGGCCTAAAGCATCAATTTAAAATAATAATGGATTAAACAATGGATAAGGAGCATATTGATTCCCAGATTTCAAAACTAGAGGAAAAATATAAAGATTCTGGGCAAGACCTAAGCTCTTATTTGGACGGCCTTCTTTATCAACGGTATCTTACCTATTGGGATTATATCAACCTAGATACCTTGTTGAGTATTCAAGTGCCAAGGACACATTTTCCGGATGAGGAAATTTTTATAATGTACCATCAAATTACCGAATTGTACTTTAAACTCATCCTTCACGAGCAAAAACAACTTGTAGACGACAAATCTCAGGACGTCGACTTTTTTATAGAAAAGGCCAATAGGATCAACAGTTATTATAAAGTGTTGATTTCTTCGTTTAGTATCATGATCAAAGGCATGCAACGCGAACAGTTCATGCAGTTTAGGATGGCCTTGTTGCCAGCCAGTGGTTTTCAATCTGCCCAGTACAGAATGATAGAGCTCTATGCTACCCCTATGGAAAACCTGATTCACCACACGGAAAGGGAGCAGTTCTCGAGCCAAAACTCTATAGAGGAATTGTACGAAAGTATTTATTGGAAAAAAGGGGCCACCGATGTGGTAACAGGTGAAAAAACCCTTACCCTAAAGCAGTTCGAGTACCGCTATACACCACGGTTGATAAGGATCGCCAAAGAAGTGCAGCACAGTACAGTATATCATAAATACCAGCAGTTGCCAGAAGCTGCTAGAAACAATAAAGAACTAATAGAAGCGTTAAAAGCCCTAGATGTTAATGCCAATGTAAATTGGCCGTTAATGCATATGGGGTCGGCATATCGTTATCTAACCAAAGAAAATACTGCCATAGACGCTACAGGAGGTACCAATTGGAAAGAATACTTGCCGCCAGGATTCCAGAAAGTGGTGTTTTTTCCGGAGTTATTTTCAAAAGAGGAGTTAAATAATTGGGGGAAGCAATGGGTAGATCATATCTTTAACCCAGAAAAAATAAAATAGTAGAATGCATAAATATTGGGGACTAGCGCTAGGCTTGGCTTTTTTGGTTTCTTGCAAAGATCAAAAGCAGGCAGGAGATGAATTATCGGAAGTCGTAACCATTAAAAAACCGGTCGAAACAAGACAGTTTGGGTTTTTAATGAACGATTTTGAGGTGGTGCAAGATACGATTAGAGATGGAGATAGCTTTGGGGCTATTATGCTTAGAAATAAGATAGACTATCCTAAAATTGCTATGATAGCAGAGACCTATAAAGATACTTTTGACGTTCGAAGAATCGTAAAGGGAAAACCTTATGTGATATTAAAATCGAAGGATAGCACCAATGCTACCGAAGTTTTTATTTATCAGAGCGACCCTATAAATTATACCGTGATAGATTTTAGGGGCGATGTGGTGGCCTACAATAAAAAACAAAAGGTAAAATATGTGACCCGTGAGGCTTCTGGGGTCATTAATTCCTCCTTGTCCGAAGCAATTTTACAACAGGGGATTGATTATAATATTACCAATAGCCTATCGGAAATTTATGCTTGGAGCATTGACTTTTTTAGACTTCAAAAAGGCGATAAATTTAAAGTGATCTACAAAGAAAAATATATAAACGACACCATCTATGCCGGTGCCGGGAGTATTGAAGCTGCTTACTTTGAACATAATGGAGAGCCTTTCTACGCTTTTAATTACGTAACGGATTCTGTAAGGAACATCAGGGAGTACTATGACCATGAGGCCAAGAATTTAAGACGGGCATTTTTAAGGTCACCTGTACAGTTTAGCAGAATTTCTTCGCGATACAACTTAAACAGAAGAATAGCATTTTACGGGAATAAGGTACGTCCTCACAAGGGAACAGATTATGCAGCCCCTATAGGAACACCTATTTTGGCAACTGCCAACGGTACCGTAGAAGAATCTACCAGACGAGGCGGTAACGGAAAATACGTTAAAATTAAACACAACGGTACCTATAGTACCCAGTACCTTCATATGAAGGCCCAAAATGTAAAAAAAGGCCAATACGTCAAGCAGGGCGATGTTATTGGGTGGATCGGGATGACCGGAAATACCAGTGGCCCGCATGTGTGCTACCGTTTTTGGAAAAATGGCCGTCAAGTAGATCCCCTACGTGAAAAATTGCCTACTGCAGACCCTATCGCTGATAGCCTTAAGAAACAGTACCTAGCGCATATTGCCCCTTTTAAGAATCAGTTAGACTGTATAGAATATATAGAAGAACCTAGTGAAGAATTGTTAACCCTTAATGAATAGAATGGCATTACAGCATACAAATCCTACAACAACAAAAGCTTGGGGAAAATTAACCCAGCACCTAGCGGATACTAAAGCAAAAACTTTAAAAGAGTTATTTAAGGAAGACCCAAAAAGAGCCCAAAAACACACTATTAGCTGGAACGATTTTTTAGTCGATTTCTCTAAAAACAGATTGACGCAAGAGACCTTGGATCTCTTGATGGAATTGGCCAATGAGGTAGGGTTGAAAGATGCCATTGAAAAGCAATACGGTGGTGAGACAATCAACCAAACAGAAGATAGAGCTGTTTTGCACACTGCATTAAGAGCAAAAAAATCGGACGTGATTACCCTCGATGGTGTCAATATTGTTTCTGAAGTGTACGAGGTAAAAGCGCAAATTAAAGCCTTTACCGATGCTATTATTTCTGGCGATAAAAAAGGATATACCGGCAAGAACTTTACCGATGTGGTTAATATCGGAATTGGAGGATCGGATCTTGGGCCGGCGATGGTTACCGAAGCGCTTAAATTTTACGGGAATCACTTAAAAATGCATTTCGTAAGCAATGTAGACGGAGACCATGTATACGAAACTTTAAAGGGCTTAGATCCTGAGACAACCTTATTTGTAGTGGTTTCTAAAACCTTTACCACACAAGAAACCCTAAGCAATGCTACCACCATAAAAAAATGGTTTTTAAAGCATGCCAAGCAAGAAGATGTTGCCAAGCATTTTGCGGCGGTTTCTACCAATACTGAAAAAATAGCGGAATTCGGAATTGCTGCTGATAACGTTTTCCCAATGTGGGATTGGGTTGGAGGCCGATTTTCATTGTGGAGTGCCGTTGGACTTTCTATTGCCTTGGCGGTAGGGTACGACCACTTCGATGCGATGTTGGAAGGAGCTAATGACATGGATGAGCATTTTAAAACGGCAGATTTTCAGGAGAATATCCCAGTTGTTTTAGCCATGATCAGTATTTGGTACAATAACTTTTACGGAGCCGAAACCGAAGCAATTATCCCTTACACACAATATTTAAGCCGATTCTCGGCCTATTTACAGCAGGGAATTATGGAGAGTAATGGTAAAAGTGTAGACAGAAATGGAGAACGCGTTACCTATGAAACCGGAACTATTATCTGGGGAGAACCAGGGACCAACTCTCAGCATGCCTTTTTCCAGCTTATTCATCAAGGGACCAAATTAATTCCGGCAGATTTTATCGGATTTAAATCTCCTTTACATGGCGATAACGATCACCATAACAAACTTATGGCTAACTTCTTTGCCCAAACAGAGGCACTTATGAACGGTAAGACATCCGATCAGGTAAATGGTGAGTTAGTGCAAACGAATATGTCAGAAGAAGCCAGGAAGTTATTATTGCCGTTCAAAGTTTTTGAAGGAAATAAGCCTACGAACACCCTTTTGATAGATAAACTTACGCCAAAAAGTCTTGGTGCACTTATAGCTTTGTACGAGCATAAAATATTCGTCCAAGGAATTGTTTGGAACATCTTTAGCTATGATCAATGGGGAGTAGAGCTTGGTAAGCAATTGGCTACAACGGTATTGAATGATATTGAAGGACAAGAAATAGCAGATCATGATGGATCTACCCTGAACCTTCTTGAGACTTTTAAGAACGAGCAGGTAATTTCATAAATTATAACAATAAGTATAACTTATTGTAATTCATTTTATTGGTTTATTTTTTTTGTTAATTTAGCGGCAGCTAATTTAACATTATGGTAACAGATTGTTGTGAAAATTACAGCACTTTTGCTGCCTAATAAAACACTAAATAACTCAATAAAATGAAAAAAATCTATTTCTTTCTTACAGTTTTTCTGTGTACGTTGTCAGCGTTTTCACAGGTAACCATTACGGGTAAAGTATTGGATGGTAGTTTAGGTGGTCCTCTGCCGGGGGCCAACATTCTAATTTCGGGAACTACCATAGGGGTCGCGGCCGACTTTGATGGAAACTTCTCCATTGAAGCTCCGGGCACAAGCGGGACGCTAGTAGTTTCTTATATTGGGTTTATCTCCAAAAGAGTAAAATTTTCCAAGGCTGGGAATATTGGAACTATTAGCCTTATGGAAGATGCTTCACAATTAGAAGGTGTTGTCGTTGTTGGATCGGGTATTATCGATTTAGCCGAGGATAGACAAACACCGATTGCCGTTTCTACTATTAAGGCAAACGAAATTAGGGAGAAAACAGGAAACTGGGACCTGCCCGAAGTTTTAAAATCTACTCCCTCTGTTCAAAATATAAAAGGCGGTGGTTTTGGAGATGGTCAAATGTTCCTAAGAGGATTCGACCAGACCAATACCGCTTTCTTATTAAACGGACAGCCTATCAATGGAATGGAAGATGGAAAAATGTACTGGTCTAACTGGTCTGGAGTATTGGACATAGCCAATGCCGTTCAGGTACAAAGAGGATTGGGATCTTCTAAATTGGCCATTTCTTCTGTCGGGGGAACCGTAAACATTGTGACTAAAACAGTGGACAAGAGAGAAGGAGGATTTTTTCAAACAATGTTAGGGAACGATAATTACGTAAAAACTACTGGCTATTATTCTACTGGCTTAATGGAAAATGGATTGGCCGTTTCTGCCATGTTGGGACATTGGCAAGGCGATGGTTATGTAGATAATACAGGAGGGCAAGGGCAAACGTATTTCTTGTCTTTTGGGTATGTACCAAACGAAAACAATATTTTCAACTTTATTTTAACCGGGGCTCCACAATGGCATGCCGCAGCTGGAACGGATAATTTAAGAACTTTCTTGGATAACGGAAGAAAATACAACTCTTGGAACTTTCACGACGTCGATAGTCCTAATACTTTAAATGGAGGGGCTTATCCAGGAGGTAGAAATATTTATCACAAACCAGTAGCCAACTTAAGCTGGGATTTAAAGTTCAATGAAACTGCATCTTTGTCAACCGTATTATACGGTTCTTTGGGGAGAGGTAGCTTTGCCTCTGTATCTACCGACCGTGGAACAGGAGAACCACTATACGCAAGAGGGTCTAACAATAACCACAACTGGTACGGTTTAGTGTCTAACTTCAATAAGCAGCTTAGCGAAAACCTGAATTTTAATTTTGGAGCTGATGTTCGTTTGTATAAAGGAATACATTTTAGGGACGTAAGGGAGTTTTTAGGTGCTAGTGCTGTATCGGCTTCCAGCAATTACAACGGAGGAGCCTACCAACTGACCAAAACATATGGTGGTATCAATCCATGGAATGTTACTTTTAATCCAAATACAGATCACGCACAGCGTTTTGGTTATGATTATGAAGAATCCATAAACTACGGTGGTGTATTTGGACAATTAGAGTATTCAAAAAATAGTTTCTCGGCATTTTTCCAAGGATCTGCTTCTACACAGTCGCACGTAAGAACAGAATATTTAAATGCTGCTAACCAAGGACAATCGGAAGAATCCGATAAGGTGAACAATCCAGGGTTTAACCTAAAAGGAGGGGCTGCTTATAACCTATCAGATCAAAATATAGTTTTCGTGAATGCTGGGTACTATTCGCGTCAGCCATATCACAGTGATTTGTATATAGACGATAGAAATTCGAACCAATTGAATCCTTTGGCCAAAGAAAATCAGAAAATCACCGGCCTCGAAGGTGGTTACAAGTTTTTGGGTGATGTTATTTCTGCTAACCTGAACGTATATTATACCATCTGGGATAACAGAATAGTATATAGCTCTGACGATACTAATGGAGATAATATTGTCGATGAGTTTACACAGACCAGCCCATTAAAACAAGTGCATTCTGGAGTTGAATTGGAGGTGTTTGCACGTCCTGCTGACGGATTGAATTTTCAAGGATTTGTTTCTGTTGGTAATTGGGAGTACGATGGAAACGTAACCACCACAACTTCGGATGAAAATGGAAATATCCTTTCAACGGGTGACGCAAGTTATATTGACGGGGTGAAAATTGGTCAAGCCGCACAGTTTACTGCTGGGATCAGTGGAGATTACGAAATTTTCCCAAGGTTTAAAGTAGATGCTAACTGGAACTTATACGATAACCTATATGGTTCTACTGATTTTGGAGATTCAGAATTTTCTACCGCCAACAATAGGGGCGCTATTAAATTACCATCGTACAATACGGTAGATTCTGGGGTGTCTTATAGAATGATAGTAGGGAAGAACGAAGATAAATCAATTCAGTTCCGCGTTAATGTCAATAACCTTTTTGACGAATCATACCTAGAAAGCTCTAGGGATAACAGACATGTAAATCCAGGAGATGACGTTTGGAACGGTGTAAATACCGATAACCGAGTGCGCTTTGGTTACGGAAGAACATGGAATGTAAGTTTGCGATATAACTTCTAAAAACATCCTTGTGTTATTTTAGAACCCTGCCCTCCGGCAGGGTTTTTTTATACTTAAAAAGTCAGTACATTTATAGCTAAAATTTTATAACCATGTACGAAACATTATTAAACACACATTCTTATTTGGCCTACATTGTATTGGCCCTTCTTTTTTTAGCTGTTGCCAATGCCATCCTTGGTTTGGTAGGGAAAAAGGACTTTACATTGGAAAAAGATTTGCGAATTAGTCTTTTTGCGCTGATTTTGTCGCACATTCAATTGTTGGTAGGTTTAATATTGTATTTTGTTTCCGCAAATGGACTAAATGCCATCCAGGAATTGGGAATGGGCGGAATGAATGCAGCTGCTCGATTATTGGCGGTAGAACATCCATTTGTTAATATTATTGCCTTGGTTTTAATTACTATTGGTTGGTCTAAACACAAAAAGGTATTGGAAGCCTCTAAGAAATTTAAGCTGATCACTATTTTTTACGGGTTGGGATTGGTATTGATTCTAAGTAGGGTTCCATGGGGCCAATGGCTTAACTAATACACCTTTCAGTAGAGCCTTAGTATATAAATCTATTGTAAACCAACTATAAACTCTAAATTAAAGACATGAAAAAAATTACGTTATTAGTAATGGCTTTGTTGGCCATGCCAATTTTTGCACAGGAAGAATCCCTTTTCAATGGGAAAAACTTAGATGGCTGGAAAGCTTACGGTACCGAAAAATGGTATGTGGAAGACGGTCTTTTAATTTCAGAGAGTGGCCCGGACAAACAATATGGTTACCTGGCAACAGAAAAGGAATATAACGATTTTGAGGTTACCCTAGAATTTAAGCAAGAAGCCAATGGTAATAGCGGAGTGTTTATCCGTTCTACCATAGATGGCACAAAAGTTAGCGGTTGGCAAGTAGAAGTGGCGCCTAAAGGCCTGCACACTGGTGGGGTATATGAATCTTATGGTAGAGGTTGGTTAATTAAACCAGCGGCCGAAAAGGAAAAGGTCCTTAAAGAAGGAGCGTGGAACAAGATGAAGATCCGCGTAGTTGGCGGTACATTGACCTCTTGGTTAAACGGTACCGAAATGATTACGATTACCGATGATAAAATTGCGCAAGGGAGAGGTTCAATTGCCCTTCAAATTCACGATGGTGGCGGAATTAAGGTAAAATGGAGAAATATACAGATACGAGAAATAGTGTACTAAGACCATAAGGAAGAGATTCCTTATTTTGATATTCTTTTAAAACCATGTTCACTGGGAAATTCCAGAAGAACATGGTTTTTTTATTGCCCCTGTACGGACGGTGTCATATGGCGCTCCTCTTTTATAAGTAACAAGTATACGGGAAAATGATCGCTATAGCCCCCGACATAACTCCCGCCAGCATAGGTGCGCAAGGGATAGCCTTTGTATCTGCCATGCTGGTCTACCAAATAAGAAGGGTTGTAGACCCCTGCTTTCCAATATTTATAGCTTCCCTCTGTGTTTTGTAGCATATTTGCGGTGAAAAATAACTGATCGAATAAATTCCATCGATCCCTATAAGCCAAGGTTCCTATCCCTTTTTTGAACAAACGTTCCATCGGATTGAATAGATCATGGGTGGCCAGGTTTTTGGGCTTGCCCTTTGTTTTCAAAATTTTCTTTAGGCTGTCGTCTATCGGATCGTCATTTAAATCGCCCATACTCAATATTTTTGCGTCTGGATGATATCTTATGATAGAATCGATAATACGTTTGTTAAGGGTAGCCGCAGCAATCCTATTGGGCTTGCTTCTGGTTTCTCCGCCACTTCTAGAAGGCCAATGGTTTACAATGAAATGTATTTCCTCCCCATCTAAAAGACCGGCAACCACCAATTGATCGCGGGTATAATCCCGGTCCCCATTATCTTTTTTTAACAGTAACCTATGGCTGCTAAAAGTAATGGGAATAAAAGCCGATTTCTTATATAATAGTCCGACATCTATCCCACGTTCGTCCGGAGAATCAAAATGAATGATGCCATAGCCTTTGTCTATTAAAGTAGGATGCCTGATAAGGTCTTCGAGCACCTGTTGGTTTTCTACTTCGCAAAGGCCGATAATATCGGGAGAACTGTTGGTTTCCTGTGCCCCAATCTCCGCGAGTACCTTGGCGATATTACCTAGTTTTTTCCGATAGCGTTCTAAGGTCCATTGATCCCTGCCAAGGGGCGTTCGGTCATCGTCAAAAGTTAAGGAGTCATTCAAAGTGTCAAATAAGTTCTCCACATTATAAAAGGCAATTGTCCTAACTCTATAGGTATTAGCTATCTGACCTTGTAGGTAAATAGAATTAAGAATTAGGAGGATGCTTATAACAGTTGATTTCATTTCTTTAGGTAATTACTTGTTAAATTAACTATTAAATGGCATAGTTCATAGATTATTTAGATAATAATTGTCTAAAAACGAATATCTTATAAAAGATTGTAGAAGCTGCCAATATTCAATTAAATGAAAAAAAGTTACCTCATATTTTGTTTTATAGTTGGAAACTTCGTTGCCTCGGCCCAGGAAAGTTATATGGTTATTGGCCTGGTAAAGGATCAAGCAAGCAAGGAAAATATTCTACATCTTCAAATTACGATCGAAGGTGTTACCGCTTATAGTTTCAAAGCCTTGGAAGAAAAATTTGAACTGACTATTAAAAAGCCTGGGAATTATATACTATCAATAATTGCCCCAGAATATATGGGGAAAAGAATTCCTATTTTAATTGAAAATAGCGATATAGATGTGGGAACCCTGTATTTGGAAAGGGACATTACTTATGAAAAGGCCGATAATTTAATTATGCTGACGGAGGCCGATATAGAAGACGAAAGAACGGCATCTTATCCCTCAGGAATGCTTCAGGCTACCAAGGATGTTTTCCTAAACCGTGCCGCCTTCGATTTTGGACAGGCATTTTTTAGGGTAAGGGGCTATGGTTCGGAAAATGGGACGGTACTGCTAAACGGGATGCCCATGAATAAGATATTTAATGGTAGACCGCAGTGGAACAATTGGGGCGGACTCAATGATGTTACCAGAAACCAGGAATTTACCCATGGGCTAGTAGCCTCTGACTACTCTTTTGGTGGAATTTTGGGGACAACCAACATAGATACCAGGGCCTCCGGGTTTCGGAAAGGGCTGCGCCTATCTACATCGGCCTCTAATAGGACATATGCCGGGCGACTAATGGCCACCTATTCTTCTGGGAGGAAAAAAAATGGACTTGCTTATAGTGTGTCGGGGTCTAGAAGATGGGCCAAAGAAGGGTATATGGACGGTACTTTATATGATGCCTATTCTTTTTTTACGGCCATAGAGTACCAAATGAACGAGAAGCATAGCCTAAATGCAACCGTTGTCCTTGCTGCTAACCGACGCGGAAAATCTTCGGCGATGACAGCGGAAGTCTTTGAATTATTGGGACGTACTTATAATCCATATTGGGGGTACCAAAATGGGGATATAAGAAATTCTAGGGAACGGAAAATTTTAGAGCCAATAGGGATGCTGAATCATTTTTATAGGTCAGAAAGGTTTAATGTAAACACAGGAATTTCTTATCAATTTGGCACCCTTTCACAAAGCAGGTTGGGATATTTTAATGCGCCCAATCCAGATCCTACCTATTACAGGTATTTACCTAGTTATTATATCGACAGTCCTATTGGCGCCAATTTTATCAGTGCCAATATGGCTAGGGAAGGGATAATTCAGAACCCTCAGCTACTATGGTCCAAGGTTAATGAGGCAAACGCAATGTTGGCCTTAAAGGGTAAGGCAGCCTATGTGTTTTATAAGGATGTTACGGACGAAAAACAGTTTCAGTTTAGTAGTGTAGGGAACTACCGAATAAACGATCGTCTGAAAGTATCTTTTGGGGGCAATTATAGGAGTATCGAATCCGAGAATTACGCGGAAATAGACGATTTGTTAGGGGCACAATTTCACGAGGATAAAGATCCGTTTTCCGAAACCAATAACGATTTGGAGGGGGAAGTGAATAAGATTTCCGGAGATAAGTTCAATTATTTGTATGATCTTAATTCTAGTGTTATAGCAGGATTTTTACAAGCCGAACTGCGCTATCCAAAATGGGAGGGATTTGTGGCAGCGAAGCTGTCCGTGACCGATTATCAAAGAGACGGAAAATTTAAGAACCAGCGGTATTTAGAGAATTCTTTAGGAAAAAGCGATGCGCTTAATTTTTCCAATTATGGCGCTAAGGTTGGGGGTACCTATAAATTAAATGGTCGTCACTGGATGGTTTTGCATGGCGCCTATATGACCAAAGCACCCCTTCTGCAGAATGTTTTCATAAACCCAAGGGAAAACAATCAGACGGTGGGGAAGCTACAAAGTGAGCATGTCGTGACCACAGATTTTAATTACTATTTACGATTGCCCAATGTAACGGCTAGGTTAAGCGGATTTTATACCCGTTTTCAAAATACTACCGATGTTAATTTCTTCTTTGTAGATGCAGGGGTGGGAAGCGATTTTGTCCAAGAAGTAATCACCGATTTGGACAAGTTGCATATGGGCACAGAACTGGGGTTGGAATATCAGGTATCGGCGGCGGTAAAATTAACGATGGTAAGTGCTATAGGCAAGTACCTATATGCAAGTGACCCTTTGGTGAGTATAAATTTTGATACCGCCGGGGCCCAGGAAGATATTATTAATCCGCTTGGGAGTGTCGATTTGGGAACTGCTAAAATAAAGGATTACAAGCTTGCACAAGGCCCGCAGCTGGCCATGGCTTTAGGTGTTGAATACCGAGACCCTAAATATTGGTGGGTAGCCGCAACCACCAATTACCTGACAAATAATTATGCCGGAATATCGACCATCACCAGAACAAAAAGTTTTTATCTAGATCCTGAAACGGGAAGGCCGTTCCCCGAAGCTACGGACGAAAATGTACAAAAACTATTGGCGCAACAAAAACTGGACGATATCTATCTGTTGAATGTGATAGGGGGAAAATCGTGGTTGAGAAAAGGAACCTATATCAGTGTTTTTGCTAGTGTTTCCAATGTTTTCGATGCCGTTTTTAGAACTGGCGGGTATGAGCAAAGCAGAAATGGAAACTTTGGGCAATGGCAACAGGACAATTTAAGCGGTAGTCCTTCTTTTGCCCCTAAATATTGGTATGGCTATGGGCGTTCCTTTTTTTTAAATTTTGCCATAAGCTTTTAAGGGTTGCCTAGGGTTAATGGTAAAAAGATTTATAATTAAAACTAATAATGCTAGTCATGATAAGGAGAAATATAAGACTATTCCGGATGTTACTATTCCTTCTTGGACTGTGCATTGTATGGGCTTGCGTAAAGGACTCTAATTTTAACGCTCCTCAAAAGGCCTGTGAGACGGCCCTACAGGCAAATATCTCCTTCGATGAAATAAAATCCATGTATACCGATGGGGTGATTCAGTTTCATGACGATTTGGTCATGGAGGGGGTTGTGATTTCTTCCGATTTGGCATCCAATTTTTTTGGAACGCTTCATTTTCAAGACAAGGCCAAGGATCCTAGCTCGGGGCTGCAAATAGAAATAGACTTAAGGGATTCCCATTTGTTTTATGAGGAGGGCAGCAAGATACTTATTCGCTTAAAAGGGCTTTATTTGGGGAGCAGTAAAGGCGTTTTAAAACTTGGAGGCGTATTCTCTTCTTTTGGAAATTTATCGGTAGGCCGATTACCAGCGGCGGTAGTAGCCCAACATATCATTAAAGCTTGCGATAAACCGGGAGACATTACCCCAATGGAAATTACCATGGGGCAATTGTCAGATAAACATATAAATACCTTGGTTTTAATTAAGGATGTACAGATAATATCGGAAGAATTAGGGCTTCCTTTTGCTGTTAAGGAAGAGGAGACCCTTAGGACCTTAACCAATTGCAAGGGCGATAAATTATCGCTTAAAAATAGTGGATATGCCGACTTTCAAGCAAATTTATTGCCGGAAGCTAGGGGTTCAATAGTGGGGGTAATCCTAAAGGAACACAAAGATTTTCTATTGGCGATACGCAACACAGAGGACATTGTTTTTACCGAAGAGAGATGTGAAAAAATACAGGATGAATTTACCTCTAATCTTATTTTTATTTCCGAATTGGCAGACCCCAATAATAATACGGAAGCTAGGTTTGTGGAGTTGTATAATGCTGGTTCCGAGCCCTTGAGTTTAAAAGGATGGAAATTGAATCGTTATACGAATGCCAATACCGAAATTAGTGCTACTATAAATTTGACGGACTATAGTATCGGGGCAAAAAGTACCTTTCTGATTTCGCCAAATGCTGCCGAATTCTTAACGGTTTATGGGTTTAGTCCGGATTTTTCGGGAGCCGCAAATGGTCCTGCAGATTCTAATGGGGACGATAATTTGGAATTGGTAGATCCGTTTGGGGTTGTCATAGATCGTTTTGGGGTGGTAGGGGAAGATGGCTCGGGCACTAATCATGAGTTTGAAGATGGCCGAGCATTGCGCAATGAGAATATTAATGCGGGAAATTCCGAGTATACGTTTTCGGAATGGACCATCTATAACGATACCGGAGCCAGTGGCACCATTAATTTGCCGCAAAATGCGCCGGAGGACTTTAGTCCAGGGATCAGATAATTATTAAAGTTTTATTTCAGATAAGACTTTTGTCAAATCTTCTGGCTTTATGGGTTTTAATATATAGTTGTTTACAATGCTATATTCCTTAGCACGGATAATATCACGGGGGTTCACCGAGGAACTTACGATGAAAATGGTCACAGAGTCAGTGTTGTAATTGGGGATTTTAATAAAATTCTCCAAAAACTCCCACCCGTCCATAATCGGCATGTTTAAATCTAAAAAAATCACGGAAGGTATTTGTTGTCCTGCTTCAACCATGGAGGTGATACCGTCTATAGCTTCTTGACCGTTGTGATAAACTTCTATAGTTTTAGCAAAGTTTACCTTTTTCATAGATCTTTTCATTCCAAATACAGAAATGGGGTCATCGTCTATGATACAGCTATGGTTAAATGTCATCATGATATTTTTTTGTTTTTAATGGGGGTTGTTGGCCGATAATAAAGAAATTATAAAAGTAGTGCCTTCATCGACCTTACTTCTTACTTGTATTTTGCCGTTCATAGCCTCTATTTGATTTTTGGTAATGAATAAGCCTATTCCTTTAGCGTCTTTGTGCTTATGGAAGGTTTTATACATTCCAAAAATCTTGTCTCCATGTCTGTCCAAATCAATCCCCAAGCCGTTGTCCGTAAATTCTAGGGTAACCATATCGGCTGTTTTTTTTGCAGTGATATTGATTATGGGGGTACGGTCTGGACTGCAATATTTAATACTGTTGGTAAAGAGGTTTAGCAATATGCTGTCTAAATAGGCTGGAACTGCCTTAATTTTTTCGTCTTTGTTGATATCAATTTTACATTGAACCTTGCTTTCTTTTAGCAAACCACTGATATTTTTCACTACGCTGTGAATGCCTTCCAATAAACTTAAGTCTTGTAATTGGTCTTGTACATCGGTTTTTATTGAAATAACTTCATTTAAATGTTGAACGGTTTCATTTAAACTTTCGCTAGCATCCAATATCATGTTTTCCAGTAATTTCCGTTCTTCCTTGTCCTCTTCTTCCATTAAATAATTGATCAGCATGGACAGGTTAGACGAAGGCGATCTTAAATTATGGGAAACGATATGGGCAAAGTTGGTCAGGCTCTCGTTTTGGCTTTTGCTGACTTTTAATAATTCATTAGATTTTTTAGTAGCTTCTATTCTAGAAGTGATATCGAGGATTTGGGAGATAAAATGGGAAATGTTGCCTGAAATATCTTTTACGGCTGTTACCGTCAATATTATATAGACGATATGTCCCTTTTTATGAAAATATCTCTTTTCTAATTGGTAGCTATCACTTTTTCCGTCTAACAGTGCCTGCAAATATTCTAAATCCTCATCTAAATCATCGGGATGGGTAATATCCTGAAAAGTTAGTTGCATCATTTCTTCTCGGGTATAACCTAAACTTTTACAGAGGCTCTCGTTAACGTCTAGCCAAGAACCATCGACGCCTACCAAGGACATCCCTACGGCAGAAGATTCAAAACTACCTTTTAAGGATGCTAGACTTTTATCGAGTTTTAATTGGGTATTCACCAATTCTGTGATATCCCAATTGGTCCCTACCATTTTAATTATGTTTCCATCCTCATCCTCTTGCATGGTAGCAATGGCTCGTATATGTCGTATGTTGTCAAAAGGGAGGAGTATTTTAAACTGGGTCTTAAATTCTTTTTCCCCTCTAAGGGCCATACCTACTTCTAAAAGAACTCTCTTTTTGTCATCGGGATGTATGCAAGAATGCCAAGCTTCGAAACTTATGGTAAAACTTTCTTTTTTTACACCGTATAAGGCGTACATTCGATCGTCCCACGATATGGTATTATCCCCTAGGTGATACTCCCAAATACCTACATTGGCTGCTGCAGTTGCTATTTTTAATCGTTCTACAATGATTTCGTTTTCGAGCTCTGCTCTCTTTATAGTATCTATATCTTGAAAAACACCAAAAAGACGTACAATTTTACCGTTGATAAATTCGGGTACACCTTTAGCTCTTACCCATAGGTCTTTGCCACTAGCCGTAACAATCTGTACTTCAGTATCCCAGGATTGTCCCTTTTCAATGGCATTCTCTATAAATTTACCGATCCTTTCCCTAGGTTCTCCTTCTTTGTAAAACTGCATAGCAGTATCTATAGAGGGAACATAGGATAAGGGTACTTCATGGATTTCCTTGGTAATATCGGACCATTGAATAGTGTTGGTAATGAGGTCTAATTCCCACCCACCGATTCGTGCCACATTTTGCGTGGTTTCTAAAAGTTCTTTGGTGCGTTTAAGGGTTGTAATATTTTCACTGTTTATTATAAGTCCAGAAACATTTCCCTCCCTATCTTTCCATGGTTTTACCCGCCATGCGTACCATTGACTACTTCCGTTTGGCTTGGTATGCTGTTGTTCTATTTTGGTAACAACAGATTGCTTTAAGCAATTTTTTAGAATATTTTTAAAAATGATAGGGGTGTAAGGAACTACATCAAAAAATGATTTGCCCCGGATATCTTCTTTCGGGATCCCTAACTCTTCGAACCAAATATTGGAATAGGTTATAAAATTAAACTCCTTATCAACCATAGCAATGGCAACAGGGGCATCTTTAAGGGTTAATATAGAAGCAAGAGTATCCAATAGGGAACGTTAAAAGAGTTAGTTGTGTTTACTGGTTAGGCAAGGTACCATTATATCGGGTTTTATACAAGTAGGTTATTTTAAATACATAAGAATAGTTGGTGCAGGTATAAACTGTTGCATTATAGTGAATTAATATGATTTTGTCGCGAGGTCGATGAATTATTTCGTAATTTTAGGAAAAGCATGTTTAATACCGTTGTCACTATGGCAATTGACTAAAAAATATAAAAAATGAAAAAGAAATTAACGACTACGGCAGGTGCTCCGGTTTCTAACAACCAACGTTCACAAACTGCTGGCCAACGAGGACCTGTTTTAATGCAGGATTATAAATTGTTCGAAAAATTGGCACACCAAAATAGGGAAAGAATTCCAGAGAGGGTGGTACACGCTAAAGGTTGGGGAGCCATGGGTACCTTTACGGTCACCAATGATATTTCTAAATATACAAGAGCCAAAATATTTTCCAAAGTAGGGAAACAAACAGAAATGTTGGCCCGTTTTTCTACCGTGGCAGGAGAAATGGGAGCGGCCGATACCGAAAGGGATGTACGCGGTTTCTCGCTTAAGTTTTATACGGAGGAGGGAAATTGGGATCTGGTAGGGAATAATACCCCTGTTTTTTTCTTAAGGGATGGTTATAAATTTCCAGATTTTATCCATACCCAAAAACGTCATCCTAAAACAAACTTAAGGTCTCCAGAAGCTATGTGGGATTATTGGTCCTTATCTCCCGAAAGTTTACACCAAGTAACTATCCTTATGTCGGATAGGGGGATTCCAAAAGCGCCAATGTTCATGAATGGTTATGGTTCGCATACCTATAGTTTTTGGAATAACGAAGGGGAACGGTATTGGGTAAAGTTTCATTTTAAAACACAGCAGGGGCACAAACACTATACCAATGAAGAAGCCGCAAAGGTGATAGGGGAAACCAGGGAGAAATATCAGGAAGAACTTTTTGGGGCTATAGAACGGAAAGAATTTCCTAGGTGGAAATTAATGATACAGATAATGCCGGAAGCCGAAGCCGAAAAAACACCATATAATCCTTTCGATTTAACCAAGGTATGGCCACATGGCGATTATCCTTTGATTGAGGTGGGTGTAATGGAGTTGAATAAGAATCCGGAAAACTATTTCCAATACGTAGAGAATGCAGCCTATTCCCCGTCCAATATTGTACCTGGAATCGGTTTTTCTCCGGATAAGGTTTTGCAAGCTAGGATTTTTTCCTATGCCGATGCACACCGATATCGATTGGGGACCCATTATGAAGCCTTGCCCGCCAATGCAGCCAAGGCGCAGGTAAATCACTATAATAAGGATGGGGCCATGCGATTCTTTACCAATGATTTTGGGAATCCAGATGCTTATTACGAACCTAATTCCAAAGGAGGGCCTGTGGAAGATCATAGTTTTGAAGAGCCACCAATGAAAATCAGCGGAGATATTAGACGCTTTGAAGAGAATGATACTTTTGGCGAATACAAACAGCCAGGAGATCTGTTCAGGCTCTTTAATAAGGAACAAAAGGAACGCCTCTTTAGCAATATCGCAACTGCCATGAACGGGGTTTCCATGGAAGTGATCAAACGGCAATTAGCGCATTTTGACAAGGCCGATCCCGACTACGGAAATGGAGTGAGAAAAGCCTTGGGAATTAGTGAATTGGCGAACTATTAATAATAGCATAAAAAGAATAAAAACTGTTCCCTAAAATTAAGGAGAACAGTTTTTTTAATTGGAAGAAGATGAAAAATGATATAGAATCTTTTTTTAGCGTCATACGAAACGGGGAAACAGCAGATGTGGTTCGGATGATTTCTGAAAATCCTGACTTGATACATGCCAGGGATGAGCGAGGAACAACGCCTCTAATACTGGCCACTTACTACGATAGGGGAGAAATTGCCAATGAACTGATCCGGAAAGGGGCTGAGGTAGATGCCAAGGATGCTTCTGGGAATACTGCCCTGATGGGAGTATGCTTTAAAGGGTTTACCTCGGTAGCAAAAAATCTTATAGAAAAAGGAGCCGACGTAAATGCGAGAAATGCTATGGGAGCCAGCTGCCTTATTTACGCAGCTACCTTTAATAGAGAAGTCATTGCTAAACTTCTTATAAAACACGGTGCCGATAAAGAACTAAAAGATGCCCGTGGCAATTCTGCCCTAGATCATGCCAGAATGCAAGGGTTGCCATCCTTAATGGAATTGCTGGGAAACACGTAAATTAGATGCCAAAAATGCAGTCGTACTAAGGTACGCTAATAACTTATAATATGGGGAATGAGCTTAAAGTAGCCTTGGTGCAATCTTCTTTGGTATGGGAAAATCCCGATCAGAATAGAACAAATTTTAAAAAACAGATCGCAGCGATTTCTAAAGACACCGATCTGGTTATTTTGCCAGAGATGTTTACGAGCGGATTTACCATGCATCCGGAAAATATGGCGGAGGACGAAGGGTACAACACCCTTCTATGGATGCAGCAAGTGGCCAAAGAACACCATATGGCCATAGTGGGCAGTGCTGCTTATTATGAGAATGGTACTTATACCAACCGCCTGTTATTTGTAACACCAGATGGAGATTGCTCCTATTATGATAAACGACATACCTTTACTTTGGCTGGGGAAAACCAGGTATATGCTGCGGGGAAAAACAAATTGATCCTTCATTATAAGGGATTTAAAATATGTCCCCTCATATGTTATGATTTACGTTTTCCGGTATGGGCAAGAAATGTTGAAGAATACGATATTTTAATTTATGTCGCTAATTGGCCTAAGCAAAGAATCGTGGCATGGGATACCCTGCTAAAAGCAAGAGCCATAGAAAACATGGCTTATGTTATCGGGGTCAATAGAATAGGCCTAGACAATAACGGACACGAATATTCCGGGCATTCTGCGGTGTACGATCTTCTTGGTCATCCATTAGTGTTTTCGGACCGAGAAGAGGTTCTGTATGCCTCCCTGACCCGAGCGCATATCACCAAGGTCAGGAAGGAATTAAAATTTTTGGACGATAGGGACGGCTTTACTTTAAAAGGGTAAAGGTCTGTTCGAGTTCCCAATTAGCTCTTACCTCCAATATTGTTGGGTAATAGCTAACTTTTTCGGGCTGTAACTTTTGAAGGTAGTTTCCGGTATCCCACTTTTGGTTGCCATTGGTGTCGTGAATAACCCTAATGACATACTTTGCCGGTTCTATATGGCTAAATTCGAGCACTCCTGGTTTTGTGGCAAACAATTCTTTTTTGGTGACCCCCTTTTCATCGGTGAGCTGCGCAATAAGTGGATAAGTAACTTCGCCTTCTAAGGTAAGTCTTAGATTCCCCAAATCGGCAAGACTTTGTGTGGTAAAAGGGTATAATAAGGTATCGTTTACTGTGCCGAAAAAATCCTCAATGGCACCGGGAAGGAGTTTTAGATCGTACTTTTCATTTGGCTCTAAATCAAAGGAAATCGCTACTGTATTGTCTTTTCTGTCTAAGGTCGGATGCATTTTAACCGTGGAAGAGTCCTTTCGCATCATACTTATTTTGGTAGAGTCTATATTAGTAATAGGGGTGTTGGAGGTAATATAAAGTGGATTTCCGAATTTTAGAGTTCCCCTTTGGTTGGGCTGTAAATTTAAAGTGTCCATACCTACTTTTCTGGTTTTCACAGAAAAGGTGTCTCTTAATTTTTCCTTAGTATTGGTGACCATAAAAACGATGGAATCGGTTTTAAAGGGCGTAAACCAAAAATTTAAGGTATCCTTTTTGGGTTCTTTGGTCACCAATGTTTTTACCGTATCGGGCAATTTGGTCAGCGGGGTAATTTCTATATCTTTCCCAAGACCTTGATAGCCAAATATAATTTTATTCCTAGAAGCAAAATTGGGCACCGAAATACTGTAATCTGGAATTTCCTTAAATAAAGTCAGCAAGTAAATGGAATCGGTCGGTAAACTTACCGTATCCTTTATAAAGGCGATTTTATCGGTTTTTTGATCAAAAATATTGTTTTTCGCCTCGTCCTTTAGTCCGAAAATGGCATACTTGCCTTCTTTTAAGTTTTTTAGGTGAAAAATAGTGGTACTGTCCAAGGTGTTGGTGAGGTAGTTAGGCGGACGCTTGTAAATGGTAGAATCCGTATAAGTACTATCTATCTCATAAAGCATTACACTGATAAAGGTGTCGGCATTTTTATGAAAACCGTCCTTGACCACCCCAGAAACCGATAAGGAATCTATATAGTCTCCGGTTGAAAACACATAGGATAAAAAACGATTGGGGTTTCCTTCATTATTATCAATGATGCTTTGCCCAAAATTAAAGGTGTAGGTAGTGTTTTGTTTTAGGGTGTCTTTGATGATAATTTCTACAAACTTACTTGGAGAACCTTGAGGAGAAATTAATGGAGTATATTTTAAAGGGGGAGAAATAATTAACTGGTTTTGTACGTCCTTTAGTTTTATGTACTCGTCAAAGTACAATCTGATTTTTTTCTCTTTAAAATTAACAGACATATTTTTTGGTTCTGCCCGTATCAGTTTTGGCGGGGTAATGTCCTTATCGCCACCACTTGGCGCACCTCTTCTAGCACACTGAACAAAAGCAGAAATGGATAAAAATAAAAAGAGAAATCCTAAAATTCGTTGCATCATAACAATTACAAAAATGTTTAACAAAGAAACAACTAATTTGGAGAAATCTAAAATTATAACACTACGGCCATAGCGCCCAGATACAGTTTTATTCCAGGGGTTTCCCCAAGGGTTTTGGCACATACTTCCATGGTGGCCCCAGTGGTGATGACATCGTCTACCAAGAGCACGTTTTTATTGCTAAGGAAATTTGGATCGCTAAGGATATAGAGAGATTGTTTTTGCTGCCATCTATGGATCCTTGTCTTTTTGGTCTGGGTCCTGGTATTGGTCGTTTTTATTAGAATATGGTCTATGTACTGGGCATCGATATGTTCGGCAATTTTCTGGGCAAATAAGGCTACTTGGTTGTAGCCCCGTTTTTTTAATTTGTTTTTGTGCAAGGGAACGGCAATAACATAATCGATATGTGCCAAGGAATTGTTTTCCTTTAAAATATGTCCATACCAGTCCCCTAAAAATTGACCTATCTGGACCTGGTTTTTGTACTTTAAATAATGGATGAGGTTTTTAACGATGCCATTTTCGGTGAAAAAAAGGAAGGAACTGGCCTTTTCAATGGCCACTCGACCGTAGAAAATGCGGTCTACCGGATTCTCTATCTCATAATTGTACTCGGTAAGGGGTAATTGATTCCGACAAATGGTGCAAATATGCTCTTCTCCTCTAATTAATAGCGCATTACATCCAAAACATTGCCTAGGGAAAAGAATAGAATTGATATCATTTATTATATTTGAAATATAGCCCATACCAAATCTTAATTACTAATAACCTACTTAATACTTTTTATGATAGATGAATCTACAAGATAATAAATTCAACTATAAGTTCACTTTTGCTGTTCTGGTAGCTATCATATTAGGTGTTTTAATTGCCTTTTATTTTAGTTATGCCCAATCTAAGGGGCGTATAAATTTTCTGAAACAAGAAAAAGAACTTTTAATAAAAGACCTCACCCTAGTAAAATCTGATGTAGACCGCCTCTCGGCACTCAATGAAGTTAACGAAATAGAATTACAGGATTCAAGATTTCAGATACAACAATTGGTAGATTCTGTTGGACAGTTAAATTTTAATGTAGAAAAGTTAAAAGAATTTAAGACGGACCTATCCAAATTAGAGGCTAAAAATGATAGTCTTAAAGCAAGGAACAATACCCTAAGGTATAACAATGTGCTTTTGGGGAACCAATACAAAGAAACGAAGGATATCCTGGACGAACTAAAAAGCAAAAGTCATTCCTTGGCCGAGACCGAAGCCTTATTACGTAAAAAGAACAGAGAACTGAGTTTGGAGCTTAAAAATCAAAGTTATCTAACATTAGAAAATAGTGAAGGAGCTGGTTTTAAATTGCGAAGCTCCAAACATATTAAGACAAGTAAGGCCAGTTCCGTGACCAAACTTAGGGGCTGTATCACCATTATGGGGAATCCGGCCACTAACAAGGAGGAAAGAACCATTTACTATCAGTTTTTAGGTCCCGATATGAAGATTATAGCAGATAATGCCAATACTATTACCTTTAATGGAAATGTGTACAGTAGGCGCGTACAATTTATCTTTCAGGACGAGGAATTCAATGTTTGTGATGCCATTTCAGTACCCGAAGGCTCATTAATATCAGGTACTTATACCTTGAATATTTTTGAAGAGGAGAAATTGCTGAGTACAACAGAATTTCATTTGAAATAAATTACCCAAATATGAGGTATTATTCTATTTTTGCCATATGGCAAAACAAGAAGACGATTTTAAGAAGGTAATATCCCACGCGAAGGAATACGGGTACGTATTTCAGTCTAGCGAAATTTATGACGGACTAAGTGCTGTCTACGACTATGCCCAAAATGGCGCAGAATTAAAGAGAAACATCAGAGAATATTGGTGGAAGGCCATGGTTCAGATGAATGATAATATTGTAGGCTTAGATTCTGCAATATTGATGCATCCGACCGTATGGAAGGCTTCCGGCCATGTCGATGCCTTTAATGATCCGTTAATCGATAATAAGGATTCTAAAAAAAGATATCGTGCCGATGTTTTAGTAGAAGATTATACTGCTAAAATTGAAGCTAAAATAGACAAGGAAGTGGCCAAAGCATCAAAGCGCTTTGGAGAATCCTTTGATAAAAAACAATTCTTGGAAACCAACCCAAAGGTTATTGGTTATCAAGAACAGATTACGACCATCTTAAAACGATTGGGAAAATCTTTGGAAACAGAAGATTTGGCCGATGTTAAAAGTCTGATCGAAGAACTAGAAATTGCTTGTCCTGTATCGGGTTCTAAAAACTGGACAGAAGTAAAGCAATTTAACCTAATGTTCGGTACTAAATTAGGGGCTTCTGCCGATAGTGCCATGAACTTATACCTAAGGCCAGAGACTGCGCAGGGAATTTTTGTGAACTTTTTAAATGTTCAGAAAACAGGACGAATGAAGGTTCCTTTTGGAATTGCCCAGATCGGGAAAGCCTTTAGAAATGAAATTGTCGCCCGACAGTTTATTTTCCGTCAGCGCGAATTTGAACAGATGGAAATGCAATTTTTTGTACGTCCTGGGACTCAAAAAGAATGGTACGAGGCTTGGAAAGAGAACAGAATGAAATGGCACCTTTCTTTAGGGATCGGGGAAGACAATTACAGATTCCACGACCATGAGAAATTGGCCCACTATGCCGATGCGGCCGCAGATATAGAATTTAAATTCCCATTTGGCTTTAAAGAATTGGAAGGGATACACTCTAGGACCGATTTTGACTTAAGCAGCCACGAAGAATTCTCAGGAAAGAAATTACAGTATTTTGACCCTGAATTAAACGAAAGCTATGTACCTTATGTGGTAGAAACCTCAATTGGTTTAGACCGTATGTTTTTAGCCGTTTTCTCTAATGCCTTACAAGAAGAAGAGCTAGAGAACGGTACTACTAGAACAGTGCTTAAATTACCAGCAGTATTGGCCCCGAACAAGGCAGCTGTATTGCCATTGGTAAAAAAGGACGGACTGCCAGAATTGGCAAACGAAATTATAGACGAACTTAAGTGGGACTTTAATGTCATCTACGATGAGAAAGATGCTGTGGGGCGTCGTTACAGAAGACAAGATGCCAATGGTACTCCTTTCTGTATAACGGTAGACCACCAGTCTTTAGAAGACAGAACAGTTACCATACGCCACAGAGATACCATGGAACAACAACGTGTATCTATCGATGCCGTGAAGTCTATTATCGCTAAGGAAGTAGATATGAAAGAATGGTTGAAGAAAATGGCATAAGCCATATTCTACAATGCGACGGTCATTATCATAATCATCGTCGAATACCTTATAACCCCTTAACAAAACCTTGTTTTGTTAAGGGGTTTGTTTTTTTGGTGTTTTACATTATCGTTGTCCTTAATTGATTCATTTACACCTTAAACCGCGTTAGGGACCGCGGCGGCATCCCCGCAGCGAAGCAAGGGATACAGCCAAGGGCCCGCCCGACGCAGGAGGGAACGCCCAAAGAAATATCCTTACCGAAGAAGGCCTTGAAATTGCTCCTTAAAAGAACTCTAAGGCCCCTAGAAATCGCCGTTGACTATAGCAAATACCGAATTTGTATCCCGCTGTAAAAATTCCTGCCGTTGCCAGGGTAATAGTACCTGGGCTCGGCGCCTCCGAATCCTGTGGTGTTAATGAGTACGGATTGGGCGTAATCGACATCAAAAACATTATTGAGGCCAAGGGACAGGCCAACGGATAGTTTTTTGCTCCATTGTTTTTGGTAGCCTATTTTACTATTGAAAACGTTAAAAGAATCGCTAGACAGGGTGTTTGCATCGGTCATCGGCATAGCCCCAACATATTGATGGACAGTATTCCAATACAGGTTTTTAAAAAACCTTGCCCTCAAGCCCGTGGTCAGCCGGTGCTTGGGAACCCCTGTAAGCGGATTGCCAGAATAGTCCTTGTCTTCGTCTATAAAATTTACAAAACTATGATCGCTAAGGGTGTAACTGATAAACGGACTTACGGATGCGGTAGGGGTAATGGGAATCTGGTAGGAGGCTTCTATTTCTAAGCCCTGGTGTTTGGTCTTGCCCGCATTTTTACCGATATATTGGTCTTCGCCAACACGTTGGGCAACCAATAGGTTTTTAATGTCCATACGGTATAAAGCCAACCCAATTTGTAGTTTTTCGTCTAGTAGGGAAAGCTCGGTTCCCACTTCATAATTCATCCCCGTTTCCTGATCAATATCGGGGTTGATTACGCCATCGGGGGTCAAAGTTTCCTCGACACTGGGGTTGGAAAAGCCCTTGCTGATATTGAAATAAAACGACGGGGAATTTTTTTCGGCATACCTAAGGGTTACACTGGGCATAAGGATAGCGTCAAATTTTCGCTTAGCGCTCTTGTTATTTTCTCCTTGGTTATATAAATCCCTGTAGTCATAATAAGTATGGTTGAGGTTTATTCCCAATTGGGCCGAAAAAACGTCGGAAAAAGGAATGTCGAGGCTTCCAAAAGTATTGAGCTGCCTTCTAAACTCTTTGTTTTTACTGAATAAATCGCCTTTTAGGCTTCCTTGGCCGTTGTTTTCGCGATAGCGATTGCGAAACTCCCGCCCGTGATATTGGTCCCTGGACAGTTCGGCGCCAAAATTGTAATTCATCGCCAAGCCGTTTAGTTCAAAAGATCCTAAAAAACTTGTTCTAAATCCGTAACCGTGAGTGTACTCGTCTAAAATACCAAAGGGCCGCGGTTCATAATGGTCCAGATAGGAATAAAATAGACTGGTAGTATTCTGAATTTTTTCCGAGAACTTATGGGTGTACGAAAGTCCTATTAGGCTGTACTTATTGGCTTCGTACCCTTGGGCTGCTTTCCAGGTAAAAGCGGCTTGTCTGGGGTTTTCCTTAAAATCGGTCTCGCCCAAAGAACTGGGGATTTGTGCTGTATAATCTACTTGGTTGAGCAACAGGGAGATATGGTTTTTTTTATCTATCCGATATCCAAGATCCAATAAAAGGTTATCGCTTTGGAAGCGGTTGTTTTCCCGATACCCATTGGTCTCTAAATGCCCGTATTGCAGTCGTACGGAAAGTTGGTCGTCCTTATGGCTAACCAAGAGGTTGTTCTTAAACAGCTCGTAGGACCCCAGCGTAAGATTATTGTTGATATAAGAGCCGTTTTCTAAAACAGGGTTGGTCTGCAGTATGATGGCACCGCCTAAATTAGTGCCGAAAGAGGTGCCTTTAGGACCTTTGATGACGGCTATAGCGCTCAGGTTTTCTAGATCGAAAGATTCTATGGTCGAAAAACCAGCCCCATTGGTGACAGGGATGTTATTGTAGTAAAGTCTTAATTTATTGGTTCCGTATAAGGTTCTGGCACCAACCCCTCTAATGGTAATCCTATTGGTGTTCAGGGCTCCGGATATGGCATAAATGCCCGAAATTTGATTGATGGCCGATACCATATCTGTGGGACTGTAATTTTGAAACTCCTTTTTTCCAAGGGTTTTATCCGGAATAGTAAGGGTTTTGTACAGCGGGTTTCGCTGATCTATTATGATGACCTCATCTAATTGGGTGATACTGTCTTTTTTAGGAGCTGTTTGTGCTATGGATGCCTTAAAAACGAACATCGCAATTACTAAGGAAAGGGAAAACTTCATTGATTTATATTGAAGTTTAAATATATGGATTAATATCAAATTGCTATAAGGGGGATGCTCTAAAATGAAGGAAATCTGGTTTGGTTGACCATTAAATTGGATGGTGGAATAAAAAAAGCAAGAAATAAGGAACTTAAGGCACAGACCTTTTTTGTTCCAAAAAACAATGCTTAATTTTAAAAATTAATTTTTAGGATTATCTGGTTGCTGTGAGCGCTTAGATTTTCGGAACGACAAACAATAAAAATATCACATGAAAATAGTTTCTTATAATGTAAACGGAATTAGGGCGGCCTTGAACAAGGGCTTTGCAGAATGGTTAACGAGTGTAGGGCCCGATGTAGTCTGTTTACAAGAAATTAAGGCAAATAAAGAGCAGTTAGACCTGAGTATTTTTGAGGAGTTGGGCTATCGTTATAACTACTGGTACAGTGCACAAAAAAAGGGGTATAGTGGGGTCGCTATTTTGTCTAAACAAGAACCGGATCATATAGAGTACGGAACCGGAATTGACTATATGGATTTTGAGGGACGTAATATCAGGGCCGATTTTAATGGGGTTTCCGTAATGAGTCTGTATTTGCCATCGGGAACAAATTTGGATAGGCTAGATCTTAAGTTGCAATATATGGACGATTTTAAGGACTATATCAGTGAATTAAAAAAAGAGAGACCGAACCTAGTGATATGTGGCGATTATAATATTTGTCATGAAGCCATAGATATCCACGATCCTGTTCGCAATAAAAATGTTTCTGGATTCTTACCGGTAGAAAGGGAATGGATAGGCGATTTTATGGATGCTGGCTTTATAGATAGTTTTAGGCATTTTAATAAGGAACCCCACAATTATACTTGGTGGAGTTATAGGGCAAATTCTCGTGCCAATAATAAGGGATGGCGTTTAGATTACGGAATGGTGAGCGAGCCATTGGCCGACCGATTAAAACGTTCGGTGATCTTGTCTGAAGCCAAGCACAGTGACCATTGCCCTATTTTGATAGAGTTAAATTAAGAATTTATAGGTGTTAATAGCATAAGCGACTATTAGGAATACTAGAAGATTGTCTTAACAACAAGCATAAAAGAAAAACAATTAGAATGATATATACCCAATTGCCACATACCGATATTGAAGTAAGTAAGATTTGCTTGGGCACCATGACATGGGGCCGTCAGAACACGGAAGCAGAAGGACATGCGCAAATGGATTATGCGCTGGAACAAGGAGTAAACTTTTTTGATACGGCAGAGCTATATCCCATTCCCGCTAAAAAAGAATTACATTCCGTTACCGAAGAAATTATAGGGAATTGGTTTAAGAAAAACAAAAATCGCGATAAGATTGTATTGGGATCTAAAATCGCTGGCCGATCGGAGGTAACCAAGTTTATAAGAACCGATGGTTTTAGCAAAACAGCGATCATAGAAGCGGTAGAAGGAAGTTTAAGGCGTTTACAAACAGATTATATAGATGTATACCAATTACATTGGCCAGAGCGTAATACCAATTATTTTGGGAAATTGGGCTATAAACAAGATGTAGGGGATCATTGGGAAGACAATTTTCATCAAATTCTAGAAACTTTAAGGGATTTGATAGCCGAAGGGAAAATACGACATGTGGGCTTGTCTAATGAAACCCCGTGGGGAGCCATGCGTTTTTTAGAAGAAAGCAAGGTGCACATAAGGTTGCCAAGAATGAAAACCATTCAGAACCCCTACAGTCTGTTGAATAGATCTTATGAAGTGGGATTGGCCGAAATTTCACACCGGGAAAATTTAGGGTTGTTGGCGTATTCTCCATTAGGATTTGGAGTGCTAAGCGGCAAGTACTTGGGTGGCAAGCAACCAGAAAATGCTAGGGTAAGTCTTTTTCCAAATTACAATCGTTACAGTAATGAGATGTCCGTAAAAGCTACCCAAAAATATTATGACTTGGCAAAGGATCACAATATGTCACTAACGCAAATGGCTTTGGCATTTGTCAATACAAGACCTTTTGTTACCAGTAATATTATTGGGGCAACGACTATGGACCAATTAAAAGAAAATATAGCTAGTATAGAGGTAACCTTAAGCGATGCAGTATTGGCAGGTATTGAGGCTATTCATACGGAATTCCCCAACCCTGCCCCTTAATAAGCAATAGATATGATCTTTTTACAAATTGGCTTTTTTCAGTTTATCATTATCATCGTCTTGGTGTTCATAATCTTATTTGGGGCAAGACTATTTAATTCCAAGCGCTAATAATTACGCGAATAAGGCGTTGGCCAGATCTTCGATCCTTGTAATTAAATGAATACGGATATTGGTGTTTTTAAGGGTTATTTTATTGTTTTTGGAAACAAATATGCTGCTAAAGCCTAATTTTTCTGCCTCTAGGATACGGTTATCGATACGTTGTACAGGGCGTATTTCTCCTGCGAGTCCTACTTCTGCGGCAAAACACACTCCTTTGTCTATTGCGACGTCTTCGTTGCTAGAAAGGATAGCGGCTATAACGGCTAAATCTATGGCGGGATCATCTACGGATATTCCGCCTGTGATATTGAGGAAAACATCCTTGGCACCTAGTTTAAATCCGGCTCGTTTTTCCAAAACGGCCAACAACATGTTCAATCGTTTGGAATTGTATCCTGTGGTTGAGCGCTGTGGCGTACCGTATACAGCGGTACTGACAAGGGCCTGTATTTCTATCATTAAAGGCCGCATGCCTTCTATGGTCGAAGCTATTGCGGTGCCACTGAGCCCTTCATCGTTTTTGGATATCAGAATTTCGGACGGATTGTTTACTTCTCGCAATCCGCTGCCCTGCATTTCATAGATTCCCAATTCTGCCGTAGATCCGAACCGGTTTTTTAAGGCCCTTAAAATGCGGTATACATAATTTCTGTCCCCTTCGAACTGTAGTACGGTATCGACCATATGTTCCAGAATCTTTGGTCCGGCTATGGTGCCATCTTTGGTGATGTGGCCAATTAAAATAACAGGGGTATTGGTTTCTTTGGCAAATTTTATCAGTTCGGCGGTACATTCCCGTATCTGTGAAATACTCCCGGCGGCAGATTCTATATAATCAGAATGTAAGGTCTGTATAGAATCGATTACCACGATATCGGGTTCGGTGGCCTCTATTTGCTGAAAGATATTTTGGGTCTTTGTTTCGGTCAGTATAAAACAAGTTTCACTATTGGGGTTAATGCGATCGGCACGCATTTTTATCTGTTTCTGGCTTTCTTCTCCAGACACATATAGGGTTTTATAAGGCAGTTTTAGGGCTATTTGAAGCAGTAACGTACTTTTTCCTACCCCTGGTTCTCCTCCTAAAAGAGTTAGGGAGCCCGGAACCAATCCGCCGCCCAGTACCCGGTTGAATTCTAGGTCGAAGGTGTTTAGCCGAAGTTCCTTGTCGGTAGCTATTTCATTTACCCGTAAAGGTTTGGCAATTCTTTTGGTGGTATTGGAAGGACTCTTCCACGGGGTCTTTTCTTCCTTCTGGATTACTTCTTCCACTACGGTATTCCATTCCTTACAAGCACTACATTGTCCTACCCATTTTGCGTATTGGGTACCACAGTTCTGACAAAAAAAAGTCGATTTAGTTTTAGCCATTCTTTATTCTAAGATTTTGACGAAGATAAATAAAGTTTGGAACAGCTGAGGTTTTTCTAGCCGGGCTTTGTCAGTGGGCGTAAACTGTCCAAGGGGCTATAGATTTTTTTTCTATTCATAATAGGCCAGGCCTAGTCCTTGTTTTGGTTAGGTATGCTAAGGAGACAATAGGGGCTAAAAACCGAAATCGGCCTTTAGGGCATCCATTTTTTCTAGTGCCATCTCCCTGGTTAAGAAGTCTATTTCTTCCATGCCAAAAGCTTTTTCAAAAGTCCGCAATGCTTTTTTGGGCTCGCCCAATTGTTCGTAGTATTCTCCCTCAAAATAGAATCCCAACATGGTGGTAGGGAATTCTTTTTTGCAAAGCTCTGACAAGGGTTTTAGGGATTCAAAATCTTTCTTTTTACGGCTTGCCGCATAAATGGCCATAATGTCGTTAAGGCTTGTAGTTTTTCTAAACCCAAATAAATTTTCAATAGTAGTATGTTTGGTTTCAAGGTATTTAAATACAGGATCCTCGGAAGTTAAAATTTGTTCTTTGTATTCGGCCGGACTTATCGGTTTAAACATGCCAAAAATGTTGTCAAAGGCTTTTCCGATACCGTAAGTAGCTATGGAAATATGATCGGCACCCGGGTATTGATCAAAGTAATAATATAAATTCTCGGTCTTTACAGTTTTTAATGCCTGATCAAAGGCCAAAACGCTATGAGTGTGTGGGTTATTTTCTCCTTCGACGATCAGTTGATAGAAAATTTTCTTTTTCATGGCCGCAATCCTTTGTGGAACCCTAGATTCCATTTCTGGGGCCAAGGTGGGGGATATCGCGATAAAAGCATTGAAAAGAGAGTTTTCCTTAAACAAATAGAAATTGCCGAAATTGGCCGTTAGCTCATAGCCTACGAACATTTTAAAAGGGGCCAGACTATATTTGCTCTCTAGATAAGGGATCAGTTCCATCCCTAAAAATTCAAAAAACAACTTGCCTTTTTCGGAGGGAAGACCACTCTCGGGATCAAAGTCGCAATCGTCATAGCGAATAGAATTTTTGCCCTGTTCTACACCTACCACAATAGCTTCTGGCATGCCGTGAAAATCACTATAAAACTTAGCGTTGGCCAAGACTTGGTCAAATAAATACTCGGCATCCAATACTACGATCAGGGGATATTTTTTATCGGCAGAATAGTCCTCCGGAAAATAGTAGCGCACATCGCGGCGCTCTTGTAATTTAAAGGACTCAAAGATCTCTTTCGTGAGCTGGGCGTTATTGGTAAAGCACAGCAATAGGAAGCAAAAAGTAATTATCCGTTGCATAATTTTTATTTTGGCAATAAATTGAAGAAAGCTATCTGTTTCTGTTCCATAACGGCAATAACAGAAAAGATATTGCACCAAAAACAACGATCATGAAAGTTTGGGATATCCACATAATCCACCCAAAGGCATCTCCGGAAACAGAACTAATGCCAAAAATGGCCAAGGCACCGCTTACGGCAATGGGGTAAATACCTATACCGCCATTGGTAGCGGTCATGGCAAAGGCACCTGCCACAAAGGCAACCATAAGTTGGCTAACCGTGAGGTCTATGGTCTCTGGGATGGTAAATTTAATAATCCAGAACATGGCAATATAAGCCACCCAAATAAATAGGGTATGGAAGGCAAAAGCCCATTTATTTTTCATTTTAAAAATACTAAAAACACCGTCCATAAGTCCTTTTAGTATCTTTTTTAGTTTTTTGGCTAGGGTAGAGGTCGATTTTTTTATAAAATACATACTTAGAAAAAGACCTATAGTACCAACACTGAGTACTCCGATCAGTACGGAACCGTTAAACCCCTTCCCTTGTAAAAATGCCCATATGATATCTGTCTGTAATATTAAAGTGATGCCGACGATCAATAGCAGCATAATAAGGTCTATGACCCTTTCTGTGACTATGGTACCAAAACCTTTTTCAAAGGGCACCCCTTCATAGGTAGTCAGTGCGGTGGCCCTTAAAATTTCACCCGATCTGGGAATACCAAGATTGGTGAAATAAGCCGTTAGTATAATGAGAATGTTATTCATAAGCCCTGGGGTATATCCTAGCGGCTTTAATAAATAGTTCCAACGAATGGCTCTAGAAAGATGGGTAAGTACGCCCAGGATAACAGAGATTCCTACCCAAAGTAAATTTGCCTCCTTTATATAATGTATTATTTGCTGTTTTTCCTCCTCTGTGGTTCTATAGTAAGAGTACCAAACTAAAAACACTCCCAATAGAATTGGAAGTGTCGATTTTAATGTTTTCTTAAAGGAGGCTTTCAAGATTAGGTCAACATATTAGTTTCCTCGTTAGGAAATACCAAGGAAGGGTTAAAGGTTTTGGCCTCTTCGAAATCCATATGGGCATAGGTGATAAGAATTAATACATCGCCAACGCAAACCTTTCTGGCCGCAGCACCGTTAAGGGTAATTTCGCCCGTATTTCTAGGTCCTGGAATGGCGTAGGTCTCTAATCTTTCGCCATTGTTATTGTTAACAATTTGTACCTTTTCTCCTCGAATAATGTTCGCGGCATCCATTAAATCCTCATCAATGGTTATACTGCCAACATAGTTGAGGTCTGCACCGGTAACTTTTACACGGTGTATTTTAGATTTTACTACTTCTATTTGCATGGGACAAAGTTAATAATTTATTGCTCAATGTTGTTATTGGTATTATAGCAGAATGTTATCAATCAGTCTTACATCTCCTGCATAAACCGCTATAAAGGCCCTGTAGGCGGTATTGTTTTCCTTTTCCAATACAGGCTGAAGGTTGTTTTCGTCCGTTATTTTAAAGTATTCTAATTGTAGGGACTCATGGTTTTCAAATTCTTCCTTCACCCAATCCGTTATAGAAACTGCACTTTTTGTGCCAAACTTATGTTTAGCCTCCTGAAGGGTACTGTAAATAAAGGAAGCGGTGTTTCTTTGGTTTGGGGTAAGTCTTTCGTTTCTAGAGCTCATGGCAAGGCCATTAGGTTCCCTTAGGATGGGGCATCCAATAATTTGAATGGGCAATTGGGTGATTTTAACCAGTTTTTTAATGATTTGTAACTGTTGAAAATCCTTTTCTCCAAAATATGCCTTGTTGGGCATGGTCAATCGGAACAATTTCTCCACAATGGTACCAACGCCTTCGAAATGTCCTTGGCGGAATTCGCCTTCCATCACTTTTTCCAAACCTTCAAAATCGTAGGTTTTGGAAGCTACCTCTTCGGCATATATTTCGGAAACCGAAGGGGCAAAAACAACTAAATCGTCCGAAACGGAAGATAATAATGAAATATCGGCATCCAAAGTTTTGGGATATTTCTCTAAATCGTCCTGATTATTGAATTGGGTGGGATTCACAAATATGCTAATCACCGTAATATGGTTTTCGGCTACCGATTTTTTTACAAGGGATAAATGTCCCGTATGTAGGGCTCCCATGGTAGGGACCAAACCAATCGATTTGCCTTTTCTTAGGGGGTAAAGAAAGGAGTCAAGATCCTTTTTAGTGGTAAATAACTGCATCTGTTCAACTTAAAAGAGAGCAAACTTACTATAATTACCGCTAATCTCTATAATTTTTGTAATTTTGCAGCTGCGTTTGCACTATAAATAAAATATAGCTTTTATGAATGGCAAAAAGATATTGTTTGTATCTTCAGAATTAGTACCCTATCTACCAGAGAACGAAGTTTCCTTAATGTCTTATGAAACCCCAAGAATGGTCAACAGTAATGGTGGCCAGATTAGGATTTTTATGCCAAGGTTCGGAAACATCAATGAGCGTCGACATCAATTGCATGAAGTCATTAGATTATCAGGGATGAACCTTGTGATCAATGACATGGATATGCCGTTAATTATAAAGGTAGCTTCGATCCCTAGGGAACGTATACAAGTGTACTTTATAGATAATGAGGAATATTTCAAAAGAAAAGCCACTTTCACCGATGAGGATGGAAAAGGATTTCCTGATAACGATGAACGTGCTATTTTCTTTGCGAAAGGGGTCGTTGAAACTGTTAAGAAATTAAATTGGTCTCCAGATATTATCCATGTACACGGATGGATGGCTTCATTACTTCCCTTGTATTTGAAAAAATTCTACGCCGATGAACCTTTGTTCTCGGAAAGTAAAATTGTGCTTTCGGTCTATGGACAAGGTTTTGAAGGGAGTCTAAATAGCGATATGATTAAGAAGATTGCCTTTGACGGAGTGCCCGAAGAAAGCATAAAATCCCTTGAAGATCCTAGTTATAATAATTTGTTAAAGGTAGCGGTCGATTTTTCTGATGCCGTTATTTTAGCTGCGGAAGAGCTTCCAAATGAACTGGAAACGCATATTTCCGAGGTTCAGAAACCTGTATTGCCTTATGTGCCTATCCAGGAATTTGAAGAAGCTTACCTGAATTTTTATAACACAGAAGTATTAAAATAGTTTAGATGGATTTAGTAAAAGGATTGAAATTTCCTGCGCTTGTAGGAATGTTGTTAGCGGCAACTTTTGTTTCTTGTGAAGACGATCTTACAACAATTGGTAGTGGCGTAATAGGAGACGAACCATTTACTGCAAATAAGGCGGTGTACGATGTTTTTGCCTACAACAAAAAAGTTGAAGCAGTACAGACCAATAAGGTGCCAATATACCAATTAGGGAAATTTAATGATCCAGTATACGGGACAACCGAAGCTAGGATCACTACCCAGGTACTATTATCAAAGGAAAATCCGGTTTTTGGCAGTTACTCTGCCCAAAAAGAGGCTAATGCCGATACCGATGATAATATCCTTACTATAAAGGAAAAAGAGACCGTTAAGGAAGTAACCTTATTTATTCCCTTTTTGACCAATACCAAAGGTGATAGGGATAATGATGGGGTGCCAGATATTTACGATAAGGATCCAGACGATCCAAACAGTGACTACGATGGCGACGGATTGACAGATGCTCAAGAGAAAGCTATGGGTACCGATCCTTATAATAAGGATACCGATGGAGACGGAACCAATGATGACAAAGATACCGATACGGCTCCGAACAGATTTCCTATAAAATTCGATTTGGATAGTATATATGGGAATAGAGATATTCCATTTAATTTAAAGGTAGAGCGTTCTACCTACTATTTAAGGGATTTAGATCCTAATAGCAATTTCCAAGAGGCGCAGCAATATTTTTCGTCTCAGCAGTTTTCTCCCGATTTTGTTTCAGATCTTTTATTTGAAGGACCGGTAACGATTAAAACCGAGGAAGAACTTATTTTTAAAGAAGACGATCCAGAGACCGAAGAAGAAGATGAATCAAAGGAGGCGCCAGTGCGCCTTGCACCAGGGATAAGGGTTGCGCTAGACAAAACTTTCTTTCAGAAGAATATTTTGGATAAGGAAGGCGCTTCAGAATTATTGAGTCAATCGAATTTTGCCGAATTTTTTAGAGGTATCCATTTATCCGTTTCTGACGATGTCCTGATGTTGTTAGATTTGACCCAAGGAAATATTACCATTAAGTACGAGTACGATACGGTAGATACTAAGGGGACTTCTGATACTTCCGACGATGAGTTTGATGTAAAGAAGGAAGGTGAATTTGTGTTGCATCTGCTAAGAAAAAATACCAATACAGGGGCTGTTACAGGAAATGCGGTCAATACATTTGTCAATGACGCCTATCCTACAGAGATTGCCAATAGTATGGACAATGGCGAAAATGCTTCCAGAATTTATTTAAAAGGAGGAGCAGGAAGTTTTGCTCAAATTAAATTGTTCAATGACAGCGATGGAGCAGAAATCATCAACCAGATAAAGAACAAAAATTGGATCATTAACGAAGCCAACCTTGTTTTTTATGTCGACAGAAATACTTTGGATGGCGCGGGAGAAGTGATAGAACCATCTAAATTGTATCTCTACAAGGCCGATAGTAATATCCCAGTGTACAATCCGTTCTTTGAACAAGAAGCCGATTTTAATGCAGGGAACCTTACCAATTACGATGGAGCGTTGACTAGGAAAAATGGAAAGGGAGATCATTATAAAATAAAGATCACCAATTATATCAACGATATCATCGTTAGGGATTCTACCAATGCGACCTTAAATTTGGCCGTGACCTCCGATATTAGAGTGTCTAGGGCTGTTAAGGCTATGTTGGCAAACGGCAAAGAAGGCAAAGTAGCCTTAATGTCTGTGATCAATCCGCTTGGTACTGTGCTATTTGGAAGTGATCATACTTCTGAAGGGCAAGAAAACAAGAAATTGAAACTCGAAATTTACTATACAGAAGTGAAGTAAGGGCAAAAAAAGTACCACATATAGTATATTTTAGTTAATTGTCTGAGATTTAAAAGGTTTTAAATAACATCACATTACATTTGTGTTATTTAAAACCTTTTTTGAATTACTAACTAATCAACAAATAAATTATGTGTGGAATTGTAGGATATATAGGGCATAGAGATGCCTATCCGGTTATAATGAAAGGGCTCCAGCGATTGGAGTACAGAGGCTACGATAGTGCCGGAATAGCCCTCTACGATGGAAATGATATTAACTTGTCCAAAACAAAAGGGAAAGTAGCAGATCTTCATAAGAAGTCTCAAAGTACTATATCATTGAAAGGTAGCTTAGGTCTTGGTCATACCAGATGGGCTACGCATGGCGAGCCTAATGATGTCAACTCACACCCCCACTATTCCAACTCGGGCAATTTGGTCATTATTCACAATGGGATTATTGAGAATTACGATGCCATTAAAAAGGAGTTGATTAAAAGAGGATATACTTTTTCCTCGGATACCGATACCGAAGTATTGGTAAACCTTATAGAAGAGATAAAGAACAAAGAAAACGTAAAGCTTGGCCAGGCGGTACAGATAGCCTTGAACGAGGTCGTCGGAGCCTATGCCATTGCCGTGTTTGACAAGCAAAAACCCGACGAAATCGTAGTGGCAAAATTGGGAAGTCCGCTTGCTATCGGCGTAGGCGAGGGTGAATTTTTTATTGCCTCGGACGCCTCTCCTTTTATAGAATATACCAATAACGCTATGTATTTGGAAGATATGGAGATGGCTATTATCCGTTTGGGTAAAGAAATAAAACTGCGCAAGATCAAGGACGATGCCGTAGCCTATCCTTCTATCCAAGAATTAAAACTAAATCTGGAAGAAATAGAAAAAGGAGGCTTTGAGCATTTTATGCTCAAGGAAATCTACGAACAACCAAGAGCTATCTTAGATACCTATAGAGGTCGATTATTGGCCAAACAAGGGATCATTAAGATGGCAGGGGTTGATGAGAATCTTGAAAAACTCTTAAATGCAAACCGCATTATTATTGTGGCTTGTGGTACATCTTGGCATGCCGGACTCGTGGCCGAGTATATTTTTGAGGATTTGGCAAGAATTCCGGTAGAGGTAGAATACGCCTCGGAATTCAGATATCGGAACCCGGTGATCACCGATAAGGACGTGCTTATTGCCATTTCACAGTCTGGAGAAACGGCAGATACCTTGGCGGCCATAAAATTGGCCAAGGAAAAGGGAGCCTTTGTTTTTGGAGTTTGTAATGTCGTGGGCTCTTCCATTGCTAGGGAAACCGATGCTGGGGCTTATACACATGCGGGGCCCGAAATAGGAGTGGCCTCTACAAAAGCATTTACGACCCAAATTACGGTATTAACCCTGATTGCTTTAAAATTGGCCAAGGAAAAAGGGGTGTTTACCACTACAAGGTTCCATGAGTATTTAACCGAATTAGAACAAATACCCGCCAAGGTAGAAAAAGCCTTGCAGTCTAATACCTTGGTAGAAATTATATCGGAGGTCTATAAGGATTCTACCAATTGCCTGTATTTGGGACGAGGGTATAATTTCCCTGTTGCCTTAGAAGGGGCTTTAAAGCTAAAGGAGATAAGCTATATCCACGCAGAAGGATATCCTGCGGCAGAAATGAAACACGGACCAATAGCCTTGATAGACGAACATATGCCTGTAGTAGTAATCGCAACCAATAAGGGGCACTATGAAAAGGTAGTGAGCAATATTCAGGAAATTAAATCTCGAAAGGGTAAAATTATTGCCGTGGTCACCGAAGGCGACCAGCAGGTAAAGGAATTGGCAGACCATGTGATCGAAATACCAGAAACCTTGGAAAGCCTTACGCCACTATTAACGACTATACCATTGCAATTGTTATCCTACCACATAGCAGTAATGCGTGGTTGTAATGTAGATCAGCCACGAAATTTGGCCAAATCCGTTACCGTGGAATAAGAAATTACAAACACTTAATAAACTTAAAAAATCGGGTCTTGATGTATTCAAGACCCGATTTTTTTTGTGGGATTCGCAAATTGTAGCGATTATATTTCTCAAAAAAGTACTATGCATGCATAATTTACGATGTTTTGCTATTGCTCGTATAAAAAATGTAGTATATTGCTTATAACTAATTAAACTTAAATACCGTATGAGAACAGTAATGTTGTTATCCTTTTTAATGTTTGGGCTTGTTTCCTATGGCCAAACAATCGTAAAGGGAAAGATAGTTGATCTTAATGGTCAGCCTATACCAGGGGCCAATATAGTCATAACAGGTAAAGCCATTGGAACGGTATCCGATTTCGACGGGCTTTTTACCTTGAACACTTCAGAGGAGCCACCGTTTACACTGCAAATTACCAGTATCGGTTATGTGTCTGCCCAATCAAAAATCACCCAAAACAATCAGAATATTACCGTAACCTTAAATGAGGAGGAAACCTTTTTGGACGAGGTGGTAATTTCGGCTTCCAGAACACCGGAGCGTATTTTCGAATCGCCGGTAACGGTAGAGCGTTTTGGGCTTAAAGAGATTAAGAACACGGCATCGGCCGATTTCTACGACGGTCTGGAAAATTTAAAGGGGGTAGATATCAATACCAATAGTTTAACCTTTAAGTCTATTAATACCAGGGGGTTTGCTACTTTTGCCAATACGCGTTTTATGCAGTTGGTAGACGGAATGGACAATTCTGCTCCGGCCTTGAACTTTCCTTTGGGGAATTTATTGGGGATGACGGAAACCGATGTTCAGAGCGTAGAATTACTACCGGGAGCAGCTTCGGCCCTATACGGGGCAAATGCTTTTAACGGAATCCTTTTTATGAGAAGTAAAAGTCCTTTTGAGTATTCGGGCATTAGCGGATATATTAAGAAAGGAATTACTTCGCAAGAAGCTTCTGGAGATAATGAATATACGGATTTTGGTATCCGCGCTGCGCATAAATTCAGTGATAAGTTTGCGGCTAAGGTAAACTTTGGATACCTAAAAGGAACCGATTGGGCAGCCGATAATATGACCGATAAATTAGGAAGAGGATATACCAGGGCCAATTTGGATTATGATGGCATAAATGTCTATGGAGATGAAGTAAGCGGAAATATTAGGGACCTTTCTGGTGGCCTGGGGATTATTCCAGATGTTACCGTGAGTAGAACAGGATATAGGGAAACAGATTTAACCGATTATAATGCAGAAAGTATTAAGGCAGACTGGGGACTGTACTACCGTCCTTGGGGGAACGATTTTGAGATTGCCTATGTAGGGAAAGTAGGGAGCGGATCTACTATTTACCAAGGATTGAACAGATATGCCATCGATAATTTCTTCTTGCAACAGCACAAATTGGAAATTAGAAACGACAACTTCTTTGTAAGAGGATATATTACCGAGGACAAGGCCGGAGATTCTTATGATATGGTCTTTACCGGAATCAACATCAATAGAGCTTGGAAGAGCGATAGACAATGGTTCGGCGATTATATCAATACTTATGCCGCTGCTTCTTTTGGTGGGGCCAATGAGACACAGGCCCATGCTTTGGCAAGAGCAAAGGCCGAAGAAGGAAGGTATTTGCCTGGTACGCCAGAATTTAATGCCGCCTTTAATAAAAGTATCAACGATCCCGATTTAACGACCGGATCTAAATTTCAGGACAATTCCAAAATCTATCACGCCGATGCTAATTACAACTTTAGCCACTTAACCGATATTGCCGAAATTCAGCTTGGAGGATCCTTTAGAACCTATAGCCTAAATTCTTTTGGTACTATTTATACCGATTATGATGGGCCTATCGACTATTCAGAAGTGGGAGTCTATACTCAAATACAAAAGAAGTTTTTCGATGAGAAATTAAAGCTTACAGGTTCTGTTCGTTACGATAAATCAGAGTTGTTCGACGGATTCGTTTCGCCAAGATTGTCCGTAGGATATACTATCGGGGAAATGGAAAGACATAATATTAGAGCCTCTGTTCAAACAGGATTCAGAAACCCAACCACCCAAGATTTATTTATAGGATTGGATGCCGGAAGGGCTATTTTGGTGGGGTCGGCCAAAACTAACTTGGACAGGGATGTGCGTACCTTCGAGGTGAGTGCTAGCGGACAGGCGCAGGGACAACCTGCAACCGTTGATATCCTAGGTAGGGATGCCTATGAAAACTCATATACCGTAAGTTCTGTATTGGCAGGAGCTCCCGTGGCTTCCGATGTGGAATTGGTGAAACCAGAACAAGTAACCTCTTTGGAACTAGGGTATAGGGGAAAAATAGACAGACTAATTGTAGATGTTAGCGGGTATTACAACCAATACCAAGACTTTATATCACAAGAAGCGGTATTTGTTCCTTTTTACGGAAAGGTAGGGGAAAGCGAATCTTTGGCCGCTATACAAAACAACGATTTTAAGGCCTATAGTGCGTATACCAACTCTGATGCTGCGGTAAATTCATATGGTGCTGCCCTTGGGTTGTCTGCTTCTGTGTTTAATGGTTTTGACCTTTCTGCCAACTATACCTTTTCTAAACTAGATTTTGACCAAGCCGGAAATCCAGATTTTCAGACCAATTTTAATACGCCAGAGCATAAGGTAAAAGCCTCGATTGGGAATACCAATTTATTTAAGGATTTTGGCTTTAACGTGGCTTGGAGATGGACAGATACCTATTACTGGGAAGCTACCTTTGGTAGTGGAGACGTACCGTCCTTCCATGTAGTCGATGCACAGATTAATTACCAAGTGCCTAGCATAAAATCGACCTTTAAGGCAGGTGCTGCCAATGTATTGGGGCAGGAGTATTTTACGGCTTTTGGTACGGGAAATATCGGTTCGCAATTTTACCTTTCATGGACCATTAACAACCTATAGGAAATCTAATCGAAACAAAATTTAATTTAAAGAAGATGAAGAATACAAGATATATTTTGCTGGCAATGGCTTCTTTAGGGTTGTTATCCTGTGAGTCAGACGATACCGTGATGCCCGTGGAACCAGTGGTGACCTTAACGGCTGGGGATGCCAATTTCTCTACGTATGTAGCCGTTGGGGGGTCTTTTACGGCAGGCTTTACCGATGGCGCCTTATTTATAGCAGGGCAAACGAATTCTTTTCCCAACTTTTTATCGCAACAATTTAGTGCTGTTGGCGGGGGGAGTTTTACCCAGCCGCTAATGAGCGATAATATTGGGGGAATGCTTTTTGGGGGCAATCAATTGCCCGATGGTAGCTTTGGGCCAAGACTAATTTTTGATGGGGAAGGCCCGGTACCTTTGCCGGCCGTACCAACAACCGAGGCTACTAATGTTGTAAGCGGGCCCTATAACAACATGGGGGTGGCCGGGATAAAAAGTTTTCACCTTGGTGTTCAGGGCTACGGGACTTTAAATCCGTATTTCGGACGTATGGCCAGTGCGCCTACCGCTTCTATATTGGGAGACGCCTTGGCGCAACAGCCTACATTTTTTACCCTATCGGAAATTGGGGGCAACGACGTATTGTCCTATGCCGTTTCGGGCGGCGTAGGGGTAGACAGGACAGGGAACCCAAATGCCGCCGTGTACGGCGGAAACGATATTACCGATCCAGGCCTGTTCGACATGACCTTTAGAGGGGTTGTAAATGCTTTAACGGCCGGAGGAGCCAAAGGGGTGGTGACCAATGTGCCCTATATTACCGATTTGCCACATTTTACCACAGTACCACACAATCCATTAGATCCTTTAGATCCTGACAATGCAGAGTTTGCAACACAGATACCGCTCTTGAATTCTATTTTTGGGGCTTTAAACCAAATCTACGATGCGCTCCAACAGCCAAATCGTAAGGTGGTATTTTCGCAGACCGCCGCCAGTGCAGTGGTCATAAGGGACGAGACTTTGGTCGATATTGCTGCCCAAATAGAAGGGGCCCTGAATGCGAGTCCGACTTTCCCGGCTTTTATCGGCCAATTCGGATTGCCAGAACAAGCAGCACCAGCGGTGGCCAAACTATTAGGGGAGGCCTACGGACAAACAAGACAGGCAACAGAAGAAGATTTATTGGTATTGCCAAGTGCCTCCGTTATCGGTACGGTAAATTCCGCTTCAGTGGTAGCTTTAATGGGGCGAGGCTTGCCACAGGCATTGGCCGGACAGTTTTCTGTGGAAGGCGTAACCTTGCCATTGGTAGATAAATGGGTGCTATTGCCAAGTGAACAAGCCAGTATAAGAGTGGCAACCGATGCCTATAACGTTACTATTAAAAGTGTAGCCGATGAAAAGCAATTGGCATTTGTAGATTTTAAACAGCTTTTGAGCGATGCGGCTTCAAGCGGAATTCGCTCGGGGAATTTTATTTTAAACACCCAATTGGTGAGAGGTGGACTAATAGGGTTAGACGGACTTCATTTAACCGCTCGCGGATATGCAGTTTTGTCAAATAAATTCTTGGAAGCCATCGATGCGCAATATAAATCTAATTTTTTGGAGGCCGGAGCTACTTTAAATTCAGGTAATTATCCTACAAACTATCCCGCTGTGATTCCATAACGGTAATTCTAACTATAATTTTCCATAAAAAGAGCCCTTTTATATAGGGTTCTTTTTTTTTAGTGTAAAAACCACAAAAAACAACTTTATTTTTTAATTTAAAAGATATACCTTTGCCACGCGAAAAACTAAGCATCCAATTATTGGTAAAAAAGTTAGTGTTCACAATTTATCACGCTAAACAATAAACATTTAAGAAATGTCAAAAGTTACAGGTAAAGTTTCCCAAATTATCGGCCCGGTAGTTGATGTCGAATTTCAGTCAGGAGCAGACCTTCCAAAAATCTACGATTCTTTAGAGATTATCTCTAAGGATGGTTCTAAGTTAGTATTGGAAGTTCAATCTCACGTAGGAGAAAACACAGTTAGAACCATTTCAATGGATTCTACTGATGGTTTAAGCAGAGGAGTTGAGGTAAAAGCAACTGGAAGTGCAATTCAAATGCCAATCGGAGACGATGTTTACGGACGTCTATTCAACGTTATAGGTGACGCTATTGATGGTCTTGGAGATTTACCAAAAGCTGGTAAAGATGGTCTTCCAATTCACCGCGATGCGCCTAAATTCGAAGATTTATCAACTTCTACGGAAGTTTTGTTCACAGGTATTAAAGTAATCGACCTTATTGAGCCTTACGCAAAAGGGGGTAAAATTGGTTTATTCGGTGGTGCCGGTGTTGGTAAAACAGTATTGATCCAGGAATTGATCAACAACATTGCTAAAGGACACGGTGGTCTTTCTGTATTCGCCGGTGTAGGTGAGCGTACTCGTGAAGGGAACGATTTGCTTCGTGAGATGCTTGAGTCTGGTATTATTAAATACGGAGACGATTTCTTGCACTCTATGGAAGAAGGCGGATGGGATTTGTCTAAAGTAGACAAAAACGTAATGAAAGAGTCTAAAGCGACTTTCGTTTTCGGACAGATGAACGAACCTCCTGGAGCTCGTGCTCGTGTGGCACTTTCAGGATTGACCATAGCGGAATACTTCCGTGATGGTGCTGGAGAAGGACAAGGAAAAGACGTGTTATTTTTCGTAGATAACATCTTCCGTTTTACTCAGGCAGGTTCAGAGGTATCGGCACTTCTAGGTCGTATGCCATCTGCAGTAGGTTACCAACCAACTTTGGCAACAGAGATGGGGGCCATGCAGGAACGTATTACATCAACAAAAAGAGGATCTATTACATCGGTACAGGCGGTTTACGTACCTGCGGATGATTTAACGGATCCAGCACCAGCAACAACCTTTGCTCACTTAGATGCTACTACGGTATTGTCTCGTAAGATTGCGGAATTAGGTATTTATCCAGCAGTAGATCCATTAGATTCTACTTCTAGAATCCTAACAGCGGAAATCTTAGGAAAAGACCATTACGCATGTGCTCAAAGAGTAAAAGAGTTGTTACAACGATATAAAGAACTTCAAGATATTATTGCCATCCTTGGTATGGAAGAATTATCTGAAGAAGATAAGTTAGCGGTAGGTAGAGCAAGACGTGTACAACGTTTCCTTTCTCAGCCATTCCACGTAGCAGAGCAGTTTACCGGTATCCCAGGAGTTTTGGTAGATATTAAGGAAACCATTAAAGGATTTAACATGATTATGGACGGGGAATTAGACCACTTACCAGAATCTGCCTTTAACCTTAAAGGAACCATCGAAGAAGCGATCGAAGCTGGTGAGAAAATGTTAGCGGAAGCTTAATAATTTCTTAATAGGCCCCTAAACAATAGGACGCCTAATGGAAGTCAATAAATATTAAACCAATTCCCGAAGTATTTGGGGATTACAGAATAGAAGTATGTATTTAGAAATAGTATCACCAGAGGCCACTTTATTTTCAGGAGAAGTAACCGCAGTTACCGTTCCCGGTATCAATGGAGAGTTTCAAATGTTGTCTAATCACGCCGCCGTAGTATCCTTGTTAGAAGCAGGAACTGTAAAGATCAAGGGGAATGTAGTGGTAGAAGAAAGCTTTAAGGATAAGTTCTCTAAAGCGGCAAACGGAGACACTATGCTATCTATTACCAGTGGCACTGTAGAAATGAAGAACAATAAAGTTATTGTACTCGCAGACTAATTGTCATTCAAATATTTTAAGAACGCCAGGCTTTTCGCTTGGCGTTTTTTTTTGCCCTTATCTCATCTATAAATGTGAATATTCCATGGTTATGTGCGCGATTTAAAGTTGTTCAGGATCAATCCTAAAAGTTGGGCCTTCATCAAAGCTTAGTTTTCTTGTAGTTGAAAATCTGCTAGATGACAAAGATGAATACCTCTTTTGTACTGTTTATTTTTCACTATATACCGATTACTGATTTCCGTTTACTGGCTACTGTATACTGTTTTTGGGCGTTCCCTCCTAGGTCGGGCGGGCTCTTGGCTATATCCCTTGCTCCGCTGCGGGGATGCCGCCGCCATCCCTAACGCGAGATTCAATAAACCATAAACAATTGTCCGCAATCAATACAAAAGGAACCAATGAATCCTAGTTGTAACGCTTTTACCACACTCAATTGAATTTCAAGGCCGTTTTCCGCCCTTTTTTGTTTAGATGGACTACTGGATGGTGAAAGTGGAATGTGAATCTTAGAATATTGGGGGGTTGGGTTACTGGTTTCGTTTTAGTTTATATTATGGTCAATATTGGCAATCTACACCCTATTGCCATTTTTATTTTTTTGGCAGCTGCCAAAAAAATAAAAATGGCTTATGAGATTAGTTAACCAGATAATTTACCAGTTTTCAAATCTTGCCAGGACAGTGAAGAATGATTCCTGTTTTAACCTTTAAAAATCGAATTTATTTATTTACTATAAATGCATGGATCACACCAGGTAACCAACCGATTATAGTCAACACTATACTAATTAAAAATGCAGAGCCTACACCGTGTTTCAAAAAAACTGCCAAGGGAGGTAAAAGGATGTTGAGAATAATAGTAAGTAATGACATAGTATTATATGTTTTAAGATTAGTAAATTTTTTCTTCTACTCTTTTTTCTGCTACTGCTAGCAGAGCCGCACAAGTTACTCTTTCAAAAAAAACCGCCTAATTACTTGTTTTAACTATTCGCGTTAGCTATTTAATACTCTAAAGATAGTTCGTTAACTAGCTAGAAACTAAAATAATAGAAAATGTTTTAGCGAGAAAAAGTACTCAATTGTATAATAGAAGTATAAATAAATCGATGAATAGTAACAAAATAGGGGGTAATCGGACTACAGGCAGATCTGTTTTTAGGTGTTCAAATAGAATGTAGAAACAAAATTTTGGAGTTTTTTTTCTGTGGTGGTGCTATATGTCAATTCTGTCAGGATAAACCTAGGTGCTATTTCTTAGTTCATTAATACTATTATACTGCACAAGGTCAGATCCTGGGTACAATGCCTTATAAACTCATTATGGGGCTGTTTTATCATGGGATGACTTGTTTGGGGTTAGTAATAAATTATAAATCATAAGGTGTTAAAATAAAACCACCCAGTACCATGACTTCCCTCGGCATAGGCCAAGCGGGTTTCGTCCTTGGTGGTTTTTTAACCAAAAGATGCCGTGAATGCTATGGCATTTGCGAGGTGTACTTTGAGCGTCTAATAGCCGGGCCAACTACTCAATATATTTGGGTTGCTAGAAGAGAATTCAGTGACACTATCCCGTAAACTGTGTAAGTTTAAAATAACAGGGGTTGGACTTTTATCTAAAGTCTGACCCTTTTTTCATAGATCGTCAGGAACTGATTTAGGATGATTC
>NZ_JAAXCQ010000006.1 GCF_012272855.1 Arenibacter sp. 6A1 | reverse complement strand
TTAGCTCAAGAAAAAATAGAAAAAGCTGGACAGAAAAAGGCTAAAGTCTTTGGAAAAAACGACATGGACTACAAAAACATGTTGGCCTTGAAAGATGTTGATGCAGTGGTGATCTCTACTCCATGGTTATGGCATACCAGAATGGCGGTAGATTCTATGAGAGCTGGAAAATATACCGGACTGGAAGTATCGGCAGCCAATACCTTGGAAGAGTGCTGGGACCTGGTGAACACCCACGAAGAAACCGGATCTCATTTAATGATCCTGGAAAACGTTAATTACCGTCAGGATGTATTGGCGGTGCTTAATATGGTAAAACAAAACCTTTTTGGAGAACTGTCGCATTTTAGATGTGGTTACCAACACGATCTTAGGGCCGTAAAATTCAACGACGGCAAGCAAGCCTATGGCGGAGGTGTTGAATTTGGCGAAAAGGGAACTTCGGAAGCCAGATGGCGTACCCAACATTCCTTATTGCGAAATGCCGATGTATACCCTACCCATGGCTTAGGGCCTATAGCAGTAATGGCCGATGTAAACCGAGGCAATAGGTTGGTATCCCTAACTTCTCACGCTTCTAAACCATTGGGACTGCACAACTATATCGTAAACCACCCTAATGGAGGGCCAGACCATCCTAATGCCAAAATAAAATGGAAACAGGGCGATGTAATTACCACTACCATCGAAACCGCAAAAGGAGAAACTATTATCGTAACCCACGACTGTAACCTACCAAGACCTTATTCTTTAGGCTTTAGAGTACAAGGTGTAAGCGGTATTTCTGAATTTGACTACCATACCAAAAGGATTCATATTGAAGGAAAGACCGAAGGGCATGGTTGGGAAGACATGGACTCTTATATCAAGGAATACGACCACCCGCTTTGGAAAAAGCACGGCAAAGGAGCTACCGAAGCAGGCCATGGTGGTATTGACTTTTTTGTGATCAATGCCTTTGTAGAATCGGCCAAGGAAAATATAGCACCTCCTATGGATGCCTATGACGCGGCAGCATGGAGTGCAGTTACACCATTATCCGAACTCTCTATTGAAAACAACGGAGCCCCGCAGGATTTCCCGGATTTTACCAGAGGAAACTGGATCAATAGAGCGCCTTACAACTGGATGAAAGAAACCTTTTAAACTATAAACACAACTTAATATTAATTCAAACTAAATCAATGAAAAAACTAATTACAAAAGGATTATTCCTTCTTATGTTAGTACTCTCGTTTTCTGTACGAGCACAAGAACGGAGTATTACAGGTACGGTTATAGATGCTGCTACCAACGGCCCCATTCCAGGAGCCAGTGTTGTTATAAAAAACACAACAATAGGAACGGCCACAGATTTCGATGGTCTTTTTACTATTCAGGCATCTACCAATGCAACGCTTGTCATCAGTTATTTAGGATATAAAACTAAGGAGATGGTAGTGGGTAGTGAAAGTACTTACACCATAGCCTTAGAAGAAGATGCCGCACAACTAGAAGAAGTAGTAGTTGTAGGATACAGTACACAAAAAAGGGAGAGCTTAACAGGCTCCTTACAGACTGTTAAAGGCGATGATCTTAGGGACGTAACAACGCCTTCGGTTGAAAATATGCTAAACGGAAAGGCTCCCGGGGTATTTGTTTCTCCTGGATCAGGAAAGCCTGGTTCCAAAGGTGGTGTAGTTATCCGTGGACAGGCTACTTTAAGTGGAACTACTAGTCCGCTTTGGGTCATTGACGGTGTGATAGTTGGATCTGGAGCAGGAGAACTGAACCCGGACGATATTGAATCTATAACTGTCCTGAAGGACGCAGCATCAACATCTATCTACGGCTCTCAGGGAGCCAACGGGGTTATTGTTGTGACAACAAAAAGAGCTAAAGTTGGTAAAACTACTGTGAACTTTTCTACGAAATTAGGTTTCAACCAGCTCAATAACGGAAACACTGAAATGATGAACGGAGCTGAATTGTATGACACTTACAGTTCGTTTGCCAATGCCGATCAAATATCATTTCCACGATGGAGCCCGGATCTTCGCAATAGTAATTTCGACTGGTGGGATGTTGCTACCAAAAGTGGTTTTACAAGAAATTACAATGTCTCTATTCAAGGAGGTTCCGAAACACTTAGATCTTTTATGTCTATAGGATTATACGACGAAGAAGGAGCTGTAAAGGGCTATGACTATACACGTTACAATTTTCGTTTCAAAACTGAGTACAAACCCTATGAATGGTTGACGATAAAGCCTTCTCTTGTAGGTTCGCTCCGCGATGTGGAGGATCGTCAGTACTCTACTACCGCCATGTACTCTAACTTACCGTGGGACAGCCCTTACGACGAAGACGGCAACCTAGTTGGCCATCGTTCCAGCAGTTGGGTAAATAGTGCCAGTACCAACTATCTGTACGATCTTCAGTGGAATCACTCTTCCAATAAGAACTATGAGTTTATGGGAAATCTTGATTTCGACATTAAATTGACCGATTGGTTGACTTTTTCTTCTGTTAACAACCTTCGTTACAATAGTTATAAGGCAAAGGGCTATACCGATCCCCGTTCTAGTGGAGGTGAAAGTGTCGGTGGACGAATAACGGACTACCGATCTGAATATACACGCCAGTACACCAACCAGATTTTGCGATTCAATAAAAGTTGGGATAAGCACTACCTGAACGGGTTGCTAGCCTATGAATTTAATGATTACCGCAGTGAGACGCTAGACGTATATGGCACTGGGTTTATTCCTGGGTTTGAGGTTTTGGATGTTGTTGCTAAACCCGAGCGTACCAAGGGAGGGATCAATGAGTGGGCCGTACAGTCTATTCTTTCCAATGCAAATTATTCCTATGACAATAAGTATATGGCTCAAGTCTCTTTCCGTAGGGATGGCGCATCGAATTTTGGTGATAATGCCAAGTATGGTAATTTCTTTTCTCTCAGTGGGGGATGGAATATCGACCGCGAAGATTGGTTTAAAGCCGACTGGGTAGATGCTTTGAAGCTTCGCCTCGCTTATGGTTCTGTAGGGAATCGTCCAAGCTCTCTTTATCCGCAATATGACCTTTATGCCGTTTCTTCGGGAGCAGCCTATAATGGAAATCCAGGTGCATTGATCAGTCAAATAGGAAACAAAGACCTAACCTGGGAAAAAACCTATACCAGTGGTGTTGGGTTAGACGCCAGATTACTTAATAACCGTGCAAGGCTTACATTCGATTATTACCAAAAAAATACTGATAATATCCTATACCAAGTTCCGGTTACTGGCTTAACAGGAGTTACGAGCATATGGCAGAACATCGGTGAAATGGAAAACAAGGGAATTGAGCTTGCCATTGGAGGCGATATTATCCGTACCCAAGATTTAACATGGAGCATAGATGTGAACTTAGGACATAACGTCAACAACTTGACAAAGCTTTATAAGACAAAAGATGCTAGCGGAAATTATGTTGTCAGACCTATTATCGTTGGAGATGGGTTGGGAATTGCAGGTTCTGCACAAAGAATGCTAGAGCCCGGTCGCCCAGTAGACACCTATTACTTAAAGGAATGGGCTGGCGTTAATCCCGACAACGGATTACCGATGTGGTACACTGTGGATAGGGATGATCAAGGAAATGAACTGTCAAGAACCACTACCTCTAACTACTCGGAAGCCACCTTCGAAAAAACCGGAAAAGTATCTCCTGATCTATTTGGAGGCTTTACCACGGCATTATCGTATAAACGCATCGATCTTAGTGCTGTCTTTGGATATGCTATCGGAGGTAAGATCTACAACTATTCCCGTCAGGAATACGACTCGGACGGAACTTATACAGATCGTAACCAAATGGTATTGAGACCAGGGTGGAGCCGTTGGGAGAAGCCTGGCGATATTGCTACACACCCTATCGCAAGGTATAATAACCAAGATAAGGGGAACGCCACTTCTACGCGTTTTCTGGAAAAAAGTGACTTTTTAAAGTTGCGTTCGCTTTCTTTGGGCTACAATCTTGACGTAAGCCAATATAATATTGATAACCTACGCATATCCTTTACAGGAGAAAACCTGTTCGTTATCACTGATTATTCTGGAGTAGACCCAGAAATCCCTGTCAGTGACAGTGGTGCCATCCTTGGATCAACAGGTCCTGCTGTTTACCCAGCAACAAGTAAATTTATGCTTGGTCTTAATGTAAATTTTTAAATTGAAAAAAACATGAAAAAAATATTTATAGCCATATTGGCGACGGTCGCATTCTCTTCTTGTGATATTGATCGCTCTCCTTATGGAAGTATGGACTCGGAGACCATCGTCAATGATCCTGATGCTTCCCTAGAACCATTACTTAACGGAATGTATGCCCAATTAAAGGCTTGGTCAGATCCCATGCACCGTATGGGTGAGTATGCGGGAGATAATATGATGATCCGCGGATCGTCTACAGATCCTTTTTTCGAATTTATCTCGTATTCTCGTACACCAAATAACTACCGTTTAACTCAATTTTGGAATTCGGGGTATAAGGCCATTGCACAAGCCTCCAATATCATTGACATGATTGAAGAGGGACAAAGTGTAGCGATTGATCATAGTTTAGGAGAATCTTACTACGTTCGTGGTATGATGTACTTTTATCTGACCCGTGCATTTGGCCGTCCTTACTATCAAAACCCAGAAACAAATCTAGGTGTTCCCATTGTTAATGGTACTCCAGAAGATGTCATTAATTTGGAGCTGGCAGATCGTGCAACAGTAAAAGAATCCTATGAGCAAGCCATCAGCGATTTAAAAAAGGCTGAAGAACTACTTACGATAGACATGAATGCGATATACGCTTCAAAAGAAGCTGCCCAGGCCATGTTGTCTCGAATCTATCTCTATATGAGTGGTACGTATACATCTCCTAATACAGAATATGCGCAACTTTCCGTAGATTACGCTGACAAGGTGATCAATTCCGGGAAGTATTCGTTGTTGCCAAGGGAACAGTTTCTAAAGTACAATACTTTTATTCCAGAAAACAACGCAGAGACTATATTTGCCATAAAACGAGTAGCCTCTGAGTATTCAGGGTATGACCACTACTATGGCGTTGGAGGTATGTATGCTAACCTAGGCGGTATGGGCTGGGGCGAAATGTATGCCAGTGCTAAATATATTGACTTGTTGAACGAAACCGGTCGTAATGACTGGCGATCGGACAGTTATAATATAGTAGATGCACGTGCTGCCTTTATTCAGCCCACCTATTCACAAGATGCCACTACAGGAGAGTATACCGAAGTGTTCCGTTTTATTAAGGAAGATGGCAGTGATTTAAATTATGTACAGGCAGAGACTACCCGTAATGGAGGTATAATCACCTGTAAGGAAGGAAACGACACCTATACGCTTATCCCTGTTGATACCGATCAGGAGATATACTCTATTCAGTATAAAGATGGGAATACCTATACAGGTGTTATAGACAACTACATTACACTAAACCGTGCATATCCCCAGTTTTATATAACTAAAGCTTCCCTAGAAGGAGAAGACTCTCACTTGCATTCTCCGGTAATCAGCCGTTTGGGCGAAATTTACCTGAACCGTGCAGAGGCGTATGCCAAATTGGAAAATTATGCAGCAGCCCTAGCAGATCTTAACACTATCAGAGAGCGTGCTATTGTGGGCGGAGGTTATAGTTCTTTGGATGCTTCCAACGCAAGTACACGTATTGACAAGGAGCGTCAATTAGAACTTGCCTATCAGGCAGAACGAAGCTACGACGTATTCCGTAATGGAAAAGAACTAACACGCGATTATCCGGGTCCTCACAATCAATCTGAGATTATCTCCGCTACTGACTTCCGTGTTGTGTATTATATTCCGCAGGATGCCATTAACTCGTACCCTGGTACATTAACGCAAAATCCTGTGCAGTAGTAGAAGGAGGATGCTCGGGACATCCTGCTCTGAATAAGGGAAAAAAGAATAGAATTCAGAACCTTGTAATAATAAAAGAGATTTCACTGGCAAACTAGAGAATAATCGACTTTATACTTGAGGAACAAGTACTTTTCTACCCCTCCCTTATTCAAAAATTTATTGTACTAAAAAGGCTCCTTAACGGGAGTCTTTTTTTTATGTATTCAATAAGCCAAAAAAAATATATTCTAAATTTCGAAATGAACTTCCCTTATTAAAGTGAACTAGTTCCGTAACAAAAAGAAGCATAAAAATTCCAGCTACCCCCTCTGGGGCCATGGATCCATTTAATAGCTGTAATGGTTTGGCCGGCACTACTTTTAGTGCTTGGCAAACCATTTCTATTTTAGCATCATTTCAATTCAAGTGGGGTCTACTTCCGAAAAAAAACCTTAGTATACCAAAAGGTGTCCTTCCTATTTTAAAGCACGCTCTATCAGAAAGTTTTGGAAAAGACGGCAATAAAAAATGGCAAAATGGAGGATGAAGCCCAACCATAACCAGGACATTTATCCCTTTCTCTAGCCACTTCATATAGCCTTTAGGAATTACCCATTAAAGTCTTTTAATCCATTAAAATTAATTCTTCAATCTACCACAAACCTCAAACATTCCTAAAAATATTGTCTGTTTACAAAAAACACCCCCTAAATCGGAAATTTTGTCGCCCCAAATGTGCCCTACAAAGTCCATATTTGTTGATATCAATTTACATAAAACAAAGAACCAATGGATAATAGAAGAAACTTTATTAAAAAAGCGGCTATCACCTCAGCTGGGATAGCCATTTTACCAAATCTCTCTATGGGGAGTACTTTAGGGAAGAACACTCAAAAATTAAGGGTTGCAGTTTTAGGTATTGGAGAAAGAGGAATAATGCACCTAAACAACCTTATAAAAAGAAATGATGTGGATGTTACCGCTATTTGTGATGTAGACATGGCACGTATTGCCCTTGCCCAAAAGAACATGGAAAAGGCAGGTCAAAAGAAGGCGAAGGTTTTTGGTAAAAACGACATGGACTACAGAAATATGTTGGCATTAAAAGAAGTTGACGCAGTGGTTATTTCTACCCCATGGCTATGGCATACCAAAATGGCAGTAGACTCTATGCGCGCCGGAAAATATACAGGCTTGGAAGTGTCGGCCGCCAATACGATGGAAGAATGTTGGGACTTGGTAAACGTACATGAAGAAACAGGTGCTCACCTAATGATCTTGGAGAACGTAAATTACCGTCAAGATGTATTGGCAGTAGTAAATATGGTTAAGCAAAACCTTTTTGGTGAACTGTCGCATTTTAGATGTGGTTACCAGCACGATCTTAGAGCAGTAAAATTCAACAACGGTAAACAGCCCTATGGTGGTGGTGTTGAATTTGGTGAAAAAGGATTTTCTGAAGCTCACTGGCGTACCCAACATTCCTTGTTGCGAAATGCCGATGTATACCCTACACATGGTTTAGGCCCTGTTGCTGTTATGGCCGATATAAACCGTGGAAACAGATTTGTATCCCTTACCTCCCACGCTTCTAAACCATTAGGACTTCACAATTATATCGTGAACCATCCTCAAGGTGGTCCGGACCATCCTAACGCTAAAATAAAATGGAAACAAGGCGATGTGATAACCACCACTATCGAAACCGCAAAAGGCGAAACCATTATCGTAACCCACGACTGTAATTTACCAAGACCTTACTCATTAGGCTTTAGAGTACAGGGTGTAAGCGGAATTTCTGAGTTTGACTACCATACCAAAAGAATCCATATTGAAGGAAAAACCGAAGGTCATGGTTGGGAAGACATGGATAATTACCTAAAAGAGTACGACCATCCACTTTGGAAAAAATATGGAAACGATGCCCAAGGTGCTGGACATGGAGGGATGGATTTCTTTGTGATCAATGCTTTTGTAGAATCGGCCAAGGAAAACCTTGCCCCTCCAATGGATGTCTATGATGCAGCAGCATGGAGTGCCGTTACCCCATTATCCGAATTGTCTATAGAAAACAACGGAGCACCTCAGGATTTCCCGGATTTCACTAGAGGAAACTGGATAAAAAGAGCGCCTTACAATTGGATGAAGGACACCTACTAGGACTTTCTAACAATAGCTTATACTTTAAAAAGGGTACTACTTTTACATTATAAGTAGTACCCTTTTTTGTAGCTTCCAAACAATGGCTTTATAATGACCGCTATCAATATGAATTGCTACGGCATCTATAAAAACCTGGAACTAGGTTACACCACCTAGGATTCGAGATTCCTGTTTTTTACCCTATTTTAAATAACAACACTTTTTCCTGGGGTAGGAATATTATAAGTACCGTCCGGATTGGGCTGCACCGGAGCTGGTGAATCCCAGCTTAATTGATCGGGCACCAATTTAATCTCGGACTTCATGGCTTCTTCCAGTTTTATAACTTTTCCGGAATAGGTGGCCATTCTCCCTAAAATGGCACTCATAGTACTTTTTGCTGCATTCTCGGCGTCACTGATCAGTCCTTTATTTCGTATAGCCTCAAAAAGCTTTATATGCTCTACCAGGTATGGGTTAGGATCGTCCTTCCCACGATGGGAAAAAACATCCCCTCCCTCCAAGTCTTTTATAAAGGTATTGTCGCCATAGGTTTCAATACTTCCTTTCGTTCCTTGAAATACTTCGGCCACCCTACTCATGGTTTCTGGCTGATGGCGGCATTGACTAGAAATCACGGCACCACTAGGATAGGTATATTCTACAAAGTGATGGTCAAAAATTTCGCCATGGTCCTTCCCATTTCTTATTTGCCTACCGCCCATTCCTTGTGCAGATATTGGGTATTCCCCCAAAAACCAGTTCGCCACATCTATATTATGAATATGCTGCTCTAGAATATGATCGCCACATAACCAATTAAAATAATACCAGTTCCTCATTTGGTATTCTAGTTCCGATTGTCCAGGCTGTCTTTCTCGCACCCACACTCCTCCACTATTCCAGTATATCTGACCAGAAACGATCTTTCCTATTTTATTATCCTTTATCTCTTTAAAGGCTGCCAAATAACTATCCTGATAATGGCGCTGAAGCCCCACTACTACATTTAATTTCTTTTCTTTTGCTGTTTTTGCCGCTGCTAATACCTTTCTTACTCCTGGGACGTCGGTTGCGACAGGTTTTTCCATAAACACGTGTTTCCCTTCATTGACGGCAAATTCAAAATGCTGCGGCCTAAATCCTGGTGGCGTAGCCAAAATAACTACATCGGCCATCGCCATGGCTTTTTCGGCACCATCGAATCCAACAAATTGATGTTCTTTGGCTACATTAATCTTTTTTGTTCCCTCGAACTCTTTTTTTAAGTTCATTAAACTCCCTTGCAGCCTATCTTCAAAAGCATCGGCCATCGCTACTAATTCTACGTTGGCATCGGCATGCAGAGCTTGGCTAGCAGCGCCAGTACCACGTCCCCCACAACCAATTAATGCAATTTTTAATACTTTATTTTTCGGCACATTTACCATGGCATCCATAGGAAGGGTCGGTAAAATCATGGCACCAGTGACCAAGGCACTACTCTTACAAAAATCCCGGCGGGAATTGTTTAAAGGCGCCTTAACGGATTTAGGTTGATTATTTTTCTTCATAATTTAAAATTTGGCAATCTTAGTTCGAGATAGGTTAAATTTCTTCTTACAGTTATAAGAGGTTAATATATAAAATAATACCCAAACACAAATTATAAATTACTAATTTTAAAACACAAAAAGCCCTCTATTCCTTCTCAATCATGTTATTAATTAACTAATTGAAACAAATAACACCAGATTATTAAAAATATATCAATTTAATTTTCCTTTGACACAATAGGAATATTGGGTTGTTTTTTCATCATTAATTGCTGAAGGGAGTCTATTTGTTCCAATAAATTTTGAATGCCCAAAAAACTATCTTCCCCCTGTTGTTTAAAGAATTGCTGTAACAATCTATTTCCCGAAAAAATAGAATCTGTCCCAAAAAAATCTTGAAAATCCTGATCTTCCATATTCCATGAATAGTTGTTTTTGGAAAAAATCCCCTTTGCGTTCATGAGGCTGTCAAAATCCATATTGTACGGTAACATATTGCCCTTAATCAAGGAATGCATCTCAATAGAGTCGTATTCGATGATTTTGCCATGCCCATCAATTATTTTATACACGTTTAAAGGTTGTTTGGATTGGACCGTTAAAGTGCTATCGCTAGTGTCTCTTACGGCCACTTTAATAGAGTCGGAATGGATTACCTGACCATAAGAAACAACCATGGTCATGACCGACAAAATTATATACAACAATGCTTTCATATCTATTAATTTCACAAAGAACAGACTTCTAATAATTTAATAAAAACAAAGCATTTTATCACTATCTATTTCTGTTTTTTTAGGCGATATTACAACAGCTAACATAAAGTGAGGAAGGGCGTTAAAATCGTACTGGGAAGCTACAACTTTAGTTCTATTTGATTATTAATAAAAAATCTTGTCCCCATATTAAATAAGTGATTAACAATTTATTAATGTGCCTAACTAGTTGTATTTTTAAGGACAAATTAGATTGGATACAACAGCTGTTTTCAACGGTATATTACCTGAGATTTCACCAACAATGACCATCATAACTAAGAACAGAATGCATACCGAAGAAGAGAAACGTTTAGAAGAAAATAAGACTACTACCAAAGATTGGTTAAAATGGGGATCTTATTTAAGTGAACGCCAATGGGGGACCGTAAGAGAGGATTATAGTGCTAATGGCAACGCTTGGGAGTATTTTCCTCACGAACATGCCCGTAGCCGTGCCTATAGATGGGGGGAAGATGGGATAGCAGGACTATCGGACAATTTCGGAAACATATGTTTTGGCCTTGCCTTGTGGAACGGAAAGGATGCCATTTTAAAAGAACGTTTGTTTGGTTTAACCGGGCCTCAGGGAAACCACGGGGAAGACGTAAAGGAATTGTATTATTACTTAGAAAATACACCTACCCATTCCTATATGAAGCATCTTTATAAATATCCCCAAAATGAATTTCCGTATGCGGCTTTGGTACAAAAAAACAAGGAACGCAACCGAAATGAAACGGAATACGAGCTTTTAGATACGGGAATATTTAATCAAAATGCTTATTTTGATGTATTTACGGAATACGCCAAGGCCGATAATGAAGATATACTTATTAAAATAACCGTGTGCAATAGGGCCAGCAGTCCTGCTTCCTTACATTTACTGCCCAGTTTGTGCATTCGTAATATATGGAGCTATAAAGACAAGGTTAAAAAACCCCTTATTAAAGCGGAAAAAAAGGATGAACAGACCTATGTTTCCATAACCCATCATTATGTTGGGAATTATAACCTTTATTTTGAAGAAGCCGACAAACTGTTGTTTACGGAAAACGAAACCAATATGGAGGTCATTTACAGTCAGCCCAATAATCATCCTTATAAAAAAGATTTGTTTCATAAGGCCGTTACTTCAAATGATTATAGCTTGGCTACCAAGAGAAGTGAGGGTACTAAATTTGCCCCTTTATATCATTTACAGTTAAAAGGGAACGAGCAACGAGTTATTAAATTACGGCTGACAAAAAACCAAGAGAAAACGCCTTTTGACAGCAGTTTCGAGGCTACCTTTACCGCTAGGGAAAAAGAATGCATCGAATTCTATAAAACCATCACCGATTGCAAGGAAGAAGAATCGACCATTCAAAGACAAGCTTTTGCAGGCTTGTTATGGTCTAAGAACTATTATAACTATGAGGTTGAAACTTGGCTAAATGGAGATTCTAAGCTATCCCTTCCTCCTATAGAGCGGCAACATGGACGAAACAGTGAATGGAAAACTTTGAGGAACCACGATATTCTTTCCATGCCCGATGCTTGGGAATACCCATGGTATGCTGCTTGGGACTCTGCTTTTCACTGTACCAGTTTTGCTTTAATAGACCCTGAGTTTGCCAAGAAACAATTGCTATTATTTACCAAGGAATGGTATATGGCCCCTAATGGGCAGATCCCAGCCTATGAATGGAATTTTAGCGACGTTAACCCTCCTGTACAGGCTTGGGCAGCCTTGAATATCTATAAAATTGAACGAAAAAAAACAGGCCGTGGCGATATTAAGTTCTTAAAAAGAATATTCAATAAGCTGGCCCTTAATTTTACCTGGTGGGTGAATCGATTGGACAGCCATCAGAACAACGTTTTCCAAGGCGGATTTTTGGGCTTGGATAATATTGGAGTTTTTGACCGAAGTCACGGAATTCCAGGTAACGGGATTTTAGAACAGGTTGATGGCACCTCCTGGATGGCCCTCTATTGCCTGAACATGTTAGAAATAAGTTTGGAAATCGCCATGGACGACGATTCCTATGAGGATATGGCCACCAAATATTTTGGCCATTTTGTCTTTATTGCCGAAACTCTAAATACTAGGTGTTTGGGAGATGTATGTACCTGGGATGCCCAAGAAGATTTTTTCTACGATCAATTGGTATTGCCTACAGGACAGTTTATTCCCATTAAGGTTCGTTCCATTGCCGGAATGCTTTCTTTGGCAGCAGTCCTTTGTATTAAAAAAGAGACCTTGGACCGCTTGCCTAAATTTAAGGAAAGTGTGCTTTGGTTTAAAAAGTACCGCATGGAAAACCTTAAATTTCCAGTAATTCAAAATTACACAGAAGACAATGATTTTCTCTTATCCTTAGTCCCCAAGAATAGGATGAAAAAGTTGATGGAAACCCTCTTGGACGAAAAGGAGTTTTTAAGCCCTTATGGCATTCGCTCCCTGTCTAAAATTCACGAGACCCCTTATAACATAGTCATTAACGGCGTTAATTACAGTATTAATTACGAACCGGCAGAGTCTACCACTGCCATGTTTGGCGGAAATTCTAATTGGAGAGGCCCCATTTGGTTCCCCATGAACTATTTATTTATTGAAGCCATCAGGGAGTATTATTCCTATACCGGTGACAATACGACCTTTGAATATCCTAGCGGCAGTGGAAAACACTTAAGCCTAAAAGAGATAAGCGATGCCTTAAGCAAGCGGTTGATCAACATTTTCGAGAAAGACAAACAGGGCAACAGACCTGTCAATGCCTTGCATCAAAAAACGTATCAAGACGCTCACTTTAAAGATTATATTTTGTTCTATGAGTATTTCCACGGTGACAACGGAAGAGGGATAGGTGCCTCCCATCAAACCGGCTGGACAGCCTTGGTCACCAATCTGATCTCTGGAATTAAATAATTTAAATTTTTAGGCTATTCCCCATTCCATCGCCTAGAAAAAAAGACGACAAATGATGCAAAGAAAACAGTCCAATAGACGTGCACCCATAAGGATTAAAATGTTCGGTCTTTTGACTTTGCTGGTGATGGGCAACCTTCTTTTTTCCCAAACCCCGACTAAAAATCACGAGTTCGATTTTTGGATCGGGGAATGGAACGTTTATAAATTCGAAACAGATACCATTATTGGTGTCAGCGCTATTGCTCCAATTTTAAACCATAGCGCTATAGAAGAAAAATATACGGCCAGGGCTTCCCAATACGAAGGTAAAAGTTTCAATATATACGTACCCAAAACCGATCAGTGGGAACAATTCTGGGTAGACAATAGCGGCCTGCGGTTGCATTTAAAAGGCAGCTTTAATAAGGATAAAATGCTGTTGTCAGATTGTGAAACTACGGCCCCTTGTAATCGTATTGTTTGGACCAAGCTATCCGATGCTAGCGTAAGACAAGAATGGGAACAGAGCCCAAATGGAGGGAAAACATGGAAGAAAATTTTTGACGGGCATTATAAACCTAGACCATAAAAAAGGACAGTGTTAAAAAAGTTTTGGGGTATCTAAAGCGTGACTAATTCGTATAGACTGTAGCCTTTTCACTTGGGCGTTCCCTCCTTCGTCGGTCGGGCCCTTTGCTATATCCCTTGCGTAGCTGCGGGGATGCCGCGGCGGTCCCTAACGCAGAAAAAACCCTCCCAAGAGACCTCTATAACCATTGATACATATGCCTAATTGTAAATAATCTATTAAACATTTACCTCTTGTCTCATTATTCTGGACAAGGTTTCTGGACGCATTGCCAACAAGGAGGCGATATATTTTTTAGGAATTCTATTGATGACATCCAAGGAGTGATTTTCCATATAGAGTTTCCATCTTTTTTGGGCACTGGGCACCCTAGCGATAAATGCTCGATGCTCTGCGTGCAGGTAATATTCCTCTATCATGATCCGGTATAGCCTTGCCATTTCAGGAAAATGATCGATACAGTACTGCAGATCATCATACTCCAAATATTCGCAATATATATCTTCTAAACATTGGATATTCTCCTTGGCAGGCCTATTTCTAAAAAAACCAGTAATAGAAGTGAACATTTCATTGTCGGAACTTATCCAAGTGGTAATATCGAGTGTATCTTCCATAAAATAACCTCGGACAATACCTTTCTTAATCACGCATAGTTTCGTAAAGTACTCCCCTTCCCTATTGATAACCTCTCCTTTGGAATACCCTACTTTTTTTATCCTTTCGCCCAAAGCACGTTTCAATTCAGAAGAAAGAGGAACAATGGCATTGAGGTAAATAATAATAAAAAGGTTCTTATGTAAATCGTTATTTGTAGTCATAAACAAGAATAGCTATCTATTAGAGGAGCCACATAATGCGCTTTGTGTGTTCTAAAAGTATTACAAAGGATTTTGCCACACAAGTCCCTATCGCTTTATTCCTTAAAAAACCACGGTTTTTGTTCTAAAAATGATAGTCCTTCTTTCTTAGAAGTACCACATCTTATTTAGTATTCCTTATAACTGGTAAAAAAAGCGGATAATTCTTGTTTAAAAACAGTCTCAGGAATCCTATGGCCCAATTGATGGTTTAAATGAATTTTCAAAGGGAATTCCTTGGACAACTGTGACAAGAAAGCAATCGTATCCATGGGGTTGACCACCTCATCCTGTGATCCTAAAACTACCTGATGGTATTTATTACTGTTTTCTAATTTAGACGGAATTTCCTGTACTATGGACCTGGATGTGAGGGCTGGATTAAACAATAAGGCCGGCACTTTTAAGGCTTTGGCCAAATAATACCCCATAAAACCGCCCATGCTACTCCCCATAACCACATCAATATCGGAATTTTTATATTTTTCAAAGAGGGTCTCAAAAATCTGATTCTGCTCTTTATAATCCATCAAAGGTGCCTCCACCCTACCGTACTTTTCCAAAAGACTTCGTTTGGCATCACTAAGGGTGCTCTCTAATCCATGTAAGTAAAGAATGTTCATATCGTTGGCATTATTAATTCGAATAAATGAGTGACCTGATGTAAAAAGACCTTCCTACCCCCTAAAAATTTAGGCTAACAGGCTTAGAAAGTGCTATCTGATTCCCCGTAAAACTCAAAAGTCCACTCTTGGCATCGACACTAAAAACCGTTATATTATTTGAAATTTGGTTGGCGACCAATAAAAACTTCTCATCTGGCGAAAGAACAAAATTTCGAGGCCAGTCACCTTCTACCGAAGTATTGTCTAGCAATTGTAGACTTCCATCTTCCGATACGCTAAAAACGGCAATGCTGTTATGCCCACGATTAGAGGCATATAAAAATTTTCCGTTGCTGCTCAAATGTATATCGGCGGGGGCATTTTTCCCCTTATAAGCTGTTGGCAACGTACTCTTTTTATCGACCACCACCATCGTACCGTTTTCAGGGTTCAATTGGGCAGTAACCACACTACTGGAAAGTTCATTTATAATAAAAACCAAATTCTTGGTCGGGTGAAAGGTAAGGTGCCGTGGACCATCGCCTTTCTCCAAGGCCAAAGCCAATTGTGAAGCTCCTAATTTTCCCTGAGCATCAATAGGATATACCAATACCTGGTCTATTCCTAGATCTACGGCATACAAATATTTTCCATCTGCACCAAACTGCACACAATGTGCGCGTGCCGATGCCTGGTTGGGCATCACCGAACCTGTTCCCTCATGCGTTTTAATTTGAGCGTCTCCTTCTATACGACCGTTCTCCGAAACCTTATACATTACAATATTTCCTGAAGAATAGTTAGCCGCGGCCAAAAGATTTTCGGCTTCATTAAGGGTTATATAACAAGGATGTTGCCCCTCACTAGACTGTTGCCCAATAAGACTCAGGTTTGTCCTATCGGCATTCCAGCTGAAGGAAGAAACAGTACCTTTGTTGTTTTCATTGACTGCAAAAACCGTATTACGGTCCTTTGAAATATGTAAATAAGACGGATTTTCAGTTTCTACTACTAAGTTAGGATCAGACAATTCCCCGTTAACAGGGTTATATTTCAATCTATAAATCCCCTGACTTTCCTCTTGGGTATAGGTACCCACCAATAATTCCATTTTCTTATCTGATTTTATATCCAAAACACTACTACTATCTATAGCTGGTTGATTTTCCTTAGAGGTTTGTTTACAACTACTAACAGAAAATAATAGAAGTACTATAGAACACGGAACAACAAATAATTTCATAAGACCTAGCGTATAATTTATGGCAAGATAACAATTTATAGCGTACAGAAGGACTGCAGATATAGGAGCACCAAGACTCGTAAGCCTTCACGTGACCAACTACAAAATATAAGCGGTATCATTTTTAATTTCTTCCATCACAAAGGAACTTTGCACATTGCTTATTCCTTTTATCACAGAAAGCTTATCGACTACAAATTGTTGGTACTCGTTCATATCCCTCACGGCAACCTTTAACAAAAAGTCATAGTTCCCGGAAACATGGTGACATCCCAAAATTTCTGGAAGATTGGCAATATTGGTTTTAAAATCATCTATTAATTCCCTAGAATGTACGGACAAGGAAATTTGACTATATACAACAATAGATTTTCCCACTTTAGGACCATCTAATAGGGCTACATAGCCTTTAATAAACCCTTGTTGTTCCAATTTTTTTATTCTCTCAAAAGTAGGCGATACCGTTAAGCCCACTTTCTCCGCTATTTCTTTGGTATTCTGTTTCGCATTGCGCTGCAAAAGCATTAATATCTTTTTGTCTATGTCATCCATGGCAGAATATTTTTCGTTTTTTCAAAGATCCTTTTTATTACGACCACACTAAAATACTTTAAATATACATATTTAAAGGTTTATATTTTGATTTACATTGATTGTGCAATATAAAAACCTTCTAATTGTATATTTGACCTAATAATTAAATCCTTATAACATGTCCTTAAAGAAAAGATTATCGCCAAAAGACAGCCATCGTTTACAACTGCTTAGACAGGAAATAGCACAGGCTAGAGATACTTTTTTAGGGTATCCTGTATCCAAGGATTTTGATTATTCTGAATTAAACGATTTCCTAAAATATCCTATTAATAATTTAGGGGATCCTTTTGAAGATGGCACCTATAAGGTTCAAACCCATGAAATGGAGCGTGAGGTCGTAGGTTTTTTTGCCAAACTATTCCGAGCACAACCCAATGACTATTGGGGGTATGTTACTAATGGTGGATCTGAAAGTAATTTGTACGGACTTTATTTGGCACGGGAACTATATCCCAATGCCATGGTATACTACTCAGAGTCGACCCATTATAGTGTACGAAAAAACATTCATTTGTTAGGTATCCCCAGCATTGTCATCCGCGCCCAAAAGAATGGCGAAATAGATTATGAGGATTTTAAAAACACGGTAAAGCTCAACCGTCACAAGCCTGCCCTTGTCCTAGCTACTTTTGGTACTACCATGAAGGAAGCCAAGGACGATGTATCTAAAATAAAAAGTATTTTAAAACGTTTGGCCATACAAAACCATTACATTCATTGCGACGCGGCCTTATCTGGCACCTATGGCGCATTTATGGAACCTTGTTTGCCCTTTGATTTTAAAGATGGGGCCGACAGTATCTCTATAAGCGGTCATAAATTTATAGGCTCCCCTATTCCTACAGGGGTTATCGTCACCAAACGAAGCAATAGGGACAGGATAGCCAAGGGCGTTTCTTATATAGGATCTTTAGACACTACCATTACCGGTTCCCGAAATGGCCATAGCCCTTTATTTCTATGGTACGCTCTAAAACAATTGGGCGAAGAAGGCTTACGAGCACGTTACCAGCATTGCTTGGAAACCGCTCAATACTGTTTAGACCAACTACATAATATTGGTATCGCTGCTTGGCGAAACCCCGGCGCTATTACGGTGGTTTTACCCAAAACACCCTTAGAAATTAAATTAAAATGGCAATTGGCCACCGAGGACGATATTTCCCATATCATATGCATGCCCAATGTAAGCAAGGCACAGATAGACGAGTTTGTACACGATATGAAAAATACCAGCCCGGTGGAAGAGGAAGCATTTGAATTTGAGTTTTGACCTATCGCCTCATTTTTAAATGAATATCCTTCCAGATCGGCTTGGTCGATCAAGGACAACTAGTTTCGCGTTAGGGACCGCGGCGGCATCCCCGCAGCACCGCAAGGGATATAGCCAAGTGCCCGCCCGACGAAGGAGGGAACGCCCAAAATATAATGCCAATGCCAATCATCATTTAAAATCGACCCATCCTTAATAGTTGGCCCCTGCTGCTTTAAACCAGTTTTGTTATTGTCCATGCCACTATTAAATGCATACCATGGGCATTACAGCTTTATTTAATCCTTTAAATTAAGCTTTCTAAATAAGGCCTCCAAAAAATAGTAATCGGCGTAATTTAAGGGCACATCAATTTCCACCTCATGAGGTTTGCTCCCCACAGAATGTTTCAGAAGAAAATTTTCATTCGTTCCTATTGCCGCCAAATAATCGGGAGACATTAAACTTTTCATAATCTTTTCGGCCCAATTTAAATAGGCCTTCTTTTCGTCCTCATTGACAAAACCACTAAGCTCATACAAGGCAGATGCAGTAATGGCCGCAGCGGAAGCGTCCCTAGGAGTATCCGGTCCTTTAGGGGCATCATAATCCCAAAAAGGTACCTGATCCGTTGGCAAATTTGGATTTTGCTTGATAAAATTTGCAATATGCTTTGCCTGCTCTAAATATTTAGGGTCCTTCGTTTCTCTGTAACTCATGGTAAAGCCATATAATCCCCAGGCCTGTCCACGTGCCCAGGCAGAGCCATCGCTATATCCCTGATGTGTATTTTTTTGGACGACAGCACCGCTAATAGTGTCATACTCGACAACATGATAGGAGCTATAATCGTCCCTGTAATGATTTTCAATTGTTTTATCGGCATGGGACACCGCAATATCATAATAAAGAGAATCTCCGGATATTTTTGTAGCGTTGAACAGGAGTTCTAGATTCATCATATTATCTATAATCACCGGACATGCCCATTTCTCGTTGCCATCCCAGGACTGAAGAACGCCCGCTGCCGGTCTAAACCGTGCCGAGAGGGATTTTGCCGTTTGCACTATGATATCTTCGTATGCTTTAGTTTTATGGCCCTTTAAAGCATTTCCATAACTACATTCCATTATAAACCCAACATCGTGGTTCCCTTCCCAATACTGAATGGTATCGAGTTTCTCGGTATAACGCACCGCCCTTTCCTTCCATTTTTCATCCTTGGTCAGTTCGTACAGATACCACAAAGACCCTGGATAAAAACCACTGGTCCAATCCTTCACATGCACCAATCGCCTTTTGCCGTCTTCAATGGTTCTTGGCATAAATTTTTTATCGGAAAAAGCTGGACTGATGGCGGTATTCATCAAGTCGTACTGCGCTTCGGCAATATCCAAAACAGCGGCAATCTCAGCGTTATTCTTGGTTTTAAAAGAGCAACTTGAAAATAGTACAACACTTAAAATTAAAATAGTTGGTTTTAGGTTCATTAGGTATAGGATTATGGTTGTTATAAATTTAAAGGCATCTGGTTCGTTATTTTCTTTTCACATCGCAGATGGCTAAGCTGTTTATTAGATTTCCATTTGCGCATATTTATTGTTTTTTGATGGTCATACTTCGGCTGGGCTCAGAACAGGTATGTAATTCGTATATCTTGATTCATATTTGCACTCATTTAATTATGGATATAATGCCCATATACAAACAAATATAAACATTCGCTTTAAAAATACAATCGATTGTATGATTATAAAAAACATACTTTAATCCTTTTAAGGAGGCCGGCAACAGCCCTATTAGTCCTACGCTTTATTCACAGTACTCAAATCACATCGAAATTGTGATTTTATTAACAGTGGTACAGTTATTGTGATGAGAAGTGTGAATATTTTTGACCCATGAAAAAACACTTATTAGCCACCCTATTGCTAACCTTGATTTTTAGCTGTAAAAACCATAAAGAAAATGACATTTCTAAGGACTTCAGCAACAACACTACACAGGCCACTCTTACTTTCAACACAAAAAATACCCTCATAGGGGATTACGTATCTGATAATTATGCCCGACGTGATAAAGGTTATGACTGGGTAGCCGTATCGGTTCGAGAGAGCTCGGACAGTAACCTACATATCTCTATACGTTCCCGAAATGACCAGAAAAAACCTAGCTGTACTTTTGATGCCATCGCTAACAGAGTGAACGATAGCACTTACACTGTACATTCTAATGAGGGTGAATTTTTATTCGTTTTTAAAAACGATATAATTTCAATTAAGTCTAGGGAGACAGAAAAAAGCAGCTTTCTTTCCTATTACTGTTCTGGCGGATCGAGTGTAGCCGGTGATTATGAAAAAATTAACGAGCCCCTAGACAAAAATCAAATAGACCCAAGGATTTTCGTCAAAAACCTTAGCTATAACAACATCGGTTTCGAAATTAGTACCACAGGTAGAGGTTCCATACAGGAACTTCATATTAAGCCTTATGGATTAACAATAGATAACCAAGAAATATTGATAGACATTGACGCTAGGGTGACACAGGCCGAATTAGGAGATTTAAATGCCGATGGGTTTCCAGAACTATTAATTTACACTACCTCAGCCGGAAGCGGCAGTTATGGCGATGTAATTGGTTATTCGGTAAACGGCGGAAAATTTTTGACCCCTATTTATTTTCCTGATATTTCCGAAAATGAAAATGCCAAAGAAGGCTATATGGGACACGATCAATTTAACATCATCGATAACATCTTGGTACAACGCTATAAAACCTATGAAGAGGGGGACACCAACAGCAGCCCCACGGGGAATTTACGAAAGATCGAGTACAAACTTAAAGATGTAGGAGGGTCTAAACAGTTTGTGTTGGACAAAATAATAGATGTCCTGGCTTATTAAGACAGGCCTCTCCCCAACCCCACTCCAGTAATCAACAGTACTAAAATATGCCATTCTAGCACTACTAACTAATGGAAACCCCTAATCTAAAGGCAACGTTCCTAGGTGAAGGGGTGTCATTTTCCGTAAGCTGCTTTCCCCTTTGACAAAAAAAGTTCCAAAACTCTTTCCTAATTTTAGGCCCCTATTATTTACAAGATTAAAATAAATCCCTCTTTCCCTTTTATCTATGAACTATCCTCCCCGATGACTTTGCAATTGCGTTTTAATACCCCATAACCTTTCTTGGTTCTTTTACTTACCTGATGTTCGTACAAATTATTTTTCTAACTTTAATACATCTATTCACTTCATTCAGAAATCGCGAATACATGAAAACAATGACCTGCAAACAATTGGGTGGCTGCTGTGACGAAACATTTCATGCCGATACTTTTGAGGAAATAGCCGAATTAAGCAAGCAGCATGGTAAGAAAATGTTCCGTTTAGGAGACAAAAAACACCTGGAAGCCATGAAAAAAATGCAAGAAATAATGACAACGGATGAAAAAATGAAAGCATGGCTTCAACTTAAGAAAAAGGCATTTGATGCTTTGCCCGAAGTTGAGTAGACTTAAACGGACCTTTGAAAGATAGATGCCGTTGACGGTATTTCTATTTTCCCACCCAGGGAAAAATGTTTAAGCACCTATTTATAAAATAAGCCACTACTGCTATGGCTGAAAACTCAGATCCTAACAATCAAATACGACTCCGGATTTTTTAGCCTAACCGAATAAATATTTATAAATTTAGGAATGCTATTTTACTACCACTAACCAAAAACACAAGCACGTATGAAATTAGGCGCTTTTTCCATCAGCCTCAATGTCAAGGACATTAAGGCCTCCAAAAAATTTTATGAAACTCTTGGCTTTTCAGTTTTGGCAGGGGATTTGGAAAAAAATTATCTCATCATGAAAAATGGAAATTCCTTAATAGGATTGTTCCATGGGATGTTTGAGAACAATATCCTCACTTTTAATCCGGGCTGGGACGAAAGTGGCACTACCTTGGAATCTTTTGATGACATAAGAGATATTCAAAAACACCTAAAGACCAATAACATTTCCTTGGTCCAGGAAACTGAGGAATCGGGCACTGGCCCTGCGAGTTTAGTTCTTACAGATCCTGACGGCAATACTATTTTAATAGACCAGCATATTTAGCTTTCGTCCACAAATCAAGCTTTTTTTTTACTAAAATAAGAATCCTCTTTGAACAACCATACCACCACCCTCCTTAAAACACCCATTCCATTATGAGATTAAAATTATATTGGCTGCTTCTAATTTTCAACACCACAACACTATTAGCGGCCAGAATAGATACGCTAATGGTTCCAAGTAAGGCAATGAACAAATCTATTCCCAACCTTGTCATCTTACCAGCGAATTACGAACAGGGAGAAGCAATTTTTCCGGTTTTGTATTTACTTCACGGCGCGGGGGGAAATCATACAAATTGGGCTTCGAATGTCCCTGAAATAAAAACCTATGCCGACACTCATAGTATGATTATTGTTTGTCCCGATGGTGGCGGTACTAGCTGGTATATAGACAGCCCCATTGATCATAAAATGCGCTATGAAACCTATATCTCAAAGGAATTGGTAGCCGCTATGGACACCAAATACAAAACTATCGCAAACAAGACACAAAGGGCCATTACTGGTTTAAGCATGGGCGGTCATGGAGCGTTTTACTTGGCTTTTAAACATCAGGATATATGGGGTGCCGCCGGAAGCATGAGCGGCGGATTAGACATTCGTCCTTTTCCTAACAATTGGGACCTGCCCAAGCGTTTGGGCCTATATTCCGAAAATCGGGAACATTGGGAAAAGAATACCGTGATCAATATGGTTCATTTGTTGAATGGAAATGATTTAAAACTCATCTTTGATTGTGGGACTGCTGATTTCTTTTATGATGCCAACAAACGGTTCCACGAAATATTGATCGAAAGAAATATCCCCCACGAATATACAGAACGCCCTGGGCAGCACAATTGGGAATACTGGTCTAACGCCATACAATACCAACTGCTGTTTTTTAAAAACTATTTTAATTCCTCAAAATAAACTATTAAAAAAAACAAGAATGGTAATTCCTAGAAACAGTACAGGGAGGAGATCGTTCAGGCGGCAGCAACTCCCTAAGACGTAGTTTACCTTAATATTACGGCAATAGGTCTCCCCATAAATTTCAGGTTCGTATATCATAGAATTAGCATTAATTATATTATATTTAAGGAATAGAGGCACTGTTTTAGAATACCGATAGAGTGAATACCGAGCCTAAGAAAATATCATACAAATCCACATCCAATTATAGAGGTAGATCCCAAAAAATTCATTTATAACCTAATTAAATTTTGATAGTTATAAGCAGTTAAAAAACAGCTACCAATACATTTCCAATAGCCCAAATACGATTGATTAAATTATGAGTTCATTTAATTTTTAGACCATGAAATAAGCATGACCAAATATTGGTCGCAATTACTAATTCAGCTATGCGAATTACATACTTGTACTGAGCGCAGCAGAAGTATGACCGTTAAAAATCAATAAATATCAGCATATGAAAAATAAAATTAAAGCTATTTTTTATCGACTTCGAGAACAATTATGGTTCAGACCTTTTATTTTTTGCTTCTTTTCGGTCATCGCCGCTTTTATAGCTCATCTTGCAGATGCTACGGTATTAAAAGATTTTGTTCCTAGTATCAATACGGATTCCTTAGAAGAATTACTGTCGACAATTTCGGCCAGTATGCTTGTAATTTCTATTTTTTCGGTAGCTTCCATGCTGTCTGCTTTTTCGGCAGCCAGTAACTCTGCCACACCAAGATCTTTTAAGTTAATCATAGTAGACGATGTCTCTCAAAATGCCCTATCGGTATTTATTGGATCCTTTATTTTTAGCATTATTGCCAAGGTTGCTTTACAAAACGGACTTTACGGAAAAGCAGGAAACTTTGTGCTGTTTGTTATTACCCTAGGCCTCTTTGCCATTGTTATTTTAACTTTTTTACAATGGGTAAACAGAATAAGTCGATTAGGACGTCTTACCAATACGATCAAAAAAATTGAAGTCGCTGCTGCGAAAGCCATCAAAGAAAGAATTAAAAGTCCCACTTTAAAAGGCATTGCTTTAACACCGAAAAAAAAACTAGGATACCCTATCCTGTCCCATAACATCGGGTATTTAAACCGTATAAATTTAGATTTTTTACAAGCAATAGCAGAAGATTTAGATGCCACCATTACCCTAAACCGACTTCCCGGGAGCTTTATAGAGCCTAGTACCCCCATCGCTTTTCTGCACGGACATATAGCGGAAGATATGGATGAGATTAGCCGTAAAATAGACAAGGCTTTTAGTTGTGATGAAACTAGAATCTTTGATGAAGACCCTCGCTTTGGCATCATCGCTTTAAGTGAAATTGCCAGTCGAGCATTATCTCCCGGTATCAACGATCCTGGCACTGCCATTCAAATTATTGGAAGCCTTACTCGCCTCTTTCACCTCTGGGCCGAACCAGAAAACAAAGAGGAGACTACTTCCGTTTCCTATGACCGCATTGAAGTACCCGAAATTTCGATGGCCGATTTATTTGAAGATGCTTTTAGGCCTATTGCTCGAGACGGTGCAACTAATATTGAAGTAATGATAAAACTCCAAAAAGCATTCTGTTCCTTAGCCGCCATGGAACGAGCCGATATTACCTCAGCAGCCATGTATCATTCAGAAATGGCTTATAAAAGAGCTGAGCAACACATAAAATTTGAGGAAGACCTTAAGAATTTAAAAGAAGAATGCTTAATCAACAAAGCTGTTTAAAACACTTTTTTCTTTCTTCGGTCAATCTTCGAACACACTACATTCCTACCAATATAGGGCTTTACTAAGGACCATATAAAAGTCTTTCTTTCTGCCCTTTGCCCCTATTTTATATCTTCACAAGCCTCCACTTTTTTTTATCTAACCAGAACATCAAAAACTGAATTCCTGACAAACCTTATTCATTCCAATCATATAAATACCATACATTTGCCCTCGGTTCATATTTTATGTAACCCTTTAAAAATAGTATTGTGCTTCAAAGGAAAATTAAATTCAATGGCTTTATTCTGGCCCTGCTGACAGCGATTCCCGTTGCCTATGTTTGGCCAACTGGTGCTAATTTTCTCCATTTAAACCAGGTTACCGATGTGGGGATTGGCCTTATTTTCTTTTTTTACGGCTTAAAACTATCGATGCACACCTTTAGGGCCGGAGTGAGTAATTATAAGTTACACCTCTTGATTCACCTTAGCACCTTTATAATTTTCCCCCTACTGGTATTGCCCTTTAAATCTTTGATGGTAAGTGAAAGTGCCGAGTTGTTATGGGTAGGTATGTTCTTTTTATCTGTACTGCCCTCTACCGTTTCTTCTTCCGTAGTAATGGTCTCCATTGCCAAAGGAAATATCCCAGCAGCCATTTTTAATGCAAGTCTATCTGGACTTCTTGGGGTGGCACTAACCCCACTTTGGCTCGGACTGCTCGTAGATGATGCCCAAGGGGTTTCTGCACTGTCCGTTATCAGTAAATTAATGTTGCAAATTGTATTACCATTGACTTTAGGGATTCTTTTACATGGCCAATTTGGACAACTAGCACTTAAGAACAGTACATTGATCGCTAATTTTGATAAAACCATTATTGTGCTTATTGTTTACACTAGCTTTTGTCTTTCGTTCCTTGCCAATCTTTTTTCTGGATTAAATATTACGGTCCTATTCATGCTTTGCCTTGCTATTTTGGCACTGTTCTTTTTTATGTTACTCTTGATAAACGCGATTTCTAATAAGTTAGGGTTTTCTACAGAAGATCGGATAACGGCTATATTCTGTGGGTCTAAAAAATCTTTGGTCCACGGTTCTGTAATGGCTAAAATAATGTTCGGACATAGTGCCAACGCAAGCATCTACATATTACCCGTAATGCTATACCATATCAGTCAACTATTAATTGTTGCCTATATCGCCCAAAAGCTAGGAAAACGCTGCCTTAAGCCAGCATAATCCTATAAAGGCAACGCATCTTTACCTGACATGTATTTTATGCTCTAAAGTGCCATAGAGAAAAACTCCTTGGGCCTTACCAAAATCCTTAACGCCCATCCCTTTGTAACATGCACCTTTATTGACAAATTACGGTAACCTAAGAATTCTAATATCAACCTAATCCACTAGTACACAACAAATAAAAAGCTTAATCTAGTGCCTTTATAAAAGGAAAAAATAAAACTGGTTTGCTGAATTTTTTCTTTCTATTTTTCCTCCTTAATAGAAACCAAATGAAAGCATTTATACCAGTATTATTAATAATATCAAATTTACTGTTTAACACCCCAGTTAACAGCCAAACCGACACTACCAAAACCGACAGCGATTCTGTAAACACGGTATTAATTGCGGATTATAACAAACGTATTGTAGAGATCGAAAACCAACGTCTTGCAGATTCTATTAAGAAGGCTGCCCTAGAAATTGAACTAAAATCTTTAAAAACCACGGATAATTTACAAAAGGAAGCGCTTCTTATTCAATTAAAATCTATTGAGGATGAGGAAAATCTGCGGATAGCCAATAAAAAAGCACGTATAGACACCTTGCGAAATACAGCCCATGGTTATCCTGTTATCAGTATATTGGGAGATACATTGTTCACCATCTATTCTAAATTTGGAGCATTCACTCCCATGGAAAGAGCCGTTAGAATAAATAAGAAAATTAAAGCTCTGTCGGAAGACGATTTCTTAAAAATCGATGCTATCACCGTATTGAAATCCGAAAACACCGTCGACTTGGTTTATGAGGATACCGTCATCATGAGTATTTCCGAGACAGATGCCATGTGGTATGATAAAAGCCCCCATGAGGTAGCCGATGAATTTAGGGAAATTATTAAAAAAGCTATTCTTGATGGTAAAAAAGAGAATAATTTAATCACTTTGCTTCTTCGGGTTGGATTGGTTCTTTTAGTTATTTTTCTGGGATGGCTAATTATTTGGCTTATCGGCAAGGGTAACATCCGTCTCTTAGACTATATTCATAAGACCAAGGAAAAATGGCTTAAAAATTTATCTTATAAGGATTATACTTTCTTAACGGCAGACCAAGAGTTAACGGTTATCCTGTTCTTGTTTAAAATTTTCCGCTGGTTATTATATGCTATAATCCTTTATATATCACTCCCTATAATTTTTAGCATTTTCCCTTTCTCACGAAATTGGGCCGACGCTCTTTTTCAATTATTCTGGTCTCCTTTTAAAGGTATATTAATTGCTGTATGGGATTACCTTCCCAAACTGTTCAGTATTTTGGTGATCATTTTCGTGATGAAGAATGTAATCCGTTTTGTACGCTACATTTTTTCTGAAATTGAAAGTGAAAAACTAAAAATTTCCGGATTCCATACAGATTGGGCAATGCCGACATTTAGTATCGTTAAATTTTTGTTGTATGCTTTTATGTTTGTATTGATCTTTCCCAATTTACCTGGGTCAGATTCCGATATTTTCAAGGGAGTATCGGTGTTTATCGGGATACTTTTCTCGCTGGGATCTTCCACAGCTATTGCCAATATGGTTGCCGGTTTGGTCATTACCTATATGCGCCCTTTTAAAATTGGCGACCGTATAAAGATTGGGGAGGTATCCGGCGATGTGGTCGAAAAAACCCTCTTGGTTACTAGGGTAAAAACCGTTAAAAACGAAGTAATCACCATTCCAAACTCTTCCGTACTTTCTGGAAACACTACAAATTATACCAGTGAATCCTTGGAGAAAGGTCTTATAATACACACCACGGTTACCATTGGCTACGATATTCCTTGGATACAGGTACATAAGGCCTTAATAGATGCTGCTCTAAGGACCGATCTACTTTTGAAGGCCCCATCACCTTTTGTATTACAAACCGGACTTGAGGATTTTTATGTTGCTTATCAAATTAATGCCCATACAAAAGAGTCTAGTCAACAAGGTTTGATTTATTCTAACCTACATCAAAATATACAAGATGTATTTAATGAGAGAGGGATTGAAATTCTTTCGCCTCACTACAGAGCTGCCAGAGATGGTAGTATGACCACTATTCCAGAAAACTATTTGCCAAAGGACTATAAGGCGCCCAAATTTAATGTTACAGTAAATAGAGATCCTAATGCCTAGACCTTCAGATGATCCTAAGAGAGTTAGATCCTTACATTTTAAAAAAACTCAATTATTTTGTATCTTTTTGGGTAACATCTAGTCTCCTTAGTGAACTTAAAAATCTTAAACCATGAATACCTGTATATGTACAAACTGTGAATGCACAAAATGTAATTGTGTAAATTGTAAGGATAATAATTGCAAGTGCACAAAATGTGAATGTAGCAAATGCGAATGTTGTTAAAAAAGAGGTTGGTCTTTCGGCCAACCTTAAATTTTATCATATGAAATGAGCCAGGCAGCTAACTGTTCGCAAAAATGAATTAAGATACAAGAATTACATACCTGTACTCAGCCCAGCCGAAGTATGACCGATAAAAAACAATATGTTTCTACAAATGAAAATTGACACTATCACCATATGGAATACCTACAATAGCCAGCTTTATTTTTTTATTCTAAAAAAGGTGAAAAACAAGGATTCCGTTGATGAAATTCTTCAAAATTCCTTTCTAAAAATCCACCAAAACATTGAACAGTTAAAAAACCCGGAAAAGGTAAAAGCTTGGACTTATCAAATTGTTAGAAATGAGATCGCAAATCATTTTAGGGACTCGTCAAATACAAGAACCGGTCTAAATCACGACCTCTTAAAAGACGCTGAATACTATCAAAAATTTTGTTGTTTTGATAAATTCATAGCCAATTTACCTTTAGAATATAAGGAAGTTATTGATATGGTTTTTATAAAAGGAAAGAAACAAATTGAGGTCGCTGAATTTCTAAAAATCAGTTTACCGAATGTAAAAGCAAGAATTAGACGTGCAAAATCGATTCTAAAAAAGAATTTTAACGAGTGTTGTAAATTTGAAATTAATAAGGAAGGTAAACTTGTAGGAGAAGAAAACTGTGCACAATGCAATTAATAATGAAGAAAAATCTTTATTTATTTGTAGTTTATAAAACAATATATAAATAATACTTTTTTTATACATAAGAAGCTTACTCACCAATTTTAAGTAAGCTTATACCTTCTTTTAATTCTTCAAACTTCTTAAAAACAATATTTTATATATATCTTTAAAAAAATCAATATAAAGTTCGCTTACGAAAATCCATTATAGCCATCTCATCCTAAAATATTTCCTAGACTATTATTAGTTAAAAATCCTCTCAAAGGACATAAATTCAAAAGTCTTTGATCTTCCATCGTTTAAAACCACAATCCTTCGATAAACAGTAAGAATTTCGTATATTCGTTGAAGTTTCCCCAACTTCATTTTTATGATAACTTCTTCCTTTTTAAAAAATAAATTACAAAAGCTACTTCAAGTTAACCCAGCTATTTTTAATTGGATTACCGAAAAACCAATTGATGGATTATGGTTTTTTGAAAAAGGAAACACCGATAGTTTCTGGGTCAGCCAATCGTTTTGGAAGAGTCTACAGTTTGACCTCATAGAAGCTGATTATAACAGTCATTTTTTAAATGAGAAACTAGGCCCAAAAACGATTGAAGACCTCCAACTATTTCTAACATCTCTTGGTAAGGATACTTTTAAAAACCGACCGGCACAACTTTTGGTATCGGATGCTTTGGGCAAGCCGTTCAATTATGAGTTAGAAGCCTTTTCTCTTACCGATGCACAGCAAAATGTATATTATTTAGTACGCTTTAAAAAATCTAAAATCTGGTTTGATGAACAACTCGATGATTTAAATACGCTTACGGGCGTATATGAGCAAACCAATGAAATTGCCCACATTGGGGGATGGGAAATAGATTTATTAAACAACAAAATAAACTGGACCAAGGAAACCAAAGCTATTCATGAGGTTGCCTCTGACTACCAACCTAAATTTGAAGAATCGATACACTTTTTTAAAGAAGGTTGGAGCAGGGATTTAATTACCTCCTCGTTTAATGATTGCATTTCTAATGGCTCCACTTATGATGTTGAATGCAAAATAATTACTGCAAAAGGCAGGGATATTTGGGTCCGAGCCATTGGAAAACCCGTGTTTAAATTGGGAAAGTGTATCCGTGCCTATGGTGCTTTTCAGGATATAGACGAAAAAAAGAAACGAGAAATTGAATTAAAGGAAACTAGGAGCCGTTTCGAAAAAATCTTTGACAGTTCGCCTATCGGGATCCTCTTGGCTGACAAAGAGAATAATGTAATTGATATTAACCCGGCCAGTTTACGGATTTTTGGTTTCGAAAATCTTCCCATGGAAGAAGTTTTGCAGCTAACTTTTAAAGATGTCATTCATCCCGATCACCTTGCCACTGCCGTTGATTTTCGTAAAAAATTAATCGCGGGAGAACTTCCAAGCTATAAACTAGAAGTAAAATGTATCCATTCTAATGGTCAGATCGTTTGGTGCAACATTAATTCTTCCCTACTACCAGGATCTGACAATCATGAAGACCTTATTATCACCCAGATTGAAGAAATTACAGAGCAAAAGGAATTAGAGCGTGTGGCCAAAGAAAACGCTGACAAGTTTATCAAGGCGTTTGACAATTCTCCCAACGGGATGGGTGTCATAGGCCTCGATCGCCACTGGGTGATGTTCAACAACAAGCTAGCTGAAATTATAGGCTATTCTAAGGAGGAGTTTCGCGGGCTTAGGTTTAGGGACATCATACACCCTGATGACTATAAAAATGACAGCCATTTAATAGAACAACTTGTTAATGGAGCGATCGAAAACTATAGCATTGAAAAAAGATATATTCATAAAAATGGAGGTATTGTCCATTGTCAATTTCATGTTGCCGGTATTTATGATGAACACGGAAAAGTAACTTCCCTTATCGGTCAGGTCGTAGATATGACCGAGACCATTTTAGGCCGGAAGGCACTACAGCGCAGTTTAAATGATTTACGAGGCTTGCTAAATGCTACGACTCAGATATCTATTATAGAGACAGATCTTAACCATACGGTAAGAAAATTTAATAAAGGCGCAGAAAACCTACTAGGGTATACCGCCCATGAAGTCGTTGGAAAAACCAGTCCAGGCTTATTTCATGTTAAGCATGAAATAACTGATCATGCACAAGTACTTTCGGAAAAATATGGTACCACTATAGCCGAGGAAGATGCTTTCAGTTTTGATGCCGACCAGGGAAATTTTGAACCCAAGGAATGGAGTTATATAAAAAAGGACGGCAGTAGGTTCCCTGTACAGCTAGTGATCACTCCCGTAAAAGATCAGGACGGTACTACCACTGGTTATTTGGGGGTTGGGACAGACATCTCTGAATTAAAAGCGATGGAAAAATCTCTGATCACAGCTAAGGAAAAGGCTGAAATGGCCAGTAAATCGAAGTCAGATTTCTTGGCAAATATGAGCCATGAGATCAGAACACCGCTAAATGGCGTCATTGGCTTTACAGACCTTTTGATGAAAACAGAACTTTCAGATAGCCAAAAAAACTATATGAAAACTGTTTACAGCTCGGCCATATCGCTACTCGATTTAATAAATGACATTTTGGATTTCTCCAAAATTGAGGCTGGTAAATTAGAGATGAACATAGAGAAAACCGATTTGGTAGAGGTCTGCGGCCAGGCTATTGACCTTATCAAACAACAGGCCCATGACAAGGGTTTAGAAGTACTGTTGAATATTTCCCCACAAATAAAGCGTTCCATTTATGCCGATACCGTACGCCTGAAGCAAATTATTATTAACCTTTTAGGAAATGCGGTAAAATTTACACACCATGGCGAAATAGAACTTAAAGTAGAGGCTAATTCATCGGATCTAAGCGCAGGTGAAATACCTTATACCTTTTCTATACGAGATACCGGAATTGGTATTGCGCCTGAAAATATGGACAAAATTTTCTATGCCTTTGATCAGGAAGACGCATCAACCACCCGTAAATATGGTGGCTCTGGACTAGGCCTAACCATCAGTAATCGCTTGTTAGAAATCATGGGCAGTAAGCTTCAAGTAAACAGTACCCTGGATGAAGGCAGTGTGTTTTATTTTAATGTTTCCTTTAAAACTGAAATGGATCAAAACCCTAATCAGGCCCTCACCCGCAATGTAAAAAATGTATTGGTGGTAGATGACAATCTTAACAACCGTACTATATTAAAAGAAATGCTCGCCGTAGAACAAATAAGTACTACCCTATTGGCAAATGGAATTGATGCCATTAACACTTTACAAAAAGGAGAGAGCTTTGATTTGGCCATCATCGATTACCACATGCCTTATCTAAATGGTCTTGATCTAATTAAACATATAAGAACCGTACTTAAAATATCAGAACAACAGCTTCCAATCATCCTATTACACAGTTCTGGCGACGACAATGAGGTACAACAAAAATGCCATGAATACCAGGTGCAATTTAATGAAGTAAAGCCCATTCAAATGAATGCGCTATATAAACTTATTGATCAAATTCAAAATCCAGCAATATCAAAAAATCCCGCCCCTAAAATGATACAAGAAATAGATCTTTCTGTCTATAACTTTAAGATTATGGTCGCGGAGGACAATAAGATAAATAAATATTTGACTCGTACCATTATCAAAAAACTACTTCCCAATGTAGAACTGATAGAAGTAGACAATGGAGAAGAAGCGGTAGAAGCCTTTAAGAATAAGGAGGTAGATTTAATATTAATGGATATTCAAATGCCTATTCTAAGTGGTTTTGAGGCATCACAAGAAATAAGAATACTAGAGAACAATGAAAGTCGCATTCCTATTATAGCCTTAACGGCTAGAACGGTAAAAGGTGAACGCGAGAGATGCCTAAAATACGGTATGGATGAATATGTATCCAAACCTGTAGTATTCGAGACCTTAAAAGAAATTTTTATCAAATTTTTAATCGTAAAAGACAAAGCTTTAGCATAATAAAATGATTTTTTTGACATTTTCAAAGAGAATACAAACCCATTAAACCTAAAATTCAGGTGGATAATAAATATATAATATTAATAGAAAGACAGGCCGACGAGCGGGCCATTCTAAAAAAAAAGCTTGTTGAAAGTTCATTTGAGGTCGTAGACTTTGACAATAGCATGAGTGCTATTCAGTGGGTTATGGAGAATGGCAATCCTAAATTATTCATCCTGGAAGAATTATCGAGTCCCCTTGACGGGTGGCAAACCTTGGCATATTTACGGACAGAGCTTGGGGTTAAGAGCCCTGTCTTGATTACTATAGAAACAGACACTGAGATCACCGCAAAGAAATCACAAGGATTTTTAACCAAACCCTATTCGGATGACACCCTTGTAAAAATCGAGGAATTCTTATACAATGATCAAAACATCAAGGAATCGGAGGAATTCCCAAAACTTTATTCTCTAGATTATCTAGACGAATTATCTGATGGAAGTTTAGAATTTATAATGGAATCACTGGCGCTTTTTAACGATTCTATTTCCGAAAAACTGACCCATCTCCAAGAAGCTCTAGACCAGCAGGAATTCGCAGAAATCCGTACAATTGCCCATAGCATAAAACCGTCTTTTCAAATGCTTTTAAACGATCATGGGAAGGAACTTTGTCAAACGATGGAGTTTGCCACCAAGCCCGAAGAATTAAAGACATTGGTGGAAGAATTGAAACTAGAATATAATAGAATTAAAAAACAAATTGCTTTAGATTTCCCTTCAGCACACATTTAAAATGAAAAAAAAGATATTGGTCATAGAGGATAACCCGATGGTTGTTAAATCCCTTGAATTTAAGCTTTTAAAAGAAGGCTATGACGTTGCTATTGCAATGGACGGAAGAAGCGCTATGCAACAATTGGAAGCTACTAATTTTGACTTGATTTTAACCGATTTGATGTTGCCTTTTATTTCTGGAAGCCAACTTATAGAACATATAAAGAAAAATCATCCTAATATCCCTATCATCGTATTATCTACGGCCACCCAGGAAGATATTATTACGGATGCTTTTAATATGGGCGTCGATGATTTTATAACCAAGCCTTTTAGTCCAAATGAATTGGCTTTGCGGGTCAAAAGAAGCATAGGTTCTTTTAAAAATCAACTCTCACATAAATAAGCGTGCAACTTATGGTCAGCCCAATTTATTTAAAGATGAATTTAGCATCTGACATTCATGAATTGCCTCCAATTCTTGAAATAAACCTGGTGTTGACTATTGTTTTTTTTGTGTTCACCCTATTATTAATAAGCTTGATATTATATCTGAGAGTTCATAAAAACATTGCAAACCGCAGAAAAGAAAAATTAGATCTTTTGTTAATCGATTTTATCAACAACTATTTGTTCAATGAGGAATTCAACAAGGTAAAAGAAATGGCCGTTTTTAAAAAGCGCCAACTAAAAACCTCCTTAGACAAACGAGTAGCGATTAGCCAAATATTAGTGTTCGCCGAAAATTTAAAAGGAGAATCCTCGGCTGTAATTCAAGAAATTTTTTTGGGACTTGGGCTGTATCATTTTCTGATATCGGATTTAAAAAAGAATGCATGGTTTAAAAAAGCAAAAGCACTATTTGTGTTTTATCAACTAAACATCAAAATTCCAATGTCATTGGTTGAGCCTTCGATCAACTCAAGCCGCAATGAATTAAGACAGCAAGCATTTTTATACCTTCTTCATAGCTCTACGGAAAATCCTTTAGGCTTTCTAGATAAAATAAATACTCCCTTAACCCTGTGGGAACAGATATATATAAAAAACGCCCTTAAAAGTTACAAGGGAAATACTCCTGATTTTTCACGGTGGATAGATCATAAATTTCCAAGCGTAGCAATCTTTTGTATGAAAATGATAGCCGATTATGATCAGTTTGAACACATTCCCTTATTATTAAAGCTTCTAAACCACGAGAATCCCGAAATACGCCAGCAGGCCATTTTATCGTTGCGAGACATGGAAATTTCTGAAACATTAGAAGTCTTACTGGAAGTCTTAATAGATAATTTCCCAAATGAAAACATCGTCCTAAAGCAAGAAATCCTGAAAACTATTGGCAAAATAGGCCTTGAAAAACACCTTCAAGCTGTTGCGCCGTTTATCAACAAAGAGGACGGTATCCTTAAAGTAGAGCTCCAAAGGTTAGACCGTTATTTTAACCCAAAATCATCTAAAATAGAAAACACCAACTATACCAATAATTTACAAAGTGACACTATTAATATGTCCCATGGTACCTAACACAATCTAGTCATCGGTTTTTAAATCTGTTTCACTAAAAAATAAATAACAGCTCCTTTTGAATATTAATTTTTTCGAAATTATTGACATCGCAAGTTTGCTATTTTTGGCCTATGGATTAATTATCCTTACCGGTTATGTTTTTTTGGCCATATTTTCTTTATTTGAACTTAGAGATTATAAGCGTAAGCATAATTTTAAGGATGAAGTTGCCTTGTTGCAATCTTCCCATCTTCCCAAAATTTCTGTACTTGCACCCGCTTATAATGAGGAGGCCAATGTTATTGAAAACGTAAAATCCTTGCTCACACTTGACTACCCTTCCTTTGAAATAGTAATTATCAATGATGGGAGTTCAGATAATACCTTACGGGCATTGGTTAGCACATTTGACCTCTTCTTGGATGACATGATCTATTTTAATCACGTTTCTACTCAAAAGGTTAGAGGTGTTTATTCTTCACGAAACAAAGCCTACAAAAATTTAAAAATTATAGACAAGGAAAATGGCGGTAAGGCAGATGCACTGAATACGGGGATTAACTGTTGTAATCATGATATTGTTTGTTGTATCGATGTCGATTGTATTCTAGAAAGGGATGCTCTGTTAAAGCTTGTAAAACCATTTCTAAACAACACTAAAAAAGTGATTGCTTCGGGCGGAATTATACGGGTTGCCAACTCATGTATTATCGAAGATGGTAGAATCATTGAAGTTCGTCTGCCGGATACTTTTATAGCTCGTGCTCAAATTCTAGAATACTTCCGAGCTTTCTTAATGGGGAGAATGGCGTGGTCTCGAGTTGATGGTTTGCTGCTAATATCGGGTGCCTTCGGCATGTTCGACAAGAAAATAGTTATTGAAGCTGGGGGCTATAACCATAACACCGTAGGAGAAGACATGGAGCTACTTGTCCGTATGAGACGCTTAATGCGTGAACAAAAAATCCCCTATACCGTAAGTTTTGTCCCCGATCCATTGTGCTGGACCGAAGTCCCCCAAAGCTGGAAGGTTTTACACAGGCAACGAAACCGCTGGACCCGTGGCACCATAGAAACCCTTGACTTGCATAAAAAGATGATTTTTAACCCCAAATATGGAGTATTAGGACTCCTTAGCACCCCATATTGGATGTTTTTTGAATGGTTGGCTCCCATCATTGAATTTTTCGGCATCCTATTTTTAATTTTTATGGTCATTTTTGGCCAGCTGAATTGGTATGTCTTCCTAATATTTTTCGGAGTAATCTATAGCTTTTCTATTTTGTTCTCTATTACGGCTTTATTTTTTGAAGAATTTTCATTTCAACAATACAAAAAACCAAAATACATGATTCGCTTGCTACGGACTGCTTTATTAGAGCCTATTTTGTATCATCCGTTTGTCATGTGGGCCGCTGTGAAAGGAAATATAGATTTGATCCGAGGAAAAACAACTTGGGGAAAAATGACCCGTACAGGATTATCCAATCCCACAAAAACAAAACCTTAATTCGATTTCAACGATTTTTATTCTTAGATATGCTAAAACAACATTTAAAACTTAAAATTCTTTTACCTTTTCTATTTGTCTTCAATTCTCTAATGTTGACTGCACAAACGGAACTATCTACTGATGAATTGTACACCAAAGCCAGGACAGCTGCTTTTGATGAAGACAATTATGGAAAAGCCATCGCCTTACTAAAACAAGCCTTGGCTAAAAGTCCGGATTATTTAGAAGTCAGTGTCTTTTTAGGCAGACTGTACACCTTTAGCGATAGCCTTCCTAAGGCACGAATGGTTTTTGAGGAAATTTTACAAAAAGAACCTGGTCATGAAGACGCCTCCCTTGCTTATGCTAACCTTGAATATTGGAATTCCGATTCCCGGAAAAGCTTATCCATTGTAAACACGGGCTTAGAAAAACATCCAAAATCCGAGAAACTAGGGCTTTTAAAGGCTAAAGTTTTAAAAGATTTAAAACGTTTTGATGAATCTCGAGGCGTCATAGACCAATTACTTAAAGTCAACCCTAAATTCACCGAGGCCCGAAGTTTATTGGGCAGTGTGAATAGTTCCGCTGCCAAAAACAGTTTTGGTCTTAGCTATGATTTCATTTATTTCGATAAGCGATTTGATGATCCATGGCATATGGCCAGTATCAATTATGGCAGGCAGACCAAACTCGGTTCTGTGGCTGCCCGTTTCAATTATGCCAATAGATTTACGACTAACGGCGCACAATTTGAGGTGGATGCATACCCGAGAATATCAGATCTGTTTTATGCTTATGTCAGTGGTGGGATTTCTGAGAACAAGGGTATTTTTCCTCGCTACCGAGCTGGCTTCTCCTTGTATGCCAATCTTCCTGCTGCCTTTGAAGCTGACGCAGGGTTTCGTTTTTTAGCCTTTTCGGGAAGTACTTGGATCTATACGGTTGGAGTCGGTAAATATTATAAAAGTTATTGGTTTAATTTAAGAACCTACCTAACACCTTCTCCCAATGCTATTTCACACTCCTATTCCTTCACAACCCGCTATTATTTAGGGGGGGCAGACGACTACCTTAGCTTTAAAATAGGCACAGGGATTTCACCAGACGATAACGCCAACAGTGTTTCCTTTGATCCGGAGAATATTTATAAACTGAAATCTATCAATATGGCCTTAGGCTACCGAAAACTGCTTTGGGACACTAATGTATTTAGTTTTCAGGCTTCTTTAGAAAACCAGGAATACGCTCCAGAAACCAGAGGCAACCAACTATCTCTAAGCATTGGATATAGTAAGCGATTTTAAAAATTATGGCAAAAAAAATCTTAAGTATATTACTTATTCTAGTTATTGTAACTCCCATCGCCATGTGGGTAGGTTGGCTAGTTACGCCTAAAAAAAAGTTGGTGATAGCCGTTGTAGACAAAACCGTTTTAACCTCCAAAGGACAAGAGCACATATCTTTAAATTGGGTTTTAAACAATAACCGATATACTAAAACCACCGATAAACCCTATAAGATAAACAAAGACTATTTTGGATTTTTTCCCTTAAAAAATGAAGAGTTTCAGCTAAAGGGGCTAGAGCGTTTTTCAAAGGCACAATTAAAAAAATTGAGCGCCGATGCCGATTTGGCTTATTTTACGGATACTTATGGAATATATAATAATGAATGGTATAAGGAAGGAGAAATCAGTGCCCGTTCCGGGATGCTTTATGGAGGGTTAAGTGATGAGGACCTTAGTTTTTTAGAGGCTATGAAAGAACGTCATAAACTCATAATCACCGAATTTAATACCATAGGCTCCCCTACCCGTAACGAAAACCGCAGGAAGTTCGAAAAATTGTTCCAATTACAATGGACTGGTTGGACAGGCAGGTACTTTAATAATCTGGACCCTAGTATAAACTTAGAAATCCCTAGCTGGTTAATTGCTAATTACAAAAAATCCCATAACGGAGAATGGCCCTTTACCCGTGCCGGCCTGGTTTTTGTTAATGATAGCGATCAAGTAGTTGTTTTAGAAGAGGGAAGACATGTAGAGAATGCATTACCCTACATACACGCTACTCCCCAGGGACAAGCAAATTGGCATTTGCCCGAAAAAACAAAGTACCCCTTTTGGTTCGACGTTATGGTGCCTAATTTAGAAGTGAATACTGTGGATGCCTCTTTTCAAATAAGCCTATTACCCGAAGGAAAAAAAGAATTGGCTGCCTATAATATTCCGGAAACCTTTCCAGCAGTTACCCGACATTTAGGAGACGACTATCGTTTTTTCTACTTTTCGGGCGACTTTAGCGATAATCCCATTAACTTAAACAGCTCTTATTTTAAAGGGGTCGGATTTTTTAAAGGATTTTTCTTTGATGATCGGGACCCTTTGGAACGCGGTAGTTTCTTTTGGAATTTTTACAAACCAATGGTTACCGAGATTTTGGAAAACGAAATGGAATTCGCTAAAAAGAATTAATAATTGGCGTTGTACTTTTTATAAATAGAATCGGGCACTAAAGGTGCTCTTTCTATGATTTTTCGGTTACGCCTTTTAAAGGCCTCAAAGGCTGCTTGTAACTCCTTCTTTTTTGCAGGATTTTCAACTAAAACCTCCCCCATATTCTCATCCAGCTCAAATAAGTTGTTTCCATTCAGATGGTAGTTCCCCATTACAAAATCGACCAAATCGGTTTTTGTCTGCATTAAGGGGGTTTGATGTATATTTCTAAAATCTCGGATGGTATCTAAACCACTACCCATAAAACTCACCTGACTAGGAAGTTGTAGACGGTGATTATTATCTAAATAATTTAACAGGCTCGGTGCGATATCAAAATGACTGGAAACCGAGGCTATTTCTGCAGTTCGTTCTAACATAGGGGAATAGATCAGTAAAGGTACATGATAGCGGTCTATTTTGGTACTCATAGGAATCTCCGGAATACGGTGGTCACCGGTAATTAGGAAAATAGTATTTTCATAATCGTCCCGTTTTTTATAGGCATCCATAAAATTCCTTATAGCATCGTCTGCATAAAGTATAGTAGCATACTGCTTTGCATAAACGCCGTATTGCTGCTTTTTTTCTTTATTGAATCCTAATACATCCAAGCGTTCTTCAAATTTCTTTTTATAGAACTGCATATTGTTCAATAAAAACGGACTGTGTGTAGTAACGGTCAGTAATATATTGAGCTGGGGCTTTCCTATAGTATCTTCTTTCTGATTGTTTAAATAATAGCGGTATAATTCCCCATCACTATACCCCCAACTGAAATTATTGTTTGCAGGCAGTTTTTTATAGGTGTTAGGAAATGTCCCTTCGTCATAGATATGATCTATCCCGTTTTTTATAAGGTAGCCTTTCATTCCATCAAAACTAGCATCTCCGCCATAATAGAAAGCGGTTTCATACCCATGGTTTTTTAAGATGCTCAATAAGGAGGCCTCTTTAGGCATCTTATCCCTAAGCTCTAAAAACCCGTTCTCGGCAAAGGGAAGTGACCCTACTAAAGAGGGTAAAACCGCAAAGGTTCTTCCTCCGTTACTTAAGAAATTCTTCCAATAGAGACTTTTTTGTGACAAAGAATCTAAAAAGGGGGTAAAATTCCCCAAATAGGCCCCTTCATTTGTAAAGGCCCTACCCAAGCCTTCTACTACCATAAAAACAATGTTAGGAGCTTTTGCAGTTGGTTTAAAAAAGGGCGTAAGCACATCGTCTTGGGGTCTAGAATGTAAAAAAGGATAGGCTTCATTTGTGTAATCTATCGTTTTTAAGCCGGCCAAATGCGAATCTTCAAAACCTCCTAAATAGTCATCGGCATAAATATCGACCTCATAACCATTATCAAAAAAATATGATGACGCTTCATTATAAAAATGTTCAGATTTATTCGTCACCAAGTTATTGGCAAAATCGGAGCTTAATCTAGGATTCGCTGCTACTTTAAAAATTCCGGTAACATATACCAGGGCGGAAAGTACAGGTAAAGCAATAGCAATGGCGTTATGAGCCTTCCATTTTCTAGGAATAAAATAAAGTCCCCACACCAGCGGGCCTAGGATTACTAATAAGCCCAATACAGAAGTTAAAGACACCCCTCCAGAAGCTCCTACTGTCTGTTCAATGTCTTCCATAGAATACCCAAAGAGGTCGGCTCCAAGCAAAACAAGAGATGTATTATAGTAACTTATCAGCCCTATGTGGATGGCGAAAAACAATACTATTACCGTACCCATCAAGATCCTGGCTACTTTTTGATGCAGCACATACATCAATATAAAAATAAGACCGGGGATAAAAATCCATTGCAACCAAAATACACTATCAATAATTAAACTAGCGCTCAACAGGCTCAAGTACCCCTCCGGCAAAAAATGACTTAGCTTATACAAAAGGAGTTCTAGTGCGCTAACCACCCCTAAATAAAACAACGCAATAAGAGCATAAACACTAAAGGATTGAACAGCTTTTAAGAGGGTAGATTTTAAATTATGTAGGGTCATGGGAACTTTAAATTATTGACTTAATACAGTAAGGCCTGCTAATTTTTCGATTGAAATTTACAATATAAATAATTGCTATAAAGCATTAAAGCCCTAAGGATATCTAATCTGACAAATATAGTTTGTATTCTTAAAATATCTTCTGGGCAGTGTCACTTGTAAAACAAACAACGCTTCTGCCATTTATTTTTTAAAAACTACCTGAAATAGAACAACATCCCCCTCTTTTAACACCCCATACCCCCCCTTTATTTATAAAAAAAACAGGAATTTTATAATCAAATAGGTTTGTCCAAAAAAAGTGTAAAACAATGCTAACCATAATATTAGAACACCATGAAAAACTTCATCCTATCATTTATCTTAATACTGATCTACGACCCTGTTTCTTAACAATAGTTAAAGCTCTTTTCCCAATTAAAAGCTTGAATAAGCCACTATTTCGGTCGGCCTACAAAAGGCTTATCTTCCATCCTACCACAAAGCCTACCAACAAGAAATTGTATTAGCAGAAAATTTAAAAGATTAAACCAACCTATTATGAAAAACTATATAAACCTACTACTTCTACTCTTATTTTACAATAGTTACGGTCAAACTGTAAACAACATCAATCTATTACAAAACCTGATTTCAGCATCCCAACCCGGTGATGTCATTGAATTGGAAAACGGAACCTATTCTGACGATTTTATTTTAAATATTTCCCAATCGGGAACTGCTGATAATCCTATTACCATAAAAGCTTTAAATCCCGGTAAAGCAATATTTACCGGTTCGGCAGGAATAGTGTTAAACGCTAGTTATGTAAAATTAGTCGGGTTCGATTTCAATGGTAGTTCCATCAATGCTTCGAATGAGGATACGGTTATCTTAATAAAAAAAGGAAACAATACCATAGAAGATGTCAGAATGATTAATATCAGTAATGGAAGCGTTTCAAAGCATCGGTATATTTATTTTAGAACGGCTGAAGCCAAAAATTGTATCGTACGTGCGTGTTGGCTAGAATCGAAAGGTCCTGAAAACGACGGCATTAAAGTTTATGGTAATATTCCAGATGGCAGTACAGGCACCTTTAATCTTATTGAAAACTGTTTTTTCAAGTCAGATCAAGGAGTTGGAAACGGCTCATCGGCCATTCGTTTTGGTTCCGGATTAAGACCACAGAACCTCAAGGGATCTAATATTATTCGCGGTAATTTGTTTTATGAATATAATGGGGAGGACGAAATTATCTCCCTTAAAAGCAGCTACAATATAATAGAAGGCAATACCTTTTTAAATTGTCATGGTAGTGTTACCTGTCGACATTATAGTAACAATACGATTCAGGATAATTACTTTTTAAATACGGACAGTTCATTGCCCTATGGGGTTGACCTTCGCATTTGGGGTGAAGATCATCAAATTCTGAACAATTACTTTCATCAAACAAAACCAAAAGAAACCGATGGTGGTGCTATTAGTCTTACTGCTGGTTCGGGAAATCTTGATTCTTCTTTGCACGAGCGAGTCAACAATATTACCATTACCGATAATATTATTTATCAAACCAATAAAAATTATAATGCTTTAGCTTTAGGAACCAATTATGGGGAAACCGACAGCCAGGGCAACACAAAAAATATTATACCCTCCAATATTACCATTAAGGGAAATTACATTTATGAAAATTCCAATAAAGAACAGATAGGGTTTTTTGGCGGAACACCCACCGTAACCTATGCCTCCAATAAGGTATATCAGAATATTGGTATTACCCCTATACCCAATGGCATCTCGGCTATTGATCCAAATTTAACTCCAGTTTCTAAAAACGGATATACCATATATAGTGCTACTGAAAAAGGACCTGCTGTAGATCCGCTCAACATTAATGACGTAGGACCATCTTGGATAGTCGCAAGTACAGAACCTACAATTATTAGCATTCCATTGCAACAGGATTTCAAAAATGGATTGGACACTTGGATTCCAGTAAGTGTTTCGGGCAATAGCGATTGGTCACATCAAATTTACAATAGTAATGGTTTTGCAGAATTCAAAGGCAATAAGGAAACCAATGAAGATTGGCTATTATCCCCAAAAATAAATCTGACGACGACGAACAATATTCAAATGTCCTTCGACCTTCTACATAGGTATGGTACCAATAGCGCCAACGAGCTACAGGTATTGGTTTCTACCGATTATAATGGGGACCTTGCAAGCGCCAATTGGACGCAGTTACCTTTTGTACTACCTTCTCCAGCATCCTCTTGGGAAGTTCCCAGCAGTACTATCACCTTGGATCTGACCAGCTATAAAAACCGACAAATCACGATTGCTTTTAAAGCTATGGCCAATGGTACTAATAACGCTTCTAGAAATTGGCGAATAGATTCCATTAAAATAATTGAACTTCTTAGCCTCCCCCATTCACAAGATTTTGAAGCAGGGAGTTTGGGCCAATGGACCTCCGTACAGGTTGCTGGAGGGGCTAGTAAATGGGAATATAGAAGTGATGTCAATGGAAAATACGCTAGGATTGTCAGTAATAAGGATTATGGTAGTACAACGGAAAACTGGTTGATTTCTCCTTCTCTAGATATGGAAACCACCGATGATATAGAACTCTCTTTCCTGTCTGCCTTTAGATATGGTACTGTTAATGCTAATGAGATGACCCTTTGGATAACAACAGCTTTTACCGGCGATGTAACCACCACCCAGTGGACCCAGTTAGATTATACACTACCTTCTACCGCCGATTATCAAAGATATTCTTCGGAAAGTATTGACCTAAACCCTTACAGAAAGGCTGGTACCAGAATTGCCTTTAAAGCCACTTCCGATGGTAGTACAAATGCCTCCAGAAATTTCCATATTGATGACATAACTATTGGCCAACCTCAGGTCACTTCCTGTTTCAACCAAACCGGTAGCGAACCGGGATGGGACCGCATTGGGGATGTAACCATAAATCCCGTGACCAAGGATGTTGATAACGGGGACGGTCAAAATGACGGTGGTTTGGAAGTCGTTTCCCTAACCTATGGCACTGAAGTAGATCAGGGCATCTTCTATGCGTTTGATTGTTCGATGAACTTAGAAGAATCTCTGGAGATCGAAACGGCTGTTTTTAACAGTAAAAACTCTTATGTAAAGGTAAAAATTCAACTTTTTAATAGTATAGACAATTTGATACTGGCTAGCACCGATGCCCTTCTAATCCCTCCAAATTCATCTACTACAATAACGTTATCACATATAACAGGACCTAGGGATGAAGGAGATCAGTTACAACTACGTTATCTAAGAGCAGACGACGGCAATCCCGTTCGGAGGTTTAGCATAGATTGGGCCACTATAAACGGTGTATTCTTGAATAGGGAAGTCGTCCCACCAGCCTTAGATCCAGAATGTGCACAAGGTGCCAATGTAACCCCCGATATCCCTTTATCTGCTGTGACAGCGCAGGAAGGAACAGCGGCCGAACAGGTTTACAATACACTATCTGACACCTATTTAGGATCGATACCTTCAGGACAATTTCAAAAACAAATGAAACAAGCATTGATCGATTATGACAATCTAAATATTACAACAGATGCCTATGTCGTCAATGGAAATAATACATCGTTTAAGGAGGCAGGACCTATAGTATTGGCTTTTGCCAGATACCTTAAATTCATAGATTCTAACGATACCGACATAGCGGAAAAAGCATCCAATGTAGTAGCGCTAGTCTCCCAGCAATTCTGTCGTGGAACCATATTATTAGATAAAAATGCCTATGATTTTAAATATTTTTCTCGTCCTACTATGTATCTCAAAGACCATCTCCCCGATTCTATAAAGGATCAATTTGCTTATGTTCTTGATGCTCAAACAAGAAATTTTAAAGGGTTTTGGGGCGACTTCCAAAAAGGGCAAGGATATAATACCGATTGGATGTACAATATGGGGGAGCAAATGATCTTGTATGGGATTTTTAGATATCCGGATAACGATGAGGAAAAAGTACGTTACATGAAAGGCGGGAAACGTTTTATGGAGCGTTTTCTTACCTATTCCGATGGTACTGAGGATGGTGTTAAACCCGATGGAACTGGATTTCATCATTGGACTGCCTACGACGGTTATATGTATGCCTTAACTGCCGCCATTAACATCATCGAGGCATTTAACGATACAAGCTTTCAAATAGAAGAGGAGTATTACTTAGTACTCAGGAATGCTATTTATGCGCAAAAAATGTTTTCTAATGACACACAGACCAGGGCATTATCTATGGCCGGCAGAAAACCGTTCCTAAGGAAGGTAACCACAGGAAAAGAGCAAATATCTAAACTAGCGATCAGTGGCGGTAAAATTATGGGTCTTGCTACTGCCGATCCACTTTTAGCCGGGTATCACAACAGGGTATGGGGCAGTAAGCCAGCATTCAATTACGTTAATAGCACCCCTTTCGAAGAGGGTTTTATCCAATTTAACCATGGTCATTTTGGTGTATACAGAAAAGATAATTGGGTTGCGGTAATGAATGGTTTCAGCAACTATATGTGGGGCTCGGAACTTTACCCTACCAATAACCGTTATGGACGGTATCAAAGCTATGGGACGTTGGAGATAATATATCCTAAAGGCACCGCTCTTGGTGAAAATGGTTTTGATGCCGATACATGGAACTGGAATTACAATCCCGGGGCTACTACAATAGTTCTACCTTGGGATAAACTACATGGGGAACGATCGCGTATAGATGAATTGCAGCACAAACGCTTTGTAGGAGCCCTAGCCTTAAAGAATAAAGGTAAAGAAGTGGGTGCTCTAGAAAAAAATTACGGCACCTATGGCATCTTCACGATGGACTTTCAAGAAATGGAAAACCAAGGTTTCGGAACCACTTTTGGCCCCAATTCCCATAATGCTAGTTTTACATTTAAGAAATCGAACTTTGCCTTTGATGACTTCATCGTATGTCTAGGATCGGGTATATCCAATAACGATAATACGCATTCAACCGTAACCACTTTATACCAACGTTTGGCAAATACCCAGAGCGGTGCCACCGTAAATTCTAGCTTCTTTAATACTGGTGACAATAGCTTTTCTGGAACGCAAGACAACTGGGTTATAAGCGACTACAACACCGGTTTTTATGTGGTATCTGGTAGTGGGGAGTTAAAAATAAGAAAAGGGAATCAACAAACACCCAACGAAAACCAGACCGACCCTAGTGCATATCACAACAATGCCATAGATACGTATACATTAGGGTTTATAGACCATGGCACCAATCCTGCCAATGCAGCTTATGAATATGTGATACGGCCCAATGCCACTGCCTCCGATATGCAGGTCATTGCCCGGAAAAAGCCGTACATGGTATTGGAAAAATCTTCAGATCGCCATGTGGTTAAACACCATGAAAGTGCTGTATGGGGGTATTCCCTATTCCAGCCATCCACAGCGCTAAATCACGAAAACGGACTTATAAAGGGTAACGATGCACCTTGTTTAGTAATGTACCAAGAATTGGATTCGGAACATATTTTACTGGCCATAACCGATCCAGACCTTGGTTTTGAATCCAGATCTAACCAACCGGCATTGATCAAGAATATAGTATTGACCTTGCATGGAGCATGGACGCTCGACAAACCTAGTTCGGAAGTGTCCCAACTAAATATCACGGATAGTACAACTACTTATCAGTTTACCGTAAAGAACGCTATGCCAGTAGAGGTTACTTTATTAAAATCTAAAAAAGTTAAAAAGGTGCATATAACCCCTCATTCCAATAGACAAATTGCAGTAGGGGAAACTTATGATTTTAACGGGTTTGCAACACCAAACAATGCCGCAAATGTAAACTTGGTTTGGAGCTCTAATAAAAAGTCAGTAGCCACCGTAGATCAGGAAGGCGTAACGACAGCTGTTGCTGTTGGCAAGGCAACCATAACACTGAAGGATGAGGGAACAGGAGCATCGGATAGCGTCAATGTTGTAGTTACCTCAAAAAATGACCAGAATTCTACCCCTTCTACTAAAAGAAAATCTGGAATAGTTTATTATCCGAACCCTACAACGTATACCCTTACCGTTCAATTAAATAAAAAAATAAACAGCTACACCATATATGACTATGGGAATCAGGTAAAGCTTTCAGAGTCAGATCTAAACTCCCAGGAAATAGAGATTATAGTAGAAGAATTAATGGAAGGGTTTTATATCCTTAATATTTGGGATGAATACGGAAAAAAGTACTCCGAACAGTTTATTAAAGAGTAATGCAGCGGATTAAAGAATGTAAACATATACCCCGTTCCAGAAAAACAAGTAAAATCTTAGCTCATGAAATAGCCATCCTATAATATTTATATCTCAAAACTTGTTTTTGAGATTGCTACTGGAAATGACCAGCCTTTTGAGATAAAAGACCGGTCATTTCTTTTCTAATTAACTGTGAGACGTTCAAAAAGCTGAGAGTAATTCTCTTGTTCTCTATATTTCCATGGAACCAAACCCATCCGAATATGGAATGTGCAGATGTTGATCAAATTTCTCAGAATCGTAAAAAATCTTAACTAAAATTCATTCCATAAACAAGCCCATAATCATAAAGAGTTTAAGTATGTTTGCAGCCGCAATGGTTCAGCTGCACTTTTCGGTGTAGTCGACTAAGAGGGAATCAGGTGAAAATCCTGAACAATCCCGTTACTGTAAGTTCCATGCAACATTTTGACAGCCCCGATGCTCACAAAGTTTTTCGAGGTTTATCTTTTGCCACTGCATCTGTTAGATGTGGGAAGGCCGTTCAAAATGGGAATAAGTCAGGATACCTGCCAATGCGTACAATTTTAAAGCTTTCGTGGAATAAGGCTTTGAAACCAAATGCAGTTATTGCATACATTTGATTTCATTTTCTCCATTGAAGCTATTTGGTACTAATCAAATAGTTTTTTATGTATTTCTATAAACACAAACGTTTATGGGTAAGGGTTTCTATGCTCTTATCTCTGATGATATTTTCATTTTTGAATCCGGCATTTGCCCAGGAAATCCCTGGCAATTCCAAGGACAGCTTGGACACTATTAAGGGCTTTGCCTTGGGTGAGGTTATTGTTACCGCCACCAAAGCCAAGTTTGCTTTAGCATCGCCCATGCCCGTCCAGATTTTAAGCGGGAAGAAACTCGAGAAACTGAACAGTCTTTCCGTTGCCGATGCTATTCGGTATTTCTCTGGGGTACAACTCAAGGATTATGGGGGTATTGGTGGTATCAAAACCATAAACGTCCGCAGCCTAGGAAGTGCCCATACGGCAGTTTTCTATGATGGCATGAGTGTGGGAAACGCCCAAAACGGACAGGTAGATCTTGGGAAATTTTCTCTGGACAATATTGAATCCATCGAACTTTATAACGGACAAAAAGCTACTATTTTTCAGCCTGCACGAGGTTTTTTCTCTTCCAATACCCTTTTTTTAAAAAGCAAGGCACCACAATTTTCCGAAGGCGAAAGCCATCGTCTAAAAACAGCCTTTAAAACGGGTTCCTTCGGACTGGTCAATCCCTCCCTACTATATCAACAAAAGCTATCCCCTAGCCTTTCCCTTTCTGCCAGTTCAGAATGGGTAAAGGCACACGGACGTTATGCCTATAACTATCGAAAAGAAGGGGGTTATGATACCACTGCCATTCGACAAAATGGCGATATTACCTCCCTCCGTACCGAGGTGACCCTTCACGCAACATTGGGAAAAACGGGACAGGCACATTTAAAAACCTATTACTACGATTCAGAGCGTGGACTCCCCGGGGCCATAGTGGCCAACCGTTACCATCATGTGCAGCGCCAATGGGACAGAAACTTCTTTGTACACGGTTCCTTGTACAATTCTTTCTCTAAGAAACATCACCTGCTTGCCAATATCAAATTTAGTAGGGATTACAGCCGGTATCTAGACCCCGATTACAAAACCAATGAAGGGGCCCTTGACAACAAATATTACCAAAAAGAACTCTACGCTTCCTTAGTGAACCAATACTCCCTAAGACCATGGTGGGATATATCTTTGGCAACCGATTTTTCCCTAAATACGCTTACGGCCAATCTCTATCGTTTTCCCTACCCCACCCGTTATTCTTATTTGGGTGCGCTGTCTAGCCACTTGAAGTGGGAACGATTAGAACTACAGACCAACCTTTTGGCCGGATATATAAAAGAAGAGGTAAAACACTATCAACAGGGCGATAACCAAAGTATTTTAAGCCCCGTCATATCGGCCTCGGCACAGCCCTTTAACACGAAAGACTTTAGGTTCAGGGCCTTCTACAAAGAATCGTTCCGCATGCCTACCTTCAACGACCTGTATTACACCTTTATTGGCAATAGTTCCTTACGCCCAGAATTTACTACCCAATACGATATAGGAGCAACATGGATGATGGAAACAGCTGGGTTTTTACAATCGGCCGCTGTACAAGCCGATGTGTACTACAATCGTGTGAAAGATAAAATCGTAGCCATGCCTTCATCAAATTTATTCCGTTGGACCATGCTGAATCTAGGCGAAGTAGATATCAGGGGCCTGGAAACAACTACAGATCTTGGCTTTAAACTGTCATCAAATGTATTTGTAGACCTTGGTCTTAACTATACCTACCAGGAAGCCATAGACATAACGCCAAACGGCAGCACCCACGGGGATCAAATTCCGTATGCCCCAGAACATACTGCAACCCTCACCTCCTCTATCAATTGGGAAAACTGGCAAATCAACTACAGTTTTATATATACGGGCGAACGATACAGTCAAAAAGCCAACATCCCCGTCAACTATGTACAGCCCTGGTATACCAGCGATCTCGCACTGAATTGGGAGGGTACATTTTTAAAACTCCCCGTAAAAGTAGGCGCGGAAGTGAACAACCTCTTTAATCAATACTATGACGTAGTATTGAACTTCCCCATGCCTGGAAGGAATTACAACGTCAATCTATCTATTGAACTATAGCTTACCATCACTAAAATTAAACAACGCAAATATGAACACTAACAAATTATCCATGGTATTGGCTTTCGCTACCATTACCCTAACCGGATGTAGAAAAGACGACTATATTATTCCGGAAGAAGAAGAAATATTGCCTCCACAAACCGTAACCACGGTAGAAGGATTTTATCTGCTGAACGAAGGCAATATGAATATGAACAAGGCTTCTTTGGATTATTATGATTACGCTACCGGAAGCTATCGCCGTAATGTTTATGGGGAGGCAAACCCAGGGGCTACCCTAGGCTTGGGCGATGTAGGGAACGATATTGGCATTTATGGAAACAAACTCTACGCCGTCATCAACAACTCTAACAAGGTAGAGGTTATGGATGTTAAGACCAACAAACGCCTACAGGTCATTGATGTAAAAAACGCTCGCTATATAACCTTTGCCAAGGGCAATGCTTATGTTAGCGCCTATGATGGCGAGGCGCAATTGGGCGATAACTCCCCTAATGGGTTTATTGCGGAAATTGACACCCTCTCCCTAGATATAAAACGCAGCGTTAAGGTAGGCCGACAGCCTGAAGAAATGGCCGTAGTGGGCGATAAATTGTACGTGGCCAATTCAGGGGGATACAGCCCGCCTAACTACGAAAGAACAGTTTCTGTTATAGATCTTAAGAGTTTTACAAAAACCAAGGATATTGATGTTGCCATTAACCTGAACCGACTCAAAGCAGATGACTACGGGGATTTATATGTAAGCTCCCGTGGCGATTATTACCAAACCCCGTCCAAGCTTTTTGTAATCGATACCAAGACCGATTCGGTAAAAAAGAGCTTCGACCTAGCAACATCCAATTTTACCATTGTGAGGGATACCGCCTATATTATTGGTTCCGAATTTAGTTACGAAACCTTTGATTGGAAAATTAACTATTCCCTAATAGATGTAAAGAACGAAACCCTGTTAGTAGACAGCTTTCTTCCTCAATCTGTGATAGATGCTATAAAAACTCCCTATGGCATTGCGGTAGATCCAGTATCACAAAATATTTATGTTACCGATGCCGGCGATTATGTTTCCCCGGGCACCTTATACTGTATCGATAAAAACGGTGACATTAAATTTCAAGTAACAACAGGAGATATTCCCGCACATTTGGCCTTTAAAGTAACCACTACTACACAACAATAACCTCAATTCATTTATCATGCGAAAAATACTATTTGCAGTAGCTGCCATCCTACTCTTGTCAGGATGTTATTTAGACGATATCAAGAGCCTAAAGGAAGATATCTCCGAACTAAAGGAGCGAATGGCTCAATACGAAAACTTGCTAGAGGTACTAAACAAGCGACTGTATATCGTTGGTTACGAATCAACAAACGGTGGATACCTCATCAGTATGAGCGATGGCTCTAAATTAAATGTCCGCAACACTTCTTCCTTTATAGAAATTGGAGCCAACGGAAATTGGTATATCGATGGGGTCGACACCGGAAAATCGGCACAAGGGGAGCCTGGAAAAGCCCCGGAAATTGTCATCGGAGAAAATGGCAATTGGTGGATTAATGGGGTCGATACTCAAGCTTCGGCCACAGGTCAGTATGGCAAAGATGCCTCGAACATTACTGCTATAGCATTAGATAATGGCATGATGACCTTCACTTTTGCCGATGGCCGTACCCTATCTATACAAGCAAGCGCTCCCGAAATAACCCTATCACAACCTGCGGAAGGCTACACAATAGACCAAAGGCAGTGGTTTCGACTGCTACCACAGATAAAAAATCCTGATGGGGCCAGCTATATCTGGTTGGTAAATGGTACGGAGGTTTCAAAATCCTTAGAGCTACATTATGTATTTGCCGAAACAGGCAGCTATACACTAGAATTCAGGGCAAAAAACGGAGTGGGCGAAAATTCAGAAACCTTCACCCTAACGGTAGAGGCAAAAACCTACGAAAACAAAATCACCCAAGTATTCGATTACTTTCCTGCTCCAGGACAGTTTATAAATAGCATGCCAGCGGCTACCGACCAGGACACGGACGAATCTATGCGAATAAAAGCAGAAACCGCCTTGAGCAGTAACAACATCATAACCCTGGGTGGCTATGGAGGCTATGTGGTTATGGGCTTTGACCATACTATCGTAAACAGGGAAGGAAATGATTTTGTAGTGTTGGGCAATGCTTATTCCAACTGGGCAGAACCAGGTATTGTAATGGTTTCTTACGATGCCAATGGCAATGGAAAACCAGATGACCAATGGTTCGAAATTCAAGGTTCGGAACACCAAAAACCAAGCACCATCAAAAACTATGAGATTACATATTATAAACCAGCGACCGAACCCGAGGATCCCAATGAGCCCAACTATATAAAATGGACCGATAACCAAGGGGAAACCGGTTATGTCTCCAAAAACAGTTTTCATAAACAGTCATACTACCCCCTTTGGAAAGGCGATAGGATAACCTTAAAAGGGACCTTCTTAAAATCGAACGTAGTTGACCAATCCGGCCAAGGCACCAATTGGGCAAACCCGGCCTATGAGTATGGCTATACGGACAACTGGGGCAATAACGACGCAAAAGGACATATTGATATCAGTTGGGCCGTAGACAAAGATGGCGAAAGTGTCGCATTACAAGGCATCGATTTTATAAAGGTATATACCGCCAATCGTGCCGAAGCAGGCTGGCTGGGAGAAGTTTCTACGGAGGTATCCGGATTTAAAGATTTGAATTTAGAGTAAACCACACATATAAACAACAGTAAGTAAAATGAGAAAATTATTATCCTTATTAGTATTTGCATCACTAATTCTATTAACGGGGTGCAACCAAGAAGACATTAACGATCTAAACAGCAAGTATGAGCTCTTGTCCCAAGAGCAACAAGCCCTAAAGGAAGAACAAGAACTGCAGGCAGCCCTATTAAAAAATTATGAAACCCTTCTTAATGCCCTTCAAAATAAATTAACCGTCGATTCGGTAGAGGACAATGTCGATGGTTACACTATTATTTTTTCCGATGGAAGTACAGTAGACCTTACCAACGGCCACACCCCTGTTTTTAGCTTGGCTGATAATGGTAACTGGTTGATAGACGGCAAGGATAGCGGAATAAAAGCAACAGGAGAAAATGGTCTGGATGGCCAAACGCCCGAAATTACCATTGTAGAGGGATATTGGTATATCAATGGCGAAAATACAGGAGTTAAGGCTGAAGCGACGGATGGCACCAACGGAAATAACGGTGCAGATGGAAATGATGGAGAAAATGCTCCCTCTATTACCGGAATCGTTGTTGAGGACGGTAACATGATATTTAAATTCAGTAATGATACCCAAATTACGGTACCTATGGAGGAAACAGCCACCATAGAATATACTAGCGGTCTCTTTATTGTAAATGAAGGTTGGTTTGGACAGGAAACAGGAAGTGTAAACTTTTTTAGAAACGGATCAAATGACATAGAAACAAAAGTGTTTGCGAATGCCAATCCGGGAAGTACGCTAGGGAATACTACGCAATACGCCGCTATATACAACCAACAATTGTATATAATTTCTAAACAAGGGGCTTTGGTAGTGGCCGATGCCAAAACCATGAAAGAGACCGGTCGAATAGATAACTTTAACAAACTAGCCAGCGACGGACGAGCGTTTTGCGGGGTAACAGCCGATCTTGGATTGGTCAGCACTGCCAATGGCATCTACAAGCTAAACTTAAATCCCCTTAGCTTAGGAGATAAAATTGATGGTATTACCGGAGAGGTTGGAGAGTTACTACAATACAGACAGTACGTGTTTGCCGTTGCAAAGGGTAAAATTTATGTTATTAATACCGACACCTGGGCAATTGATAAAACCTACGATGGCGCCAAAGGCGGACTGGCAGTAAGCAAAGATGGCATGGTATGGAGTGCTAATGGCAATTCCCTATTGAAGATTAACCCTTACACCTTAGAAATGGAAACTATCGCAATGCCTACAGGTGTAAGTGTCTCCCACAACGCTTGGGTTTGGACCGCTAGTTCCCTTTCGGCCTCTAAACAAGAAAATGCCCTTTATTTTGTCAATGGGTTAAAGGTTTATAAATATGTTATCGGAGATCCAAATTCCCTTAATTCGCCTTTGTTTACGGTACCTTCGGGCAGAATGATCTATGGTGCGGGTATTAATGTAGACCCAAGGAACAATCAGGTTGTGGTAACCACTATAGACGGTTGGGGAACTTCTGCCGCCAAAAACAACCTTTATTTTTATGATGGTACTACAGGGGCGTTGAAGAAAAATATATTTTATGAACACTATTGGTTCCCGGCAATCATCGTTTTTACTTAGAATTAAGAAGTAAAAAACAGAAAAACCTAAGGCATTAAGCACGGAACAGTCTCCGTGGTTAATGCCTTTTTTATTGGGCATAAACCGTTATCCTTACGTCTCACCGCCAATCCATATTTAAAATACAGCACTTCTACAACCCTACTAATTACGTTGATCAACTCCCAAATAAGACGACATCAACCCTGGGCTTAGAAAAATAAGATCCGGGGCTATCCCAATAAAAGAACGATATAGGTTTTAATGACATTAAACTTGTAATTCCCAAAAAGTTAGTTTATACTCATTGATTAAACCAGATTCAACAAAAAGCGTAACAATATGTTTAATAAACTTGTGGCCATAGAGCCGTTAAATTTAATTCCCTCGGCAGAAAGAGAACTTCACCACTACGCAAAAGAAGTGGTATTGTACCAGGACATCCCTAAAAGCGATGAAGAAATGGCATTGCGCATTGGCGATGCAGACGCGGTGTTGTTAAGTTACACTTCCAACCTTGGTTCCGGTGCCTTGGAAAACTGTCCAAATGTAGCGTATATAGGAATGTGCTGTTCTTTGTATTCTCCAGAAAGTGCCAATGTAGATATTCCGTATGCCAATAAACGAGGCATCACCGTTACCGGAATTCGCGATTATGGCGATGAAGGAGTGGTAGAATATGTCGTTAGTGAGCTGGTTCGCTGCCTACACGGTTTTGGCACTAAGCCCAACGGAAGCCCAGAGACCCCATGGGACGGCGTACCCAGGGAAATTACAGGTACCAAAGTAGGGATTGTAGGTTTGGGAGCCTCCGGTGGCATGGTGGCCGATGCCCTTCATTTCTTTGGTGCCCATATTGCCTATTATTCGCGCAGTGAAAAACAAGACGCCCAAGCAAAAGGATATCGTTTTTTGCCATTGGGCACCTTGCTTTCTGAAAGTGAAGTAGTGATCACCTGCCTCAATAAAAATACGGTCCTCTTACACGAAGCCGAATTTCAACAATTGGGAAACCGCAAAATCCTAATCAATACCGGCCTGTCCCCTGCTTGGGACGAAACTCCTTTTGCCACATGGATTAACAACGACAATAGAATTTACGCCGATACCATTGGGGCTCTGGGCAACGAAGATTTTTTAAACCACCCCAATGTCTATTGCATGAACGTTTCAGTCGGTCGAACGCGACAGGCCTTTGACAGACTAAGCAAAAAAGTGCTGGCCAATATTGAGTCGTATCTTAAAAAACGATAGGCGAAATAATATTTCGCAAGGTATTCACAACGCTCCAACCCGCAATCTGAGAGGTTTTACTGTATACATCCACCACGGCGTGCACCTGTTCGCTTTTCACCTCTATACGGTGCCTGTCCCCTACATACTCTGGTGTAGACGTCACCGAAACCTTCATGTTTGTAGGACCTACCGTAGCAAGCGAAGCGGCAACGGCCACATTTACTTTGGAGGGGAAAAGAGCAATGGCATCCTTTGCATTCCCCTCCATAACCTTTCGTTGTTCTGTTTGTAGCGAATCGTCGTATACAGCAGTGTTTTTCAGGGAATTTGGACTCTTTTCGGTATCAAAAGAAGCAGTACAAGGCTCCATTAGGGAAATTGTTCGCATAACATCAAAACCACCGATAGCGCCAGATACCAGATGCAGGCGAGTATTGTTTTCACTGGCGGTTTTCTTCACCGCTTCATGGAATTCCGTATCGGCCAAGGCCCCTATGGAAAGGGTTACAATATTAGATCCGTTCTTTAAAGCAGGCAAGGCTAGTTCGCGTAGGGAATCCGGGGATGCCGCTTCAATAATATAGTCCGGTTTTAGGGCCAATAAGGCTTCTATAGATGTACAGGCCGTGCAGGATACATCGGGTTGTACATTGGATACCAGGTTGGCTATATGTGATGCTTTTTCAAAGGAGCGAGAATAAGTTCCTATCAATTGGTAATGGGGCAATAGTCCGGAATTTAAGGCTTCCGTAACTATTTGTGCAAGTTTTCCGCAGCCTACAATGGCAAGTGTATGTGTTTTCATACGGTCTAATATACTGCCTTTTTTTACCCAAAACAACCCTTGGTAATTGCTTTTAAAAAATGCCAATTGACCATTAAAATAATAATAATAATAATAATTTGGGCGTTCCCTCCTACGTCGGGCGGGCTATTGGCTATATCCCTTGCTCCGCTGCGGGGATGCCGCCGCTATCCCTAACGCAAAAAATTCACATAAACATCATATTCTTCCAAAAGCAAAAAACGGCCTTAAAAAGCCGTCTTTGAGATAAGTCATCCATAAAATAAACGCTCTACAGGAACACACATCCCTAGTCAAATTCCATTTTAAATTCCTTATTGCCGTATTTTGGGGAGTATAAGATAAAATCACTTTCAAAATCTGCGACATTTTTGAGTATGATATATTTTGTAGAATCCTTTAACCCTTCCAATAGGTCGGTTGTCATTAATGCATCAAACGCTTCAGAAGTAATTTCGGGTTTGGCCACGAAGATATCATAGATAGTTTTATACAAGATGATCATACTTCTTATATGGGAACTATCGAGATTAATGTTTTCATTTTCGTGTTTTAACTTAACCAACTCCAAATAAGAATATGATTTAATCGCTTGTCCATTGCTTGTAAAATTTATGACCTTTATATCTAACTGATCATCTTCTTCCTCGCATAATTTCTCTAATACAATTTTATTTTTGAAAATATCGATTAGTTTAAAATCACAACTTCCAAGGTTAAAAATCTGCCCAATGTCAGACTTGGATAACCGTACCCTTACATAGTTGGTTAAATATTCCAGATCAAAGGTGATATTTCCTAAAATATCTTGGGACGCATCTATATTTTCCTTGGTGCGAACCTTTAACTTTAGCTCTCCGGGGCTCAATGCCGTCTTACTTATAGTGTTCAGGACAATTGGTTTTCCATTTATATACTTTAAACCGCTTTCCTTTAAGGTTAAAGTAAGCTCCTTGCTTAAATAAGAAGCCACATTCTCGGACAATAGTGCTTTAAAATACAGATCACTGTCTTCGGAATAGGTGGTTACAGTAATCTCTCCAGTATTTTTTATGTTACTGATACATTCCTCAATAATCCGATTTGGAGGAACCGGATGAAAGTGGTCCGATGCTATATAACCAACTGTTTTATATTGAAATATATCTTCCTTAAAAATGGGCTCTTTATTAGCGTACAAGATTTTAGAATACAATTCCCTCATGTCATCCGTAATTTTTTCTTGCGCCTTGACTATTGAAATTATTAAGAATGAACATACTAAAAGTGTAATTTTATTTCGCATATTTCTTAGTTTTAAAATGGCTAATAGGTTGAATAACGGAATTTTACCGGATTTATTTTTATCACGATCCGTTTTATCCCTCCCCAAGCACTAATACAATAAACCAAAAAGCGATTCTCACCACTATAAAAACTAAAATAGGTAACTATAATGAACTACTTCTTTTTAACAGCATTGCAACTAAGATCCCTAAGTTTTATCCAAGGTCTTTTTGTGTCTAGAACTCCATGGGGCCGGTCAGAGGAGGTTTCGGAAATGCCCGATTAATTCATGGTTCCTATAAGAAGCATACGGTAAACTATCTATTTTTAAGTGATATTAAATGGCAGATATTCCGCAATTATTATAGGCCTTTGTAAATTTTTAGATTCCCAAAGTTGGCAACTGTTTTACCTTGTGATACATCAACGCAGCCTTCATACAATATTTCAACTCCTCTTTAGGTAACCGATCATCTAGTTGAAAAACTATAGCTCTTCTTCCCTCAAAAACAAAAGTGTCATGAAATACAATTTTAAAAGTTTCTACCAATCTACTGGTACACTTAAAGTACAAGGCATATTGCTTTGGCGATTTTGGCTTCCAATCCATTCGAATGGTACTTCCATTTTTTGTCAAGAAACTCGGTTCGCCCCATTTTAAGGTTTCTTCCAATTCCGTTAAGCCTTCCACTTCTTTGGCGGCCTCTATTACTAGTGCTCTAAGATGCAGCATTTTGTCACGCACAAAATCGGGGTAATTATTAAAAACTACTTCAACTGCTGGGTTCGTTATGGTCTTAAAATCCTTCATCCTATCCAAAACTACAGGGAATTTTATAGATATTTATAGATTGTAGCTTTTTTTAATGTATGATGTTTGTACAAATGGATACGTAATAACCATCTAAGTCACGAATAGAAAACTCTCTTCGACCCGAATTATTATTCAAACGAGGTGCTACTTCTATTTTTGCCTTCAATTTTTTGAGCGTTCTCCCAAATCAGGTTAAAATCGTCAACTACAAAATATAATATCAGTCCGTTCCCTGCTGTTTTTTTTTGTCGGACATGGTTGGATGTCCATGAGTTTCCCATTTGTGCAAAGACAATATTTGTTCGTTGTTTTCATTGGTCAAAATTTCAAATGTATTTCCACCGTGTCCACTTTTACAGTTTAGCAGCTTTTGATACCATACAGAGCTTTTTCCAACGTGTGCTACTGCAATTATTACTTCCTATTTTATCATTTGGTTTGCTTTATGCTGTAGTTTGCTTAGTTCACCTGAATTCTAATCGGTGAGATGTTCATCGTTTCTCTTATAATTGGTTGCAAAAAAGAATTTTGGAGTAGAAATCTCAAGGCTTTTTAAAGGGAGAAAAGAATTCTACCTTTCCACATTTATGGCATAAATAAAGGTCAAAAGATTCCCGATTGACAAAAATTTCGAAAACATTCCCCCATAACCCTGTTTTATTTCCTTCGTGAAACTTATATATCCCAGAATAATGCATCGGTACCTTGCATCGTAAACAGTCTATTTCTTTCCCGCCAGGTAGTTCGTCTTTAAATTCTATTATTTTCCCTTCCGTGAAACTGTAATTACATTTCCAGCATATTTCAAAGTTATCTTCAGTTTCAGAGGTACAATTAGGACAGTTTTTCATTTGTTATTAATTTCAATCTGTGAGTTATAAGGCCGACATCAAATGCCAGCCATGGTGTTGATTATTAACCTTCTTTTTATTCTATTTCTTTAAATTCCGTTCCTGTCCACACCTGGTGGCTGACGTCGCTAGGAGCAAAAACTTCAATTAAGTTAGTTTCCATGTCAATGGCGCCAATGTTCTTAATGATCATATTACTGTCTTTTCTGAATTCCGAACCTAGCGCTGTTCCGTACCCTTCAAATATTTTCCCCGTTTTTCTGTCAACGACCACGCCATTCTGGCAAGCGGTACCACAACCCCAGATAACTAAAGTATAATGACCAGCGAAGTTGATTCCTTTTTTACACTCATTGGTCATTCGAGAAATAAATGCTTTTGCCGCTGGGGCTGTTGAAAAATCTGGGTCGGCCAAATCTCCTTCATATAAATCTACCTTATAATCTTCAAATGTTGTCTTAGGCTTGTATTTCTTATAAACTTCAACCTCATCCAAGACTATGTTTTCTCCGATAATTACATCATCTTTATAAGTAATTAGAATGTTATAGGTCGGAAAATGGGCGGTTTCGTTTTCCTTTACAACTTTCACTTTAGCTGTTTTTTTACCCAATAATAAATATTCATTGGAATTAAGGAGCGTATCAACTCTGCCAATTGTTTGCGTATCTTCCGTGAAGGTTGGAGGTTGGTTTTCATTTATCTTTTCATCCTTCTGTTCCTCCCTCTTGGATTGACAAGACAAAATAAAAAAACAAAATAGAAAAGTGAGCACTTGATTCATCTTAAAGCATTTCAACATTACAAACATTGATTTCGGTCCGTCTGTTGGCCAGATAACAATTTACTTCTCCCCGTGTTATTTTCTTATGATTCGAGACCGACGCCAAAATGTTTAAATGTTTATTCACAGCTAAATATAAGAAAAATCTTAATTTTAGGTAATTATGTAGGAATGAATCTTGGCCTATATTTAGAATTATCCTCACTCCTCATACACCACTTTTCCATCGAAAATAGTCATGACTACTTTTGTATTTAGGAGGTCCTTTTCAGCTACCTTCATTAAATCCTGGTTGAAAATAGTAAAATCGGCCAGTTTGCCAACCGTAATAGACCCTTTGATGTCTTCTTCAAAGGCCCCATAGGCCGCATCCAAGGTATAAGACCGTAGGGCTTGTTCCCTTGTCATTTTCTCTGCTGGCTCATAACCGCCATCTGGACTTCCTTTTAAAGTTTTCCTACTTACACTGGCATAAAAACTAGCAACTGGATTCATTGGTTCCACCGGTACATCGGTGCCATTGACAATGGGAATACCACTTTGTAGTAAACTTTGCCACATATAGGCTCCTTCTTTGATTCGTTGCTCTCCCAAACGGTCAATAGCCCAAGGCCTATCGGAAGACATATGAATCGCTTGCATGGCAGGGATTACCCCTAGTTCGGCAAAACGAGGAATGTCATCTGGGTGTAAATGTTGTGCATGCTCTATTCGAAACCTGTGGTCGACTGCTAAGTCCGGTAAAGCGGTAAAAGCCGCCTCGTAGCGGTCGAGTATTTCTCTGTTGGCCCGATCGCCTATGGCATGCGAGCAAATTTGAAATCCTTTTTGCAATCCATTCAAGGCAGTCTCCTTTACAAATTCCATGGGAAGGGTTTCATGACCAAAATGTCCGGGTCTATCGGTATAGGGTTCCAATAACCAAGCTCCCCTAGACCCCAAAGCACCATCACAGTTCAATTTCACAGAACGGAGGGTCAGTAAGTTATCAGGATCTATCACCGGACCTTTTTCATACCACTCGCTTAGCAATTCCTTATCCCAACCGGTAAGCATGCCATACAGTCGGATTTTCATTTTATCCAGGGTCTTCATTTCCTTATAAAGGGCAATGGTTTCTCTCCCTATCCCAGCATCATGAAAGCCAGTAATGCCATTTCTATGACAAGCGGCAACGGCTAGTTCAAATGCTTTGATATCCTTCTCTGGGGTGCTCTCCGGAATATGTTTTGTGATCAGGTATTCTGCACGCTCGTTGAAAATACCCGTCGGCCTTCCCATCGCATCGCGCATTACTTCACCGCCCTCTACCTCAAATTTGTTGATTCCTTCCTTAGACATTACTGTGACACCCGCTATTTCCATGGCTTTTGCATTGGCAAAACCTGCATGCCCACTGGCATGGCGTAAATAGACAGGATTGTCTGGAGAAACCGCACTAAGCATATCATGTGTTTGAAAACCATTAACCATGTCGGCAGGCATTTCTTTCCATTTGTTTTGATGCCATCCTCTACCGGTAATCCATTCTCCCGGTGCTGCCGTTTTAACTTTCTCCGCTACGGCAGCTACTATTTCCTGATAGCTCGTAGTGTGCATCAAATCTAGGTTCAACTCATTGTACCCCAATCCCATAAAATGCCCATGCCCTTCTATTAACCCTGGGGTCATAGTTTTACCTTCCAAATTTATCAGTTGCGTTTGGTCGGTTTTAAATTTTTCGGCTTCAGCAAGACTACCGGCAAAAAGTATGATATTGTCCTTTATGGCTACGGCTTCTATTAGTGGTTGGTTTGTATCTACAGTATAAATAGTACCACCATAAATAAGCATGGTCGCGGATTCATTTTTAGGACTTTGGCAGGCTGATAAGAATAAGAAGGCCATGGCCACCCCCGAGTAAAGAAAATTACGTAATCGCATATATGTTCGTTTTAGGAAATGGAATTTACAATTTAATTATATGAATATAAACTTCAGAAGAATTCGGCGAGCTAAAAGGACCAGAATGACTGCCCCATGGTTATGGTTGTGTCGTTATTTAATATTCATATAAAATACTTTGATCAGAATTGGTGATCCTCAATTGAACTTGATTTCCATCAACTTGTAAATTTGAAATATCAAAAGTCAATTCTTTTGTGATATACGCTTCGCATAATTCTTCGTTTTTTAATGATAACCGTAAATTTCTTTGAGGAGGAAAGGATTCTAATATTTCTTCTGAGTCAATTAATTTCAATTCCCAAGTAGCTCCACCACATCCACCCGAACTAAAGTTTATCTTTAAACAATGGTCGATTATTTCCAATCTATTAATTGTTAACTGGCCCGAAGGCGCATTCATATATTGTTTAGCACTTACCAACACCTCAAAATCACAATTATTTTGCTTTCCTTGATTGTCATCGTTTGAACAGCTTAAATTCGTTAGTCCAATTAGAATTAGGCAGAGTATTCTTTTCATAACAAGTGGCTTTCCTTTTAGATGAATTTTTCTTCATTTGGTTGCATTCTAATGCCCTACTATGTACTCTTCCAAGAATTTGGACTTTTGCCAAGACATAAAAACTGAAAACAATATCCGATGGGACCTATAAAGTAACTATCCCCAGTCCAAGGCCTTAAGCTTCTACTCCAACTCCCCATAGTTTTTTCGATCAGATTGATTTTAATATTCCTTTATGCTGGAAATTATTGATAGAACAAAATCCATAATTCAATTATAATCTTGGCTATTATTTTTAATAAGTAAACCTACTGTTTTAAACAACACCACTATTTGAAGTATTAAAACTAACATTTTTGACCAAATGATTAGGTTCTGTTAAAACTAAGTAGTATATTTGCACCACAAAAAACAGACTCCTATAGAGTTTTAAGGTAGTATATAATACAATTAGTTTTACGAGTTTTCTCTTCTTTCCAATTTTATTTTTACAATCACTTTTACAATAGCGTTTTTAAATTATATGAATTGTTTTTACAATTTCAATATTAATTCATTAGATATGCTTATCTTAAATAGGAAGCTTTTTTTGTAAAAAAATAATTAATAGATTAAAATTAAGTAAAGATGCAAGAAGGCACAGTAAAATTTTTCAACGACTCAAAAGGATTTGGATTCATTAAATCAGCAGATACAGGCGAAGATATCTTTGTTCATATCTCTGGATTAACTGACGAAATCAGAGAAGATGATAAAGTACAGTTTGATACTGAACAAGGAAAAAAAGGATTAAACGCTATTAACGTTCAAGTTATAGATTAATTCTCAATAATATTTATCCTTTATGGATAACATCTTATTAAAGACCAAAAAGACCGTTTGAAAAAACGGTCTTTTTTTTGTCTATAATTGTTATTCGAACTGTAGATTTAGAGATTGGCAGTATTGTCTTTTAAGATTAGACTTCACGTAAAATTTTTTCCATTTTTCGGCCTTTAGCCAATTCATCTACTAACTTATCTAAATATCTTACTTGCTTCGTTAAGGGATTTTCAATTTCTTCTATCCGGTAACCGCAGATTACACCTTTAACAAGATGAGCATTAGGATGTAGTTTTGCCTTCTCAAAGAAGGTTTCAAACGTTGCTTTCTCCTTGATCAGTGCTTCTAATTTATTTTCATCAAAACTTGTCAGCCATTCAATTACTTGGTGCAATTCTTCTTTCGTCCGGCCTTTACTCTCAACTTTTGTAATATAGTGAGGATAAACAGAGGCAAAAGTCATTTTTGCTATACGCTCATTATGCTCAGGTGTTGTTTTCATTGGTTATATTTTATTACTCCTAAAATTAACTATTTAATCCGTTTTATATACGCTATTAAATCAAAGACCCAAACAATAAACTACCCTTTCCGCTGTTCAGATCATCTTACTCAATTAATTATCAACAATATATCTAATTATTAAATATAATACATTAGGTTGTCACCAATTTCATTTGTAGATTTTTTTTAACGGTACTATCTACATCATTTTTTTTCATTCATATTGGCGCCCCGTTTTCGATCATTCTCATTTCATTTAAGTTCCTCCATGAATGACATGACTAGAGTATTTTTAAAACCACTGCTTTAATTACAGTTTTAAAACACTCCCCCTTCAAAGGAAACCATTAATAAAGTAGCGCAAACACAGACACATAATCGAACAAAGCACCCATATGTCTTTATTATCCTTAAATTTTGAATTTCGGACAATAAAAATAGAAAATGATTTCAGAATTCATTCTTGAAGGAATATCTACAAAAGGAGGAATTATAGAAACAACTTTTCAACAAAAAGTAATACAATTTTATATTTTTTGGGGATAATCGGACCAACCAATGTAACTACGGTCTCTGTTAAGGGAAAGAAATCTAACCGAAATTAGTTTTTCAATTCATATAAAAAAGCAGGTCATAAGCCGGATTCTGTTCAGTCGTTACTATGTTAGAATTGCTCCTAAAAAATAAGAATGTCCTTATCATTTATCTCGTCTATTGGTTGCCCAACAGCTTTAACCGCCTACCCTTCAGCTCGGGCGTGCACCCTCAAACACTGATTTACATGGCGTTGCACCGTATAGAGTTTACCTGGTTTCACTACAGCATTACCTGTACCTGCTTTCTGTTGCACTTGTCCTCATCTCTCGATGGACGGGCGTTACCCGCTATACTGCACTATGGTGTCCGGACTTTCCTCTGATTCACAAAACAAGTTTGCTTTTCAGCGATAAGGCGACCTGCTGCTGCAAAGGTAATTCAATTGTTGATAAATAAACTACTAAAGAGCATTAATTAAGCCATGGAATGCCAAGCTATTTTTATATTTGTAGAATAATCTATTGGTCCCTATTTTTACACCAATATTAAAGTCAATCTATTGGAGCCTTTTATAGTATCTGCACGAAAATATAGACCCCAAACATTTAAAGATGTTGTGGGCCAGCAGGCTATTACCAATACCCTAGTAAATGCCATAGAAAACAACCATTTGGCGCAGGCACTTTTATTCACCGGACCACGTGGCGTAGGAAAAACTACCTGTGCCCGTATTTTGGCCAAGCAAATCAACCAGGCTACCGGAGATTATGGAGATGAAGATTTTGCCTTTAATATCTTTGAATTGGATGCCGCATCCAATAACTCGGTAGACGACATAAGGGATCTAACGAACCAGGTACGTATACCCCCTCAGGTAGGAAAATACAAGGTATATATTATCGATGAGGTGCATATGCTTTCCCAAGCGGCCTTCAACGCTTTTTTAAAGACCTTGGAAGAGCCACCAGCACATGCTATCTTTATTCTGGCGACTACCGAAAAACACAAAATCATCCCGACTATTTTGTCGCGTTGTCAAATATTCGACTTTAAGCGTATTACTGTTAGTGATGCCGTAGAGTATTTAAAATATATTGCAGAAAATCAAGGTATAGAAGCAGATGGCGACGCCTTGCACATCATTGCCCAAAAGGCCGATGGCGCGATGCGCGATGCCCTCTCTATTTTTGACCGTGTGGTGAGTTTTTCAGGAAAATCACTGACTCGAAAAGCCGTGACCGAGAACTTAAACGTCTTGGACTACGACACCTATTTTAAAGCTACCGACCTAATATTAGATCATGATATCCCTGGACTTTTAGTGCTCTTTAACGACACTCTTGCCAAAGGGTTCGACGGGCATCATTTTATGAGTGGTTTGGCTTCGCATTTTAGAGATCTTATGGTATGCCAGCACCAACAAACAATAGCTCTCTTAGAGGTTGGTGATGACGCCAAAAGGAATTACTTAGAGCAGTCCAAAAAAACTTCAGGGCCCTTTTTACTTGATGGCATTGAAATCGCCAATGATTGTGACATTCACTATAAGTCTAGCAAAAACCAACGTCTTTTAGTAGAGCTTACCTTAATGAAATTGGCATCCATCGGTTTCGATGGAGATAAAAAAAAAAGTCTAAATCCCTAGGAAATAGCCTTAGCCATCTCAATTTTATAATCCCTGCTTCTTATTATAAGACCGGTGTTGAAGCACAAGAAACTCTAGAAAAACCTACCGTCACCACAGATTCTCCAGCAACTCCTACCCTTGCCAAAAGTCCACAAACCGTAGCAGGGCAGCAGAACGGCAGCAATGCGCCCATTGGAAGCCAAAAACTAGAGACTGCCTCTGCAGCCGCAGCAACCAAAATAAACCTAAAATCATTGCCCAAGCGAGTTTCTGGTCTTTCCTTATCTAGCTTAAAGGCAAAAAAGGAACATGAACTTAGTAAAAAAGAAGATGTTGCCGATGAAAACCAATTACCAAAGAGCCCTTTTACAGAAAAGGCCATGCAAGAATTGTGGACAGAATTTGTAGAGGTTTTAGACAAGGGGGGACGTAAAATATTGGCTTCTAACCTCAATGCCGATCTTCCAAAATTAAAGGATAATTTTACACTTTGTATAGAATTGCCCAACGATACCATGAAAAAAGAGGTAGAAAGGGATAAGTACGATTTAATGGAGTTCTTAAAACTAAAACTGAACAACCATTTTATTAGTTTAGAAATAAGCGTCAACGAAGCTACTGCCAAAAAGTTTGCTTTTACACCCGAGGAAAAGTACCAAAAACTAAGGGAAAAGAATCCTGTGATCGATTTTCTACGACAAGAATTCGATTTGGATATGTAAAAGGGTATGGGTGCTTAAAGGGATTCCTTTTTTCGCATAGAGATCCGCCAAGTATAAAACAACATTACGATAGCATTTACGAAAAGCCCCAAAGATTCCCTGGCGTGCTCTATATTATCGATATCCCCTCCGGAAATAGCAACACCCTGGTACTGCTCTGGCCAAAATAAAATTCCTCCTATCCCATAAAAAACTCCTAGGAAGAGCCCTATTAGCTTTGGTAGTTTTTGAAATAAAAACAAGACTGAAGCTAAAGCAGCAATACCGTATAAAACATACCACAGGGCTGCATCCGGATCATTGTACTGCATGGATGCCGCCCATATAAACAACACAGTAAAAATTGCCGCAACAAGGTTGGAGAACAATTTCATGAATTAAGATTTTAGAACATGACTTTCTATAAGCCCACATACTTCGGTCGCTAGCAAAGTATCTTTAGGATTTAAACTGACATTATTTGTTATGAATACTGGGTGATCGTTAGCATCTTCCGGAATACGGCCATGAGACCCTTTTATTAAATTTGCATCCAAAGGAATAATGTCCAAAACAGTTCTAAAGCCCATCTTTTTCTTTGCTAATTTCCATAATACTTTAGGCATCAAAAATTTATCCTTGGGGTCGGTCATCATTTCTACAGGATCATAACCAGGTTTTTTATGAATATCTACCATCCTCGCATAATCGGGAGCCTTGGCATCATCAAGCCAAAAATAATAGGTAAACCAAGAGTTCTTATCGGCAACCACTACCAAATCCCCACTCCGTTCATGATTTAGGCCCATCGCAACAATGTCATCGCCAGAAAGAACTTTTTCTATTCCCTTCACATTTTGGAGCATAGATTTTATCTTTTCCTTTTCCGCAACATTGTCAATATACACATGAGCCAACTGATGATCAGAAACGGCGAAGGCCTCGCTTTGTCCTGCATCCAACAATTCTAATCCCCGTTCTACCCTTACTTTTAAATAGCCAGCTTTTCTTAGCTCCCTATTAATATGTATAGGATTATTAACATTGGTAATTCCATATTCGGAAAGCAGGATTATATGCGCATCCTTCCTTTCATAGAAGTCTACCAATTGTTTTACCACCCCATCTATTTCATTTAGATCCTTGGATATAACGTTAAAATCGTTACCATACCTCTGAAGGTTATAATCTAGGTGAGGGAGATATATTAAAGTTAAGGTCGGGTCGTGCATGGCCTCGGTTTTCATCGCGGCATCGGCAATCCATTGACTCGATTTAATAGTGGTCTTTGGTCCCCAAAAATGAAACAGCGGAAAAGTCCCCAGTTCGCCCTGTAAATGATCGCGCAGTTCAGCTGGATAAGAATAAATATCCGGTATTTTTCTTCCATCGGCTAAATAGTTGGGTCTAGGTGTTACGCTATAATCGGCATTGGAATACATATTATACCACCAAAACATATTGGCACAGCTAAAGTTTTCATCCTGTCTTTTTAGCTTGTCCCATATTTTTTCTTGCTGCACCAAGGTATTGGACTGTCTCCAGAACTTCACCTCGTGCTCTTCCTTAAAATACCAGCCATTGGCTACGATTCCATGTTCGGAAGGGGTTTTACCCGTTAAATAAGTGGCCTGGGCCGCACAGGTAACCGCAGGTAACTGTGGCCTTATGGTTGCCAACTTTCCTTTTTCCAAAAACGATTTAATAAACGGAGTGTGTTCCCCTATTAAACTACGCGTTAAGCCAACAACATTAATTACTACAGTCTTTTTCATTATTTAAAGCTTATTCTTTAACCATTGTATTTCTCTAACGATACAATCGGTCAGATTCGTTTTCAAACCAGCTGGCAATACATCCCAGGTATACGTTTCTATTTCTATATGCTCGGAAACCTGATTGTTTTTAAGATACTCCACCACCTTGATAATTTGGTCTTGGGTAGATAATAAAGCATCGTATTTCTCTAAAAATATAGGGACATGAAAGTGGGCTCTTAGCTCGTCTGCATCAGGCTTTTCTGCTAACACTTTAGGTAAGTCGTTATACGTAATCACCCTACCGTCAACTTTTTGGGTCACCTGATGCAAGTATACCCCTTCATTAAACTGCGCCAAAGAGTCCCATACCTTCTCCGTATCGCCTTCGTCGAATACTATTTTTAAGGCTGAGCTAACTTGAATCTTCCCAACCTTAATTCCAGCATCCCTAAACTTTGTAAGGGTATATTCCGGTTCTTCATATGCCAAAGAAAAATGGCATACATCGTAACAAACGGTGATATATTTTAATATTAGTTCCCTAGCCGTTGCTGCATCCACTCCCAGAACTTCCATCAGCAGTGTACTGCCTTGAGGAAGTAAATAAGTCTCAAAAAAATGCAATACCTCATCGCTATTTTCGAGCATACCATCTGGCTCTGGTTCTATATCTAAATGCAGGTGTTTACCGGTATTTTTTTCTATCTCATATAAATGCAGAGCTACCTGAGCCATATTTTTGGCCCCGGTTAAGAATGCCTCTTCCAAAGCCGATTCCGTCTTATGCCAATGCTTATAACTTATAGGAGAAGTCGAAATTCCTCCTGAAATTCCTCTTGGCACTAAAAATGCCAACTGATCAAAGAGCCTTTTGGTATAAGTCAATCTATCTGTAGTGGTCCAATCCGGCGCATGTACTTGATCTTTCACCCGTTCGTTATGAAAATTGCCATAAGGAAACCCGTTCATGGTGAAAACGTACATTTGATTCTCTTCTAACCAATCGTTCAGTTTTTGCAAGCGATCTCCCTCTTGCAATTCTTCACTAGCTATATTAGACAATCGCAAACCGACACCGAAGGGCACTCCTGCTGCAACTTCTGCTTTTATTCTAGGGAGATATTTCTTTAAACTCTCCCAGGTTTGCTGCCAGTTTTCCCCTGGATGTATATTAGTGCAGTAACTTAGGTGATACTTATTATTGATAATCATTAGAATTGGGACATTTTGGGTTGGAACATTTCATTGAGCCAAACTACCGATTTTCGCATTAATGCCATATCGATTTCATGAACGTCGTGTTTTTTTCCGATTTTAGATATTAGCGTAATAGTAAGTTCTCCTCCTAAATGCTCTCTAAACTCTTCAATTCCCGCAAGTAGTTCGTCCAATTCCTGTTCTCCCTTGATAGGGATATGCAAATCGAAGCCGATCTGTTCCATCACTTTAAGAGTACGATCAAGGGTTGGTTTATCTATTAATCCAATAAAATGGGCATATGTTAAATCCAACGCCATACCGATAGCGACGGCTTCACCGTGCCTCAATTGATAGTTGGTCATATACTCAAGTTTGTGAGCCGCCCAATGCCCAAAATCTAACGGCCTAGAAGAACCACTTTCAAAAGGATCTCCTCCTTGGGCAATATGTTCCATATGCATTTCTGCACAGCGATATATTAAATACTGCATGCTATCCATCTCCCTAGCATGCAACAAAACACTTTTTTCTTCTATATACTTAAAGAAAACATCATCCTTTATCAGTGCCACTTTTATCGCTTCGGCAATACCGGAAATCCAATCCCTGTTTTCCAAGGTCGTTAAAAAGTGACTGTCGTTAATAATGGCATATGCAGGGGCAAAAGTCCCCAAGAAATTCTTCTTTCCAAAAATATTAATGCTATTCTTAACCCCTACGGCCGAATCATTTTGGGATAATACCGTAGTAGGAATCCTGATAAGTTTCACACCTCTATGCGCTATAGCGGCGGCATAACCACTCATATCTATAACAGCACCTCCGCCAATAACCACAACAAAAGAATGCCTGCAAATACGGTTTTCGTTGACCGCTTCCAAAATACGTTCCACATTTTCGTAGTCGTTTTTACACTGCTCCCCACCTGCTATTATTAATTGCTCTGTTAAAGCAATAGTCTCTTTATAGGTTTCGCAATATCCTTTTATATCTTCTTGTAGAGAAGGATGATTTTTCACAACACCATCATCTATAACAAAAAGGACCTTTACGTTTCCTTTGTCATTATAATCGGAAATTATATTTTTAAATAGGGGATTATTCGCCTGAAACAGCTGTTCCGTGAAATGAAGTTTATACTCAAAGGGAACTTTAAACGACTGGGCGATAGCTTTATAATGTTGCATCTGTTTTTTTAACTTTAGGTAACTGCGAACAGTTTGGACAAAAATTTGGATAAAGGCAATAATAGTAGGGTTAGTAAACCTACCCACCAATAGGAAAACCCTACAACCAAGGTTGCGTCTAGTACTATTATAGAAAGTACCCCGGCAACCACTGCATTCTTTATATTTTCGGGTGAATTAATCTTATAAGCCTTCACCAATGGCCTATATACCAAAATAGCGAATAACACAAGAAAGGGCAATGTCTGTAGTACGTTTAGGTCCGCGCTAACGAACAGCAACATAATGCCAAGAATTACACTGGCGTACAAAATCGCGGCAAAAAGAATATGCTTTTTGTTATTCCCATATACCTCCCCCCTACTTATAAGGGTTATTGCGGCAATATATACTATAGGAATAAATGCACACCACCAATAATTAAAAGTACCCAGAATGCTTATTCCCAATAATAAATTGATGCCTCTACACGTCCCCATGGTCAGAGGACCAAAAAAACCGTGATGTTTTGCCAAACTATCGTACAAAAGAATAACCAATCCTAGGGCGGTAGCCGTTAAGCCACTTAAAGGGTTTACCAAAAAAGCTATCCCTGCCCCCAATGCCATTAATACGCCTCCAAATATAGCGGCCGATCTTAAAGGTACCAGACCAGAGGGAATAGGTCTTTCTGGACGTTCTGTTTTATCTATTTTATAATCGAAGACATCGTTTAAGACCACTCCTGCTGCATATAAAAGCACCGAAGACATTATCAATAGTAGAATATCTTCTATATTATTGGCGCTAGATGACTCCCCTAATGAAGAGTGCATAAAAACTCCTGAGATAGCAATACCGGCTAAAATATCGGCCGCTGAAGTAGGTAGGTTTGCAGGTCTAGTAAGTCTTAAATATCCTTTAGTTACAGGATTCATTTATACTATCTTATCAGTATCTATCTTAGGCTCTTGCCCTCGTAAAACACTATTATCATTAAAGAGTTGGGTCTGATTGATTCCTGATGGCTTTAACCAGTCCGACTCCTTCATTTTTCCGTTCATTCCAAAAATATCCAAGGCATTTTGGTAACATGTCTTTCTCACATCTTCTCTAGAAATACCTCTTTTTAACATCAAAGACGCTGTTTTTGGCACCGCTAATGGATCGCTAACACCCCAATCCGCCGAGCTGTCCACGATAATATTGGTACTTCCAAATTTACGAACCACTTCAACCATCCGTTCATTCCCCATCTTTGTTTTAGGGTAAATGGTAAAAGCTGCCAAAAATCCACGGTCTAAAACTTCTTTTACCGTTTCTTCATTATTGTGGTCAATAACCACCATGGAAGGATCTAAACCATGCTCTAGACATACTTCCATACTTTTAATCGTACCGGCCTTCTTGTCCCTATGCGGGGTATGTACCTGTACCGGTAAGTTCAATTCTTTGGCCAATTCTAATTGCGCCCTAAAATATTTATCTTCCGCAGGGGTCTGATCGTCATACCCAATTTCTCCAATGGCCACTACGTTTTCTTTATGAACATATAAGGGTAGCAATTCTAGTACTTGTTCTGCCAAAGCTTCATTATTAGCTTCCTTAGAATTTAATCCGATGGTACAGTAGTGTTTTATACCAAACTGGCTCGCTCTAAAGGGCTCCCACCCTACTAAACTGCTAAAATAATCTTGAAAAGAACCCACTTGCGTCCGTGGCTGTCCCAACCAAAAAGAAGGTTCAATGATGGCTACCACTCCTGCTGCCGCCATAGCCTCATAATCATCGGTAGTCCTAGACGTCATGTGTACGTGAGGATCTATTATCATCATTTTCTCTTCCATAGTATACTTCTATATTGTTTTTTTTTAATATTTAATTGTCAATGCAATAGTTTACTTCCTTCCTTTAAACAACATCCCCCCTAAAGCAGCAGATATTCATGGTATAAAATTAGGAAATTCTCTAACGGCTAAAATTACTGAATTAATAGGTTATAAGGCCAACCTTTACGCTTTTTTAAACCGCTTTTAACAATCCCAAAATAGGCTTGCCATTTCTAAAACAACCTTAGAAACGGCAAATATCACAAAATTAATGGAATCATTAATATTGTAAAGCCATCCAATCCAAGTTAGCAATCACCTGATCCTTATCCTGTTCATTAACAAAGACTAAATAAATAGTTCCGATTTCGGAAGTAGGATTTAAAGGAATAAAAATTTCCTTTTTACGCCCCTCCTTCTTGTCGTAATGATCAATAATTTGGGTTCCCATTATCTTTCCGACAGCACTTCCCTCCCGGACTTCAATTTTTCCCGAATATTGGGTATCTGGCCCAAAAAACACGGACAAGCGAACTCCTTTTAGTCCGGCCATGGACACCTTATTAAATTTTAAGAAGGACTTATTTTTTATATCACCCACCATATTATCTCCCATGGCATCCCAAACACTTAGCCCCTCGCTTTTTTCATCGGCCATTTCGGCCTCATATTTTGGAAATTTAAAAATCACTTGGGCCCTCCCTTGTAACTTTGAATCTTCTAAATCTGAGGCTCCCTTATCCAAATAGGACGCCATGATAACATATTTCCCCTCGGTCTTATTTACCATATGTTCTTTAAAACTAAGGACTCCTTCTAAGGGGAGTAGCGTTTCTTTTTTATTCATGCCATTCTCCAAGGACAAGATATAATCTACCATTTTTTCAACTTCCTCAACCTTTAACTGAGGATGGGCCGACATCATTCCTTCGCCCCAAACACCAGATCCTCCTTTTATAATTTTACTAATCAAATATGGTTTATCGGTCACTGAATAACGCTGGGATATTTCCTGATAACTAGGACCATTTACTTTAACATCGACAGCGTGACAGGCCTTACAATCGGTACCATCTATCAGAGTCTTCCCCACAGGAACCGTGTTTTGCTGATGCCCAAGGGTAGCCTTAACCATATCTTCACCTTCCGGGATATAATCAAAAGTCACTTTTACATCCTTAGAAGAAATACTCCCCTCCTCGCTACTTCCGTCCTGCGCATCTACCACACTTACTTTATACTTTACTTGACGGTTGTCCCAATAGGTGACATTTTCGGTGTCCAAGGTTATTTTTATCACTGGCTCATCATTACCCACCAATATTTCCTCGGTACTTTCACTGCTATTGCCTGCTTTATCAGTTACTTTTAAACGTACTGTATATTTTCCGGGTTCGGTAAAAGTAAAGGAAGGGGTTACACTTTTATCTTGTACGGACTCTTCGGTAAAAGACCACTCGTATTGCAACTCGTCCTTGTCATAATCTTCCGATGCTTCCCCTGAGAATTGCACGGTAAAAGGATGAGCTCCCACCATTTTATCGGCTGTAATTCTTGCTATCGGCTTACGATTTCCCCCTTCATAACTAATTCTATTTAAACGGGCATCCATGTTTTGGGAATTCCATTTTTGTCCGTATTCCAAAACATATAAGTTGCCATCAGAACCAAAGATCATATCCATGGGATGGGAGAACTCACTATTAGGCATAAATGGATCTGCCTTCACATAATTCTGATTTTCATCTAAGGTTACAACATATATCCAGTCTCTCATCCATTCGTACAAAAACAATTTCCCTTCAAAATAGTCTGGAAAGGAATTGGTTGCACTAGGGTGATCGGAAGCACGAAAAACTGGCCCGGCCATAGGGTTCACCCCACCAGCTCCTAGCCAAGGGAATTCTTCCGAGGCACCATAGGAAAACCAAATCATGGATTCCTGAGCCGCTGGCAATTCCCTTAGTCCGGTATTATTGGGAGAATCATTGATCAGTTTTTTCGGATTAAACTTGTCGCCAGGGGTCTTGGTCGCAAAATCATAATCATTATACAACTGGTTGTTCCCTCTTGTATACGGCCATCCCCAATTGCCAGCCTCTCTTGCCTGGTTAAATTCGCCCATCCCGTGTGGACCTCGTTGCGGGTCATTTTTTCCGGAATCGGGACCTACATCTCCCCAATACAAATACCCTGTTTTACTATCTACAGAAAACCTAAATGGGTTACGAAGTCCCATCGCATATATTTCTGGTTTTGTATTTGGTGTGCCTTCCGGGAATAAGTTTCCTGAAGGAATAGAATAACTACCGTCATCTTCTGGTCTAATCCTTAAAACTTTACCTCTTAAATCATTGGTATTTCCTGCCGATCTTTGCGCGTCCCATAAGGCTCTTCCCGCACGCTCGTCTATAGGAGCAAATCCTGAGGACTCAAAAGGGTTGGTATTATCTCCCAATCCTATATACAAGTTGCCATCAGCACCAAATTCCAAAGCTCCCCCGCTGTGACAACATTTTCTTAAAGTTGGAATGGTCAGTAATTTTTTCTCTGACTCTAGGACCAAGGAATCGCCCACTAAGTCGAATCGGGAAACATGCTGCTTGGATTCTTCCCCTGCAGCGGAATAAAATAAGTAAATCCAGTTGTTTTCCTTATAATTTGGATCTACTGCCAATCCCAACAAGCCATCTTCATTGCCGTAAAACAGCTCTAATTGAGCGATGACCTTAGTTTCTTCGGCTTCAAAATCATAGAGTTTTAATACTCCTTTGCGCTCCACAAACAAAATACCTCTTCCAGGTAATTCGTCGAGCTCCATAGGTTCGTTCAAATTAAAATCCAGCACCTTACGAACAAATCTGTTTTCTTCTGGAATCCTTTTTGTCTTGGCTTTAGTATAATCCAATACATTTTCTCCCATGGCGTATTTTATACCTCCCAGCAAATGAGCCAAAAAAGTAGGGTCTGCAAAGGTATCATCGGTATGCCCCATTTCCGTATAAAAAGACCTGCCCCCATCGTAGTCATGATACCAAGAAATTGGATGATTATCCCCGTTTGTACCACCTTCATAACTATTTTCATCAATAGCTATCAATACATTTATATCGGGATTAATATTTTTAAAATTGTACCACTCATCAGTTTTGACCCAAATATCCTCCAATGATTTTGTGGCCTGATGGGTTTTATTGGCCACCTTTAATGTTGCCTCTTGAACTTTTGGATGTCCATCGAAATAAGCCCCTACCAATTTATTATACCAAGGCCAATTATATTCGGTATCTGTGGCCGCATGGACACCTACAAACCCACCTCCGGCCTGGATATATCTTTCAAAATCTGCTTGCTGAACATCATTTAAAACATCCCCGGTGGTATTTAAAAAAACCACTGCCGTATATTCTCGCAATACTTCCTCTGTAAAATCAGAAGCATCCTCCGTTAATGTCATACCTATATTGTTCTCTGCCCCTAATTTCTTAAAGGCTTCTATTCCGGCTTCAATAGAACCATGTCTAAAACCTTCCGTTTTACTGAACACCAACAACTTTTCTTTCTTTGAAGTACAAGCTCCCAAGACACCTATTAGCACAAGCGTTACAATGCCTTTAAACATATTTATCATATTCCCTTTATTAGTTTTTAACAATTAGATCCTAATTAATTAGGAAATCGCATTTTACCATTTTTTGATACTTTTTTTGCTTTTTATCTTAATTTTATCCAAAATAGTGCTACAATTTATAATTTTTGCGCTTATTATTGCAATCTCTTATAAAAAAACACCAAAATATTGGGCATTTAACTATTAAAAACATTAGATGAAATCTTACAACAAAAGGACGTTTAAAATTGTAAAATCGCAAACCAACCCAATATCCATGAGTCCAGTCGTCTTTCTTTCCTCTACGGAAAAAACTGCCTAAGGTTTCATTCTAAAAAATATCACAAACATAAATTAATTGTTAAAATCATAAAGTATTATAATTCATCTTTCCTTTTTATGATACTTTTAAGAATTTACCCTTTTAAAAACCAAGTATAATCAAATGAAAATCAAAGTATCTATTCTCCTACTATTTTCTGGTTTTAGCATGCTTGCTCAAGAGCGACTATCATTAGAAAACATGAATGATTTCAGAAATCAATCAGGAAATTGGCAAATTATTGGCAGTGTTTTAGCCAATCGGAACATTTCGGTACATCCGGAGCCAGAGCCCGAATCAAAAAAAGCTTCTAAACGCCGTAAACGCAAAAACAGGAAGTCTGCCCCAGCATTGGCTGCTGTACAGACACAAGCAGGAACTGGAATTCTATATAACAACTATAGCCAGACCCAAAAAGACCATTTATTGACAACATGGGAACACGGAGACCTAAAATTAGAATTGGAAGTACTGATTCCAAATGGCTCCAATTCTGGTATATACTTACAAGGTCGCTATGAAGTACAATTAAAGGACAGCTGGGGTGTTAAAAACCCAACTTCCAGTGATATTGGTGGTATTCATCGAAATTGGGAAACAACACCAGGAAAGATATTTATGGGAATCAATCCTTTGAGCAACCCTACCAAAGCTCCAGGCTTATGGCAAAAAATTGCCATTCATTTCCAAGCCCCAAGATTTAATGATGCTGGTGAAAAAATAGCCAATGCCAAGTTAATCTCTGCGACCTTAAACGGTGTTTTAATCCATAGTAATGTAGAAATACCTTTGCCTACCGGAGGCCCTATTTCCAATACCGAAGTTGCAACCGGACCTTTGATGATCCAAGGGGACCACGGTCCTATTGCTTTTAGAAATATCAAATACCAATTATTGACCAACTCCAAAGTGACCCTTAACGATCTTTCCTATAAAACTTATAAGGGCGATTTTAAAGGTTTGGAAGACCTGGAAGCCGCAAAAGTTGTAAAACAAGCATCTGCTAAAAGTATCGATGTGCATGTTACGGATGAAGAGGATGCCTACGGTATTACTTATTCCGGTTCTATCGCTATCCCTGAAGATGACAACTATACCTTTGAAATTGGATATACCGGAGGAGCAAGCTTTACCATTGATGGTAACACCATAGCTTCTAACAATTCCTCAGATTCCGAAGGCGTACTTTCTAAAGAAATTGCTTTAAGAGCCGGCACACATTCCTTTACGATTACCAATATTAAAACGGCCGCCTGGAGAGCACCACGATTAGGATTTACAATAAGCAGTGCTAAAACCAACCCAAAAAGTTTTCATGTATTCGATTCTTATCCTCCAAGTGTAAATTCCGTATCTCCCATATATGTTTCTGCCGAGGCAGAGCCACGAATGCTCAGAGGATTTGTTAGTTTTAAAGGCAACGAACAACGTCTTTCCCATACGATAGGTGTCGGCACTAATGAGGGACTTAATTTTGTTTACGATTTGGAATCGGCCAACCTTGTTGGCGTATGGCGAGGCAATTTTGTGAACGCTACTCCAATGTGGCATAGCCGTGGTGACGGTTCTTTTAATCCTGATGGTGCTGTACAATGGACTTTTTTGAACCAGCCATTAGCCCAACTCGAGGACTTAAATGTTGCCTTCCCTGCCACAGGAACAACCCCTGACTTTAAACCAGAAGGCTATACCATGGATACGACAGACGGCTTACCTATTTTTAAGCATACTTATAAGGGAGCTGCCATCACCAATAAAATATATCCTAATAACAACAATACCCATTTAATTCATGAGATCAATGTTTCGGGTACCGTGGATGCCAATTGGTATTATAAAATAGCATCGGGCAAGGCTGAAAAACAAGCCGATGGCTCCTTTACCATCAACGATAAGGAATACTACATCAATATTCTTTCGGGACAACAGCCTATAGTTCGAGAAATAAATGGAGAGACAGAATTGTTGGTATTAGCCGATGGCAGTACTATTAAATATGAAATAATTTGGTAAGAAACATGAGAACCTACATACATAACACTTTAAAAAAGATGCAAACATTGGCTTTTATCAGCTTGTTTGCCTCTACAAATGCCCTACTTGCACAAAACGCTCCTACAGAGGACGATTATTATAGGATCACTACTATCCCCACTCCAGAAGGAATTCTGGTAGAAGGCGGTGGTGTCGTATCACTTCCTAATGGAAGTTTGGCGGTATCTACCCGAAGGGGGGACGTATGGACCATAGAAAACCCTTCTATGGCCAACGGCCAGCAGCCTGTTTTTAAAAAATTCGCTCAAGGTCTTCATGAGCCTTTAGGCCTTGCTTATAAAAACGATGCCTTATATACGGCGCAGCGAGGAGAATTGACCAGGTTAAAAGATACTGATGGCGATGGGATTGCCGATGAGTACAAGACCATTTATGCATGGCCGCTTTCTACCCATTACCACGAATATTCTTTTGGTCCTGTATTAGCTCCCGATAACAGCTTTTTTGTCACTGCCAATGTTGCCTTTGGCAATGAGGAATGGTGGCGCGGGGAAAGCCGAAAGCCTTGGAGAGCATGGACCATGAAAATCACCGAAGATGGTCAAATGGAGCCATGGGCAACGGGAATGCGATCTCCGGCGGGCTACGGATTGGTAGATAACGAATTATTCTATTCCGAAAACCAAGGCGATTGGGTTGGCTCTGGCGCCATTTGGCACCTTTCCAAAGGAACTTTTGCCGGACACCCTGCGGGACTAAGGTGGTCTGGGCATAAAAACTCTCCTATAACCCTTACCGAAGAGCAGTTCTATAGCAAAATTGACATACGACAGGTAAAGGTAAATGGTCGTTACGTGAAGCCCGAGAATATCAACGATGAAAAAAACCCGGATTTTGCCTATCAATTTTTAGAAGATTTCCCCGGTTTAAAACTTCCTGCAGTTATTCTTCCCCATGGGATTTTAGGGATTTCGAACTCGGAATTAAAAGTAGACGAAACCAAGGGGAAATTCGGACCTTTTAGTGGTCAGCTACTCGTGGGTGATATGGGACAAAGTAAAATTATGCGAGTAGTCCTAGAAAAGGTAAAAGGCGAATACCAAGGGGTAGCCTTCGATTTTAGATCTGGATTCCAATCGGGTGTAATGCGAATGGATTTTGATAACGAAGGACGGCTATTCGTAGGAGAAACGAATAGAGGTTGGGGTTCTGCCGGAACTACCAACTCTGGATTAGAATTCCTTACATGGACCGGACGTATGCCATTTGAGATGAAAACGGTAAAAGCGATGCCAGACGGGTTTGAACTAGAATTCACCCTTCCTGTTGACAAGGCTTCTGCCGAAGACTTAGATTCCTATACAGGAAAAAGCTACATCTATAAATACCACGCCGCCTATGGTAGTCCACAGACCAATATAGAAGAAATTAAAATTAAAGGAGTAAAGGTTAGTGAAGACGGGATGAAAGTTCGCGTGGTTACCGATAACCTTAGACCGTATTACGTGCATGAAATTATGCTCGCTGGTGTCAAGGCAAAAACATCTTCCAACCAACTATTGCATCCTACTTTTTACTACACACTTAACAATATTCCTGATGGGGACAAATTATCGGTTTCCGAACTTTCTACCAAAAGATCTAGTGCTAGAAAAAAAGTAACCCCTAAAAAGGCCGCTCCTAAACAAATAGCGACCAATATTAAGGTTTTAACGGATACCGAAATTCAGCCATTTTTAACAAATAACACCTGTGTTGCCTGTCATCACAAGGACAAAAGGGTAATTGGCCCGTCGTTTAAAGAAATTGCCAAACGCAATTATACAGACGAAAAAATTGTAGATTTAATTTACAATCCACAGCCTAAGAACTGGCCAGAATACGCTACTCCGATGGCACCTATGCCCCATGTTCCAAAAGATCAGGCATTAAAAATAGCGGCTTGGATAAATTCATTGAAAAAATAATCTCACCCTATTCCTTATTAAAAAGGCCTCAAATCTATGATAGATTTGAGGCCTTTCTTGTTATACCATTTTAATTCTTACGGAGCAGTTAAGGTTTCCCAAGACAGGGATCCGTTTTCTATATCTTTTACCAGCTCCGGAAAGGCTGCCAACATATTCTTTGCCCTAGCATTGTCTGAAACATAACAGCATAGCGCTCCCGCCTTTTTCTCAGCGGTCTTTTCACTGTGCAATAAACGCTCCATATCCAATAAAAGCCCATCGTCCAAAAACTTGCCCACAGGCCTCCAAAAATAGGGATCCACTTCTCTTGAAGCTGCCCAACGTTCATGGCCATAATCTGATATAATCCTAGCGAGTTCAGCATTGGCCCTTTGATCTACCGATAAGATCTGCTTTAAATCTTGTTGCATAAAAGCGGCCTTTAAATACATTTGATTCCATTGCTGATCATTAAAAAACAATGCCGGATACGGATTATTCATCGTAATGGCATCGAAGACCGTCGCTATATTGGTCCTCAAGGCTTCGACAGCCTGATTTTTATAATCTGACGGATTTGGTAAAAGGACCAAAAACTTTAAAAAAGTTTCCAATTCACTTTTGTCTGCCACTTGGATAATATTAGCGACTTTAGTTTTGAAAAAAGTAGCATTTTCTTCCAATACCCGTACCAAAAGATAAATTCGGCCCAATTCATGGATGGTAGCTTTCTGAGTCCTTAGATACTCACTTAATTCTGCATCTCCTATAGTTATGGAAAGTTCATTTAATTTTATTTTCGAAGGAATCAGACTATAGGTCAAATATAAGTCTTTGGTGGATTCGGCTTCCAGAATGTGAATTATTTTAGACAACAGCCATTGCTTCTCCTCCTCGGCCAAATTATGCTCCAATATTTTAAACAACTGCTCACTTACATTTTTAAACAACATATTCTTTTTTAAATCTTTAAATTCAACGACACAACATCCAACTTACTTCTTAAATAACAGCAACTTAGCCCACAAAAAGGCTTGTTTGTTGTAAACCAAAGAATAAATATAAAACTATATCATTATATATTATGGCCCTTAGGGCTATTCTTTCTATTTTTGAGATAGAATTAAGGAATTATGTTAGGTTTAAAATTACCCACAGACCCTCGATGGGTCAATATTGTAGAAAAAAATATCGATGAGATATTGACGGATCACGCCTATTGCGAGCAAAAAGCGGCCAGTACTGCTATTTCGTTAATTGTTAGTTTTCCAGAATACACAGACCTTATCCAAGAAATGATAGCTTTATCTAGGGAAGAAATGGGCCATTTTAAAATGGTACACGACCGGATATTGGAACGAGGAAAAACCTTGGGAAGAGACCGCAAGGACGACTATGTTATTGCTCTGATGAAGTTTTTCCCAAAAGGAGGCAGTAGAACCACACAGCTCGTTCATCGATTACTATATGCTGCTTTAATAGAAGCACGTAGTTGTGAACGTTTCAGATTACTATCGGAACAACTTGAAGACAAGGAACTGGCATCTTTTTATCACAAACTCATGATTAGCGAAGCGGGCCATTACACAATGTTTTTAAAGTTCGCCAGACAATATGGTGATCGCCAAGAGGTAGATAGCAAGTGGGAAGCCTTGCTGACCTATGAAGCCGAAATAATGAAGGATCTTGGAAACAAAGAATCGGTACACGGATAATGAAAAAAGGTATTGACAAAGCGTTGTATATGCTTTAACAATACCTTTATAAAACTTTTTAAGGTTATCTAATCAATAATACCCTCTTAATTTTCCGTATAGTACAGGGTCTTTATAATCCCATCGGAAAGCCCAATTTTTGGTACATGGATTTTTTTTACCCCCAACCATTTGGCGGCATTTATAAAAATCCGGGTCGCATGGATAATAACATCGGCCCTATCTGGATTTAAGCCCAATTCTGATACCCTTTCTTCGAAGGTAAGGCTTTGTAAAAAATGATACTGCCCCTTTAGCCATACATACGATAAGGGATCTCCTAATTTTCTGCCCGACATTTTGTGCAGTTTATTGATGTTTCCCCCTGAACCGATTATTGATAGGTTTGACAGTCCTTTAACATTATTTTTCAGCCAAAGCTCCAACTCCTTCCAAAGGGCATCATCGACCATATCATTTAACAATCGTACGGTTCCTATTTTAAAGGACTGGGAGATTTTTATTTCTCCTTCTGTAAAAACGGTAAACTCTGTACTGCCTCCTCCTACATCAATATAAAGGTAGTTTTCATCTTTTTTAATGACATTTTTTAGGTCTGTAGACGCTATAATAGAAGCTTCTTTTTCACCATCTATGATTTCTATATTGACGCCCGAGGCCTCAAATATATCGGAAATCACCTCTTCTCCATTCGCAGCTTCGCGCATTGCAGAAGTGGCACAAGCCATATATTTTTCTACCCCATGTACCTTCATCAATAACTGAAAGGCTTTCATTGCATTGACCAAACGATCGGTGTTCCTATCAGAAATCCTTCCGTTCACAAAGACATCTTCCCCTAAACGAATGGGAAGCCTCACTAGAGCACTCTTTCTAAAGAGTGTTTTTTTGCCTTCTTCCTCGATAACGTTATGGGTCAATAAACGGATTGCATTGGATCCTATATCTATAGCGGCAAATTTACGTACTTTCAATAGTCAACAATTTTAAGAATTTAATTTATTTAGGTAATAGTCGTACATCGCAAATTGAGAACGGACTTTCTTTTCGTCATTTTCCCTATAAGCATTATCCTGTTTTTCGGAAAAAACACGGGCTTTTACATTGTCTTGCCAACATATTTCGAAAGTATCCAACAACTCTTGTTTCACATCCTGATCATAAATAGGCACTCCCACTTCTACACGGTAATCTAAATTTCTAGTCATCCAATCTGCTGATGATATATAAACTTTTGGATTGCCATCATTCCCGAAAATAAAAACTCTTGGGTGCTCTAAGAACTTATCGACAATACTGATTGCTTCAATATTCTCGCTCATTCCCTTTACTCCAGGCACCAAACAGCAGATTCCTCTTATAATCAATTGGATTTTTACACCTGCCTGACTAGCTTCGTACAATTTATCGACCATTTTATAAGAAGTAAAGCTGTTCATTTTAATTTTTATAAAGGCCTCTTTCCCTTCTTTCGCGTTCCGAATTTCCTTATCTATTAAGCGTTTAAAAACATTCTTAGTATAATGAGGAGAAACAACAAGGTGTTTATATTTGTTGATTTTATAGGTCGTCTCAAAGAAATCGAAGACTTTGTTCAGTTCTTTCAAGATTCCTTGATGGGCTGTAAACAAGGTATAATCGGTATATATTTTAGCCGTGGACTCGTTAAAATTCCCAGTGCTCAAAAACCCGTATCGTTTTATTTCGTTTCCTTCTTCGCGTTCTACCAAACATATTTTACTGTGAACTTTAAGCCCACGGACACCAAAGATCAGTTTCACGCCTTCTGCTTGCAATTGCTCGGCATATTTAATATTTGCCTGCTCATCGAATCTTGCTTGCAATTCTATCTGCACTGTTACATGCTTTCCGTTTTTTACGGCATTGATCAAAGAAGCGGCGACTTGCGAATTATTAGCGAGTCTATATACCGTAATTTTAATATTCCGAACCTTGGGATCTAAGGCCGCTTCTCTCAGGAATTTAATAATATAGGAAAAGGTTTGAAAAGGGGTGTATTGTAAAAAGTCCTTTTCTGCAATTCGCTCAAAAAGACTTCCTTCCATAGAAATCCCTTTTACCGGCAAAGGCAATATTTTCTCGTACATCAGGTCTTGCCTACCCAAACTAGGGAACCCCATATAATCGCGCCGATTATGATATCTTCCTCCCGGAATTATACTATCGGTATCCTCTACGTCCATTTTATCTTTCAGAAAGGTTAGGGTATCTTCCCCTATATTCTTGTCGTAAACGAACCGTACGGGGTCACTTATTTTACGGTGCTCAACACTCGAGGATATCTTTTCAATAAAACTCTTACTTAGATCATTATCCATATCGAGCTCGGCATCCCGTGTAATTTTGATCATATGTGCCGATATAGATTCATAATCGAACATATTGAAGACACTTCCCAAACAATACCGGATCACGTCGTCCAACATAATAATATAACTTCTATCCCCCTCCTTTGGCAAGACTACAAACCTGTCTATTTCTTTAGGAATTTCAATAAGGGCATAGCGTTTTTCTTTATTTTCCGAGCTCTCACCATCCGAATTTTTCAAGATCAGTTTTATTGCCAAATATGCCGCGGTATCATTCAGCATAGGGAATTCTGTAAGATCATTTAAAATAATGGTCATTAAAACAGGACTCACCCTTTGTAGAAAGTAGTTTTTTATAAACTGGGATTGCCCCTCAGATATTTCCGTTTCGTTGATCAGAAAAATATTCTTGGTCTCCAATTCGGCTTCGATATCTCCTAGTATTTCTAAACTTCTAGTTTGTTGATTAATTACTATGTTGGTAATTTCTTCTAACAGATCTTTTGCCTTTTCACCTCCCAGAACACTTTTTCCCGTTTTACCGGCATCTACGATTCTTTTTACCGTTGCATAGCGCACCTTAAAGAATTCGTCCAAGTTATTTGAAAAAATCCCCAAAAAACGAAGTCGCTCTATTAAGGGAACATTTATATCTGCACTCTCCTGCAGTACTCTAGCATTAAAACTTAACCAACTGATTTCTCGGTTAATATATTGGAATTTATTTTTATTCATTTATTTTAATTGTTTCGGAAATAACGTTCGAACCGTAGTTCCTTTTTTAACGGTATTCCAATCATTTGTATCAAATTTCAACTGCACCAAACCACTGGTAGAAACATTGTTTATATATTGGTTTCCAAGAGAATTTGCAATATGTGTAAAGGCCTCATTATGACCAAAAATCATAACTGTCTCTAACTTATTGTCCAAATTCCTTACAAACTGATATACATCCTCACCCGAAAAATCGTATAGTTGGTGGGCCACCTCCAACTGCGAAAACGGCACATTGACAGTCCTTAAAAAAATTATGGCCGTATGCAATGCCCTATTGGCCGGACTGGAATATGCGGCATCGATTTTCACGGGAGAAGCACTAAAGGTACTCGCCACCAATCCTGCATCCTTTATTCCCCTTTCCAATAAAGGCCTGTCTCTATCGGACACCTTGTATTCCCAAGAAGATTTACCGTGTCTCATTAAAATTAAGGTTTTCATGTGTACAATTTTATGGTTCTATTGATTCACTAATTCCCTCCCAAAACACCCGTGAGAAACAAGGATGGTACCGACCTACTATTAGGGTGCCAGTCGTTCTATTTTCCAGTCAAAATCTGGTTGCAGGCTATAACGGATCCTATCGTGCAAACGGTTGGGGCGTCCCTGCCAAAATTCTATTGAAACGGGCTTTACGATAAAGCCGCCCCAATACAAGGGTCGTTCTACCTCCTTATTTTCATAAGATTTTTCCAAATCTTTTAATTTCTCCTCTAAAAACTCCCTATCCGGAATCACGGAACTCTGATCAGAGACAATAGCCCCTAATTTACTCCCTAGCGGTCTAGACTCAAAGTAGCCATCGGATAAATTTTCGGCAATTTTTTCGGCATTTCCTTTTATGATGACTTGTCTTTCCATATTAGGCCAAAAAAATGAAATACAAACTTTAGGATTTTGCGCGATGGCCTTTCCTTTTTCACTTTCGTAATTAGTATAAAATATAAAGCCTTCATAGGTGTATTTCTTTAATAATACCACCCGATTTTTAGGAAAACCATCTAAACCTACCGTTGATACCGTCATAGCGTTGGGCTCATCTACTCCTTCCGAAGCCTCTACCTCATAAAACCACTTTTGAAACAACTCCATAGGATTAGCAGAAATAGTGCCTTCTGTCAGGGCACTTTTCTCATAGGATTTTCGATAATTCCCTAGGTCTTTTTGCATGCGAAATCTTTAATATTTTAAACTATACCTGTATTTACACAAATTTGCGCAAAACAAACCTAATCACGAAAAGTACGTCGGTTTATTTTAGATATGTTTCCTAATTAAAACAAACTATTATTAATAGGATAAGATTTTAACGAAGAAGATATAGAATATATTTTTAACAGATGGAATCGGGAATAATTTTTATTTTTTCATCGCTGCATTATGCAAGAGCAACCCACGAAAATACATTCTTCTATCCTAAAATTTGATCTGTTGCTAGCTGCCGCAAATTTTTCTTGGGTCGGCATACTGGTTTCTCCTATTTACCCTCCTCTTATATACCTTGCTTACAAGTTACATCTACCTTACTATATTTCAATTTAATTCCATTCTATCTCACCTAAGGACCTTAGTACATTTGCAGATTATTATGCGTTAGGGACCGCGGCGGCATCCCCGCAGCACCGCAAGGGATATAGCCAAGGGCCCGCCCGACGAAGGAGGGAACGCCCAAAGTAATATGCTAAAGACTCTACGAATTCACAATTTCTAATTGCGTCCAAACCTTTTAACAAGACTTAGCACGATTACAAACCTACAGTTGAAATTCCTTGCCGTCATCGGCTAGGGCGACATTGGAGAAAATTGTCTGAGCCTCTTCTTTAAACAGCTCTATAGATTTATAGCGGGTTGAAAAATGCCCTAGAATAAGCTGCCCCACATTGGCCGCTTTTGCAATACTAGCTGCTTCCTTTGCCGTAGCATGTTTTGTTTTTGGCGCCAAATCTTTTTCGGTCTCCAAAAATGTAGCCTCATGATACAATACATCTACATCTTTAATCAGCGGAACAATTGATGTTGTATAAGCTGTATCGCTGCAGAAAGCATAGCTCTTTGGCTTTGGCGGATCAAAGGTAAGCTCGGCATTAGCGATAAGCCTATTATCCTCTAACCTAATATCTCTGCCATTCTTTATATTCTGGTAATAGCAGCGGTCTATACTATATTTTTCGGCTGCCGCGACATTCAATTGCCTTTGCCCCGGCTTTTCCTTGAACAAAAAACCATTGGTATAGACTCTATGCTGTAGTGGAATAGTAGAAACGGTTACTGTATTGTCCTCAAAAACAAGTTCTGATTCCGAAGATGTCAATTCATGGAACAACAGCGGATAATTGGTCCATGAATCCCCTAGTTTTAAAAGTAAGGTTATAGCTTCCTTAATGCCCTTGGGGCCGTATACATGCAATGGCGTCTTCCTTCCCAACAAACGAAAAGTAGAGACTAGTCCTGGTAGTCCAAAAAAATGATCTCCATGTAAATGTGAAATAAAAATATGGTTGATCCTCGAAAACCTGACTTTACTCTTGCGTAATTGTACTTGGGTACCTTCCCCGCAATCTATTAAAAACAAGTGATTTTTAATTTCGAGAACTTGGGCTGTCGGATTATTTAAAGACCTTGGTGTAGCCGCATAACAACCCAGTATATTTAATTTCATCTATGTATATTTATTGTTTTATAACGGTCATATGTAATTCACAAATCTTCATTCGTATTTGCGACCAGTTTTCGGTCGTGCTCATTTCATAAGGTAGGTAAATTGTAAAGACTGCGATTATTATTTCCGCTGAACACATATTTTTCCCTTACCCGTACTAGAAAATCAACAACTGATTTCTGTTTAGAAACCAGCTTGTGGGTCTAGGGCATACGTTGAAAGGCAAGCATCATTTAGGCCGTCTACGGCCACCAAAATAATTATAGAAATATTGGTGTTAGATTAAAGTACCTTAACTTAAAGCTCTAAATCTCTTTCTATTTCTTCCATCTCTATAATATCCATCGCCTCTTGCAAGGTTGGCACCACACAGATCTTGTCTGGAACCTCCTCATAAGAAACCTTATCGGTCACCAAAACAAATGATTTTTTTGATTTGCGATGGGTATCGGAAATTTCCAAAAATTCTAATACGTGATCCGGAGTAAGTTTAGAAAATGAAAAAAGGTTTAAAACGATATGATCGTTTTTAATTTTTGGATACGCTTCATTTAGATTACTCAAAAAACTATTTAATGAGGTATTCTCTTGAAGTACAACTGTGGTATTCCCTTCTTTAGTCAGAATCATAATAACATTATTTAATTTTTGATGCCAATAAATAAATCACTGCCATACGAATGGCTACACCATTTTCTACCTGATTTAGAATAATGGATTGTTTCGAATCTGCCACATCACTGGTTATTTCCACACCGCGATTGATGGGTCCAGGGTGCATGATCACTATTTCCTTGTCCAAGCTGTCTAGCAAGGCCTTGTTTACCCCATACTGTTGGGTATATTCCCTTGTGGTCGGAAAATAACTTATATCGAGTCTTTCATTTTGGATCCTCAGCATATTGGCAACATCGCACCAATTCAAAGCTTTTCGCAAATCTGTTTCTACCGTCACTCCCAAAGACTCAATATATTTGGGCATTAAAGTTTTAGGCCCACAAACCTTTACGTTTGCTCCCTGCAATTTTAAGGCAAAAATATTGGACAACGCTACTCTTGAGTGTAGAATATCGCCAACGATCACTACGTTTTTCCCAGCGACATCGCCTAATTTTTCCCTAATAGAATAAGAGTCCAATAAGGCTTGGGTAGGGTGTTCGTGGGCGCCATCTCCAGCATTTACAATAGCGGCCTTTACATGTTTCGACAAAAATATTCCTGCTCCGGGATTGGGGTGACGCATCACCACCATATCTACCTTCATAGAAAGAATATTGTTAACGGTATCGATAAGGGTTTCCCCTTTTTTCACAGAAGATTGTCCTGCAGAAAAATTGACCACATCGGCCGATAATCTTTTTTCTGCCAATTCAAAAGAGAGTCTTGTACGCGTACTATTTTCAAAAAAGATATTTGCAATGGTAATATCGCGTAATGAAGGTACTTTCTTTATGGATCGGTTGATAACCTCTTTAAAATGATCTGCTGTTTCTAGAATGAGCTGAATATCCGATTCTTTAAGATATTTAATTCCCAACAAGTGATTTACACTTAATTCAGCCATGTTTTAATTTTTTACTAAATATATAACATCTTCCCCATCGTTCTCTTGCCACAAGACCTTTACTTTCTCCCCATTAATGGCATCGACTTGACGCCCCCTATAATTAGGTTGAATTGGTAAATGTCTGCTAAAACGACGATCTATTAACGTTAACAGCTCTATTTCCAATGGTCTTCCAAAAGATTGGATTGCCGTTAGAGCTGCCCTTATACTGCGTCCTGTGTACAGGACATCGTCTACAAAAACCACTTTCTTATCTTCTACCAGAAAATCTATTTTGGTTTTATTGGCTTCCAAGGGTTTTTCTCCCCTTCTAAAATCGTCCCGATAAAAGGTAATATCCAGGAAGCCTAGATTTATTTCTTTTACCCCGTATTCTTCTTTTAGGAGTTTTGCAAGTCTTGCCGCCAGAAAGGTACCTCTGGGTTGTATTCCAACTAGTACGGTATCCTTAAAATCTAAATGATTTTCTAATAACTGACAAGCCAAGCGATGCAGGATGATATTTATTTCTTTCGAGGAGAGTAATATTTTTTGACTCATAGACAATTTGGCCAACGCTTTTGATTCACAAAAATAGGAATTTCTAACTAAAAAAAATCGTTTGCTATCAAATATAGCAACTAAAATATACAATCTATTCTAAACAAAAGAGTAATTACGATCTAACCTTCTGAAAGACATGAAACAAAAAGCAAAAAAAAAGCCTGGACGGTTGTCCAGGCTTTTCCAATAAAATTAACGAAAGCTTATTTCTTCTTCTTGTCGTTAGCTTCCATTTTTTCTTTCAACGCTTGTAATGCTTCGTTAGCATCCCCTAAAGTAGGTTTAGCCTCATCAGCAGAAGCAACAGCTTTTTTAGCAGCAGCTTTTACATTACGTTGTTCTTCTTCTCTAAAGATTGCAGTGTGACTAGCAACAACTCTCTTGAATTCTTTATTGAATTCAATGATTTTAAATTCTGCTTCTTCACCTTTTACCAATTTCTTGCCATCTTCTTTTTCTAAATGACGAGCTGGTACGAATGCAACGATATCTTCGTTAAATTCAATAGTAGCACCTTTATCAACTAATTCAGCAATGGTACCTTTGTGTAAAGTATCAACTGCAAATTCGTTTTCGTACTTATCCCAAGGATTTTCAGTAGTTTGTTTGTGACCTAAGCTTAACTTACGACCTTCAACATCTAATTCCAATACCTCAACATCTAATTTATCACCTACGGTTACAAATTCAGATGGGTGTTTAATTTTCTTAGTCCAAGAAAGGTCAGAGATGTAAATCAATCCATCAATACCTTCTTCCAATTCTACGAATACACCAAAGTTAGTAAAGTTTCTAACGATACCGTTATGCTTAGAACCTACAGGATATTTATCAGTAATATCAGTCCATGGGTCTGGAGTCAATTGCTTAATTCCAAGAGACATTTTACGGTCTTCTCTATCCAAGGTCAATACTACAGCTTCTACCTCATCTCCAACTTTTACGAAATCCTGAGCGGAACGTAAATGTGTAGACCAAGACATTTCAGAAACGTGGATCAATCCTTCAACACCTTCAGCAACTTCGATAAACGCACCGTAGTCTGCAATAACAACTACTTTACCTTTAACTTTATCACCAATTTTAATGTCTTCGCTAAGAGCATCCCAAGGATGTTTCTCTAATTGCTTAAGACCTAATTGGATTCTAGATTTGTTCTCATCGAAATCAAGGATAACAACGTTCAACTTCTGATCCAATTCTACCACCTCATTTGGATGGTTGATTCTGCTCCAAGAAAGGTCAGTAATGTGTACCAGACCATCAACACCACCAAGATCGATAAAGACACCGTAAGAAGTAATGTTTTTAACAACACCTTCTAATACTTGTCCTTTTTCTAATTGACCGATGATTTCTTTCTTCTGCTCTTCAATATCAGCTTCGATTAACGCTTTATGAGAAACAACTACGTTTTTGAACTCATGGTTGATTTTCACCACCTTAAATTCCATAGTCTTATTCACATACTGGTCGTAATCGCGAATAGGCTTAACATCGATTTGAGAACCTGGCAAGAATGCTTCGATACCGAAAACATCTACGATCATACCACCTTTTGTTCTGCACTTTACAAAACCACTAACAATTTCTTCATTGTCGTGAGCAGCATTCACTCTATCCCAAGCCATGATAGTTCTTGCTTTTCTGTGAGAAAGCACTAACTGACCACTTTTATCCTCACGGATATCTATCAATACTTCTACTTTATCACCAACTTTTAAGTCAGGATTGTAGCGAAATTCGTTCAGTGAAATTACACCTTCAGACTTTGCGTTAATATCAATAATAGCTTCGCGTTCGGTTAAGTATACTACTGTACCTTGAACCACTTCTTCGTCTGCTGTATCTACAAAGTTTTCAGCGACCAAGATTTCAAATTCCTTTAATTTAGAATCATCTACACGCTCAATTCCTTGCTCATACTTGTCCCAGTTAAAGTTTTCCAAAAATTCTTTTGGATCTTGTACTTGGGCCGCAACCTTTGTTTCTTGTGTGGCCTCAGTAGATTCCTCTACCTGCGCCGTTTTTTTGTCTTCAGCCATTTGCTGATAAATAATTTGTATTCCACGGAGATGCAAGAGTTAAACAATACCTGTGAAAGATGTTATATTAGATTTTTTTTTAATACCCTTTCTCCTCTTGATGCTTTGTTTAAAAAAGGTGTGCAAAAATACAACTTTAAAATGATTTAACAAACTCTAAAACCTATTGATAATTAATATTTTAACTATTTCGTAGAATGTAACGGGAAAGAATTGAATTTTACTTATCTTGATTACTGAAGAATTAACCGTTAAAAAAGTTCGATTATGAGCATAAAAACAAAATATCAGGAAGTTTTAAACCTAGGCCAAGCCTTGGAGATTAAAAATGGCGACGTAAAAGAGGAAGATGGTGTTTTAAAGATTAAAGGAGAAGCCAACACCCAATACGAAAAAAACTTATTGTGGGATAAAATAAAGGAAATCGGAGGCGAAAAGCCTTCGGATATCAAAGCAAACATAACTGTTGCCGATGAAAGCGTGTATCACAGGCATACCGTACAAAAAGGCGAGTCCTTAAGTAAGATTTCCAAACACTACTATGGCGACCCTATGAAATATCATAAAATTTTTGAGGCCAACAGCAACATTCTAAAAAACCCAGATGTTATTCATCCTGATCAGGTTTTAGTAATCCCCAATTTATAAGGGGTGTATAAATAAAAAAAGCCTCTTTTAAGAGGCCTTTTTTGTTACTTTTCTTTTTCAATAATACGGAGCGCAAAATTGAGGATCCTGTCTAATTGCTCTTTTAGCCCCATATCACTATTATCGAATTCTATGGAGTTTTCTGCAATTTTCAAGGGAGAAAACTCCCTGTGCGAATCTATATAATCTCTTTGTTGTACATTTTTAAGAACGTCTTCATAGGTCACCTTTTCACCTTTCCCCAAAAGCTCCTTATACCTTCTTGCCGCCCTTGTTTCAGGGGAAGCCGTCATAAATATTTTAAGCTCGGCATCAGGAAAAACCACGGTCCCAATATCTCTTCCATCCATTACAACTCCCTTATCCTTTCCCATCTCTTGTTGTATGGCTACCAATTTAAGGCGTACCGCTTCAATGGTAGCAACCCGGCTCACCTGTCTGGAAACCGCTAGGGTTCTAATTTCTCGCTCTACATTTTCACCGTTAAGATACAATTCCGCAAACCCTAAGGCTTCGTTATAGACAAATTTCAGGTTAATATTGGGCAGCGCCTCTATCAGTCCGTCAATATTATCTTCTTCACCCCCTACATATCCGTGGCGCATCGCAAAAAGGGTCACCCCTCTGTACATAGCACCTGTATCGACGTAAATATACCCTAAGGATTTAGCCAATTGTTTGGCAATAGTACTTTTTCCCGTTGATGAAAATCCATCAATTGCAATTGTAATTTTTCCCATGCAGTTAAAATAAAAAGAATAAACGAATTTTCGAAGGATTCCTTATAAATCCAATGGTTACTGAATGAAAAGAAAGGTGTCTCGAAAATCCTATGGAGACACCTTCTTTAAACTATTAGAGACTTTTTGCGTTTTTAACCGACTCTTCGGTAATAGCAACATCTATTACTTCTTGCATATCGGTAACATAATGAAAAGTCAATCCACTTACATACTCTTCTTTAATCTCTAAAATATCCTTTCTATTGTCTTCACAAAGGATAATTTCTTTGATCCTAGCACGTTTAGCGGCTAATATTTTCTCTTTAATACCACCCACAGGCAACACTTTACCTCTTAGCGTAATTTCACCTGTCATGGCCAAGCTTTTCTTCACTTTCTTTTGTGTAAACAAAGACACCAGGGAAGTCAGCATAGTAATCCCAGCACTTGGACCATCTTTTGGGGTTGCCCCTTCTGGCACGTGGATATGCACATTATACTTATCGAATACCTCAGGATCGATACCAAACCTATCGGCATTAGACTTAATAAACTCCATGGCTATTGTCGCCGATTCTTTCATTACTTTCCCTAGGTTCCCGGTAATGGTCATAGTACCTTTCCCCTTTGACAAAATAGATTCTATAAAAAGAATATCTCCACCTACACTAGTCCATGCTAGTCCGGTTACGACTCCTGCTACATCATTATTTTCATACTTATCGCGTTCCATACGCGATGGCCCCAATACTTTTTCTACATCCTCAAAAGTCACCTTAAGATTGTACTCTTCTTCCATAGCGATCGATTTTGCTGCATTACGCACCATTTTCGCTATTTGTTTATCTAGGGATCTTACTCCGGATTCTCTGGTGTAACCTTCCACAATTTTTTCTAATTGTGGCTTCGCTATTTTCAGATCCTTCACCGTTAGGCCGTGTTCTTTTAATTGCTTAGGCAACAAATGTCTTTTGGCGATCTCTACCTTTTCTTCTATCGTGTATCCGGTAACGTTAATGATCTCCATTCTATCTCTAAGAGCAGGCTGAATTCCAGAAAGGTTATTAGCTGTAGCAATAAACATCACTTTAGACAAATCATAGCCCATTTCCAGGAAATTGTCATAGAATTCAGAATTTTGCTCTGGATCCAAGACCTCCAACATAGCCGAAGAAGGATCTCCTTGATGACTATTGGAAAGTTTATCTATCTCATCTAAAATAAACACAGGGTTAGATTTCCCTGCCTTTTTAAGACTTTGAACTATTCTTCCAGGCATAGCCCCGATATAGGTTTTACGATGCCCTCGAATTTCTGCTTCATCGCGCAACCCTCCTAATGAAATACGTACATATTCTCTTCCCAAGGCCTCGGCTACCGATTTCCCTAAGGAAGTTTTCCCTACTCCTGGAGGTCCGTATAAACACAATATAGGCGATTTCATATCGTTTCTCAGTTTCAATACCGCCAAATATTCGATAATCCTTCTCTTTACGTCCTCTAGTCCGTAATGATCCCTATCCAATATTTTCTGAGCTCTTTTCAGATCGAATTTATCCTTAGAAAACTCGTTCCAAGGCAGGTCTAAAAACAGGTCCAAATAATTCCTTTGAATAGAATATTCCGCAACTTGGGGATTCATTCTCTGAATCTTTGTCAATTCTTTCTCAAAATGCTCCTTAACCTCCTTGGACCATTTTTTCTTTTTAGCCCTGGCGCGCATTTGCTCAACCTCTTCCTCATAAGACAAGCCCCCCAGTTCTTCCTGAATGGTTTTCATTTGTTGGTGCAGGTAATACTCGCGCTGCTGCTGATCCATATCACTTCTTACTTTGGATTGAATATCATTTTTCAATTCCAATTTTTGAAGTTCAACATTCATATATTTCAAGGCTGCCAATGCCCTATCCTGAAGATTCGGAATCTCTAAAAGTTCTTGTTTCTCCTTAACACTCAAGTTGAGATTAGAAGACACAAAATTGATTAAAAACGAATCACTTTGGATGTTTTTAATAGCAAAAGAAGCCTCGCTAGGAATATTAGGATTATCCCTTATAATCTGTAAAGAAAGCTCTTTAATAGACTCTATTATGGCCGAAAACTCCTTATTATCCTTCATAGGCCTTTCTTCATTCACCTCTCTAACCGTAGCGGTTAAATAAGGTTTTTCAGTAAGAACCTCAGCTACTTCGAATCGTTTTTTTCCTTGAATGATAACGGTAGTATTCCCATCGGGCATCTGAAGCACCCTAAGAATCTTGGCTACTGTACCCAAGGTATTAATGTCGTTAACACCAGGGTTTTCAGTTTCTTCATCTTTTTGAGAAACTACACCGATAACCTTAGATCCATTATTGGCGTCTTTTATTAGCTTGATAGATTTATCCCTTCCTGCAGTGATCGGAATAACGACACCGGGAAATAAAACGGTATTGCGCAATGGCAAAATAGGCAAGGTTTCCGGTAAGGCCTCATTGTTTATTTCCTCCTCATCTTCCGGTGTCATCAAAGGAATTAGCTCCGAATCCTCATCAAGCCCTTGCAGTGACATACTGTCAAAATTTATATTCTTCAATTTACTCATATTATTTATTCAGTCATTCTGTCATAGAAAGACAGTACAACTATTTTTATTTATTCAAGACACATTGTGCTAACCTCCTATAACCATAGGGGCTGACAACTTCTTACTTTGTTTTCCACTCTGTTTTTGCAATTGTTGTGCCAACAAGGAAAAACTTTTAGAAAAAATCCTGCCCCAATTTTCACTAGGAGGAATAGTACAGTAATAACGGTAAGAGTTTTATACCTACAAGGAGCCTAAGCGAAGGTATTTCATTGATTAAAAACCACTCTTAACCAATAAAATATTGCAGTACTTTTTATACCTCTTTATTAGTTTGACGCACTCTAGTCAACATTAGGGCACCCACCACGAAAATAAGGCCTAGAAATATAATTGCATTTCGCATATTCCCCGTGACCTGAGCCACATAGCCGTACATAAATGTCCCCAACACAATCCCGATTTTTTCGGCAACATCGAAAAAACTAAAGAAGGAGGTTGTATCGGTGGTATCTGGAATAAATTTGGAATACGTAGATCGGGAAAGCGCCTGAATACCTCCCATTACTATTCCAACAAAGCCTGCTGCAATATAAAAATCTATGGGAGTAACCACAAAATAGGCATAAATACAGATCAATACCCAAAGAGCATTTACAACGATCAGGGTTTTTATATTTCCAAACATTTTGGAAGCCCTTGCTGTTACAGTCGCTCCTAAAATTGCCACCAACTGTATTACCAAAATACTAACAATTAACCCAGTGGTTCTTTCACCATCAGATCCCCATTGTATTTCTTCTTCCCCAAAAAAAGTAGCAATTAACATTACGGTCTGTACTGCCATACTGTATACAAAGAAGGCCCCCAAATATCTCTTCAATTGCACTTGGTCGCCCAATTGATGCCAGACACTTTTAAGCTCTTTAAACCCGTTTAGCAGAATATGTTTTCTTTCGCCTTCTTTTTTATACCCTTTAGGCAGTTTAAAAAAGGTATATTGGGCGAATAATGCCCACCACACACCTACGGTTAAAAAAGAATACCTCATCGCTTTAATTTCAGCTACTCCAGCGGCATCTGTCTCTATCCCAAATAAACTTGGATACATTACCATCGCTAAATTCACCAACAGCAAAAGAACACTCCCGATATACCCTAGGGAAAACCCCTTAGCACTTATCCTGTCTTGCTGATCTGGAAAAGCAATATCTGGCAAATAGGAATTATTAAAGGCAAAGCTTACCCAAAACCCTACCAAGCCAAAAAAGTAACAGCCTAGGCTAAAATAAATTTGTTCTAGGGAAAACCAATACAACCCAACACAGGATATAGCCCCCACATAGCAGAAAAATTTCATAAAAAGGCGCTTGTTCCCCAAATAATCGGCTATACCTGACAAAATTGGAGTTATGAGCGCTATAAAAAGAAAGGCCGCGGAAGTAACATAACTTATCAGGGGACCTCTTGCTATTTCACCCCCAAAAACTACCACCTTTTCTATTTCGGCCATTCGAAACAGGGCCCCATAAAAGATGGGGAAAATTGCCGAAGTAATTACCAAACTGTATACTGAATTTGCCCAATCATAAAATGCCCATGCATTTAACAATTGCCTACTACCTTTTATTGGGGGATTTTTGACCATATATAAAAAGAAGCTGTTATGAGAAAACAGCTTCTTTATTTTAAATTTTACTTTTAGCTACTACTCACTACTGGAAAGAGGTTACCCCATATTTTGCGGCTTCTTTTTTAGCCATGGGTGCCCATTCGGTGAGGTTGGCTATACGGGTATCATTGGAAGGGTGAGTACTTAAAAACTCTGGTGGTGCTTGTCCTCCATTAGCCTTCATTCTTTTCCAAAGTTCCGCAGCTTCATCAGGATTATAGCCTGCAATAGCCATAATTTGCAACCCAATCCTATCGGCTTCGGTTTCATGACTTCTACTAAAAGGCAACATTCCGCCCAATTGGGTACCTACCCCATAGGCTTGGTTAAAAATATTTCTTTTCTCTTCGTCCTGTATCGCAACATTCCCTGCTACGGCACCTAACTGCTGTAATGTTCCAGCACTCATTCTTTGGGCGCCATGATCGGCCAAGGCGTGGGCAACCTCATGCCCCATCACCACGGCAATACCGGCTTCATCCTGACAAATCGGAAGTATCCCGGTATAAAAAACAATTTTTCCGCCAGGCATACACCATGCGTTTACCGTTTTATCATCAACCAAGTTATATTCCCATTTATAATCCTTCAAATATCCAGGATAGCCATTTGCAGTTAACCATCTCTCGGCTGCCGTAGAAATACGCTGCCCAACTTTCGTGATCATTTTGGCTTCAGCAGTTTCTTTGATGACCTTATGCTCCCCTAAAAACTGATCGTACTGCGCGAAAGCAGTTGGAAAAATCTGACTGTTTGGATAAAAATTCAAAACTTTCTTTCCTGTAAAAGGATTGGTTTTACAAGCCGCTACACCAAGAAAAACCAAAAGTATTATTGCTATTTTTTTCATCTGTTCTATTTTATGAGTTCGTTTTGTTGTTCCCCGCTACCTCAGAGATAGCCTTTTGTGTGATTCATACGTACATTGAAATCTCGACAATAGTATGATTTTGATCAAGTGCCTTTACAATTCTTGAAGACAAAATAATTTAAAAGCCAGAAATGTGCAAATTCGTAAAACCTTTATCCACTACTATACTACTATTACCTTCCAACTGCACCGCTTCTATCGGCACTTGTACGTGGTCGATCTCAATGGTATCTATCGTAAAGGGCAGTCCATGGAAATTCAACTTTATGGTTTCATAGGACGAAATATAACTTCCACCTTTATACTGCTGAATTATAAGTTCATTTTCCCTTCCTGTCAGTTTATAGTTTCGAAGACTAAACCTTCCTTTTTTATAATCGTATCCGTCTTGTCCGTCTTCGTAAACAGAAGATCTTTCCACCCCATTTTTATAATAAACCTCCATAATAAGCTCCTTAACCTCAACCTCTCCTACATATTGCTGTACGGGATATTTTGGAATCATAGCGCCTTCCTTAACAAAGAGGGGGATTTTTTCTAGACCGGCAACCACCCATTTTTCCATACCACCTAGTATCACTTCATCAGTCCAATAATTGTACCAAGTCCCTCTCGGAATATACATTCTTCTTCCTTGGGCGTTTGGTTCTTGCACTGGGCATACTAATATTTGTTCCCCGAAAATAAACTCATCGGTTCTAAAATGTGTCTGATGGTCTTCCTGATCAAAGTGTACCAAAGGTTTTATCATGGGTACATTTTCTTTGGTATACCTATAGAACATGGTGTACAAATAAGGCAGTAATTGGTAACGGAGTTCAATATAGGAACGCACGATATCGGTTACCTCGTCATCAAAAGACCAAGGTTCTTGATCGCCGTGATCCCCACTAGAATGCACCCTACAAAAGGGATGGAACACCCCCAGCTGAATCCATCTAGCAAAGAGCTCACCACTAGGTTGTTCTGCAAACCCACCTATATCGGACCCCACAAAAGACATCCCACTGATACACATACGCTGAATTTGTACATTGGCAATCCACAAATGTTCCCAAGTAGCGACGTTATCTCCTGTCCATGTAGAGGTATAGCGTTGCGCCCCTGAATAGGCCGCTCTGGTAATCACAAAAGGACGTTTTGGAAAAGAAAACTTCTTAACCCCCTCATAGGTAGCCCTTGCCATTTGGGTACCATAAACATTATGCGCTTTTCTGTGGCTACAAGGATGTCCATCGTAGTCATGTCTGACATCTAAAGGAAAAGTTTTAGTAGGCACCTCCATGACAGCAGGTTCGTTCATATCGTTCCAAACACCTTTAATTCCAATTTCAGCAATCAATTCCTTGTACAGTCCGGCCCACCATTCGCGTACCTCGGGATTTGTAAAATCTGGAAAATTACATTCTCCAGGCCACACCTTGCCGCGCATGGCAGGACCATCGCCTCTTTTACAAAAATAATCATTATCCTTAGCCTCTTGGTAAACCCAATAGTCTTTGTCTATTCTTATACCCGGGTCTATAATTGCAATGGTTTTAAATCCGTCGTTCTTTAAGTCCTGCACCATTTTCTTAGGATCTGGAAAATACTCCTTGTTCCAAGTGAAACATCGAAAACCTTCCATATAATCTATATCCAGGTAAATACCATCGCAAGGAATCCGTAAATCCCTAAATTTTTTAGCGATTTCCAAGACTCTATTTTCCGGATAATAACTCCATTTTGACTGATGAAAACCAAGGGTCCACATCGGTGGCAATTCTGGCGTACCCGTTAAATCTGTATAAGAATTGACAACCTCTGCTATTTTTGGTCCATAGAAAAAGTAATAATTCATTTCTCCTCCATCGGCCCAAAAGCTAGTTACATTTCTTCTTTCGTGAGCAAAATCGAATTGAGTCCTAAAGGTATTGTCAAAAAATATCCCATAAGCACTATTGTTGTGCAAACCAATATAAAAAGGAATCGCCTTGTACAAAGGATCCTGATCCTTACTAAAAGCATACTGATCGGTGACCCAATTATTGACGCGCTTCCCTTTCAGGTTGGAATGAGTAGCTTTATCCCCCATACCATAAAAACTTTCGGCATTTTGGGTAATCTTACTCATTTTTACGGTATTCCCGCCAAACTGATAATTCTCTTCCCAATGAAACCCTAATTCGTCTTCATTGATAATGGTGCCTTCTAAATCTGATATTTGTATCCGTAAGGTTCGTTTATCTACAAGAATTTTAAGTTTTGCAGTAATGATCAAATACTCGGTTACAGTCTCTTCTACCTCCAACTTATTATACCCTATACTAGCGCTTTCACTAATAGCATATGAAAAGTCGGGTTCAAATATATTTTCCGTGGCATATCTAAACCTAAAGGCACTATCTCTAAGGACGGATATTTCCAATACAACCCCATTAGAGGTTGTAAAGTATAATTTTTCGGCATCCCTGCGGAAGTCAACTATGTCATTCGGATATAAATTCCCTTTATATTCAAGCTCAGTATTGGTAATCATATTCCGTTAATTTTTTGCATTACAAAAAAAGCATATTCGAAACAATCTACGAAATGCAATCGACAACAATTATTACTTACACTTTAGGCTTCAGAGGTTTTATTCAAAAACCACCATTCCTAAAGGCGGAATCGTTATTTCAACGGAATTATCCAAGCCGTGCCAAGAAATATCACTGACTTTTAGTGTCTTATTTTTCATACCAGAACCCCCATATTTTTTATCGTCCGTATTGAATATTTCTTTTAGGGAACCGGATTTTGTGACTCCCATTCTATATTTTTTTCTTGGCACGGGGGTAAAATTACAGGCTATTATAATTTCTTTATCAGGATTGTGTCCTTTTCTAACATAGGTAAGAACAGAGTTTTCATGATCTCCGTAATCTATCCATTGAAATCCATCCTGACTAAATTGTTTTTCATACAGAGCTGGATAGGATTGATAGAGTTTATTTAAATCCTTCACCAATTGTTGTATACCGGAATGATAATCATATTGCAATAAGTGCCAGTCCAAACTCTTCTGAAAATTCCACTCTGCTGTCTGCCCAAATTCGCCACCCATAAAAATTAAATTTGTTCCTGGATGGGTGTACATATAACCGAACAACAATCTCAGGTTGGCAAATTGCTGCCATTCATCGCCTGGCATTCTATACAACAAAGATTTTTTGCCATAAACCACCTCATCATGAGAGAAAGGGAGCATGAAATTTTCGGAAAAGGCATATGTAGCACTAAAGGTCAAATCGTTTTGATGATGTTTTCTATAGATTGCTTCCTTCTTAAAATATTCCAGGGTATCGTGCATCCATCCCATCATCCATTTCATACCAAATCCTAGTCCACCCATGTTCACTGGCTTAGTTACCATTGGGAAAGAGGTAGATTCTTCTGCGATCATCTGAATTCCTTCAAAATTGGCATATAGGGTTTCGTTGAGTTCCTTCAAAAAAGAAATAGCGTCTAAATTTTCGTTGTTTCCATAAATATTTGGCTCCCACTCCCCTTCTTCCCTTGAGTAGTCCAAATACAACATAGAGGCTACGGCATCGACCCGTAAGGCATCGACGTGGTATTGATCTAACCAATACATGGCATTACTGATCAAAAACGCCCTTACTTCGTTTCTACCATAATTAAAGATTAAACTCTTCCAATCGGGGTGGTATCCTTTTCTACGATCTGGGTGCTCAAAAAGATGAGAACCATCAAAGAATCCTAATCCATGGGCATCCTCAGGAAAATGGGAAGGCACCCAGTCTAGGATGACCCCTATATCGTTTTGGTGCATTTTATCAATCAAGAGCTTTAAGTCTTCTGGAGACCCAAATCTAGAGGTAGGCGCAAAATAACCGGTAAGCTGATACCCCCAAGACGGATCGTAGGGATATTCCATAATAGGCATAAACTCTACATGGGTAAAATTCATTTCTTTTACATAGGCCACCAATTCATCGGCAAACTCGGTATAGGTTAAAAACTCATTATCGCCCTTTCGCTTCCATGAACCCAAATGAACCTCATAAACAGCGTAAGGTTTGTCCAGGGCATTTTTATCTTTTCTCGTTGCCATCCAAGTCTTGTCATTCCATTGGTGAGTAGCTTCAGAGACAATAGAGGCCGTTTTTGGTGGATGCTCGCAACTTTTGGCAAATGGGTCTGCCTTTTCAGTAACAACGCCATGGTTACTAGAGTGGATAAGATATTTATACAATGTTCCCACCCCTAGTTCGGGAACAAAACCTTCCCAAATACCACTGCCATCCCAACGGACATGCAAGTGATGTTCTGCCTCGTTCCAATGGTTAAAATCGCCAACAACAGCGACCGACCTTGCAGACGGTGCCCAAACCGCAAAATAAGTACCTTTAACTCCATTTACCTCAAGAGGATGAGATCCTAATTTTTCATATAGTTTGAAGTGTTTTCCTGACTTAAAAAGATTAATATCAAATTCAGAAAATATACTATGGGGTATTACTTTAGTCATGGTTATGTTATTTACTACAATATTAAACAACTTTGATTAAATTATCGGACTTAACCGCTTTAACTTTTAACAACAAACAGTACTTTTAAGCCGTTATTTAAAAAGTGGAACGCTTTTTGAAATAATTATACCAACAATTATTCTTCAACCCTTAAAAATACTCATTATGAAAAAAATCACTCTACTACTCGGCGCGTTTATATCTTTATTTATTATTTCTTGTGAAGGCCCGGCAGGCCCTCCAGGTTTTGATGGATTGAACGGTGAAGACGGGCAAGACGGCCAAGACGCTATCCAAGCTCAAGTTTTTGAAGTAGATAATATTGACTTTGATTACGATGCGGGAAACAACTTGTATTCTTACCTTATTACCTTTTCGGACTTTACCAGTTTTGAAGTCTTTGAATCTGATGCTGTATTGGTTTATAGATACGATGGCACTATTGAGTTCCAAGATAACTCTAGCGCAGATGCCTGGAGCCTTATTCCTCAGAATTTCTTTTTACCGAGTGGCACCATACAATATAGCAATGCCCATACTTATAAAGATGTAGAAATTTTTATCGATGGAAATTTTAATCTATCCAACTTAAATCCTGACTTTACGGACAACCAATTGTTCCGAATTGTTATTCTGCCAAGCGAATTTGCTGCAGCCAAAATGGACAAATCCAATATAAATGCAGTCATGAAAACCATAGGGATTAAGAATGAGGACGTACCGCGTTTTACTGTGCAGTAAATCAGCATTATTAAACTAATTACCTAAACCCCTATTGCTGTTGAGCTTCAGGGGTTTATTTTTTTAAGCAAACCTTTTACTGGTAAATTACGTACTTATTTTAATGCTGCAATTAACATTACAAAGGAGTGCGGATCGAATCTTCAAAAAATCTCATATCATGAACAAATTAATACTAATCATTTGTATTTTATTTATAGGGTGCAAAGGAAATTCTCAGGAAAAAGAAAATGTAGAGTCAAACAATACCGCTAAGGCTACGCAGTATAAGGTCACAAAAACAGAAGCGGAATGGCGCAAACAGCTCACAGATATTCAGTTTTATGTATTGCGGAAGGCGGGCACCGAAACGGCCGGATCGAGCGAACTACTACATAATAAAGAAAAAGGCGTCTATGTTTGCGCCGGTTGTGGCACCCACCTCTTTAAAAGCGAACACAAATACGATTCGGGAACTGGATGGCCTAGTTTTGATAGGGAAATTAAGGGCAATGTTGCCTTTAAGACGGACAATAAGCTAGGAATGATAAGAACCGAAGAACACTGTGCTGTATGCGGTGGACATTTAGGCCATGTTTTTAACGATGGCCCAAGAAAAACAACGGGAGAACGGCATTGTATCAATGGTGCTGCCTTAAAATTTGTACCCGAAAACTAAATACCTATTCCCGAAACGTAATTTGGGATAAAAATCATCCCATAAGAATTCATTAGAGAAAACCGCCACCAGCACTTAGCGCTAAAAAAGCATTCTTTGGTCATCTACTTCCCACTTGCCTAGGAAAAAGCATCTTCTAGAGCAGGACAGCCGAGTGGGCCTGCGCTTCTTTTTTAATTACAATTAATTTAAAACAGCATCAATCGGAATTCAGTATGGTTTTGTAACTTTGCGACTTCATAATTTAAGACATCAAAAAAAATATATAAATGAGCAATTTCGATATCATTGTACTAGGTAGTGGCCCAGGTGGCTATGTAACAGCAATTAGAGCTTCTCAATTGGGTTTTAAAACCGCAATTATAGAAAAAGAGAACCTTGGAGGCGTATGTTTAAATTGGGGGTGTATACCTACAAAAGCACTATTGAAATCGGCTCAAGTTTTTGAATATTTACAACATGCCAGCGATTACGGCCTAAAGGCAGACAACGTAGACAAGGACTTTGATGCGGTTGTAAAACGTAGCCGTAATGTTGCCGATGGCATGAGTAAAGGGGTTCAGTTTTTGATGAAAAAGAATAAAATCGAAGTCATCAATGGATATGGAACCTTAAAACCAGGTAAAAAAGTTAGCGTAAAAAGTGCCGATGGCAAGGAAACCGAATATTCAGCCAACAATATCATCATTGCTACTGGAGCACGTAGTAGAGAATTGCCGAGTTTACCACAAGACGGTAAAAAAATTATTGGGTACAGACAGGCCATGACCTTGGAAAACCAACCTAAGAAGATGATTGTAGTAGGTAGTGGTGCCATTGGTATTGAATTTGCCTATTTCTATAATGCTATGGGTACCGAAGTAACCGTAGTGGAATTTTTGCCAAATGTTGTTCCTGTTGAGGACGAGGAAGTTTCTAAACAACTAGAGCGTAGCCTTAAGAAAACAGGGATCAAAATCATGACTTCTGCCGAGGTTACGAAGGTAGATACCTCAGGAGAAGGTGTTGTCGCTACCGTAAAAACGGCCAAAGGTGAAATTACCTTAGAAGCCGATATCGTTTTATCTGCAGTTGGAATTAAGACAAACATTGAAAACATCGGCTTAGAAGATGTTGGTATAGCTACCGATAGGGACAAAATTTTAGTGAACGATTACTACCAAACAAACATCCCAGGATATTATGCTATTGGCGATGTTACTCCAGGACAGGCCTTGGCCCACGTTGCTTCTGCAGAAGGAATTCTTTGTGTTGAAAAATTGGCAGATTTACACGTAGAGCCTTTAGATTACGGCAATATCCCAGGTTGTACCTATTGCTCTCCCGAGATTGCTTCTGTTGGACTTACCGAAAAACAAGCTATAGAAAAAGGATACGAGATAAAAGTTGGAAAATTCCCGTTTTCTGCCAGTGGTAAAGCAAGTGCTTCTGGTGCAAAGGACGGATTTGTAAAAGTTATTTTCGATGCTAAATACGGTGAATGGTTAGGATGCCATATGATTGGTGCCGGCGTTACCGATATGATTGCCGAGGCTGTTGTAGCCCGTAAATTGGAAACTACCGGACATGAGATCTTGAAGGCAGTTCATCCACACCCAACCATGAGTGAAGCGGTGATGGAGGCTGTAGCAGATGCTTACGGAGAAGTTATTCACCTATAATATTTTAGTAAGGCTTGCGCATGTTTATAAACACCTAGCGCAAGCCTTTATTTTATTTTTAAACCCCTTACCGATGTTAAAAATTTTTAGAATTACCGCCATTTTAGAAGGCATCTCTTATTTAATGCTATTTGGTCTTGGAATGCCTTTAAAATATTTGGCCCAAATGCCAGAACCAAATATTTTTATTGGGTACGCACATGGTTTTTTATTCATTGCCTATGTTGTATTGGCAGTCTTATTGACATCGGAAAAGAAATGGGGATTTAAAACATTTACAATCCTATTTATTGCCTCTCTATTGCCATTTGGGACTTTTTACATCGATAAAAAGTATTTAAAACCCACCGCAGTAGTACAATAATTATCAAATAGGCAAAAGGTCACAGTACCAAAACGAGTTATCCCAAGAAGTATCCTTGGAAAAACAATCGTCATCATCTCCCGAGGGATGATAGGTTCTAAGGACCTTTTCCCCTATCTCAAAAGTGACTGGTGCCTTAAAAATAGGCCCATCAAACACAAAGGTGTGGAATTCCCCGTTCTCTCCGGCTATATCTACATTGGCAGGCAAATCGTTTATAAAACTTTCGTCAACGAGCCTCCCACAAAAGGAGCTGTCCAAATATTTGGCATTTACACAAACCGTAACCGCCTTAAAACCGGCTTTTAAAAACTCTGACATCAAGGTTTTAGGATCTTGTTTCCAAAGAGGAAAAACAGCCTTCACGCCAAATTCTACTAATTTCTGTTCCCGATAAGCCCGTAGATCTTCTAAATAAATATCCCCAAAAAACCCATATTGGTACCCATCGGATTTGAGTTCTGAGAGCAATTCATTCATTTTAAGCTCGTAGGCCTTCATGCTAATATTTCCTTGAAGCCCTACTTGTAACAACGGAATTCCTATTGAAGCTGCCTGCTTTTCTAGTAAGATGGTTTTTAAACCGTGCATGGATACCCGGTGAAAATCTGTATTTACAGTTGTTACTAGTTTAGATATTGTATACGTACCCTCTTTCAGGGACTTATATAATGCCAAACAAGAATCCTTACCGCTGCTCCAATTAAAATAGGCCTTTTTCATTACGATAGACTATGAATGGCCAAATCATAACTTTTTAATCCAAAACCTAAAATAACGCCTTTGGCAACAGGTGAAATATAAGATACATGTCTAAACTCTTCGCGTCCAAAAGTATTGCTGATATGGACTTCCACCACAGGAGTTTCTATGCCTTTAACGGCATCGCCAATTCCTATGGAAGTATGCGTATACGCCCCTGCATTGAGCACAATACCATCGTAGCCATCAAAACCGCATTCATGCAATTTGTTGATAATTTCACCTTCTATATTAGACTGATAATACTCTAATTGCAGGCTTGTGAATTTAAATTGCAAGGAAGCAAAATATTCCTCAAATGTAGTTTTTCCGTAAACTTCGGGCTCCCTTTTCCCCAAAAGGTTAAGATTGGGACCGTTAATAATTATAATCTTCATGCGATAAAAGTAAGAAATTGTATTCCATAAAAAAAAGAGGACTAAAAAGTATTCCTTAGTCCTCTTCCTTCTTAGAGAAAACGCGATTTCCCTTATTTTTCTTGTGATGACGAATTACACAATTTAAACATATAATTCTCAATCTTTTATATCGCCCCTACTATTGGTCACCGAGTTATTCGGACTTCAACTATAGGGGCTATATTTTATATTATAACGTAAATAAAACACCCAAATTAATCGTAGACCAGGACCCGCCATCTAGACTAACACCGGAATACGAAAAATTTAATTCAGTTTTTTCACCAACATTATAACCTATTATAGGGCGGTAATAAAATCCACCATCATTAAATTCATTAATACCCACAGCATACCCCAGATCTGCACCTATAGATAATTCTTCTGTTGCCAGCACCCTTCCGGATACCGCAATTGGCAAAAACTGAACATCGTCCATGTCTATCGTAAAGGAACTTCCACCATCATTAAAAGTCATTTCTTTTCCAAAAGCGTTGGTAAAACCAGTAGCAACACCTAGCCTAAAGCTATCGGAAACCTCCCAATGATATACTACATCCAGTCCAAGATTAAAACTAGATAAGTCTGCTGCATCACCTACCGGCAAGCCAGCAATGACCCCAACTTTAAATCCTTCTTGTGCACTAACACTAAACCCAAACAATGCCAACACTGCAATCAATAATACTTTTCTCATAATAAAATTTTAAATTGATTTATAGTTTAGCCATAAATATAGAGCGAATAAGAATAGTACTACAAAATATGTTGTTAAACTAAAGAGATGTGTTGCAAACAACTAATTATTGTATCTCAACACACAATACACACAAAATCTATTTTATATTTAACCCATGAAATGGCATCAGGCAGTAAAAGATTACCAACATTATATGAAGATTGAGCGGGGACTCTCTTTAAATTCTATATCCAATTACACCTTGGACATAGAAAAACTGATTCAATTCCTAGAGCACCACAAACTTTCGGAATCACCTCTAGACATTACACCAGCTACCATTCAACAGTTTATTTACAAGGTATCGTTAACTTTAAATCCACGGTCACAATCTAGAATAATATCTGGATTAAAGAGTTTTTTTAACTATCTAGTATTTGAGGATTATCGCAAGGATAGTCCTATGGATTTAATAGAATCGCCCAAGGTTGGCCGCAAGTTACCAGACACCTTATCCAAGGAAGAAATTGATGCCTTAATTAAGGCCATTGACCTTTCTAAGCAGGAAGGCGAGCGTAACATGGCTATATTGGAAACTCTTTACGGATGTGGATTAAGGGTTTCGGAGCTAATAGATTTAAAAATATCGGACCTTTATTTTGAAGAAGATTTTATCAAGGTTACCGGAAAAGGGAAAAAGCAGCGGTTTGTACCCATTAGCGAAATCAACAAAAAATATATCAACCTTTATAAGGAGAACACCCGTTTAGATTTAAATATACAGAAAGGCCATGAAGATATTTTATTTTTAAACCGAAGGGGAAAACAACTTACCCGGGCCATGATATTTACTATTGTAAAACGATTGGCGGTAGTCATTGGCTTAAAGAAAACCATTTGTCCGCATACCTTTAGACATTCCTTTGCGACCCATTTGTTACAAAACGGAGCAGATTTAAGGGCTATCCAACAAATGCTGGGCCATGAAAGCATTACTACTACAGAAATATACATGCATTTAAACCGGAAAGATTTAACGAAAGTAATGGAATATTACCACCCTAGGAACAATTATTAAACCCTTAAAAACCTTACATAAGGATCAGGGAGAGTTTCTTAGTCCTTAAACATTTTATAATCTTTGTTAAAGGGCCGTATAATGAGTCGCGCTTCCCTATCGAAGCGCACATAGTTATACACCCAATTTACAAAAACCACCATCCGGTTTCTAAATCCTATGAGGAAAAATAGGTGTACAAACATCCACACATACCAAGCAAATACACCTTGGAACTTAAAATTTTCCATATCTACCACCGCCTTGTTCCTTCCTACGGTTGCCATACTTCCCTTATCCTTGTACCTAAAAGGTTTTAATGGCTTGTTTTCCAATAAAGCTACTAGGTTTTCCCCCAATTGTTTTCCCTGTTGCATGGCGGGCTGTGCCATCATAGGATGTCCGTTGGGAGCTTCCTTTGTTTGCATACAGGCGACATCGCCAATGGCAAAAATATTATTATGTCCTATTACTTGATTATAGGTATTTACCTTCAATCTATTTCCGCCCACCAACAACTCTTTAGCATCCAACCCCTTAACCCCTACCCCTTTCACTCCTGCCGCCCAAACAAGGGTAGCCGTTTCAAAACTTTCCCCGGTATTGGTTGTGACGGTTTTTCCATTGAAGCCGGTTACCCTCATGTTTTTCCATATTTGTACACCCAATCCCTCCAAAAAGCCTTCGGCCTTTTCCGAAGCTTGCACACTCATCTCCTTTAAAATACGATCGCCTGATTGTATAAGGTTAATTTGCACCCTTCTAGTGTCTAAATCCGGATAATCCTTGGGTAAAATCCCTTTCTTTATTTCTGCCAAGGCCCCGGCCAATTCTACACCGGTAGGGCCAGCGCCTACAATGACAAAATTCATTAAGGCATCCCTTTCATGGTATTGATCGGTTAAGAGTGCCTGTTCAAAATTTTCTAGGATAAGACTCCTTAGGTTTAAGGACTGAGGAATAGATTTCATGGCCATACTATTGGTTTCTATCTCAGTATTACCATAATAATTGGTCTCCGCTCCCGTAGCCATCACCAAATAATCGTACGCTATATTTCCTATATTGGTCAACACCAAATGCCCTTCGGTCCTTATTTCTTCAACCTTGGCCAAGCGGAAGAAAAAATTAGGAAAGTCCTTTAATATCTTCCGAATAGGGTATGCTATAGAGTCAGGCTCTAGTCCGCCTGTAGACACTTGATACAACAAAGGTTGAAAGGCATGATAGTTATGTTTGTCGATCAGTACCACTTGTACCTCCTTCTTGCTCAATTTTTTGGCCAGCGCTATTCCGGCAAAACCACCACCAATAATTACTACTCTGGGAAAACTAGACTGTGGTATATTCATATATAAGGATTGTACTACTAAAATAAACATTCAGTCGATACCAATGAAAAAGAATATTTTTTATGTTTACAGTAAGAATATCAAGGTTTTACACAAGGCTTCTCTACAGCTTTGCTAAGTTTAACCAAGGCACCTCCCAATGGCCCTATGAACTAACAAAAGTAAAATGTATAATTATCTATAAAACCCATACTTTTTCTGTAACAAAACCATTAAATTGACTACTAATCAGAAAATCTCTATAAACACCAACTTGACCAAAGATTTAGAACATCAATTTGTTACCGAACTAGAGCGGCATCAGAACATTGTTCATAAGGTATGTACTTTATATACCAATGACCGAGATTCTCATAATGATCTTTTTCAGGAAATCACCATTCAATTATGGAAGGCCTACCCCAAATTTAGAGGCGACTCCAAATTTAGTACTTGGATGTACCGCGTGGCTCTAAATACGGCGATAACCCTATATAGAAAATCTAAGAAGAGTGTCCCTACCCAAGATTATGAGTCGGTTATTTTTAAGATTACGGCAGACCAATATGATGATGCTCAAGAACAACAATTAAAGCTACTATACAATGCTCTAAAGCAATTGGGAGATATAGACAAAGCTTTAGTTTTTCTGTATTTAGAAGACAAGAATTATTCGGAAATAGCAGAAACTTTAGGAATTACCGAAGTAAATGCCCGTGTAAAAATGAATAGAATTAAACATAAATTAAGAACAATTCTTAATCCTTAAGAAACCATGGACGAGCTGGAGTTATTAAAAAAGGATTGGCAAAAAAAGGGGGAGCAACTCCCCAAGTTAAGCTATAAGGAAATTTATACGATGTTATGGAAAAGATCTTCCTCTATTGTTAAATGGATATTTTACATCAGTATAATTGAGTTTTTAGTACCGCACTTAATATATTTTTTACCCGCTATGTCTAAAAGCTTGGCGGTGTGGAAGGATTTGGGCCTAGGTAACTATTTGGTATTTTCCACGGTACTACAATACACCATAGTTCTCTATTTTATATTCCAATTCTACAAACGCTACAAGGAAATTTCTGCATTGGACGACGCCAAACAACTGATGAAGAATATTTTAAAAACAAGAAAGACTGTAAAGTACTATGTCATCTTTTGTCTGTCTCTAATTTTAATATCCTTTTTAGTAATGGCTGGGGGCATTTATTTAAATGAAGACCCAATGTCTGTTTTAGGAAACAGCTACGCTATAGAGCAGTTAAACCCCGAAAAACTAAAGGTTTCCTTATCCATATCTATAGTTATCTTGGGCTTTGTAGTTACCCTAGTCATGGGTTTTATCTACTTCTTACTCTACGGCATTCTATTAAAAAAGCTCCTTAAGAATTTTAAGGAGCTTCAAGATATCGATGTTTAGGCTCTAAACCTACGTTGTTTATTTTCCTCTTCCAGGGCCATTAAATCTGCCTTGGAAATCACCTTTAAAAAGGAAGGGTGTTGTTCTATGGCATATTCCAATTTTTCTAAGATTGAATCAAAAGATTCATTATCATAGTCAATATTCAAGGGCTCTTTAATTACCATAGATTGCAAAATCCCTTTCTTTTTTATGCGAAGTCCTTTTTTGTCAAAAGAACGTCTGAAACCATCGATTACAACAGGCACCACCACTGGTCTATATTTCTTTATTATATGCGAGGTTCCTTTTCTTAAGGGTTTCCATGGCGTAGTGGTTCCCTGAGGAAAGGTAATTACCCATCCATCATTTAAGGCGGTACCGATATTAGTAATATCGCTCATTTTCACTTGACGCTTTACTTCCTTGCCTTCCGCTCTCCACGTACGCTCTACACTTACCGATCCTGCATAGGCCATAATTTTAGTCAACAGACTTTTCTTCATGGTTTCGGCCGCTGCTACGTAGTACATATTTAGCTTGGGCTGCCATATATAGCCGAGATTTTTCAAAGAATCTTCCCGTCCACTTAAACTGGCATTAAATACGTGAAACATAGCCACTACGTCGGCAAAATAGGTTTGGTGGTTACTGACGAACAACACATTTTCTGAAGGCAGATTTCTAATTATATCCGACCCTTCAATTTCTAAGGTATTAAATCCTCGGTATCTTTTATGTGTTAAAAGGGCAAGAATACGTATAAGCCATTTTTTAATAAACAAATTATGTCCGAAAGGGTTTTTCTTAAATAAGCCCATATGTTTTTTTAGGTTTAAGGCCAAAATTACAAAATAAGTATCTTAGACACCGCTTGGAAATTTACAAAATGTTCTTATAGGCATAAGCTAGTATAATTTTACTGTATTATCAGAACTATACACACCATACAATTCACTATTTATATTTTATAACACCTGTTTTAATAATTCTTTAATTTCGCTAAGCATCATAGCTGTTGCTCCCCATACGGTATACCCCATAAAATTAAATGCGGGAACGGGAATATTCTGAGCATAGGAAGTAGTAATTCTCCTTTGCACCACCTTACTATCATCCATAAAATCTGTCACAGACACTTCTACCAAGGCAGCCACTTCCTCGGCCTGCAACAAAAAAGGCTGTTCCTTTCTATACAAACCTAGGAAGGGTTGTACCTCAAAATTACTAGGTGGAATATAAATTTCGGATAATGATTTAATAACCTTTATTCTTTCTGGCACCGCCCCTACTTCTTCTTGAGTTTCCCTTAATGCTGTAGCCAATAAGTTGGCATCGCCCTTTTCCAATTTACCTCCGGGAAGGGCAATTTGAGCGCTATGTACCCCCTTATAGGTGTTTCTAAGAATTAGCAAAAGATTAGCCTCGTGCTTTAGGCTGGGATAAAACAAGGCCATAACCGCGGCCTGTTTGGGGTTTTTCTTTATGAATGCTTCCGATTCCAATTCCCTAATTCTCATTAAAGGGGTCATTTTATAATGCGAAGCCCTTCCAGGAAGCGGTAGATTTTCTATTTTTGAAATTCTATCTGAAAAGTCATCAAAATTCACACTGTTATTTTTTTTGTAATTTTCAGCAAATTAAGTAAAAACAAGCAACCAAATGCTTGAAACTATCATTTAACGCCAAAAAATAAGCTATAAAAAAGGAAGTTCCAGGATATGTTCTTCCTTACAAATTATTAATTTAACTTGAATGACACTGACAAGAATTGCCCTTTCCTTATTATTTATCTTTAGCCTCTTGCTACTAAGCTGTAAAGAGTCATCGGCTACAAAAACAACAAATATTACCGAGACCAAAGTTAAAGCCGACACCTTAAGTAAACCCGACTCCCTGCCTCCCCCTGTGGTCGAGGAAGAAGAACCTTTTAAGCTTACCGAGGAAAATGCGATAGAATTTTTCTTTAATTACAGCAAAACCTTGAAGGAAGACAAGGTGAAGTTAACTACTAGCTTTGGATCTATTGTGATACAATTATTCGACAATGTTCCCTATCACAAGGCCAATTTTATATACCTCACCAAACAGGGGTATTTTAACAACACTTATTTTCACAGGGTCGTAAAAAACTTCATCATCCAAGGTGGCAATGCCGATAATTTGGAAACAGCCAAAAAAAGAGGAGAAATAGGACGTTACCTTTTACCTCCCGATGCCAAAAAAGGACATAAACACCATAGGGGCACCATATCAATGCCTAGCAGTGAAGTAAACAATCCACATAAACTTGCCTCGCCTTACGAGTTTTTTATCGTGGTTACCAAACCCGGCTCCTACCATCTCGATGGCAGTTATACTCCCTTTGGAAAAGTAATAGAAGGCATGGATGTGGTAGACGAGATAAACCGACAGCCGGTCGACAATGGTGATTGGCCCTCAAAAAACATTTATATCTTAAAGGCCGAGGTTATAAAATAACCGTGGTACATATCCCTTAGAAAGAGTTTCTAATGAGGAAAGCAAGGTAGGTTTACTTCCCTGAGAATAGGCAATGCTCTTACTTTTTCTTAGCGATTCGATAAATATTGGGTAGCGCAATGTTAAATTTTACCGCCAGCAATCGTATGCCGATTACTATGCAAATGGCCATAATATTCGCATAAGTAACCTCAATAGGAAATTGAATAATTAAGAAGTAACTAAATCCACCAATAATACAAGCTGTTGCGTAAATTTCCTTTCTAAAGATAACTGGAATTTCGTTGCAAAGAATATCCCTGGTAACACCACCAAAACAAGCGGTCATAGTTCCCAAGGCTACACACATCACTGGCACCAGTCCAACATTTAGCCCTTTTTCTATCCCTACCAACGTATAGAGGCCTATACCTATGGTATCGAACAAAAACAGTGATGTTCTTACATATTTTAATTTATCCCTAAATATAATAGCGAAAATTACAGTCACCGTAATGACGATAATATAAACCATCTCCTTTAACCAAAATACGGGCGTAGCTCCTAACAGCACATCTCTTAGTGTACCGCCACCCACTGAAGTGACGAATGCAATGATAAAAACGCCAAAAGGATCGAGTTTTTTTTCCATGGCCACCAAAACCCCTGAAATAGAAAAGGCTATAATTCCTAATACATCAATAAAAAAATAAAACATAGGTTATAGCTTTTGAGTGAAATAGTTATAATCTTTTAAAACAGTATCTATATAGGGGATGTCGTATAAATCGGAATTTGTATTCAAAATACTCTCTACTTTGTTCCTTAAGATATTTAGCGTTTTATGATCGCCACTTTTTTTCGCAATATAAAGGGTTTCTTTTATTAATCTAACATCTTTATCGGATAGTACGATAACATTTGCAAACTGAGGGACATAGGTTTCTTCTATTTCTTCCAAGATGGTATGGGAAACCTTTGTGTGGTTTTTAGTACTGATAACCACTGTTCCGGCCGCAGCATCACCCAAGCGTTGTTTTTTATCGGAAAATAAAATGGTCAACAATCCTACAGACCCAAAAAACAACCAAATATCGACTAACCTCAGCATCCAACGGACCAATAAATTGGACCAATGAACCGGGGTTCCGTCTAAGCGTACCACTCGCATTTTTAATAACATTTTCCCTATAGTTCGGCCATTGAATAAACTATGCATTACTAGACTATAGAACATGGCGGGCAAAAAAATCAAACTCACCAAACCAATTTGGGTCCAGTTATCTTCAAAGACATATCCTATCCCCTTTCCGATAAATTGCACCAATACCGCATACAGATAAAGCACAAAACCATCTATTAAAAAGGCGATAATACGCTCTCCAACCCCAACTATTTTATAATCCAGGGGAACATTTTGTGTGGTATTGATTTGAAGGTTGGACATATTAGTGCTATTTTTATTTTTTAAAGGACAATCCCACTATGCGTGAAGCTGCTTTTGTAAAGCAAAATAAGGAAAAATGGATAGCATTTGAAAAGGCTATTCACTTTAATACCAAAATTGATCCAGACCAGCTTGCCAGCGGCTACATCCAACTTACCAATGACTTAGCCTACGCACAGACCTATTACCCAGAAAGCAAGACCCTATTATATTTAAATTCTTTGGCCTCTCAAGCCCATCAGAGGATTTATAAAAACAAAAAAGAAAGTCGTCATAGGATCCTGGATTTTTGGACAACGGAATTCCCCTTGTTTTTTCGGCAATATCATAAAACATTAGGATTCGCCTTTTTAATTTTTGCTGTAGCTACCGCGATCGGCAGTTTATCTGTTTTGAATGATGACAGTTTTGTGAGGTTAATTTTGGGTGATGCCTATGTAAATGAGACCTTGAACAATATTGCCAAAGGCGATCCTACGGCCATTTATAAGGGAGGGAGTGAAATTGGTTCTTTTTTGGGAATCACAATAAACAATATCAGAGTAGCCTTCCTAGCCTTTTCTTTTGGGGTCATAACCAGTCTTGGCACCGCCTATATTTTATTTAGTAATGGTGTCATGTTGGGGTCCTTTATTACTTTTTTCTATACCCAAGATGTTTTTTTACAGGCCAATAAGCAAATATGGTTACATGGAACCATCGAAATATCGGTTATTATCATAGCGGGTTGTGCTGGCCTTATTATGGGAAATAGCATCTTATTCCCAAAAACATATTCTAGGCGAATTTCCTTTATGAAAGGTGCCAAGGACGGACTAAAAGTAGTCGTCAGCACCATTCCATTTTTTATCATAGCAGGGTTTATTGAAGGTTTTATTACCCGCTACTCACATATGCCTTCTTGGTTGGCATTTTTAATCATTGGCAGTTCCCTAGTATTCGTTATTTTTTATTACATTTTATATCCAATCCTATTACAGCAAAAACATGACCAAAGACCAGCCTAAAAAGTTTATAGAACTTAGAATAGATCGTGATTTTGGAGAAATCATCTCGCTCTATTTCGAGTTTTTTAAGCAAAATCTCAAAAAATTCACCAATATATTTTTGAGCTATAACGGTATTTTTTTAATAGGCCTTTTACTCGTGAGCTACCTGTTAGTCTCGGGAGTTATTGGAATTATTACTTCCAACGATAATTCCCTCCTATCCTCGTTTGGCAATAGCGAGGCCGCATATTCGCTTTATTTTATCGTTGGCGGCCTGTTGTTTTTTGTCATCTTTATAATGGTAGCCGTATTAAATTATAGTTTAAGCACTGCCTATATGATCAAATATGAAGAACAAAAAGGGCAAGATTTTAAAAAAGGAGATGTTTGGGATACCGTAAAAAACAAGCTAGGAAAAATTATCTCCTTTATTTTAACATTGATGTTGCTCTTTTTTGGATTTATGATTCTAATCATATTTTTGACCTTCATCCCCATTATAGGCATGTTTTTTCAATATATCGCCCAATACTTTTTAATGGCATGGGTTGGAGTTTCCTTTTTTGTGATGCTCAAAGAAGACAAAAATGTAGTGGATGCCCTTGGAGAAGGGTGGAATTTGATTACCCAAAACTTCTGGAAGGCTATTGGTGTAAATTTCATCCTTGGATTGCTCATCACCATTTTATTTATGATCATCCTAATGATTCCTAGTGTAATCGTAGGAGTGTACACCTTTCATGTGATTCAAAATGAGGTTGAGCTTAGTTCTCTTGTCCCTACCATCCTCTACACCTTGGGTACTTGTTTCTTTTTAATTATTACTGTTTATGTACAATGTCTGTCACAATTTGTGAATGGATTACTTTATTTCTCTTTACACGAAAAGACATATAATATAAATACCAGAAACAAAATAGATCAAATCGGAAACACAGACCAGTGATAAAATATATCCACGCCTTTTTTTGCTTTTGCATTTATTTCTTTGGGTACTCCCAACAGAATACGGACACTATTGCCTTGGCAGAAGATCTTCATTCGCCTATACAAATACGGTCTTTTGGAGATGATTTCAATGAAAAATATTCGGGGAATGCCTTTGAATACGACAGTAAGGAAGGAGTTTCCGAAAATTTCTTAATGAGGGCACTTCAATGGATTAGCACTACAATGGAGAACTTTTTTGGCATAACACTCCCTGCCAATGTACTCATCTTATTAGAAATCATCATTTACTTATTTTTAGGGCTATTGGCCATTTATTTGGTCATTAGATTCTTGATTAGGGAAAACCTAAGATCTCTATTTAACAAAAAAACGACACCGATCATAGACCTTAACCTTTCCGAGGAAGAATTGGAAAATTTAGACTTGGATCTGCTCATAGGAGAGGCCTTGGGTCAGAAAAACTACCGACTCGCCATCCGTTACCATCATTTGAAGTCTCTAAAAAACTTATCGCAAAAAGACGTTATAGCCTGGCATGCCGATAAAACTAACCTAGAATACCAACAAGAAATTAAAAGTCCCCAATTACAATTGATCTTTAAGGAGATATCCTATCTCTACGATTATATCTGGTATGGAGAACAGCAGATAGATGCCATTAATTATGAGGCCGCGAGTCTAAAATTTATGAGTTTTAATAAAATTGTAAACAATCGTGGATAAGCGTTCTAAAATAATAATAGGTATTTTTTTTGCGGTTCTCCTAGCGATTATCGCTATAGAAATAAGCCGTCCTAGACCTATTGATTGGAAGCCTTCCTATTCTGCCATGGACAAAATACCTTTTGGCGGCTATGTTCTTTTTAAGGAATTATCACAATTATTCCCCAACGAAGCGATTACCCTTGTCGAAGAAAGCATCTATCCGATATTACGGAAAAGGGACTCATCAACAATGTCCAATTATATCGTCATCAACGATGTAGTGGTGTTCGACAAGCAGGAAGCAAAGCAGTTATTACACTATGTACATCAAGGAAACGACGCTTTTATAGCTGCCACAAGTTTTGATTCCTACTTGTCTGATACGCTGAAAATAAAGGTAAAAACGTCTTATTCAGTTCTAGAAGACACGGTATTATTAAGCCATACCAACCCTGCCTTTCCTACTAAAAAGCATTTGTATTCTAAGGGGCTAAACCATACCTACTTTACGGCTGTAGACAGTTTAAAAACCAGTATCCTAGGCTATATTGAGCCTAAGAAAAAAGCCTCTTCGCTACTAGATGATGTTTCAAACGGTTTGAAAACAAAAAGTCCAAATTTTATTAGGGTGCCATATGGCCAGGGCAACTTTTACCTCTGCACTGCCCCCCAGGCATTTACCAATTATTATATGCTTAGGGGAAATGAAGATTATGTTTCCTTTAGCCTCTCTTACTTAAAAAACAACCCTATCTATTGGGACAATTATAAAAAAGCAGGCCGTAAAATTATAGACTCTCCCTTGCGCTTTATTTTGAGTCAATCTGCATTAAAATGGGGATATTATACAAGTATTATAGGAATACTGTTATTTGTTATTTTTAGGGCTAAGCGAGAACAACGCATTATTCCGGTAATAGAGCCATTAGAAAACTCTTCTATAGAATTTGCAAAAACCATCGGCTCCCTATATTTTGAACACAAAGATTACAGCGACTTGATCGCTAAGAAAATCAATTACTTTTTAGCATATCTCCGTACCCATTATTACATTAACACGGACGACCTATCGGATAAAACTGCCAAAGAATTATCGGCAAAATCAGGCAAACCCCTAAAAGAAACAAAGGAAGTCCTAGAGTTTTTAAAGCAACTAAAACTGAAAACCAAGCATAGCGAAGAAGATCTAATTGCTTTGCATAAAAAAACAAGCACTTTTAAGAAATAACCTATGGAAGAAGCACAACAGCAACAAGATAAAAATTCACTAGAGTTTAAAAGCAGAATTGATCTCAGTCATTTGCAAACCTCGGTAGAAAAGATAAAGTCGGAGTTAGGCAAGGTTATTATTGGACAGCAAGACATGATCGAATTCTTGATTATTTCTATTCTTGCCAATGGACACTCTTTAATTGAAGGTGTTCCGGGCGTTGCAAAAACCGAAACGGCAAAACTATTGGCCAAAACCATGAATGTAGCCTTTAGCCGTATACAGTTTACCCCAGATTTGATGCCCAGTGATATTTTGGGCACTTCTGTTTTTAATGTAAAGACCTCGGAGTTCGAGTTTAAAAAGGGCCCTTTGTTTTCTAATATTATTTTAATCGATGAGATAAACCGTGCCCCGGCAAAGACTCAAGCTGCCCTTTTCGAAGCTATGGCCGAACGCCAAATTACCATTGATAGCAATACCTATACCATGAAGTTGCCTTTTCTGGTATTTGCTACCCAAAATCCTATTGAGCAGGAAGGCACCTATCGTTTGCCAGAAGCACAATTAGATCGTTTCCTTTTTAAAATAAAGGTCAACTATCCTTCCCTGGAAGAAGAGATCCAAATCTTGGAAAGCAAGCACCATCAAAAGAACCAGCACAGTGGAAGCCTTATTTCGTCAATTCTCTCGGCCGAAGCGATTGAAAATTACCAAGCCACCATACATAAGATTGTTCTAGAGAACAATCTTATGCGGTATATTGCAGGTATTGTCAACAATACTAGGACCAATGCCAACTTATATTTAGGAGCTTCCCCTAGAGCTTCTATAGCCATTATGGACGCTTCAAAAGCAATGGCCGCCATCAACGGACGCGATTTTGTTACACCAGATGATATAAAAAAAGTAGCAGTCCCGATTCTTGGGCATCGTATTTTGTTGACACCAGAACGAGAAATGGAAGGTTTTACTACGGACAAGGTGGTAAAACAAATTTTAGAAACCATAGAAGTCCCTAGATAGTCTCCGCAGTAACAATATAGATAACGTTTTCCGCCATACCTCGGCAAAAAAACCTTTGCTTATACGCTGCCTTAATTATACAATTTATGAACAACCTCCAATACCATTGTCTTAAGAATGAAACAGCTCTTTAAAAACCTCTATTTAGAAGGTCGATGTTTTTTGGTATTGACTGGCCTTGTCCTTGGCTTTTTGACCTCCTATCTGATACCGGATGTTTTTGGAGCTATAAAGCTACTGTGTTATGTATTCCTAGTATTCCTACTTACAGATATTCTATTGCTTTTTGGCTCTAAAGGAGGTGTTGATGCTAGCCGATTAGTGCCCGAAAAATTGTCTAACGGTGATGAAAACGAAGTTAAAGTATCACTTTCCAATTCATTTCTTTTTACGGCTGAAATAAAAGTCTTGGATGAAATTCCCCATCAGTTTCAAAAACGTGATTTTAAAATAAAAACAAGCCTTAAAAAGGGCGAACATAAAACATTCACCTACTCTCTACGTCCTACGGAAAGAGGTGTATACACCTTCGGTTTCCTAAATGTCTTTGCGAAATCGCCTATTGGATTGGTTTCTAAAAAATTTCCTTTTAACAAGGAACAACAACTAGCTGTTTACCCCTCTTTTTTACAATTGCGCAAATATGGATTATTGGCATTTTCGAACCGCCTTTTTGAGCACGGCTTAAAAAAAATAAGACGTATAGGCCATACGATGGAATTTGAGCATATTAAAGATTATGTCCAGGGCGATGACATACGAAACATCAATTGGAAGGCGACCGCCAAAAAAGGTCAGTTGATGGTGAACCAATATCAGGACGAAAAATCGCAGCCCATTTATTCGGTTATCGACAAGGGTCGGATTATGAAGATGCCTTTTGAGGGGCTAAGCTTATTGGACTATGCCATAAACGCCACCTTAGTTATCTCTAATATTGCCCTAAAAAAGCAAGATAAAGCCGGTATGTTTGCCTTTAGCTATACCATAGAAAATGTAGTGGTAGCCGAAAGACGCAGTTCGCAAATGAATCTTATTCTAGAGACCTTGTACAATTTAAAAACCAACTTTGTCGAGAGCGATTACGGTAGACTATACGCCCAAATTAAGCGACGTCTTACTCACCGAAGTTTATTACTCCTCTATACAAATTTTGAAACCTTGGACGCCTTACAAAGGCAGCTCCCTTATTTGCAAGGGATTTCAAAACAACATTTATTGGTGGTTATTTTTTTCGAAAACTCGGCCCTGACAGCTTTTATGAATGAAAAAGCACAAACTACCCATCAAATATTTGAAAAAACGATCGCTGAAAAATTCGTTTATGAAAAGAAATTGATCGTAAACGAATTGCGGAAACACGGGATACAAACCATCCTCACCAAACCCGAAAACCTGACCATCGATACGATTAACAAGTATCTGGAAATAAAAGCAAGAGGATTACTCTAAAAGCATTCCCTACTCTTTAGCGTAAAGCAAGTAGCCTATAGACCAAGAGCAGCTATAATATATAGCCCACCATAGATTTCATAAAAAGGAAAAGTATTCCATTCTACCTACTATACTTGTGTAAGACGGAGTTTTTAGTTTTGGAGACCTGTAATTTTTTGTACATTTATAAGGGAAGATCCTCGCAGATTAAAACAGCAACCTATGAATTCCGATTACAACCATATTTTTTCCGGCAATTTTATTATTGCAAGTCGGATTATAGCAGAATTAAAACTATCCGGGATCAATCCGATAGTAAAAGACGAGTCGGAATCAGGACGGCTGGCCGGCTTTGCTTCTCCAATGCAGGGAGATCTAGAAATTTATGTCCAGCTTACGGAAGCAGACAAAGCCAAGAACCTTGTCCAAAAAATACTAGCCGCTATAGATTCTCAATAATCCCTATGACCAAAACCCCCATTCCACAACAGCCCGAATTTTGGCTTAGGGGTCCCCTTGACGGGATTCCTGCCGTATTACAACCAGCAGCCCATGCTTTGCTGCAATCTAGGGAAGAACTCGGCAAATACACCACCGATTTCCCGGACAGTTTACTTTGGGAAAAACCTTCCGGTTGTGCCTCGGTAGGATTTCATATGCAGCATATCACCGGGGTCTTGGACCGGATGCTTAGCTATGCACAAGAGAAATCGCTCTCCGAACAACAATTTCAGTATCTAAGACAAGAAGGCGATCCAAACCCACAAATAACCCTTGCCGATCTGGTAAGCAATTTTGATAAAAAGGTAGAAGAAGCGCTTTTATTTTTCCAACAACTACCAGAGTCGGAACTCACTCTGCCCCGAACCGTCGGTCGAAAAAAATTGCCTTCTACGGTACTGGGTCTTTTATTTCACGCCGCAGAACACAGTCAACGCCATATTGGGCAATTACTGGTTACCGTTCGTGTATTGCAACCGACATAGATTCGTGAAAAAACTAGCCCATCACAAGGAATACCAACGATATTAAAGCATTAGAACATTATTTTTTGCCGATGAAAACTCTGCCATCATATCCGCTACAATCCCTGCTGCGGGTTTAATATTGTGGATTAAAGCGGCAACCTGACCAATTTCTAGTTCCCCCTCTTCCATATCCCCTTCGAACATTCCTTTTTTGGCACGAGCACGCCCCAATAAAGCCTTTAGTTCTTCCACAGAAGGTCCTTTGGCATAGAGTTGTTGAATATCTTGATAAAATTTATTTTTCAAAAGTCTTACAGGCGCCAATTCCTTTAGCGTCAGCTGCGTATCTCCTTCCCCTGCCTCTACCACTTTTTGTTTAAATGAGGGATGAGACGAAGCTTCCTCACTGGCAACAAACCTACTTCCTACCTGCACCCCATCGGCACCAAGCACCATGGCCGCCAACATCGCGGCCCCGGTAGCAATACCTCCAGCGGCGATTAAAGGAATAGAAATCTTTTCTTTGACGGCAGGAATAAGGGTCATGGTTGTTGTTTCGTCCCGTCCGTTATGCCCACCAGCCTCAAAACCTTCGGCCACAATCGCATCTACCCCTGCTTCTTGCGCCTTTTGGGCAAACTTGACACTGCTTACCACATGCACCACGGTAATGCCTTTTTCTTTTAAAAAGGAGGTCCAGGTCTTCGGGTTTCCTGCCGATGTAAAAACAATCTTAACCCCTAATGCTACAATAATTTCCATCAATTTATCAATATCCGGATATAACATGGGGATATTGACCCCAAATGGCTTGTCCGTTGCTTTTTGACATTTTAGAATATGCTCTCGCAACACCTCCGGATACATAGAACCGGCCCCGATAATACCCAAGCCTCCAGCATTGGATACTGCAGAGGCCAATCGCCATCCACTTGCCCAAACCATACCTGCCTGTACTATCGGATACTGAATACCGAAAAGTTTTGTAATCCTATTTTCCATCTGTTCTTGCTAAATTTAAACCTTCCATAAAGCTATCCCATGGCTCAATATTAGGAGACGCACTCCTAAAATATTCTTCGAAAATTAAGCCTTGACTTCAACTTTTGTGGATTCCAAGATACGGTTTCCTACTTTGGATTACAACCGCTAAAAAACACATTCCCTATCTGGAAAACGATAGGTTTTTAGTATGGAACGCTGTAATAGTATTAAGATCGGCAAGTATTGGAGGACAATAGCAAGGTCAGGGTTTTTCTATATTTGATGGTCTATGCTTTGGGCGTTCCCTCCTTCGTCGGGCAGGCCCTTGGCTATATCCCTCGCTCTGCTACGGGGATGCCGCCGCGGTCCCTAACGCAAAAAAAAACAGCCCGTTTATAAAAGGTCAAGGAATAAAAATTATTCTCTTAACACCTTGTAAACGGGCTGTTTCTATAAGTTTATGTTTCTTAAACAGCAGTTCTTATATTCTTGCCATCTACCGACTACTAGTCAATTTTCTACGCAACTAAATTGAACCATAACACCTTGACATTGACAGGGTACTTCTCGTAATTAGGAGATTACTCCAGAGCCTATGAGTTCATCTTTTATGTACCAAGCTACAAATTGACCTTCGGTAATAGCCGACTGTTTTTCGTCAAAATCCACATACAATCCACCATTCACCTTATATAGGGTGGCCTTCTGTAGCGGCTGTCGGTATCTAATCCTAGCCATTACTTCCATGGTCTCATCTATATCCAATGCCAAGTCCTTACGTACCCAATGCAGTTCATCATTACCCACGAACAAGGTTCTGCGATACAGCCCTGGGTGACTTTTTCCCTGGCCCGTATAGATCACATTTTCAGCTACATCGGTTTCTATCACAAATAAGGGTTCTTTGGTTCCTCCTACGTCCAATCCTTTTCGCTGACCTTTCGTAAAATAATGAGCTCCTTGATGCTCGCCCACCACTTTTCCATCGCTAAGCTGATAGGTAGGTTTTTCTGCATAAAAGGCCAATTCTTCTTCCTTTCCTGCAAAAGAAGGAACGGTATGGTGATATAGTTCGTTTACAGCTGGCACCTCTACAATGACTCCTTTTTTAGGCTTTAATTTTTGCTGTAAAAAATCGGGCAACCGAACCTTTCCTATAAAACACAGCCCTTGAGAATCTTTCTTATCAGCCGTGATCAAGTCATTTTCTGCTGCAATTTTACGAACCTCGGGCTTTAAAAGTTCCCCAATAGGAAACAATGTTTTGGCCAACTGCTCTTGGGAAAGTTGGCAAAGGAAATAAGACTGATCCTTATTATTATCGGCTCCTGCCAATAACTGATAGGTTTCAGAACCATCTTCATGAACAATAACACCCTTTCTGCAATAATGACCTGTCGCCACATAATCGGCTCCCAGTTGCAGGGCTATCTTCATAAAAACATCGAATTTTATTTCCCTATTGCAAAGTACGTCCGGATTGGGAGTCCTCCCCTTTTCGTACTCCTTAAACATATAATCTACAATACGTTCCTGATATTGTTCACTTAAATCTACGGTTTGAAAGGGAATACCTAACTTTTCGGCTACTATAAGTGCATCATTACTATCTTCCAACCATGGACATTCATTGGATATTGTCACGGAATCATCGTGCCAATTCTTCATAAAAAGCCCAATCACCTCATAGCCCTGTTGCTGCAAAAGATATGCAGTAACACTAGAATCTACGCCCCCCGAAAGACCGACAACAACTTTTTTCATCTATTTATTTATAATATTTATATTGCCCAAGCCCTTTGCCGAAGCTCTTTATAATTTCCTGATTTTCATGGTGATCAATAAAAATAACACTCCTGCTGGCCCCTAGACATATTTGTTATATTGTAGCAAATACAATATGCAAAAATACAAAAATGGAACTTGAATACCCTAAAAAATATCTTCTATCCATTTTCCATACACTTGTCGTTAGCAATCATAAGTACCTTCTTTCCCTTCCAACTAGCACACGTTTTGCAAAAAACACCCTCACATATCTTAAAAAACACCCATATAATGTTAATTTTTAGTCAGTTATAAAATATTTATTATCAAACACTATCGTTGTTGTTTTATTTATTATTATTTTTGTTTAACATTCCCTCGATTTTATTAAACAATATATATTGTAAACCTTTAAAAACAATCTCATGAAAAATTTATTTGGATTACTCAAAGCTGTTTCCTTAATGCTCATGGCGTTACTAGTCTTCTCTTGCGACAATGACGACAATGCCAACACCGACTTTCCACAAACTAAAAACATAGTACAAACAGCTCAAGGCGCGTCTTCACTAAACCTATTAGTGAAAGCTTTGCTAAAGGCAGACGAGAGCACTGCCAACGATTTAGTCGCTACCTTAAGTGGCGAAGGGCCCTTTACCGTATTTGCTCCCACCAATGAAGCTTTTGACGCTCTCTTGGCGAGTTTAGACGATTATAATAGTTTGGAGGATTTTGATACCGATGAAAAAAGAGCCTTGTTGGCAGAAATCCTGACCTATCATGTTATTGCTGGCGCAGCCGCAGATTCATCCATCCTAACCAATGGCCAAGAACTGACGACCGTTCAGGGCGAAAAACTTACCGTAGGTATCAGTACTGACATATTTATAGATGATGCAACCGATACGGATGCCAAAGTTATTTCTGCCGATATTGTCGCTAACAATGGTATTGTACATATTATAGATAAGGTATTGGTTCCGCAAAGCGTTTTGGACGCCTTAAATGAAGAAGAGCCCACCAATAACCTTGTAGAAATTGTAGTAGCCACTGAAAGTCTATCCATTTTAGAAGCAGCGGTTATTAAAGCCGATTTAGCAACTACATTAAGTGGTGACGGTCCCTTTACCGTTTTTGCCCCAACCGATGATGCTTTTGTGGCTTTATTAAATGTACTTGGTGATGATTACAATAGTTTGGATGATTTTGACACGGAAGCCGAAATCATGTTATTGAAAGACATATTGCTATACCACGTTCTTCCTGTACAGGTATTGGCTGCTGATTTGGCGCCAGGGATGGTAGCTACCGCCTATGTCAATAATAGTATTGAAGTGATTGCTTCTGGCGATACCTTTGTAATAGGAGACGCCTCTGATACAGACGCAAATATTACTGCCACTGATATTTTGGCTACTAACGGTGTAGCCCATACCATTGACAAGGTACTACTACCGCAGTCGGCCATAGACTTTGTAGCCTCCTTGAATGCCAAGACTATTGTAGAACTAGCGGTAGCCACCGATGATTTAAGTGTTTTGGTAGCTGCTCTGCAACAGGCCGATGCCGGTTTGGTTGAAACCTTGAGCGCCGAGGGCACTTATACCGTTTTTGCCCCTACCAACGCGGCATTTACAGCCTTGCTTGCTGCCCTGGGAGACGAGTATAACAGTTTACAAGATTTTGATACTCAAGAAGAAAAAGACCTTCTTAGAGATATTCTATTGTACCATGTGCTTCCTATAGAAGTATTTTCCTCTGCGCTTTCTGAAGGAAGTGTTGCAACGGCCTTTACCGGCAATAGTATAGATGTGATCGCTTCTGGGGAAACCTTTGTAATAGGAGATGCCTCGGACACCGACGCCAACATTACTGCTGTGGATGTCGATGCTTCTAATGGAGTAGTTCACCTAATAGATAAAGTGTTGCTACCTCAGTCAGCCATAGACTTTGTAGCCTCCTTGAACGCCAAGACCATTGTGGAACTAGCGGTAGCCACCGATGATTTAAGTGTTTTGGTAGCTGCTTTGCAACAGGCCGATGCCGACTTGGTAGAAACCTTGAGCGCCGAGGGCACCTATACTGTATTTGCCCCTACCAACGCGGCCTTTACCGCTTTGTTGGCCGCCTTGGGAGACAATTATAACAGCTTGAGCGATTTTGATACTCAAGAAGAAAAAGATCTTCTTAGAGATATTCTATTGTATCATGTGCTTCCTGTAGAAGTATTTTCTCATGCGCTAGCCGAAGGGAGTGTCGAAACTGCATTTACGGGTAATAGCATTGAAGTAATCGCTACTGGGGATACCTTTGTAATAGGAGACGCCTCGGACACAGACGCCAATATTACTGCCGTAGATATAGATGCCTCCAACGGAGTCGTTCATGTAATAGATAAGGTGTTGCTGCCGCAATCGGCACTAGATTTTGTGGCATCTCTGTAAGATGTTCCTTAAATTGTTTCCTTACTAATTACAAAAGCCCCTTGGTACCAAACTTACCAAGGGGCTTTTATTTTCCATGATCCTTAAACCACAAATGTATACTCCCTAACATACAAAAAGTAAGCGTAGACAACTATTAGTTTAATGCTCCCTACAGATTGACAATATTTGTAATCCCAAATGTTACCAAACTAAACCTAGGTAAAAAAAAGCTCCTTAAAGCAAATCTTCCGATGCGCATTAAGGAGCTTAACTTTTATAAGAAGTTCAAGTTTCTTGAATTATTTCTTACCTAGTTTTTTTTGTTCTTCAGCCTGTTCCATCATCTCTCTCATTTTACGCTGAAATTTATTCTCTTTTTTAGGTTTCTTTTTGTTCTCCTGAATCTGAGCATGAATTTTATCCTCGTCCAAAATAAAATTCTTAATAGCCAACATTATAAAGATGGTAATTAAGTTGGATACAAAATAATACAAACTCAATCCACTTGCATAGTTGTTAAAGAAAACCAACATCATTAATGGAGACAAATACAGTATAAATTTCATATTTGGCATTCCCGGTTGGGTAGGCATATTCTGCCCTGTAGTCATCATCATATAAAAGAAGATAGCCACGGAAGCCAGGATAGGGAACAAACTAATATGATCTCCGTAAAATGGTATTGTAAAAGGCAATTGAGCAATAGCATCATAAGAAGAAAGATCTTCTGCCCATAGGAACGACTTTTGTCTCAATGCAAAAGAGGTGGGGAAAAACATAAACAAGGCGTAGAAAATCGGCATCTGCAACAAAGCAGGTACACAACCGCTCATAGGGCTTACTCCGGCCTTATTATACAATTTCATGGTCTCTTGCTGTTTTTTCATGGCATTGTCCTTGAACTTTTCGTTCAATTCCGTGATTTCGGGCTTTAAAACCTTCATCTTGGCCTGCGACAAGTATGATTTATAAGTTACTGGAGACATTAACAATCTAACCAAAATAGTCATTACTACAATAGCAATACCAAATGGTAAGAACGAACTTAACAAGGCATATAAAGGGGTAAAGATATATCTGTTAATCCATCCAAATATTCCCCATCCAAATGGGATAGAATCTTCGAGTCCCAGTTCTTTATATTGTGCCAACACCTTTACATCGGTAGGACCATAGAACCAATTAAAATTATAAGCTAGTTCTCCTCCTTTTAGTTTTAGAGGTACTTCGGCAGCAAATTCTTTGGTATACCCTTGGGTTTTGCTATCATCTTCTACCAAATTGATAGAATTTAGCTTGGCGGACTCAAAAGCTTCATCTGTTGTAAGAATAGAGCTGAAAAAATGCTGTCTGTACGACAACCATTTAACATCTTTCTCTAATTCCTCATCTTCACTTCCCTCCGATAATTTACTAATTTTACCGTCATCGTGGTTGTAGGTTAGCCTAGTATAACGGTTTTCGTACTGAATACTTTTAGAGTGGCGTATTGCCTTAAGTTTCCAATCTAATTTAATAGGATTGGTATTATTGATCACCTGGTTCAACCCTTGGGAACGCACCGTAAATCCGACCAAATACTCATCGGATTTCATTTCGTAACGATATTCCAAAAACTTATCAGAAGCCACCTTTGCTTTCATAGAAAGCACTTGGTTATCACCAACGGTAGTAAGGGTAGGCTCAAAATACAGATCATTTGTATTTAACAATCTATTGTCCGTAGTGGTAAAAGTAAGTCCAAAATTGGCATTACCATCCTTGACAAGATAAACAGGAATAGAATCGTAGGTCACAAATTCCTTCATCTTTGCTTCAATGATCTGTCCACCTTTATTACTTATCTCTAAGTATACCAAGTCATTTTCTAATATGGTAGTCTCATTGGACGGAGCTGTAAAGCCAAATGCTCCAATAGCACTTTTGTAATTGGCTATTGCCGTAGAATCCTGTAGATTTATTTCTTTAGGCTCAGCGATTTTAAATTCCCCTGCGGCCTCCTCTGCTTTTTTCGCAGCTTGCAATTGTTCTTGTTTAGCCTTTTGGGCTTCAAGCTCTTCAGGGGTTGGCTGATTTTGCCAAAACATAAAAATAAGAATCCCGAAAATCAGCACAAAGCCGATTATGGAATTAATATCTAACTTCTTTTCTTCCATCTAATTTATAATTTTATGAGACCTATTGAAGAAGCACTCCACTAAGAACAGGCTTTCAATAGGTCTAAATAATGTGCAAATATATGCCCAATTGTAAACTTTATGCCAAAGTGGCGTAAGTTTATTGTTGTTGATATTCTAAAGCAGCCTTTACGAAGCTTACAAACAACGGATGTGGGTTATCTACCGTACTCTTGTATTCTGGATGGTATTGTACTCCTACAAACCAAGGGTGGGCAGGTACTTCTACAATTTCTACCAATCCAGTTTTCTTATTGATTCCAGAGGCTTTTAGACCTGCTTCCTCCAACTGTTTTTTAAACTCGTTGTTAAACTCGTATCTATGACGATGTCTTTCTGAGATTTCTGAAGCCCCATCGTACACCTTCTGAACCAAGGTACCGTCTTCTAAATGACAATCCCAAGCTCCAAGACGCATAGTACCTCCTTTATCGGTGATACTCTTTTGCTCTTCCATAATACTGATTACAGGATAGGGAGTGTTCGGTTTCATTTCGGTTGAACAGGCCTCGGTTAGTCCAAGTACATTTCTCGAATATTCTATCACGGCCATTTGCATTCCCAAACAAATTCCTAAGAATGGAATCTTATTTTCTCTAGCAAACTGTACGGCTTTTATTTTTCCTTCGATACCACGCTCTCCAAAACCAGGAGCGACAAGAATACCGTCTAATCCTGCCATTTTACCAGCTACGTTCTTAACCGTAAGGTGCTCGGAGTGAATAGATTTTACCTTTACCTTTACTTGGTTTACAGCACCTGCATGTATAAAGGACTCCAAGATTGACTTATAAGAATCCTGTAATTCTACATACTTTCCAATAAGACCGATAGTTACTTCGTTCTTAGGGTTTTTATGCCATTCCAAAAACTGGTTCCATTTGGTAAGGTCCGGAACAACATTATCTGGTAGGTCCAATTTTTTAAGCGTCACCGTATCCAGGCCTTCTTCTTGCATAAGAAGTGGCACATCGTATATCGTAGAAGCATCGATAGACTGAATCACAGCCTCTCTTTTAACATTACAGAAAAGGGCTAGCTTTCCTTTGATCTCATCAGAGATCTCATGCTCTGTTCTACACACTAAAATGTCGGCCTTTATTCCGCTCTCCATTAAAGTTTTTACGGAATGCTGGGTAGGTTTTGTTTTTAACTCCCCTGCAGCAGACAAATATGGGACAAGGGTTAGGTGAATAACAATCGCATTGTTATCGCCCAGCTCCCATAAAAGTTGACGTACAGATTCGATATAAGGCAAAGATTCAATATCTCCGACAGTACCACCAATTTCGGTAATAACAATATCGTATTCGCCACTTTTTCCCAAAAGCTGAATACGTTCCTTTATTTCATTGGTAATGTGAGGTACAACCTGAACGGTTTTACCTAAAAACTCGCCTCTTCGTTCTTTTTCAATAACGCTTTGGTAAATTCTTCCAGTTGTAACATTGTTAGCTTGGGAGGTTCTTACGTTTAAGAACCGCTCGTAATGACCTAAATCCAAGTCGGTTTCGGCACCATCTTCGGTTACATAGCATTCGCCATGTTCATAAGGATTTAAAGTTCCCGGATCAACATTGATATACGGGTCTAATTTCTGGATAGTTGTTTTATAACCTCTGGCCTGTAATAATTTGGCAAGAGAGGCTGCTATTATCCCTTTTCCAAGAGAAGAAGTAACCCCACCGGTTACAAAAATATATTTCGTTTGTGACATGAAGCGTTAGGTTGAATTCGTAACGCGAGCAAAAATACGAATTACTAGTACAATTTACCGATATTACTTGGGAAAATCTTTTTGAATTTTTCGAATTAAACCTTCCAGCCCATTTATTTTAATTTCCAACATAGATCTTAATAAGAGCCCAAGCTTCCCTGGTGGAAATCCACTCTGTTGAAACCATATCAAATACGGCTCTGGAAGCTCTACCAAATACCTGCCCTTATACTTCCCAAAAGGCATCCTATAATGTGCCAACTCAATTAACTGCTTGTAATCTGGAGTGATATTCATTATTAAATATATCTTCAAATATACTAACTACACCTTAGTAACCCTATCAATTTTTGACAGAAATAAACGTATTGCCAACATTGGCTTCCATTATTTTTTTTTCGAAGCACTCCGCCTTAATTCCAATTCTAGTATCTTTATTCATGTAAAAAATACATTTAATATAAAAAACAACACCTTTACTGGCACAGTGACTGTGGTTTCTGTTGCCATATTTACCTAAAAAACAGAAATATAATGAAACCAAAAACAGAAAACCTCTTAAAATACAATATCAACCAAAGTGTATGTTATTGGTGTTACGACAGCATTCCCCTAGAAGATTTTTTAATTTCTTTGAATGGACTTGGAATAAAGGGTATTGATTTAATTGGCGAAAAGGATTGGCCTTTACTGAAAAAATACAACATTGATAGCGCTATGTGCAATGGGGCCGAAATTAGCCTTACCGAGGGATGGTGCGATCCTAAATACCATGAAACCCTGATCGCCAATTACACCAAGATGATTCCTAAGGTGGCCCATGCAGGATATACCAACCTTATTTGTTTTAGTGGAAACCGGAGAGGTATGAATGACAAGGAAGGATTAGAACATTGTGTACAAGGATTACAACAGATCCTTCCCCTGGCCGAACAACATGGTGTAATTATACATATGGAGTTACTAAATGCCAAGGTAGACCACGAAGATTATATGTGCGATAAGACCGAATGGGGCGTTGCGCTCTGCAAGAGACTGGGGTCTGATAATTTTAAACTTCTATACGATATATACCATATGCAAATTATGGAAGGGGATATTATTAGGACCATACAAGAAAACCATGCTTATATTGGACATTACCACACCGGAGGAAACCCTGGAAGAAATGAAATTAACGACAGTCAGGAATTAAACTACCCTGCCATTATGAAGGCTATTCATAAAACCGGCTATAAGGGATATGTGGCCCAGGAATTTATCCCTACTTGGCCCGATAAAATTGCCGCCTTAAAAGAAGGGGTCACTATCTGTGATATTTAAAAAGTCAGTCTATAAAAAAAAGGAGCAAAATGCTCCTTTTTTTATAGGCAGTATAACACACTGCTAAATTTTTGCGTTAGGGACCGCGGCGGCATCCCCGCAGCAGCGCAAGGGATATAGCCAAGTGCCCGACCGACGAAGGAGGGAACGCCCTAAATATTCCCCTTAAGAAATAGTAAACTATCTTCTTATCCTGTAGAACTAAACTACTCTTTTATTTCTACAATACGCATCTTATCGAAACCTAGGATATACCCGCCTTTGTTAAAATAACCCGAATTGAATTCTTTCACAAAATTAAATTTATTCCCAGTATAACTAGTCTCCCCAATGGTATTGGTGGCTCCGATAAAGTCATTTTTATAAGCAATTTTTAAAAGAATATCCATGGTCAGGTCAAAACCACGTACCGCAAAGGCATCGGGTTCGGCGCCAAACCGCTTCTTGTAGGCTGCTATAAATCCGTTAGATGTAACTTCCCTAGACGCCGAAGGATAGGTAAACCTAAGATTGGACAAATGGGAATAGGAAACCACTTCTGCATCAAAAGCTTTGTTCTTATTCGTGGTAAACAACCTTAATTTTACATCCTTACTGATCGAAGAATTCAATACAGAACCTACATGGTACACCAAATTTGCCTGATCTGTTTCCAGGAAAATCCAGTTCTCACGATCCAAGGCGAACATTTGATTCAACTTATCTATACTCAGGGTACGATCGTCTTTTAGGACCACGGTCTTAGCCTGTGGAAATTTACTTACTAAAACTTGTTCTATGCCTTTATTTTTTTGATCTGCAATAATAATGATGTTCTCATTAGTCTTCACCCTTGCGATATAAGCAAGCATTTGCTCTCGCAACACCTTTTCGGAAGGCATGGCAAAAAACACATTAGCGGGACTTTGAGCGGCACCATCTGCCAAAGGCGCAATGACCGGTATATTATAAGACGCCACTTGGGCAGCAACCTCATTCAACATTTTTGGTTCCAAAGGACCAAATACAGCCGAAACACCATTTAAATTTTCCCTCTGCAACACCCCTCTAACATGCGTCGCATCTAACTGCGTATCAATGGTCTTTACATCGACAGAAACTCCTAATTTAGCGATAGAATCCAACGCCACCATAGCTCCTGAATACAGTCCGAGACTATAGTTGACATCTTTTCTGTTTTCTATGGCCAACATAGTGCTTTCCTTATCAGAGACATTTAAACGATCTAATCTGAAAGGCAACAAATAAAGTAATTTGGCCCTATTCCCTGAATGAATACTGTCTAACAAAGATATTTTATCTAAAATAAGAGCGTTTCTAACATCGAAATCACCCGTTTGGGTTTTCGGTAATTTTAAGATCATTCCTTCTTTCAGCCCATCCTTTAAATCGGGGTTCAGGGCAAGCAGTTCGCCATACCCAATCCCTAATTTCCTAGAAAGGGAAAACTGTGTTTCCTTGGCTTTAACCTCGTAAAATATAAAATTTTCCGTGGTAACCCCAGTAGCTATTTCAGACGATTTATCAGGAATGCGCAACACCATTCCTTCCTTTAAGCCTCCTCTTTCCTTTATTTCGGGATTTAGAGCAATAATATCGTTAGACGCTATTCCAAACTTTTTCTCAAGGCTGTAAAATGTTTGTTTTGCCGGTACGGTGTACCATATATATTTTTGTGGACTTTGAGCTTTTGCCCCTTCGGTACCTATTTTAGGAAGCAACAATTGTTGACCACCGGCAATATAGTTGGAAGTCTTGGACAACACAGGGTTTAACACCAATAAACTATCAATTGTAATCCCGTATTTATGAGCTATACTCCAGCGTGTTTCTTTGGGCTGTACGGTATAAATCTCATAGTCGGCCTCATTAATCTGCTGTTCTTTTGAGGTTTCGCTACGAAATTTAGGAATTCTTAATTCCATTCCTTTTTTCAACTGAATAGAATACAATTCCGTATTGTAGCGCTTTAAATCGTCTTCGGATACCTTGTATTTCTTAGAGATACCATACAAGGTTTCCTTTCTACGGGTTTTGTGTGTATAAAAACCTACGGGAACTTTTTGTTTTTCGGCCTTTTCCTTCCCTGTAATTTCTTGTAACATAGAACGCACAGAAACCACATTTGTCACAGGCTCATTACTAACAGGAATTACTAAAATGGTATTGGCCTTAACAGCTCCACCTCTTTGGATTTCCCTATTTAATTTTAATATTGACTCCTGCGACACCTTGTATTGTTTGGCAATACTTTCTAATGTTTCGCCTTGTTTTACGGCATGGGTCTTAAATTCCTGAGCAAAAAGACTACCACTCAACAACAATACGAGCACCGTTGACAAAAATGTTTTCCTGTAAATTTTCACACGTTTTTATTTAAAAAATTATAAGAACACTAATCTAATTAAAATCCGAGAAGCTAAAAATGCTCCGGTCCTAATTCTTACAGACCTCCATAAACAAACAATTCCTTCTAAAAAGGAATTGTTTGTTTTGGTTTTACCCACATCGTATTTATTCCCATTCAATGGTAGCCGGTGGTTTAGAGCTTATATCATAAACAACTCTATTGACCCCTCTTACCTTATTGATAATATCGTTCGATGTTTTCTGTAAAAACTCATATGGCAAATTCACCCAATCTGCAGTCATCCCATCGGTACTTTCTACCGCACGTAATGCTACACATTTTTCATAGGTACGTTCATCGCCCATAACTCCTACACTGTTTACAGGAAGAAGCATTGCTCCTGCCTGCCAAACTTTATCATAAAGTCCCCATTCTTTCAATCCATTGATAAAAATAGCATCAACTTCTTGTAGAATAGCAACTTTTTCAGCGGTAATATCGCCCAAGATACGAATAGCCAAACCAGGACCTGGGAAAGGGTGTCTCCCTAAAAGTTCTGGATCTATGCCTAAACTAGCACCTACTCTACGAACCTCATCCTTAAATAACATTCGCAAAGGCTCTACGACCTTTAATTTCATATAATCTGGCAAACCACCAACGTTATGATGGCTCTTAATTGTTGCCGATGGGCCTCCGGTTGCCGAAACAGATTCTATCACATCTGGATAGATTGTTCCTTGCGCCAACCATTGTGCATCTTCCACCAAGTGCGATTCGTCATCGAAGACTTCGATAAAGACTCTTCCAATGGCTTTTCTTTTTTTCTCTGGATCACTTTCTCCTGCCAAGTTCTCCAAAAAGCGTGCCGAAGCGTCTACACCTTTCACATTTAGTCCCATTCCTTCGTATTGATCCAATACGCCTTGGAACTCATTTTTACGCAACAAGCCGTTATTTACAAAAATACAGTGTAAATTTTTCCCGATGGCCTTGTGCAACAACACGGCAGCCACAGTAGAATCTACTCCACCAGACAAACCAAGGATTACCTTTTCATTACCGATTTTTTCCTTCAACTCGGCAACCGTAGTTTCTACGAAAGAATCTGGTGTCCAGCTTTGAGCTACGCCGGCTATAGTAACCAAGAAATTTTCTAACAATTGTTTCCCGTCTGTAGAATGATACACTTCTGGGTGAAATTGAATAGCATATGTATCTTCGCCTTCAATTCTGTAGGCTGCATTTTCTACATCGTGCGTACTGGCTAATTTTTTAGCGCCTGTAGGCAAGCTTTTAATGGTATCGCTATGACTCATCCATACCTGACTACCTACGGATATTCCGTTGAAAAAAGGCTCGTTATCTTCCACAAAAGACAATTTTGCCCTTCCGTATTCCCTAGTATTGGAAGGTGCTACATTACCACCATTAAAATGGGCCAAATATTGTGCGCCATAACAAACGGCCAACAATGGCTTTTTTCCCTTTATTTGGGACAAGTCCGGATGAGGGGCATCTTCGGCTCTAACAGAAAATGGAGATCCCGAAAGGATTACCGCCTTATACGCCGACAAGTCTTCGGGCAGGTGGTTAAATGGTTTTATTTCGCAGAAAATATTAAGCTCCCTAACCCTTCTAGCTATGAGTTGAGTATACTGGGAACCAAAATCTAATATGAGGACGTTATTTTGCATGGGCAAAAATAGTCATTTGAAAATTTTGTAAAAATATCTTTAGCATTTTTTTTGCTATTAAGTATTAAAACCAACAAACATAGGAAGTTAATTTTTAATTATATGTTAATACCACTGTTTTTTAGGGCTTTTAAAGATCTTTTCAGCAAAAAAATTCTCACAATAATGCCGATCATGCACTTCATAATCAGAAAAAATAGTGCAACACCGTCAAATCGCCGCCGCCAATAATCAAAACACCTACTTTGATCTTTCCTTTTTTCGCTTTAGCAGGCCTTTAATTTCTCCTCAGAAAGCCAGTCTATGATATGCCTCGCACCAACTTTTATTTTTACCTTTATATACATTAAAATTTTCCAAGGATGACAAGTCATTTTTTTGAGCAAATTAAGGACGAACTACAAAAGGGACCAACGGAAGCAAACCATCCATTCCGATATTTCACTTTCGCCACAGTCGGCCTAGATCAGGTTGCCCGATTGCGCACGGTCGTATTGCGGAAAGTAAGCAAGGACTTAACACTCACTTTCTTTACGGATAAGCGTTCCAAAAAAATCACCCATATCAAAGAAAACAAAAAAGTAAGCCTCCTTTTTTACAACCCCGCAAAAATGCTACAGTTAAAAATAGAAGGCATTGCCACTTATAAGGACGACGAAGGGACAAAAGCGCAATTTTGGTCTACCATAACCCCAGCTGCCAAAAAAGCATATACCACCAGCATGGCCCCTGGCAGCGCCCTTACAAACCCTCAGAATCTTGAGTTTTTAAACGATGAAAATCATTTTTGCACTGTGGAGATCATTCCTTTTAAAATGGAGTATTTACAATTGGCCCAACCCAACCATATCCGTGTTCGCTTTTCCAGGACCGAAACCCATTGGGAGGGGGAGTTTATCGTTCCTTAAACCCACTCCCCCCATATTTGTATATTCTTTACGCCTCCATTGACGCCAAAATCATGGTAATATCTTCTTCTTTGGTATCTGGATTGATAAAACAAAACCGTGCTACGGTTTCGTACACTCCGTCCTTTTTATATTTGGTAGGGGTTACCAAGGCAAAACCTTCTCTATGGTTTTTATAGGTCCAGTTGGTATAATCCGAGGGCGACCATCCTTTTCTACGGAATAAAACACAAGACAGACTAGGTTCTCTGACCAGTTCTACCAAAGGGTGTTCTTGGATAAGTTTCCCTGCTAAATTAGCTAATTCGATTCCCTTATCTACGGCCCAGGCATATTTGTCGGTCCCATGCATGGCCAAGGAGAACCAAAGCGGCAAGCCCCTTACCCGTCGTGTTAATTGAATCTGGTAATCGGATGGATTAAATCCGTGTGCGCCCTCATCTTTAAAAATATCCAAATAAGAACCTTCTTGTGCATGGGCTTCCTTGGCGAGTTCAGGGTTTTTATACAATATGGCCCCACAATCATATGGGGAAAAGAGCCATTTATGGGGATCAATAGTAATACTATCTGCCCTTTCTATTCCGTTAAACAAATGTTTGCTAGAAGTAGAGGCCAAAGCACCACCTCCATAGGCGGCATCGACATGAAACCAAAGGTTTTCCTGTTCACAAATCGCGGCGATCCCGGACAAATCATCGATGATCCCTGCATTTGTAGTCCCGCCTGTTCCCACCACGGCAAATAACCTATGTCGTTGTTGTGGGTCTAGGGAGGTTATTTTCTCTTGCAAAGCCACAGCTGTCATCTCCTCTTCGGTTTCTACCAAAAGCACATCGCAATCGATCACTTTTGCCATTGATTTTACCGAAGAATGGGCCCCGCTTGAGGTTATGATCAAGCCTTTTTCGTTTTGGTGTTTTGGATTTTTACGCCAGTTCTCCCTTGCCGTTACCATTGCCGAAAGATTGGCCGCGGTACCGCCGCTCGTAAAAACTCCGAAAGCCCCCTTGGGCATTCCGGTAAGGGACACCAACCATTTCATCGCTTCATTCTCACAGAAGATACCTCCGGCACCCTCCATCCAATAGGCTCCATGGATACTGGAAGCCGAGGTTACCAAATCGAACATCACTGCTGCCCTTGTCGGGGAGGCCGGTACAAAGGCCAAGTGTCGTGGGTGATCTATAGGAACGGTGGCTTTTACCAACACATCCTTGAACAATTGAAAAGCTTTTTCTCCTCCAATTCCCGCTTCAGTAATGGTTTCACCTACCAAAGCCTTTAATTCCGTTTCTTTTTTGGGTTTTCCTAATTCTGGTGAAGGATGCGTTATTCTACCGATGGCGTATTTCATGACATCTAAGGTCATTTCCACCATTTCAAAATCTACTTTATGCATGGATTCGTTGAGTTTTCACCAAAGATAACTTTTTGAAAAATTTTAGAAGCCCAAACACAAACTAATACTCCGATATGCTTACAGTAACACCGACAATTAATAATTTACCCTAATAAAATTAAGCTCAACACTAGATTTAAGTGAAGCTCAGCATAAATTTAATCCATTATTACGATAGAAAACTCACCAGACAATGGCTGTAGGGCGTTCATTAGGACTGGAATCAACTCTTGACCATATTCTAGGTACAGTTCAGAAAAATTAAGGTTCCGCTCTTGCAGGGATTTGTTAGGAAAAAGTTCGTTCTGAAGTGCCGTCATACGTTTCACCTGATCTTCCAATTTTCGCTTTTGGGCTTTCAACAACCGCTTCTCCAAGTGTTCTAATCCCTTCAATTGTTTAATTTCCTGAGCTTTTACGGCTCCAGTGAAGGAAGGGTCTGTTTGAGCTGCCAGTTCGTACATTCCTGTAAACTGTTCTTTTAGGAGATTTTTTTGTGGAGTAAAATCGATATCGATATTCGAAATTTCCCGGATTTTTTTATTGATAAAACTGCTCTGTTTTAGAAATATATCGGTTAAGGAAATTCCCATTCGCTCTAGTTTTCCAAATTGCTTCTCTGTAATCACCAAGGCCGAGTTACGCAACAATAATATTGGAAAAGGCACTTCCATGGCCGAAAAGGCCTCTTTTAGTTCTAACCAATACGCCAGTTCTCCCCCACCACCGATATAGCAAAGGTTTGGCAATATCACCTCTTGAAATAAGGGCCTACAGATTACATTTGGCGAAAACCGCTCGGGGTGATTGTTAAGTTCTGTTAGAATTTCGTCTTGGGAGAATTCTATTTTGGTATCATTCACATAAAATCTTCCTGATTGTTCTATAATCCGCTCCCGGAGACCATCCTTTATATAAAAGTAATTTATCTCCCTAGGGTTTACCTGTATCCCATAATTTTCTGGTAAGGCCTGAAGTTTTTCTATGGTCGTCTTTACGTTTTCGAAGGAGGTTTTTGCCAGCAAATCCTTCTTTATATAGGGCACCATTAACTGCTTCAATGCTCTATCGTCACCATCCAAAATCACCAAGCCATACTCTCCAAAGAGCTCATTGGCCAAAAAGCGGGTAGCATCCGTTAGGGTATTATGCTCCAGATAGGCCTTTTGGAACATTTCCTTTAACTTATTAGCATGATGGCTATTCCCTATTTCATTGGAAAAGGCCTCTAATATTGCTTCCAAACCATCGGTTTCCAAAACCCCTACTGCTCCAGAAGATTTTTTATTCCACTGTAATTTCTTTCCCCTAAAATTAAAATAGTTGATTTCTTCGAAATCGTGGTCTTCGGTAGCCATCCAATAAATGGGCACAAAATTATATTCGGGATTATCGCGCTTTAATTCCTTCGCTAGATTAATGGTCGATATAATTTTATATAGGAAATACAAGGGTCCGGTGAACAAATTCAACTGGTGCCCGGTAACCACCGTAAAAGTAGAGGGTGCTTTGAGCAAAGAGATATTAGTTGCTGTATCTGCAGAAGTCTGGGTGTTTGCGTACTGCCCAATAAGCGCATCGTGCAAAACATCCCTGTTGTTTTGTGAAAAACTGTTCTTCTCTTTTATCTGTTCCTTAAACTGTGCTAAGGTAGGCTGCCTATTATAAAATGGAGACAAAGCTTCTTTCCCATTTAGATAATCACATATTAAATCGGAAAAATAGCCAGTGTTTTTAAAAGGTATGCCTTTAACTTTCATATGCAGATATTTCTTGTTTTTTAACGGTCATATGTAATTCGCATTTCTTCATTGGTATTTGGGACCAGTTTTGGGTCATGCTCATTTAATGGAAACGTTACTAATTGTCGCGTAAAGGTAAAATTATCCCTTTTTTGAAAGCCTAAAAATACGTTAAGAAGTTTAATTATCCATACCTTATGACTCCCCAAGACTTCCAACCATTGTCTTACAGTGTTTTATACATAAACACTCCATAGTAAGAAAGGTGTAGCTTTCTCCCTACCCTTAGTTTTGTTATCACTTATATTTCTTAGTTTTGATAAAAAGTCTATCAAGAAAATTAACATGAAAAATCTATTCATTGTCCTTATCCTTTTTATCTCAACATTCGGAATTTCTCAAACCATCAGTTCCCCTTCCGAATTTTTAGGGTATGAACTGGGATCCGAATTTACACGTCACCACGAGGTTGTTGCGTACTTCAATCATATTTCTAAAAACGCATCGGATAGGGTAAAATTAATAGAATACGGTAAAACCAATGAACGACGACCTTTGCTATTGGCCTATATTTCTTCGGCCGAAAACATCGAAAATCTAGAAAGCATACGGTCAGAACACTTAAAAGCCACCCAAGGGCAAGGGAACGCGAATAAGTCCATTGTTTGGTTGAGCTATAATGTACACGGCAATGAAAGCACTAGTACTGAGGCAGCCATGCAGACTATCTATGAGCTATTGACTACCAATACCTCTTATTTAGAGAACACCGTGGTTATTATGGATCCTTGTATAAACCCTGATGGACGCGACCGCTATGTCAATTGGTACTATCAATATAAAAACACTCCTTTTAACATAGACCCAAATAGTAAGGAACACCATGAAGGCTGGCTAAATGGGCGTCCCAACCATTATATGTTCGATCTTAACCGAGATTGGGCATGGCTCACCCAAATAGAGAGCCAACAAAGGATTAAGCTTTACAACCAATGGTTGCCGCACATCCATGTCGATTTTCACGAACAAGGGGTAGATAACCCTTATTTCTTTGCTCCTGCGGCCGAACCCTTTCACGAAGTGGTGACCGATTTTCAGCGAGCGTTTCAAGAAACCGTAGGCAATAACCACGCCAAATACTTTGATGCCCAAGGATGGTTTTATTTTACAAAGGAGGTTTTTGACCTCTTATACCCTAGTTATGGAGACACCTACCCTACCTACAATGGGGGAATTGGCATGACCTACGAACAGGGCGGCAGCGGACGTGCCGGACTAGGGATAACTACTAGCATAGGCGATGTCTTAACCTTAAAGGATCGGATGATTCACCATATCACTACGGGCCTATCAACCGTAGAAGTAGCCGCCAACCATAGCAAGGTATTAAACGAAGAGTTTAAGAAATTCTACCAGCATAAAAATTTCAAATACAAGAGCTATGTTTTAAGTGGCGATGACGATAAAATGAACGCCCTTGCCCACCTATTAAACCAACATGAAATTACCTATGGCCGTGCCAAATCTGGATCTGTAAAAGGATATGATTACCGTAATGGAAAGACTTCTACTCACAAAACCACCTCTAATAGCATGGTGATTTCGACCGACCAGACCAAAGGAACCTTGGTTAAGGTATTGATGGAACCAAACACCAAACTAAGTGACTCCCTTACTTATGACATTACGGCTTGGTCCCTACCCTATGCCTATGGATTGGACGCTATTGCTTCAGAAAGCAAGGTTTCAGCCGATGCTGTAGATAATTGGAACATACCTATATCAAATAAAACCCTCCCTGAAAATGCACTCGCCTATTTAACGGATTGGAGCAGTATGAACGATGCCCGATTCTTAAGCGATCTTCTTAAAAACAAAATACGGGTACGCCATGCCAAGGAGCCTTTTACAATAGAGGGAAAAGAGTTCAGAAGAGGAAGTTTAATCATCAATCGCGCCGACAACAAATCAAACCCCAACTTTCTTAAATCCCTCACCGAGATTGCTCAAAAGCATCACATAAACTTGGCGGCAAGCAATACTTCATGGGTAGAAAAAGGGAAAGATTTTGGCTCTAGCTCTGTTTCTATGATTCCGCACAACAAAGTAGCGGTGCTATCGGGAGCACCTACAAACACGCTACAATTTGGTGAAGTTTGGCACTTTTTTGAGCAACAATTAGAATATCCCATTGCTGTACTAGACGCCGATTATTTTAAAGGCATTAATTTATCTGCCTATGATATTCTTATTTTACCCAATGGTAATTACAGTAGTTTTATAGATCAAGAGCTGTTGGCCAATTTAAAGGAGTATGTTCAAAATGGCGGTAAAATCATTGCCATGGAAGGTGCCATTAATGCCTTTAAGGGCGACGATGGATTTCAAATACAAGAAAGAGATTACAAAACAGACAGCACAGCTACGCTACTGCCGTACGCCGCAACAGAACGAGAAGGGATTAAAAACATGATTACTGGCGCCATTTTTAAAACCAAGGTAGACCACACCCATCCTTTGGCCTATGGGTATGACGACACCTACTTCAGTTTAAAACTCGGGCAGGATGCCTATGAATATTTGGATCGCGGCACCGTGGTTTATTTGGAGAACGACCCGCAGCCAGTTTCTGGTTTTGCAGGGAGCGAAGCCAAGAAAAAAATTGGAAACACCCTTGTTTTTGGCGTAGAAGAATATGGAAGAGGACAAATTATATACATGGTAGACAATCCGGTATTTAGAGGGTTTTGGGAAAATGGCAAACTATTCTTTGTAAACGCCCTATTCATGGTTCAATAAAAATAAAACGCTAAATTTCAATTCAATAACCATAAGATCACAGTGTAACAAGAAACAAGATGCAAGAACTAGTAGACTTACAAAAAACATTCTTCAACACCAACGCCTCCAAGGACATTCGCTTTAGAATAGCACAGTTAAAAAAATTGCAATCCTTACTCAAGGCCAATGAAGAAGTCTTGCATCGGGCTATCTATGCCGATTTTAAAAAATCGGCCTTTGAGAACTATACGGCTGAGTTAAGTTTGCTTTATCACGATATACAGCAAGCCATAAAAAAGGTTAAAAAGTGGTCGGCCGTTAAAAGGGTAAAGACCAATCTGGCCAATTTTCCCGCCAAATCGTATATCATTCCCGAGCCCTTAGGCGTAACCCTTATCATTGGGGCTTGGAACTATCCCTACCAACTTTCCCTTGCTCCGGCCATTGCCGCTATTGCTGCGGGAAACACGGTTATATTAAAACCAAGCGAACTGCCCATACACACCAGTAATGCGATGGCCAAACTTATCAATGAAAATTTTGACCCTTCATTCTTTAAGGTCGTTGAGGGAGGTGTCCCAGAAACTTCAGCCCTGCTAAAACAAGCATTCGACAAAATATTCTTTACGGGCAGCGTACAAGTAGGCAAAATAGTCTACCAGGCAGCAGCTAAAAACCTCATCCCGGTTACCTTGGAACTCGGTGGAAAAAGTCCGGCCATTATCACGGAAAACTGCGACCTAAAGGTATCCGTAAAACGCCTTATTTGGGCCAAGTTTTTAAATGCCGGCCAAACCTGTATAGCCCCAGATTATGTGGTGGTCCATGCTTCGAAAAAAGCTGAATTCTTAGCATTGGCGAAAAAAGAAATCGAAGCATCCAATTTTTTGATCGAAGCCGATAACTATGTACAGATCATCAACCAAAAAAACCTGGAACGGCTGCTGGCTTTAATTGATACGGACAAGCTATTCTATGGTGGTAAACACGACATAGAAAACAGGCTATTATCGCCCACGATTATGACCGATGTTACCTTTGAGGACAAGGTCATGCAAGACGAAATTTTCGGCCCTATTTTACCCGTTCTAGAATATGACAACTTAGAAGACATTCTGCAACAAATAAAATTGCGCCCTAAACCTTTGTCCTGTTATGTTTTTACCAATGATAATAAAACTAAGCAGAAGGTCTTAAATGAAATTTCTTTTGGCGGAGGCGCCATAAATGATGCGCTTATGCATATTACCAATAGCAATATGGGGTTTGGTGGTGTCGGCGAAAGCGGCATAGGATCGTACCATGGCGAGTATGGCTTTAAAGCTTTTTCGCATTACAAGGGCGTCTTGGACAAACCCACCTGGTTAGAACCCAGTATAAAATATTACCCCCATACCAATTTCAAACTAAAATTGATAAAACTCCTCTTTGGCTAAAAAATTCTTTTGGTTTTTTACCCAGAATAAGCTTGCTCACCTATCCTTCAAAAGAAATACACTCCTATATTGGACATATAAAGCTCGGCTTGTTTTCAGATTGGCCCAACATTATACTCACAACTTACCATCCTCTTTACTATGAAAAATGTTTTTGACAAAAACGATCTTACAGAATTAATCGATAGAATACAGCTGCTTAGTCCACAAAGCAATAACCTTTGGGGCACAATGAATGTAGGCCAAATGCTAGCTCATTGCAACGTCACCTACGAAATGATCTATACCGACAAACATCCCAAGCCCAATTCATTCATGCGATTCATTCTTACCCTTATAGTAAAACCTATGGTCGTTAATGAGAAGCCCTATAAAAAAAACACCAAAACCGCTCCGCAATTTGTAATTGCAGGCGAAAGGGATTTTGAAGCCGAAAAAAAACGCCTTATCGACTACCTTATCAAGACTCAAGAACTTGGAGAAACACACTTCCATTTAAAGGAATCGCATTCTTTTGGCCCTTTAACCAAGACAGAATGGAGCAATTTATGTTACAAACACCTAGACCATCATTTAAGCCAATTTGGCGTATAAGCACATCTTATAGCTAATGGATTACATTTTTGTTTTCAAATCTTTATCGCCTAATATTAAATTGTTTTTGTTCCTTTTTTTAAAAGAACGTATCTTCAGCAGTCGTTTTAAAACTAAATCCTAGCTTTTTAAGAGTTAAAATCCTACGGACAGAAATTCTAATTACCAAATATTAATCCATTATGAACAAAATTAATTGCATTTATCTTTTGACCATTGTTGCTCTGATGTTCTCGTGCACACCAAAAGAAAACAAATTAGGAGATTTTAAAATTTTACCCTTACCTCAAGAATTTGAAATTAACGGGGTAAGTTCAATTTCCTTTGACACTCCCTTAACCTATCAGGCAGCATCCTCTTCGGAACTTCCTATTGTTAACAAGGAATTGATTCTTCTTAAGGAAACGACCGACGGTACTCCTACGCTGCTAAAATTCTCTATTGATGAAACCCTTGGTGTGAAACCTCAAGGCTACACTTTAAATATCACGGACAACGAAATCATTATTAACAGTAAAGATAAAGCCGGACTCTTTTATGCTTTTAAAACCTTAGAACAACTCTTTATCGATGCTAGGGACCAAAAGGTAAACCTTCCACTTTGCAAGGTTACGGATTACCCCGCCTTAGCGTATAGATCTATACAATTAGATGTAAAACATCATTTGGAAAAAAGAGATTACTACTATCAGTTAATGGACAAACTAGCCGGTTATAAGGTTAATGGAATCATTATTGAAATAGAGGACAAATTAAAATTCAAACGGCAACCTGTGGTGGCCTCTGCCGATGCTTGGAGTATCGAGGAATGGCGAAAATTAAGCGATTACGCCAAGGAGCGCCATATAGAAATCAGCCCTTTGGTACAAGGACTGGGACACGCCTCTTTTATTTTAAAGCACGACGAATATAAAAACCTTCGAGATAACTTAGAAAGCGACTGGGCTTTTAATCCGCTCGACCCAAAAACATACGAGGTACAGTTTGACCTATATTTAGACGCTATGGAAGCCTTTCCTCACGGAAAGTATTTACACGTAGGTGGCGATGAAGTACACACTACAGGAAGGGGCAGCAAAGAACCCGCCTTAAAACTTCAGTTGACCTGGTTAAATAAAGTTGCCAAATTTGCCGAAGAACACGGAAGAACCCCTATTTTCTGGGACGACATGCCCTTGCAACAAGCAGATGTTTATAGCCCCATGTTTAACAAGGATTTGACCCAAGAAGAGGTAGACAAGGTTTGGGAAGAAAACGAGCATAAGCTACTGGAGTTTTTAGACCTATTTCCAAAGAACTGTATCTATATGCGTTGGAACTATAACTCGCCACAAGCATTGGGAAACATCAAGGCTATGCAATGGTTTTCTAGTCACGACTTACAGGTTATGGGAGCCACTGCCGGACAAACCAGGTGGGTACTCATGCCACAAGAAGACGGCAATATAGAAAATATCAGGTCCTTTGCCGAGAGTTCTATTAAAAGTGGCCTTGACGGATTATTATTGACCTTATGGGACGACGATTCCCCACATTTTGAATTATATATGCGTGGTATTTTGGCTTTTTCAGAATACGGTTGGTCTGGAGACAAACAATCTAAGGATGCTTTAAAAACTGCCATTAGACATAGACAATATGGTTACACTATGGCTGGGGAAGAGAACAGTTTTATTACCGAGCTTGAACAACCTGTTGCCTTCTGGAAAAATGCTTTGCTCCAAGGCAATCAGCGCAATTACCTTCCTTCTATGAAAAACGCATTGGAGAAGGCAGTCATAGATTTTCCAGACCCAAACAATAAAGGTGCCTGGAGCACAAAATATGCCGAGCGCCTACAACAAGCATCCGAAATAAAACAAACGACGGATAGCATCGCTAAGAAAATTGAAGCCTCTAAAGCCAAAGCCCTAAGAAACATTTATAACTTAGAAGTCTATGAGCAAGTAAACAAATTGGCCCAATTTAGTCCACAAATCCTTTTAGCCTTACAAGCGTACGACAATGCCGAGAACCAAGAACAATTAGCACTGGCAGCTACTAATTTAAAAGAATTGCAAAAAACATTCACATCCTTGAGAAGGGAATTAGAGGAGGTTTATGGAAAAACGCGTATCTTATCAAAACCAGACAACTATATTTTAGATCAGGACCATCACGTTCATTTGGCCAACCAATCCTTAAATTTTGACTGGCAATTTTATGCGGAAATACTGTTCTTCGAAAAATTAAATCAGGAGATGAATAAGGAAGTTTATATGGAGAACTCAGATGCTTTAAAAAAATAAAACCATTTCTATCCAACCTAGTTCCTAGTAAGAACTAGGTTGGATATTTATGACAGCTATGGCTTTATAATTTTGACATAATTACAGGCGTACCCGTAATTTTTTAATAGCGTAACCAATCAAAAAAAGCCATAAATTTGCTATTAGTTTCTGAACCATTTCAGCTAAAAGGTTCAAGAACCGATAACGCAATATATAGAGAATTAGGAGTGTAAATATGGAAGAGAAGGAGGGCAAAAGAATTAATAAGTTTTTAAGCGAAATGGGGTATTGTTCCCGCAGGGCTGCAGACAAACTCATAGATCAGGGGCGTGTAACCATTAATGGAAAGGTTCCGGAAATGGGGACAAAAATCACCATTGCGGATGAAATCCGGGTAGATGGGAAGCTTATTTCCGAAGAGAAAGATAAACGCGTTTATATAGCCTTTAACAAGCCTTTGGGCATTGTTTGTACTACGGATACAAGGGTAGAAAAAGACAATATTATAGATTACATTAATTATCCCAGTCGTATTTTCCCTATTGGCCGATTGGACAAACCTAGTGAAGGCCTTATTCTTTTGACCAATGATGGCGATATTGTCAATAAAATACTTAGGGCAAGAAACAATCACGAAAAGGAATATATCGTAGAGGTTGACAGACCTATTACACAAGATTTTTTGGAAAAAATGAGCAACGGGGTCCCTATTTTAGATCGGGTTACTCGAAAATGCCATTTAGAAAAAATAAGTAAATACCAATTTAAAATTATCTTATCACAAGGGCTAAACCGCCAAATTCGAAGAATGTGCGAATACTTCAACTATAATGTAGTGGCCCTAAAGCGGATAAGAATTATGAATATAGAATTGGATGTCCCAGTAGGAAAGTGGCGCGATTTAACCGAAAAGGAACTTAAAGACCTGGACGACTTAATTTCGGACTCCCAAAAGACCCACCACAAATAATAACAGTATACCAACCAGCAACACCCCCTTTTAAAGGCTATTATCATGAATATGGAAGATATTGAAAATGTTGAATTAACCTATTTGAGTCTAGACGACTATCAAGAGTTAAAAAAAGTCATGATAGCCTCCTACAGCTCTATGCCCAATGCTTATTGGAGAGAAAATCAGATTGAAACTCTGATCAACGAATTCCCCGAGGGCCAGGTCGTTATAAAGGTAAACGATCAAATTGCGGGATGTGCCCTCTCTATTATCTTGGATTACGAGAAGCTCGATGACCACCACACCTATGAGCAGATTACGGGAAACTACACTTTTAACACACATACTGCAGACGGAGACACCCTTTATGGTATAGAAGTTTTTATAAAACCCGAATTCAGAGGACTTAGGCTAGGACGTAGATTATACGATTACAGAAAGGAATTGTGTGAACGATTAAACCTTAAAAGAGTCGCTTTTGGGGGAAGAATACCAAACTATCACAAATATATGGACACCTTGTCTCCAAAGGCCTATATAGAAAAAGTGAAGCGCAAGGAAATTCATGACCCGGTGCTAAATTTTCAGATTTCCAACGATTTCCATCCCAGCAAAATCCTAAAGAACTATTTGGAAGGAGATTCGGATTCCAACGACTATGCAGTTCTGATGGAATGGAACAATATTTATTACGAGAAAAAGAACAAAAATGCCACGGCGACCAAAAAGATCGTACGCTTGGGGCTCATACAGTGGCAAATGCGCCCGTATAAAAACTTAGAGGAGGTATTGCAGCAGGCCGAATACTTTATAGATGCCGTTTCTGGCTACCGTTCGGATTTTGCCTTGTTTCCCGAGTTTTTCAATGCGCCTCTGATGGCCGAAAACAATCATATGTCCGAGCCCGATGCCATTCGGGAACTTGCGAAGCACACCGCTACCATTATACAAAGGTTCTCGGAATTGGCCATTTCCTATAACATCAATATCATTAGCGGAAGCATGCCCGAAATCCAGAACGGAATGCTCTATAATGTAGGGTATGTCTGTAAGCGTGACGGAACCAAGGAACGCTATGAAAAACTCCATGTCACCCCGGACGAGGCTAAAGTGTGGGGCTTGCAAGGAGGATCCGAGATTAAAATTATCGATACCGATTGTGGAAAGATAGGCGTCCTTATCTGTTATGATTCCGAGTTTCCGGAACTAAGCAGACTTTTGGCAGATGAAGGCATGGATATTTTATTCGTCCCCTTCCTTACCGATACTCAAAATGGTTTTTCTAGAGTTAGACATTGCGCCCAGGCCAGAGCCATAGAAAACGAATGTTATGTAGCCATCGCCGGAAGCGTTGGGAACTTGCCCAAGGTTCATAATATGGATATTCAATATGCCCAATCCATGGTTTTTACCCCCTGTGACTTTGCTTTTCCTTCCAATGGGGTGAAAGCAGAAACCACACCAAATACTGAAATGATCCTAATTGTCGATGTAGATTTGGACCTTCTAAGACAACTCAATCAGTTTGGAAGCGTACGAAACCTTAGAGACAGAAGAGTAGACCTGTTTCAGCTAAGCAAAAAATAAGTACTTACCTATGGGAATCCAATTGTTCTATAACTTGGATTCCCTTTTTATTTCCCAACAAACCAATTCATAATAGCCAACAACCATATATACACCGTGCAAAAAAAAAGACAAAACCAGGCCAAAATTCTAAGAACATTCAGAAAAATTCACAGAACGTCGGGCGCACTGTTATTTGTCTTCTTTTTTATCATCTCCATTTCGGGCTTACTATTGGGCTGGAAAAAACACAGTGGCGATTTAATATTGTCCAAATCTCGTCAGGGAATTTCCACCGATCTTAAGGATTGGCTCCCCTTGGACGATCTCCACACCAATGCCGTTAAAATTTTCCAGGACTCTATTTCCAGCACCCATTCATTAGCCCTAGACCGTGTAGATGTTAAAAAGGACAAGGGCATGGTCAAATTCATTTTTGAGGAGGGCTATTGGGGCATACAGCTCGATGGTGCCACTGGAAAACTACTACATATAGAAAGAAGGCGTGGCGATTTTATAGAGCAATTACACGACGGCTCCATCCTAGATAAATTCCTAGATACGGGAACGGGTCTCATTAAACTTGTATATTCTACCATCATGGGCATTTCCCTATTTCTTTTTACCGCCACCGGGTTTTGGTTATGGCTTGGCCCTAAACGCATGCGAAAAGCAGCCGCTAGAGCCTAGATCTATCAGCCATATTCTCTAATTTTCGCCTACTATTTAAAAAAACACCTCCCTTTTTAGGACCTTTCGCTATTTTTCAACCAATAGTCTAAAAGCCCTTGGAAGGTTGTTTCCTAGGTAGGCAGTCCAATTTCGTGTGGCCTTTATCTTTTTCTTAGGGCGTTCCCTCCTGCGTCGGGCGGGCTCTTCGCTATATCCCTTGCGCTGCTGCGGGGATGCCGCTGCGATCCCTAACGCGAAAAAATTAAATATGCATCAAAAAACGCCACACCTTTAATGCTGTTTAACAAGTTAAACCTACCAAACACATAAGCCTCCCCCTTCAATTAAAAACGTTAATTCAATAGCATATCATCCTATAAATCATTAACTTAGAAATAAGCTGACTGATTGACCAATTGTATTAATAATAAGGAACTAATCATGATCAATATCTACAAGAAAAACACCTTACTAACAGCCATATTTATATTGTTGTTCATTAGTGCTCCACATTTTTTATCTGCTGCCCCTTTGGTTCAGGATTTACAGGAACAAGAAAGCCTTTACAATCAATACAGAGGAAAAATCGTAGATGGAGAAACCAATAAACCCTTAGTATTTGCTTCCCTAACCGTTGAGAACACCAATATCAGCACGGTTAGCAATACCGAGGGCGAATTTATTCTTAAGGTTCCCAAGGCCCTGGCCAAAGAGAACCTTATCGTATCGTTTTTAGGATATAAAACCAAGCATCTTTCATTAGAAGAGTTAAGCTCCGATAAAAACAAAATAGCTTTAGAGACCTCCATCACCGAACTTAGAGAAGTGAGCCTTGCGATCCCAAAAAATGCCGCGAACCTCGTCCGGGAAACCCTTAAAAAAAGAGGGGACCATTATTTTGACAAGCCAACTCTTATGACCGCCTTTTATAGGGAAACGATTAAAAAGAGAAGAAAAAATGTTTCCTTGTCCGAAGCTGTGGTCACTATATACAAAGCAGCCTATACTAATGACCGCAAGGATGTAGTTGAAATGTATAAGTCCAGAAAAAGTACAGATTATAGCAAGTTAGACACCCTTACCCTAAAACTTCAGGGCGGCCCCTTTAATACCTTATTTGTAGACATGGTAAAATATCCCCAATATATATTTACCGAAGAAACATTGGACTATTATGATTTTACGGTATCTAGTTCTACCATGGTACAGGACAAATTAATTTTCATTATCAATTTTAAGCAAAAAGAGACTATTGAAGACCAATTATATCAAGGAAAACTATATATAGACGCGGAAAACAAAATTCTAACCAACGCCGTATATTCATTAAATATTACCAACAAAGACGAAGCGGCCAAACTCTTTGTCCGAAAAAAACCTGCCAAGGCAAGGGTATGGCCCACCGATGTAGCCTATAGAGTAGACTATCGCGAAAAAAACGGAAAATGGTATTATGGCTATAGCAATGTACTATTGGAGTTTAAGATAAATTGGGACGATAAGCTATTCAATTCCGTTTATTCCTTAACTGCAGAAATGGCTATTACTGACTGGAGTGAAAACCCTTCGGGTGAAGTTCCTAAAGCAAGAAACCGATTAAAATCATCAATCATTATGTCGGATGAGGCTTCTGGATTTTCGGACCCTGATTTTTGGGGCGAATACAATATTATTGAACCAGAAAAATCCATAGAATCTGCCATCAAAAAAATCCAAAGACAATTAAAAAAATCTAGCGCCAAATAAGAACGGACGTCCTATAACTACCCTTCTCGCGGTTGTAAATATCAATCTGCTAAATTGACAGTCATATCTTTATGGGCAATGTTGTAAATTTAGCCCATTGACACTACAAGCATGAAAAAAAGGAGACAGTTTTTTAAAACAGCTTTGGGAGCTTCTGTAGCTAGCCTACTCCCCTCTACCATATTCGCTACTTCCACCCCCGAAAATCGACCGGACACAGCCCCTGTTAGGGCAAAGGCCTTGAAAAAGGGCGATACTATTGGACTAGTAGCCCCAGGATACTCTGTTAAGCCGGAGATTTTGGAAGAGGCCAAGGCTACCCTGATCGGCATGGGGTTTATCCCCTATCATACTGACCGTATTATTGGGAATCATGGTTATTTTAGCAATACGGACGAGGAAAGGATCAAGGACCTTAATGAAATGTTCTCCAACCCCAATATCGACGGCATCCTTTGTGCCAGAGGAGGTTACGGATGCACTCGGATTATGAATTTGATAGATTACGAAAATATAAGACAAAATCCCAAAGCCTTTATTGGCTTTAGTGATATTACAGTCTTATTGAACGCCATCAACCAAAAAACAGGCTTAATTACTTTCCATGGCCCCGTAGGAAGCACGCTTAACCACGAGTACAGTATAGCGCAACTACAAAAGGCAATCATGGCCCCTTTGGAATTTCAGGCATTGGAAAATAAGGACTTGAGCGGTGAAAAAAAATACAGACATCCGCAGTACGACCGATATACTATTACTCCCGGAATAGCGAGCGGAAAATTGGTAGGAGGAAGTCTAACCCTGGTCACTTCCCTTATGGGAACCCCACATGAGATAGATTTTACCAATACTATTATATGCCTAGAAGAAATAGAAGAAGCCCCCTACCGCATAGACCGAATGTTGACCCAATTAATGCAAAGCAAAACCTTTTATAAGGCCTCTGGGATAGTGATGGGTGTATTTGCCGGTTGCGATACCCCACCAAACCGCCATAAGTTTACCTTAAAGGAGGTAATCTTGGATAGGATTAAACCATTAGGAATTCCTGCGGTTTACGGCATGACCTTTGGCCATATAGACAACAACTTCACCTTTCCTATTGGGGCAACGGCTCGCTTGGACAGTGAAAAGATACACTTGGAAATATTAGAAAAACCAGTTCTACCTTAAAAAGATAGTGGCTTGTGCGTTTATAGCTGTCACACATTTTAACAACACCCCCTAAAAACAAAACCGCCCCTACGATTAGGAGCGGTTGTTTTAAAATTATTTTGACGATTAAAGCTTCACTTCAATCAAGGTAGCCGTTAGTTGGCTACCTCGCTAATAAACTTTAAGCGATATAGTCTCAGTTCTTCTTCTTCGTAGTCTCCGTCGAACTCTTTTAAGGCCACCTGTAAATCATCTGTAGTGGCTTCTAAGAAATAGTCATGAATCTCTTCTTGCTGATCTTCATCCAAGATTTCTTCGATCCAATAATCTATATTCAATTTCGTTCCACTAAAAACGATCTGTTCCATTTCTTTTATAAGCTCATTCAATTCTAGTCCTTTTGCCGAAGCAATATCGTCCAAAGGCAATTTCCTATCGACATTTTGAATGATATAAAGTTTAAGGGCAGAATTGGCCCCTGTACTTTTCACCACCAAATCATCGGGTCTTAGGATATCGTTCTCTTCTACATAGGTAGCGATTTCGGCCACAAAAGGTTTACCATATTTTTTAGCTTTCCCATCCCCTACTCCATAAATATTCACTAGTTCTTCTATAGATATCGGATATTTCAAGGCCATATCTTCCAAGGAAGGATCTTGAAAGATTACAAAGGGAGGCACTCCTAATTTTTGCGCTTGCTTTTTTCTTAAATCCTTAAGAATCCTCAACAACTTATCATCGGCGACACCTCCTGCAGTTTTTGCTGCACTAACGATAGCATCGTCTGCCGCTTTGTTATACACATGATCGCGGGTCATCATAAATGAGGTAGGATTTTTTAAAAACTCTTCCCCTTTGGGCGTAAGATGTAGTATTCCGTATTGTTCAATTTCTTTTTTAAGTAAACCAGCTACCAAGACTTGGCGTATCAGGGCCATCCAATATCCTTTATCCCGATCTTTTCCGATACCGAAGAATTCTTTTTCATCGGTTTTATGGGAAGCAATCAAGGCGTTTACTTTCCCTGTCAAGGCCTTGACAATTTCTTTCGATTTAAATTTCTCACTGGTACCTTTAACGACACTGATCAATTTAACGACATTGTCTTTGGCCTCGTGTTTTTCTTTAGGATTTCTGGTATTGTCATCCATATCGGCGCCTTCACCATTCACCTCATCAAACTCCTCTCCAAAATAATGTAAAATAAATTTTCTACGTGAGATTGAAGTTTCGGCATATCCCACTATTTCTTGCAATAGGGCGTTGCCGATTTCTTGTTCGGCCACAGGTTTCCCGGACATGAACTTCTCTAGTTTTTCTACATCCTTATAGGAGTAAAAAGCTAAACAATGTCCTTCTCCCCCATCTCTTCCAGCTCTACCAGTTTCTTGATAATAGCTCTCTATACTCTTGGGAATATCGTGGTGGATTACAAAGCGTACATCGGGTTTATCAATCCCCATTCCGAAGGCTATAGTAGCTACAACGACATCTACGTCTTCCATTAGGAACATATCCTGGTGCTTTGACCTTGTTTTAGCATCAAAACCGGCATGATAAGGCACCGCACTAATCCCGTTTACCTGTAACACTTGTGCCAACTCCTCGACCCGTTTTCTGCTTAAACAATAAATAATTCCAGATTTCCCCGAATTTTGTTTTACGAACCGAATAATATCACTGTCGACATTTTGAGTTTTTGGTCGTACTTCATAGTACAAATTAGGCCTGTTAAAACTTGCTAAAAATATTTTAGCATCGTTTATGCCCAAGTTTTTAATGATATCTTCTTGAACTTTTGGCGTTGCGGTAGCTGTAAGGGCTATTAGGGGTATATTATCTCCCAGCCTATTGACAATCGCTTTTAAATTTCGATATTCGGGTCTAAAATCGTGACCCCATTCTGAAATACAATGCGCTTCATCTACCGCTACGAAAGAAATTTTTTCCTTTTGCAAGAAGTCCACGTACTCTTCCTTTGTAAGCGACTCTGGTGCCACATACAACAGCTTAGTGACGCCACTACTAATATCTTTTTTCACCTGCTTTATCTCTGTTTTAGTCAAGGATGAGTTCAACACATGAGCAACCCCCATTTCCGAAGACAACCCACGGATGGCATCTACTTGGTTTTTCATCAAGGCTATTAAGGGAGACACTACAATGGCCGTTCCTTCCTGCATCAGGGCAGGCAATTGGTAACAGAGCGATTTTCCTCCACCGGTTGGCATAATCACAAAGGTATTCTCTCCCTGTAATATAGTTTTAACGACCTGTTCTTGTAAGCCTTTAAATTGGGAGAACCCAAAATACTTTTTCAAAGAGACACGTAAATCAATTTCATTTAATTCCATACAGTACTTGACCATTTTATAAACTCATGTTACAGCAACTGCAAAAATAAGATGCTTTAATAAGTTTTGGAACTTTAACTCCAATTTTTATTATAAATAAATTTGTTGAAATTTTAAATATTCTATAAACTTAAGTTTATGTAATTTTGTACACTAAATATAAGATTTCTTTAAAGAAAAATCACCATTAATCATAAATTACTTTGAGCGACACCAAAGCTATATTGGCTACAGCTAAAAAAACTATTGAAACGGAGGCCAATGCAATACATCAATTGGCTTCTTATTTAAACGAGGAGTTTTCCAGTGCTGTGGAGTGTATTCGCCAATCTCAGGGACGTGTTATCATCTCTGGGATAGGAAAAAGCGCTATCATCGCGTCCAAAATCGTAGCGACCCTAAACTCTACGGGCACTCCTGCTATTTTTATGCATGCCGCGGACGCCATTCACGGGGATTTAGGCACCATACAAAACCAAGATGTGGTTATCTGCATTTCTAAAAGCGGAAATACCCCAGAAATCAAGGTATTGGTCCCCCTCATCAAAAATGGCGGCAACAAATTAATAGGGATGACCGGTAATAGCGAATCATTTTTGGCCAACCAGGCCGATTTTGTCTTAAATACTTTTGTGGAAAAAGAAGCCTGCCCCAATAATTTGGCCCCTACCTCGAGTACCACGGCTCAATTAGTAATGGGCGACGCTTTGGCCATATGCCTATTGGAATTAAAAGGATTTGACAGTAACGATTTTGCAAAGTACCACCCTGGTGGTGCCTTAGGAAAAAAATTATATTTAAGAGTTTCCGATATTGCCAGCAATAATTTGATACCACAAGTAGATATCGATGCCGATGTTAAAACGGTCATCGTAGAAATTTCCGAAAAAATGTTGGGCATTACTGCGGTATTGCAAGACAATAAAATAGTGGGCGTGGTCACTGATGGCGATATCCGTCGTATGTTGAACAAACATGACAATATCAGCGGCTTGACCGCTAAAGATATTATGAGCACTAATCCCAAGACCGTAGCCACCGATGTATTGGCTGTTAAGGCTCTGGAATTAATGCAAGACAAGGGAATATCACAATTACTAGCCGTGGAAGGCGATAATTACAGAGGAATAGTACATTTGCACAACCTAATAAACGAAGGCATATTATAATGACAAAAAAATTGAAGACCCCGAATGAAATGTCTTTCTTAGACCATTTAGAAGAATTAAGATGGCATATCATAAGATCTGTTTTTGCGATAGTGATCATCGCAACTGTAGCCTTTTTAATGAAAGATTTTGTTTTTGGCACCATCATTTTTGGACCAATGAATCCAGAATTCCCAACCTACGACATCTTCTGTAGCCTATCGCAAAAATTAGGATTTAATGAAGCTTTCTGTAATACGGAACCTGCTTTTACCGTTCAGAGTAGACAAATGTCAGAGCAGTTTTCTGCTCATATCTGGACCTCTATATGGGCCGGTTTCATCCTTGGATTCCCCTATATTCTATATGAAATGTGGAAATTCATTTCCCCAGGGCTATATGACAACGAAAAACAAAACGCTAGAGGTTTTATTGCCATTGCATCATTTCTTTTTTTCAATGGAGTATTGTTCGGATACTATATCGTAGCGCCATTATCCATTAACTTTTTAGGAAGCTACTCTATTAGTGAAACCGTGGTCCGTGAGATCGATTTAAGTTCGTACATATCAACTGTCAGGGCTGCCGTAATAGCTTGTGGTCTAATCTTTGAACTGCCTATTATTATTTATTTTTTAACAAAAATCGGCCTAGTAACACCGGAAATACTGCGCAAGTATCGAAAAATGGCCTTGGTAGTGGTTTTGATTCTTTCTGCCATTATTACCCCACCAGACGTTGCCAGCCAGATTATTGTAGCAGTACCTATTTTAATTTTATACCAGATAAGTATCTATATTTCCAAAATTGTTTTAAAAAGACAAGCTAAAAAAGAGCAAAAAAATGTCAAAGCAAATTGAAGAATTTAACGCCTATCGTTCAAAAATGAACGAAAAGTTGTTAGCCGACAACAATAAAATAATTAAAAGAATTTTTAATCTAGACACCAATGCTTATGCTGCAGGCGCCTTAGATGTTAAGACCAAGGAACTATTAGGATTAGTAGCCTCTGCGGTACTGCGCTGTGATGATTGCGTAAAATACCACTTGGAACGCTCCTATGAAGAAGGTGCCAACAAGGAAGAGGTTATGGAAACCCTTGGCATTGCAACCCTTGTTGGAGGTACCATTGTGGTCCCTCATTTAAGGAGAGCATACGAGTTCTGGGAAGAACTTGAAAAACAATAAGTTAAAAAAAACTACATTTTATTCTTCTTGAAAAATATAAAGTTTAGTTTTGAAGGATAGCAAGATACTATGAAGCTAAGAGCAGAAAATATAATGAAGTCCTACCGAGGACGACAGGTAGTAAAGGGAATTTCTTTAGAGGTCAACCAAGGTGAAATCGTGGGATTATTAGGCCCTAATGGCGCCGGAAAAACCACTTCCTTTTATATGATCGTAGGATTGATCAAACCAAATGGAGGCAGTATTTATTTGGACCAAAAGGAAATTACCAAATTCCCCATGTACAAGAGGGCTCAAAACGGCATTGGTTATTTGGCACAGGAAGCCTCTGTGTTTAGAAAATTAAGTATCGAGAAAAATATATTGAGCGTATTGCAACTAACCAAACTCAGTAAAAAAGAGCAGTTGATGAAAATGGAATCGCTCATCGAAGAATTTGGATTGGGGCATATTCGCAAAAACCGTGGCGATTTATTGTCGGGGGGCGAAAGAAGACGTACCGAAATAGCCCGAGCACTGGCAACGGATCCCAAATTTATACTCTTGGACGAACCATTTGCTGGGGTAGACCCGGTTGCCGTAGAAGACATTCAGCGTATTGTTGCTCAATTAAAAGACAAGAACATAGGTATCCTTATTACCGATCATAACGTACAAGAAACCTTAGCCATTACAGAGCGCTCTTATCTAATGTTCGAAGGTGGAATCTTAAAATCCGGGATTCCCGAAGATTTGGCCGCCGATGAAATGGTCCGTAAAGTATATCTAGGACAAAATTTTGAGTTAAGGAAGAAAAAGCTTGACTTCTAAAACCATAAGAATAGCAATAAAAAAAGCCGCAATTTGCGGCTTTTTTTATTGCTGGTATATAACACTGAGGCTTACCCCTCTTTTTTAGCACTAATATTACTCACTACGGAACTGCCCACATAAAAGGCTAGAATAGCCGGAATTGCCATAAATTTCATGGTCAACAAGAACACGACACTGACTATTAAAAAGATATAGCGATTTGCATTGTCCCTGAGACTCCAGTTTTTAAACTTTAAGGCAAATAAAGGAATCTTAGCATTCAGTAAAAAGGCACTAAAAAGGGTCACCCCAATTAAAAACCATTGATTTAGAATCAACTCATTTAAGAAGTCGTTATTGTGGTAGATCAACATTAGGGGAAAGGATAGTATCAACAGGGCATTGGCCGGAGTTGGCAAGCCTATAAAAGAGGAGACCTGATTTTCATCAAGATTAAATTTCGCCAATCGGTATGCGGAGGCCATGGTTATTATAAAACCAAAAAATGGCAGTAACGGCATCTCGAACAACTCCCAAGACATACTTTCTGTAGCCCCGTTGGCAACATGGAGGTTCCACCCCCCGGTGTAAGACATCCTCAACAACTGAAACATTGCAATCCCAGGAACCAACCCGCTAGTGATCATATCCGCCAAGGAATCTAATTGCAGCCCCAATTCACTTTTTACATTCAGTACCCGCGCAGCCAATCCGTCGAAGAAATCGAAAAATATACCCAGAAAAACGAAGCCCGCGGCTACTTCTAGTTTGTTGGAAACCGCAAATACTGTGGCAATACAACCACAGAGTACGTTTAATAAAGTAATGAAATTAGGAATATGACGTTTCATCTGTTTGTTTTTTATTTGAATTTTAATTGACTACCCTTATTCTTTAGGCTAGGTTTACCTGAATTAATTAGCGGGTCGGGAGGTGTAAGCGCTAGTACTGTATTTCCCTTGACACGCTATTTTCCGCGCACCGCACAGCGGTAAAAATAACATTAATTAAAAAATGCCGTCTATTTAAATCTGCTTTTTTATAATACAATAGCCCATAGTTCCTAAATCCTATTATTTATTCGATATTTGCGGTAACTATTTCAAAGGTAGTCAGTATTGATATTATGCGCTTAAAGATTCTTTTAATTACATTTCTACTAGGGTTCCCCTTGTTTACAATTGCCCAATTAAAACCACTTTCGTCCAAGGCCGAAGTCAGTGTCATTACCTGTGGTGCAGGTGATGAATTATATTCTACTTTTGGACATAGTGCTTTTAGAGTCTATGACCCTGTGAATGGTATAGACGAAGTATACAATTATGGAACTTTTAATTTTGACACCCCAAACTTTTATTTAAAGTTTACGCAAGGCAAGCTGCTTTATTCCCTAAGCAAACAAGACATGCCTTACTTCCTATATGCCTACCAGGTAGAAAACCGTTGGGTAAAAGAACAGGTATTACATCTAGACAGCAGGGAGAAAAATGAATTATACGGGTTTTTAGAAAATAATCACCTTCCCGAAAACAGGGATTACAAGTATGATTTTCTCTATAACAATTGTTCGACAAAAATCAAGGACGTATTAGAAGAAACCTTGGGAGAAAATCTACATTTTAAGGAAAACCATTTAGAAACAAGATACACGTTCAGGGAATTGATCCATCAAAACCTACCCCTCAACTCTTGGTCTAGTTTTGGCATAGACTTGGCCTTAGGAGCTGTTATAGATAAAAAGGCTACTTCAAAAGAACATATGTTCTTGCCAAACTATGTAATGTACCAACTGAGCAATACCTCCTTAAACTCGACCCCTCTGGTATCCAAGGAGCGGACTATTTTAAAAGAAAAAAGTCTACCTAAAAGCAGTTCCTTTTTAACCACCCCCCTATTTTGGTTATCGGCCTTTTTGGCGGCTATACTTATCCTTACTTATACAGACTATAAAAACAAGAAACGAACCAGAATTTTCGATTTCCTATTGTTTTTTATATCTGGATCAGCAGGCGTACTATTGCTGTTTTTATGGTTCCTCACAGACCACACAGCTACGGCCGTCAACCTTAATGTTTTATGGCTATTTCCGTTTAATATTATTGCGGCCTTTGCCATTATTAAGAAGCATCCTCCTATTGGTTGGCTGTTAAAGTATCTAAAAATACTTTTGATCTTACTTATTTTCACGATCTTATTAGGAGTGTTTAAAATTCAGAACTTCTCTCCTTTAATTATCCCTATAATTATTGCGCTTACGGTGAGATACCTATTTTTATGGAGACATCTCCAAAACCAATTCAGTACTAAATAAAGACAAAATGAACCTACTTACTGTAGAAAATATATCCAAATCATTTGGCGAACTGGTCCTTTTTTCGGACATCTCTTTTGGAATTAACAAAGATCAGAAGATTGCTTTTATCGCCAAAAACGGAAGCGGAAAAACTTCCATATTAAATATCCTTTCGGGAAAAGACACCCCAGACACCGGGCAGGTGAACTCCCGAAAAGGCATCAGAATTTCTTTTTTGGAACAAGAACCGGATTTAGATCCGAATTTAACCATTGAAGAAACCATTTTTGCCTCGGACAACGAAGTTTTAAAGGTTATACGCAACTACGAAAAAGCCTTGGCCAATCCTGAGGACGAAGACGCCTACCAAAAGGCGTTTGAAGCCATGGAGCGCTTTGATGCTTGGGATTTTGAAACCCAGTACAAGCAAATATTATCGCGCCTTAAACTAGACGACATCCACCTTAAGGTAAACTTACTGTCTGGTGGACAAAAAAAGCGTATTGCCTTGGCCAACGCCCTGATCAATAGGCCCGATTTGTTGGTACTTGATGAACCTACCAACCATTTGGACCTAGAAATGATCGAATGGTTAGAGCAATACTTCGCCAAAGAAAACATCACCTTGTTTATGGTTACCCACGACCGTTATTTTCTAGAAAGGGTATGTAATGAAATTATAGAATTAGACAATGGCCAGCTGTATTCGTACAAAGGCAATTACTCTTATTACTTAGAGAAAAAGGAGGCTAGACTTGAACAAGAAGCGACAGAGCAGCATAAATCCAAACTACTCTTTAAAAAGGAATTGGATTGGATGCGGAAACAGCCCAAGGCACGAACCACCAAGTCAAAATCCAGAATAGACGACTTTCAAGATATTAAGGAAAAGGCTAGCAAGCGTAGAACTGAGCACCAAGTACAATTAGAAATCAACATGGAGCGGATGGGCAGTAAAATCCTTGAACTTCATAAAATATCAAAATCCTTTCCCAACAAACCAATTTTAGACAAGTTTGAATACAATTTTCTAAAAGGCGAGCGTATAGGGATTATTGGAAAGAATGGTACGGGTAAATCTACTTTTCTGAATATCCTAACCGGAAAAGACGAACCTGACAGTGGAAAGGTAATTATCGGGGACACTATTAAATTTGGTTATTACACCCAAGCGGGGATCAAAATAAAGGAAGGCCAAAAGGTCATCGATGTCATCCGTGAATTCGGAGATTACATCCCTTTGATGAAAGGGCGTCAAATTTCTGCCCAACAGCTATTGGAACGCTTCCTTTTTGACCGTAAAAAACAATATGATTTTGTCGAAAAATTAAGTGGAGGGGAACGAAAACGTCTTTATTTGTGTACCATTCTTATCCAAAACCCAAACTTTTTAATTTTGGATGAGCCCACTAATGATTTGGATATTGTAACCTTAAATGTTTTGGAAAGCTTCCTGTTAGATTTCCCTGGCTGCCTACTTGTGGTATCTCACGACCGTTATTTTATGGACAAAATCGTAGATCATTTATTTGTATTCCGAGGAAATGCAGAAGTTGAAGACTTTCCTGGCAACTACTCTGATTTCAGAGCCTACGAAGACAGCACTGAGCAAGAAAACAGAGCGGCCAAGGACAAACCTACGGAGAACAAAAATCAAAAAAACACCTGGAAAGAAGAAAACACAGGCAACAAACTTACTTTTCAAGAACAGAAGGAATACAAGCAATTAGAAAAGGACATCCAAAAATTAGAGACCAAAAAAACGGCGCTCCAAAATAAGTTCCTAGACCCGTCTCTTAGCGGGGAGGAAATCTCAAAACTATCTATTGAGCTCACTGAGATCAGCAATACTATAGATCTAAAATCTGAACGTTGGTTTGAACTTGCCGACATCAGGGATAATTAAGCTTCATCGGCCTTTGAATTTCTTTTTTAAAAAGGAACTTCAAAGGCCGATATTCTTTCTAAGATCGACCTACAAAAACATCCTCATTTAAAAATAAATCATGTCGAGAATGCTATTCCGATTTTTAGCCCATATAAGGTTCCTCTTAAACTCAACCAATCACCACGGAGTACATTCTCCTTTTATATTTAAATACGTCACTAAGGGCTTATATAGCAACCCTAACTTTAAAACAACCAAGTCCTTTAACATCATCTTAAAAACCCTTCTTTTTTTTAATATTAAGCGCGCTCAACTTATCACTGAAAACAAGGCGATCAAAGAACTAATTTTAAAACACAACAAGAACATTTCTATTGTTGGGGACTCGGGGGAATTCATGTATTGGGAGCACTCTAGTGCAGCACTCATCAAACATCAAATCGAGGATAACAAGTATCTGAATTCTAGGTCTATCCTTTTTATTGATAACATCCACAACTCCAAAGAATCGGAGATCCTATGGGAGACCGTAAAAAATTTGGAGATCGTTACCGTGACCATAGACCTGTTTTATGGTGGAATAGTCTTTTTTAGAAAGGAACAAGCCAAGGAACATTTTAAAATACGATTTTAAACTTGTAATTTTAAGCAAGATTCAAAGATTATAACAAGCATTATTAATGGATTATATTGTTTACATAGTACTAGGTATTTTAGTTATCATTTATCTTATAGGACAAGCTACCAATAAAAGAAAGTCGAGGTCAAGGAAATCGAGAAAATTTATGGAAGGCTCTACCCTAGCAGATAAAAAGAAAAAGAATGACCAAAAACCGAAAGGTTTATAGCATTTGACGTTACCATTAGGGCATTTTATAGATTCCTTTTTGTAATTTCAACTCCTTCTTTAGAGAACCATATAAACATTTAACAGCTGATGAAAATTTACACAAAAACTGGTGACGATGGCACCACTGGCCTATATGGAGGCACAAGGGTTCCCAAATACCATCTGCGTATTGAAAGTTACGGCACTGTAGACGAACTAAACTCGTGGGTAGGCTTAATCAAGGATCAGGACATCGCCGATTCATCTAAAGAAACGCTACTTCTAATTCAGGATAAACTTTTTACCATAGGGGCTCTTTTAGCGATAGACCCAAAAAAGGAAAAGCTTAAAAACGGTAAGGACAGACTTCAAATCGCTAAAATAACGACTGCGGACATTGAAGTTTTGGAACAGGAAATAGACCAAATGGAGACCGTATTACCTCCTATGACACATTTTGTATTGCCTGGTGGCCATACAACAGTGTCATATTGTCATATTGCCCGTACAATATGCCGTAGAGCCGAGCGTTTGGTTACAGAGCTTCATGCCATGGAACCTTTAGACCCTAGCTTATTGTCTTATCTCAACAGGCTTTCAGATTTTCTATTTGTGTTGGCACGAAAATTGACCTATGATTTAGGAGCTGAAGAAATAAAATGGATCCCAGAGAAAAAGGACCAATAATAAGCTTATAGATTCGGTATCAAATTATTAAAAGTGATTAAATTGTTTATAACAAAGTTGAATTTTATCAAAAAAAACTTGCCTATATCAGTTTAAAAATTACATTTGCAAAATATTATAATAAATTTATTACAATGTATTGGACATTAGAATTGGCATCTTACTTAAGTGATGCACCCTGGCCTGCCACAAAAGATGAGTTAATAGATTACTCTATTAGAACCGGAGCTCCTTTAGAAGTTGTAGAAAATCTGCAGTCTATGGAAGAAGAAGGCGGGGAAATTTATGAGTCAATCGAAGAAATCTGGCCAGACTACCCTTCAGAAGAAGATTATCTTTGGAACGAAGACGAGTATTAAAATATTAACTGAATTACAACAAAAAAGTCTCATAAGAGGCTTTTTTTTTACGTATTTTTGAAATCACAACACACCCTACCTTAGGATAGGAACGAACGCATAGCCCTAAAAATTAAATAAAATAAGCTATGCTATTTCATAATAAAGACCTCTATAAGGCCTTTCTTTAACAACAGTACATATTATGAGTTTTATAAATTCGATATTAAAGGTTTTTGTTGGCGACAAGTCCGAAAAGGACATCAAGGAACTTAAACCCCTAGTCGACAAAATAAAATCTTTAGGTCCCGCAATGGAACAGTTAAGCAACGATGAACTTCGTGAAAAGACCGTTTCTTTTAAGGCTAAGATTGCAGAAGATTGTAAAGAAATCAATCTCAAGATTGAAAAACTTCTAGAAGAAGTCAAGTCCTCCACGGATATAGACAAAAACGAAGACATATATGCGGAAATCGACACCTTAAAAGGAGAGATTTACACCATTTCAGAAAAAGCACTTAATGACATTTTACCAGAAGCATTTGCGGTAGTCAAAGAAACAGCGAATCGTTTTGCCCACAATACTACTATTAAGGTAACGGCTTCGGAAAATGACAGATTATTGTCCGGAACTAAGGACTATGTAAGTCTTGAAGGCGAAGACGCGATTTGGAAAAATTCTTGGGATGCCGCTGGAAAGCAGGTTACTTGGGATATGGTACATTACGATGTGCAGCTTATTGGTGGAATTGCCCTTCACCAAGGTAAGATTTCTGAAATGCACACCGGGGAAGGTAAAACTTTGGTTGCCTCCCTACCTTTATATTTAAATGCCCTTACCGGAAATGGTGCCCACCTAGTAACGGTCAATGATTATTTGGCAAAAAGGGATAGCGCATGGATGGCTCCATTGTTCGAATTCCATGGCCTTACGGTAGATTGCATAGACAAACACCAACCAAACTCGGAAGGCAGAAGAGCCGCTTATAACGCCGATATTACCTACGGTACCAACAATGAATTTGGTTTTGACTACCTAAGGGACAACATGGCACACACCCCGAAGGATTTGGTTCAAAGACCGCATAACTACGCCATTGTGGATGAGGTAGATTCCGTGCTTGTCGATGATGCCCGTACGCCTCTTATTATTTCTGGTCCAGTACCTGAAGGAGACCGACATGAATTTAACGATTTAAAACCTAAGGTAAGCGATATCGTTTCTAAACAACGAGCTTATTTGACAGGGGTTTTGGCCGAAGCCAAAAAACTTATCCAAGAAGGAGATACCAAAGAAGGTGGCTTCCTTTTGCTTAGGGTTTACAGAGGTCTTCCAAAGAATAAGGCCTTAATAAAATTTTTGAGTGAGGAAGGAGTAAAACAATTGCTTCAGAAAACCGAAAATTTCTATATGCAGGACAACAACAGGGAAATGCCTAAGGTAGATGAAGAACTGTTATTTGTTATAGATGAAAAAAACAATCAGATAGAACTTACTGAAAAAGGAGTTGAATATCTGTCTGGCGATGGCGACAAGGACTTCTTTGTAATGCCCGATATAGGCAATGAAATTGCCAAAATTGAAAATCAGGAATTAGAGATAACAAAAGAAGCCGAATTAAAAGAAACTTTATTTAAGGACTTTGCTATAAAAAGCGAACGTATCCATACCATGAACCAGCTATTAAAAGCCTACACTCTTTTTGAAAAGGATGTAGAATATGTGGTAATGGACAATAAGGTTATGATCGTTGATGAGCAAACGGGCCGTATCATGGATGGCCGTCGTTACTCTGACGGACTTCATCAAGCGATTGAAGCCAAGGAAAATGTTAAGATTGAAGCCTTGACCCAAACCTTTGCAACGGTAACCCTACAGAATTACTTTAGAATGTACCGAAAATTATCGGGGATGACGGGTACTGCTGTTACCGAAGCTGGGGAATTCATGGAAATCTATAAACTAGACGTTATGGAAATCCCTACCAATAGACCCATTGCAAGAGATGACAGACAAGATTTGATTTATAAGACAAAACGTGAAAAATACAACGCTATCATTGATGAGGTAACCAAAATCTCTCAGTCTGGAAGACCTGTGCTTATAGGTACTACCTCGGTTGAAATTTCCGAATTGTTATCTCGAATGTTGACCATCAGAAAGGTTGCCCATAATGTATTGAACGCTAAACTTCATAAAAAGGAGGCCGATATCGTTGCGGAAGCTGGTAATGCTGGAGTAGTAACCATAGCCACCAACATGGCCGGTCGTGGTACTGATATTAAATTGAGTCCAGAGGTTAAAAAAGCAGGAGGATTAGCCATCATAGGTACAGAGCGACATGATTCTAGAAGGGTAGACCGTCAGTTAAGAGGTAGAGCAGGACGACAAGGAGACCCTGGAAGCTCACAGTTCTACGTGTCTTTGGAAGATAACTTAATGCGTTTGTTCGGATCGGACAGAGTTGCCAAATTGATGGATAAAATGGGCTTGGAAGACGGAGAAGTTATTCAACACTCCATGATGACCAAATCTATTGAACGCGCACAGAAAAAAGTAGAAGAAAACAACTTTGGTGTTCGTAAAAGATTATTGGAATACGATGATGTTATGAACGCCCAAAGGGAAGTAGTCTACAAAAGAAGGAGACATGCCTTGCAAGGTGAACGCCTAAAAGTAGACATCGCTAATATGATCTACGATACCTGTGAAGTAATCGTAGGTACCAATAAGGGCGCCAATGATTTCAAAAATTTTGAGTTTGAACTTATTAAGTTTTTATCCCTAACCTCTCCTGTTTCCGAAGAGCAATTTGGAAAAACTGGAGTACAGGAATTGGCCAACATCATATACAAGGAAGCCCACCAGCACTATGTAAATAAAATGGAGCGTAATGCCGCTACCGCCTTTCCGGTGATTAAACAGGTTTACGAAGATAATGCCAGCAAGTTTGAAAGAATTGTAGTTCCTTTTACCGACGGCATTAAATCCTTGAACGTTGTTACCAATTTACAAGAAGCATACGAAAGTAACGGAAAGCAGCTTGTAACCGACTTTGAAAAGAATATTTCGTTGGCTATTATAGATGAATCTTGGAAAACTCACCTTAGAAAAATGGATGAGTTAAAACAATCGGTTCAATTAGCGGTACACGAACAAAAAGATCCGTTGCTTATTTATAAGTTTGAGGCATTTGAACTTTTTAAAGGAATGATAGAAAAGGTAAATAAAGAAATCGTTTCCTTTTTATTCAAAGCAGAGCTTCCTAATCAAAGTAATGAAATACAAGAAGCAGCCAATATTCGCAGACCAAAGGAAAATTTAACGGTCACCAAGGAAGAAATCCCTAATGTAGATGAAATGGCTGCCAAGAGCAGAGCTGTAGGACAAAACCAAGGCGGTAGACCACAGGTTACAGAAACCATTATTAGGGAACACGCCAAAATTGGAAGAAACGAAAAGGTTACTATTAAAAACGTCATCTCTGGGGAAAGCAAAACACTAAAATTTAAACAAGCCGAACCCTTAGTAGAACGAGGAGAATGGGTAATCGTAGAAGAGTAAAAAACATACGACCCAATAGCCCTAAGTAATCGGGGACTATATGTATAAAAAAAGCGGCAACTATATTAGTTGTCGCTTTTTTATTACCCCCTATTAATTTGGAATTATGTATATAGTATTACATATGTATTTTCCTATCCGTATTCCTTAAAAGTCTGATAATTCTATAAACTATTGCAGGATAGCGTATTTGGTTACAGCTTTCTAAGCCTAAGATTAATATTCGTGGTTGTAGAAACATTTAAGCGAGTTTAGCTTTGTTCCTTTTGGTAGTGAAGGCCAATGCTTTTTTTACCCTATAATTTTTATCCATATATAAACGCGCCATATCTTTTTCATTATCTAAAGAAAACTCCATTTTCTCTGAAACGTTTACCACTTCCATCATTATAGTGTCTACTTTATTCAGGTCGTTCTTTGGACATTGTGAATGCGCGGAAAATCCGATAAAAAAAACAAAGATCAAGGTAAAAAGTGCTTTCATAACTAGTAGGTTTCTATTGTAAAAATAACACCTGTTACATGTAAGTATACCCTTCCAATCGCTAAAAACCCCATATATTTCGGTATCTAACAATTCCATAGATTAAGTGTTTAATAAATCGGATTATGGTTTTCAGTCAGATATTAACTTATCGAATTATTGGGTCTTTCATCGAGCATTTAGAAAGAACGCTCAGAAGGGAGCCTTCTATAATTTGACGGCCTACCTAGCAATTCGATAGCTTTCCTTAATACACCTGACTATTATTATTGTGCCAGCAACCTTAGATCCTAAGCGTTTATTAGAATTACTGCTATACCAAGCCAGTAAAACCTGCTAGCTGTTTTTTTGCGTTAGGGACCGCGGCGGCATCCCCGCAGCATCGCAAGGGATACAGCCAAGGGCCCGACCGACGAAGGAGGGAACGCCCAAATTAAAATGATGACTATGGCTCAGAAATATCCTAGAGCTACAAGCGATAAAATTCATTTTATCAACGGCTAAAAGAGATTGCTCCTCCTCTATTTTTTCTACATACTTACGCTCAACACCTTTAAAAAAGCAATATTTTAAAACTTTTATTGTAAAAAAATCGTAAGTATTTACAGCTAATTAGAACTAAATAGTAGGAGAACTAACAATATTCTCCATGAAAAGCATAAAAACGACATTGTTGGGCTACCTTTAGAAAGGTAAGGCGTGATTTTTGAGCCTTTTCGTAAAGCAGCCCCTTAAAACTATTAAACCAGCATATTTACTATGAAACTTTTAAAAATTATTTTGTGCCTGATTATTGGTTTTAGCGTTACCCATTGTAATTCAATCACCAAAAAAGCTGAACAAACCCTTCCTGATCTGGAAAAACCACCACAACAACTTCAAAACTATGAGACGGCTTATTTTGCAAGTGGTTGTTTTTGGTGTGTAGAAGCTATCTTTGAAAGTGTAAAAGGCGTACAAGAGGTGTACTCGGGCTATGCCGGTGGCACAGAAAAAAACCCCACTTATGAAGCTGTAAGCTATGGAAAAACCAGCCATGCCGAAACAGTAGAAGTCTATTATGACCCAAAGCTTGTTTCCTATAAAACATTGGTCAAAGTGTTTTTTGGATCTCATGACCCCACTACCCTAAACCAGCAGGGCCCCGATCGTGGTCCTCACTACCGCTCTATAGCCTTCTACAAGAATGAGGAAGAAAAGAACATTATTAAGGATTATATACGACAATTAACCCAAGACAAGATTTTCCAAAACCTTATTGTAACCGAAGTAAAACCGCACACTTTGTTTTATAAGGCCGAAGAGTACCACCAAGATTATGAAAAACTACACCCTACTAATTCATATATCAAAAATGTATCGGTTCCTAGGTTAAAAAAATTCCAAAAGAACTACCCGGATCTTTTAAAAAAAGATAAACATTAGAGATACTTCTTTGTTTAATTATCAAAAAAGGCGACTTATTTTAGGTCGTCTTTTTTTTATTGTAGGAATTAGATACTATATTTAAGCTTTTATACACCAATTTACGTGTGCGTACACTATTAATCAACCATACTAAAAATGATCAAAAAAAATCACGCTAAGACATTGACCCTTATGCTATCCCTAATTATTTTTTGGGGTTGCTCGGAAACAAAGAAAGAAACGACGCCTTGGGTCTCCCTATTTGATGGAAAAACCCTGAACGGATGGAACCAAAAAGGAGGCAATGCCAATTATGAAGTTAAAGATGGGATACTAGTTGGGACTACTGTCCACGACACTCCCAATTCTTTTATGACTACTGATAAAATGTATGGCGATTTTATTTTAGAATTGGAATACAAGGTAGATTCTACTATGAATTCTGGCATTCAAATAAGAAGCAATAGCTTTCCTCAGTACAGAAATGGGCAAGTGCACGGATATCAAATAGAGATTGATCCTTCTAAACGAGCTTGGAGTGCGGGTATTTATGATGAAGGGAGAAGAGGCTGGCTGCATCCTTTGACCGATAACGTAGCTGCCCAAAAGGCCTTTAAGCAAAACGACTGGAACCATTATAGAATTGAGGCGATTGGCGATACTATAAAAACCTGGATCAATCAGGTTCCTGCTTCCTTTTTAATCGATGATAAAACGGCCAGTGGTTTTATAGGTCTTCAGGTGCACAGCATTGGAAAGGACAAAAAAGAAGGCACTCCTATTATGTGGAGAAACGTTCATATTTTAACGGAGAACCTAGACCAATATTCTAGAAAGACGCCCTTATCCCCTATCAGGACTAAAAACCAGCTAACCATTGACGAAAAAAAGAACGGCTGGGAACTGTTATGGGACGGCGAAACCACCAAGGGATGGCGGGGAGCCCGTTTGGAGGAGTTTCCTGAAAAGGGATGGGAAATAAACAATGGCGAACTAACAGTCCTAGCTTCTGAAGGAGCAGAGTCGGCAGCGGGTGGTGATATTGTGACCACCGAACTCTATGGCGATTTTGAGCTGCAAGTAGATTTCAAAATTACCGAAGGTGCCAATAGTGGCATCAAATATTATGTAAATACTGACCTGAATAAAGGTCCAGGATCTTCCATTGGTTTAGAATATCAAATTTTAGATGACAGCCGCCATCCGGACGCGAAGGAAGGCAGCCATGAAGGTAGCCGAACCTTAGCTTCTCTTTACGATTTAATACAGGCCGATACAAACAAACCTTTTAAGGGCGTAGACGAATGGAATACCGCTTATATAAAATCTATTGACAACCATGTGGAACATTGGTTAAACGGTACAAAGGTTCTTGAATACGAGCGAAAAAGTCCGGAATATAAACAACTGGTTTCTGAAAGTAAATATTCTAAATGGCCCAATTTTGGCGAGGCCGACAAAGGGTATATTCTTCTGCAGGACCACGGAGATAAAGTGACCTTTAAAAACATCAAGATCAAGAAAATAACCAACAACTAAATTATGGCGACCAGAAGAAACTTTATAAAAAAAACGGCTGCGGGCAGCGCCGCTATGACATTGGGGGGGTTACTACTTCCTAATATGGCAAGTGCCAATATATTGGGAGCCAATGACCGGTTACATGTGGCTGTCATTGGTGTAAGGAGCAGAGCTAAAGCGCATATTATTGCCATTCACCAAGATCCGAAAGCAAAAATTGTCTACAATTGTGATGTAGATGATCAGATTATAGAAGAGCACAATATTTGGTGCGAAAAAAATATCGGCTATGTCCCCAAAGTAGAAAAGGATTTCCGTAAAATATTGGACGACAAAAACATTGATGCCGTTTTTATTGCCACACCAGAGCATTGGCATGCCCCGATGGCCATTATGGCCCTACAAGCCGGCAAGCACGTATATGTAGAAAAACCCTGTAGCCATAATCCGCACGAGAACGAATTATTGGTAGCCGCCCAAAAGAAATACGGTAAAAAAGTACAAATGGGGAATCAGCAACGATCTGCCCAAAGTTCTATGCTGGCCGTTCAAGAAATTAAAGAAGGTATTATCGGTGAAGTTTTTAAAGGCGAAGCTTACTATTCAAATAACAGGGGCTCTATAGGGATTGGCAATAAAATAGACGTTCCCAAAACCTTAGATTGGGACCTGTGGCAAGGACCGGCGCCCAGAGAAGATTACAGGGACAATATACACCCTTACAACTGGCATTGGTTCCGTACTTGGGGAACCGGGGAAGTCCACAACAACGGTACCCATGAAATTGATATTTGTCGATGGGCCCTAGGTGTAGATTTACCCGATAGCGTTACCTCTTTTGGAGGTAAATACGCCTATAAAGACGATTGGGAATTTGTAGACAACCAACAAGTAACTTATAAATACGGGGGCGATAAATTTATTACCTGGACAGGTCATAGCAGGGGCCTTATTAAACCGGAGCAACCTGGTAGAGGTGCCACTATTTACGGTAGTAAAGGAATGATTACCCTTAGTAGAAATTCCTATGAGCTTTACAGTTTGGATGGTAAGCTCATTAAAAAAGTAGAAGAAGGTGTAGAAAGTGCTACGACCAATACTTTGGGGATGGGTGGTTTAGACGTGAACCATGTCTTTAACTTTTTTGACGCTATTAGAAAGGATAAAATTCAGAACTCACCTATAGCAGATGCTAGTATTTCTACCATGCTCTGTCATTTAGGAAATATTGCCCAAGACGTTGGAAGAACAATCCATATAGACCCTGTTACCGGAAAAATTAAGGACGATGCTGAAGCTATGTCCCATTGGAAAAGGGAATACGCCAAGGGTTGGGAGCCTAAGATATAACTTCTGGCAATTGATTAATACACAATACGGAAGACCGGTATTTTTATCTAAAATACCGGTCTTCTGTATGTTAAGGAACCGAAGGAGATAAACACCCCTAACTGTTTGGGAACCTTAATATACATGTAAAAACTCTATGGATACAGTATTAAGGAGCTATCATTAGGAGACCGCTATTGTTATTTTTCTAAAAAACCAATAATTCCAACTCCGTAAAAAAGAGTAATTTTAACAAAAATTAAAAGCAATACCTTGAATCAAATTACCATAAAGAATAGCTTTATTAGTCTAACCGTTTTAGATTATGGCGCTATCATCCAAAAATTAACCGTAAAAAACAAAGAAGGTCGAGACATTAATGTTGCTGTCGGCTTTGAAAACCCCATGGATTATTTATCGGACACCAAATCGTTAGGTGCTTCCATTGGCAGGTATGCCGGTAGAATTTCCAAGGGTGGCTTTAAGCTAAACGACAAATCGTATTCCCTTTTTTCCAATAACGGCGTCCATTTACACGGCGGCAGGGAAGGATTTGCGAAAAAATATTGGAATATAGAGCAGGTGCACCAGGGCGATAATCCATATATCACCTTATCTTATTTTAGTGAGGATATGGAAGAAGGCTATCCCGGTAATTTAAAAGTACATCTAACCTACAAACTAGAGAACAATGCACTTCATATATTGCATAGCGCTACCACGGACAAGGCCACTCCGGTAAACCTTACCAACCACACCTATTTTAAGTTGGATGATGAAGAGCAGATTGATGAGTATTCGTTACAATTGGCTTGTTCACAATACCTAGATACGGATGCAGCCTTAGTTCCAAGTGGGAAGATAAACAGTGTTGAAAACACAGCCTACGATTTTTTAACGGCAAAAAAGATCGGTAAAACCCGACTGGACACTCCCTTTGTCTTGAATAGTAGTTTGGATAAGAAAACATGGATAGCTTCAACAAAATCGGGAATAAGCATGGAGGTTTCTACGAATCAGCCCAGTATTGTGGTGTATACACCCATAGAATTTGCTGCTATCTGTTTTGAAACACAAAATTTCCCCGATGCCCCAAACCATCCCCATTTTCCAAATAGCATCTTGAACCCGGGAGAAACCTATGAGAATAACAGCATATTTAGATTTGGTTTTGTAAATTAGGAATACCATAAAACCAACTAAACAAATCAATATGAAAATTCTAAAATGGATTATTGGCCTTTTAGTTATCCTTCTTTTAGCCTTCTTTATGGGAGGAAAATCTTTTTTAAAGAAGCAAACTAAAAAGAACAGCCCAGAACAAACGTCTACTTATACCCACGGCGAATTGGATTTAAAAGTTCACTACAGCAGTCCTTCCAAAAAGGGAAGGGTTATTTTTGGGGAACTGGTCCCCTACGATATGGTTTGGAGAACTGGCGCCAATGAACCGACCACTTTTACGACTGCTACGGACATAAAGGTACACGGCAAAGACTTAGCTGCTGGAACCTACTCACTATGGACCATCCCGGGAAAAAACAACTGGAAAATACTATTTAACAGCGAAATCCCAGATTGGGGTGTTACCATTCTTAGCGGGGGCAAGAAAACCACTAGAAATCCGGCTACCGATGTCCTTAAACTAACCCTTAGTGCGGAAACCATTTCGGAACCCGTGGAAAATCTATCCATGGACTTTGAGGATAATGGAACACTTTATTTTAATATCATCTGGGACCAAACCAAGGTTAGCGTCCCTATTAACAAATAAATTTGACCAATTCTAAAAATATAGGCCCAGAAAATATTTCGAAAATCAAGTCCTTCCGAAGGACAATACCTTCCTCGGCAGCATTGATTCAAGGAATTTTGACGGGTAACCGCTCGTCTTTGGCCAGGGCCATTACCATGGTCGAAAGTACGAATCCCAAACATTTAAGTATTTCCAATGAAATCATCGAGGCCTGTTTGCCCCATAGTGGCAAAAGCATCCGCTTAGGTATCACTGGGGTTCCTGGGGTGGGAAAAAGCACCTTTATAGAGGCGTTAGGCACCCGACTGACCTCCTTAGGCAAAAAAGTCGCCGTTTTAGCTGTTGACCCTTCCAGTACGGTAAGCAAGGGAAGTATTTTAGGCGACAAAACACGGATGCCTGAACTAGTAAAAAACGACAATGCTTTTATTAGGCCCTCCCCATCGAGTTCCTCCTTGGGGGGAGTGGCCAGAAAGACCCGAGAATCTATAATTCTCTGTGAAGCGGCCGGTTATGATACTATTTTAATAGAGACCGTAGGCGTAGGACAAAGCGAAACGGCGGTCCATAGTATGGTTGACTTTTTTTTGCTATTAAAAATTACAGGTGCCGGAGACGAGCTACAAGGTATAAAAAGAGGCATTATGGAAATGGCCGACGCCATTGTAATCAATAAGGCCGATGGTCAAAACATAAAACAGGTAGATTTAGCTAGATTAGTTTTTACAAAAGCCCTTCACCTTTATCCGCCCAAAGAAAATAATTGGGTGCCACCTGTAATCAGCTGCTCTTCTCTAACCCATGATGGCATTACTGAAATTTGGGAAATGATACAGCACTATATTACTGACAATCAAGAAAGCTCGTATTTCTATACCCATAGAAAATCACAAAACAAATATTGGCTTTTACAAACAATCGAGGAACATTTACAACGTCAGTTTTACCAAAACAATAAGGTGAAACACACTATAGAGCAAATGATACAAGAGGTAATTGACGGTAAGATATCGCCTTTTTCTGCTGCTGACAAGTTAATACAACTTTCCAAGGAAAAGTAGCTAAGGGGCAGTCGTTATTATAGTTTTCCTGCATTATTATTATAAGCTGGCTTGGGAAAGTTCTTTATCTTTACGCCTTCCTTTAGCTTCTTTAGGTTTTTAACACAAGAAAAAAGGAAACAAAACACTGAAAATAAGCTAAATAGCACTTATCATATTAAAAACAATGAATTACGAATTTACCATAATTATTCCTGTTTACAATGAAGAAGATAATTTGGAACGTGTAGAAAAAGAGCTTCTCCACTACATAGAAATCAGTACAAAAAACACCAAGGTATTATTCGTAAATGACGGCTCAAAAGATAATAGCCAAGCATTAATCGAGGCTATTTGTCTTAGAAATGAGGCTTTTAATTATATTAAATTCAGACAAAACAAAGGCTTAAGTGCGGCCATAAAAGCCGGATTTGACCATACGGACACCCCCTTGGTAGGCTATATAGATTCTGATTTACAAACCTCACCAGAAGATTTTAATTTACTTTTAGAACACATTGGCACCTATGATTTGGTCACAGGAGTACGAGCCGACAGAAAAGATTCGTTTATAAAAAATGCTTCCTCCTCCATCGCCAATACTATCCGAAGGACTTTCACCAATGATGGCATGGATGATACCGGCTGTCCTTTAAAAGTGATCAAGACCGACTATGCCAAAAGAATCCCCATGTTTAAGGGATTGCATCGGTTTTTACCAGCAATGATCCTTCTCCAGAACGGCAGTGTGATACAAATACCTATCCGTCATTTTCCGCGGATGGCCGGACAGGCAAAATTTGGCTTATGGAATAGGCTACTAGGTCCATTGATGGACTGTTTTGCTTATTTGTGGATGAAGAAGAAGTATATTAATTACGAAGTAGAGAAAATAGGATAAATGGCAGATTGGATTATTTATTCCATAGGTTTTTTAGCCCAGATTCTTTTTTCAAGCCGTATGTTGGTTCAATGGATCTTATCAGAAAAAAACAAGAAAGTACTCACTCCAAGGTTGTTTTGGCAGCTTAGTTTATTCGCCTCTTTTTTATTGTTTGTCTACGGATGGCTACGGGACGATTTTGCCATTATGCTAGGTCAGGCCTTGACTTATTTTATTTATATCCGCAATATTCAACTGCAGGGAGAATGGGAGAAATTCCCCAAGCCTATTCGCATTTTTTTGTGGATTTTCCCTGTCCTAGTTATTATGTACGGGTATAATAACAATGCCTACGATATAGAAGCTATTTTTAATAACGATGCCATTCCTTTATGGTTACTGGCTTTGGGAAGTATCGCTCAAATTATTTTTACTTTGCGTTTCGTCTATCAATGGTTGTATTCTGAAAAAAAGAAAATTTCCAGTCTACCCTTTGGTTTTTGGCTCTTGAGCCTCATAGGAGCTTCCCTTATACTTACCTACGCAATTTTCAGGAAAGACCCAGTGCTTTTTCTTGGACATAGTCTAGGGCTGGTAGTTTATATCAGAAATTTATTTATTCTAAAAAATCAGGTCGTATGAAGTGGTTGGAAAATAATCCCAAATTAGTAATTTTACTAGTTGGAATTTCAATTTTTCTGTTCAATTTGGACGTTATTCCGGTAACCATTATGGAAGCCAGAAACTTTATAACGGCTCGGGAAATGGTCACTGACGGCCGTTGGTTGTTAACCACCATGAACGAACTTCCAAGGTATGAAAAACCACCCTTACCAAGCTGGATCACTGCCATTTTTGGTTTTATTTTTGGATTGGACAATATTGTAGGCCTACGCCTACCTACTATGCTAATGGCTATTGCATTGGGGTATATTGCGTATTTGTTCTCCTTAAACTTACTAAAGAACAAAAAGCAAGCCCTTATAAATGCCCTTATCCTGTTAAGCTCATTTTATGTGATTGCCATTACTATCGAAGCGCCATGGGACATATATACCCACGGCTTTATGTTAGCCGCAATTTATTTTTTATATGACTTTTTTGGACAGCATAGCCTTCAGTGGAAGAATGCGCTTTTGGCCGCCTTTTTTATAGGCCTATCTTTTATGAGTAAAGGGCCAATATCTTTTTACGGCTTGCTACTACCCTTTTTATTGGCATATGCTTTCGTTTATAAATTCAAGGGATTTAAAATCCGAAACAACTACTTGCACCTAATGGCGCTTGTAACTGTTGCCGCTATGGTTGGCCTATGGTGGTTTGTATACGTGCGTTTGGCCGACCCTCATGCCTTTCTTGCTATTGCGGAAAAAGAAACTGCTAATTGGACCAGTTACAATGTTCGTCCGTTTTATTATTATTGGAGCTTTTTTGTACAAAGTGGCCTGTGGACAATTCCGGCATTTGTCGGCTTGCTGTACCCTTACTTAAAAAACAAGGTGAGCCATAAAAAAGTCTACCAATTAACGTTCTTATGGACCGTATTTTCCTTGGTACTACTATCTATTATTCCCGAAAAAAAAGCGCGTTACTTGGTTCCGGTATTAATTCCATTAGCATTAAATACCGGTTTTTATATAGACTATTTGATTCGTAGCTTCAAAAACAGGCTTACGGCAAGGGAAAAGATCCCTGTTTATTTCCATTTTGGTTTAATAGGGGTATTGGGTCTTGTTTTTCCTTTTGTAGCCTATTTTTTCCTACACGATAATTTAGGCGATTTTTGGATATTTTACGTCCTCTCCTCTACCGCCTTATTTGCCATAGGTATTTTAATTTTTATCCAACTCAAGAATAAAGACTTATTTAAAGCGTTCCTATATACCATAACCTTTATTGCTGTCATTAAGGTGTTCGCACTACCCATTGCAGGGGCATTGCAAAAAAACCCCGCCTATCATAATATATCGGACCTTAGATCTACTATTGCCACAGAAGACATGGAAATATATGTCTATGGCGAAATTGCCCCTGAGTTATTGTGGGAATACGGCAGTGCTATTCCCCTCCTTAACAACGAGGAACAGTTAACCATTCCGGACACTGGTCAATTTTATGTCTTGGTTTCCCCTGTCGATGAATCTGATTTTAAACGTATCTTTGATACTACATTCAGCTATGAATTAAAAACCGTTTACGATTTTAACAACAACGCCAGTCCAGGCGCTAAAGGACATAAAAACCGCTTAGTAAGTAATTTATATTTAGTTAAAAAACAATGATTCGAAACCTGACAAAATTTGAAAAAACTGCCTACGGCTTATTAGCTTTATTAGCCCTGATAGGCCTTTTACTTGGCTTGACCAATGAGATGATTTTTGATACCAAATACGCCCAAGAAGATGGTCCGGTAGAATGGGGAACCGCCATTCTGTTGTTATGTATTTCCGTACTGTCCCTTTATCGCTTAAAAAGATTTTGGAATCACAAAAAGGTCCTGTGGAAAATAGGTACTTTTATATTTGTCATTTTGTTCTTTTTTGCTGCTGGGGAAGAAATTTCATGGGGCCAGCGAATTTTTGGCATTGAGTCCGGAGAATTCTTTATAGAAAATAATGCGCAAGGAGAAACCAACCTGCACAACTTGGTAGTTGGCGAAAAGAAAATCAACAAAATAATTTTCAGTCAGCTATTATTTGCCGTTATGTTCCTTTACCTTATCGTAACTCCTATCCTTTATAGGAAATTAAATTGGCTTAAGAATCTGGCCGACAATTTTGCCGTACCGGTTGTAAAATGGCACCATACCATCGCCTTTCTTTTAACAACTGTTTTAGTGGCCTTAAATCCGGCAGACAGAACATGGGAAGTGTACGAACTGGCTTTTGGAATTATCTTTTTCATGATATTCCTACGTCCTTTAAATCAAAGTATCTTTAAAATAAAAAGCCCAGAGCAACAATAAAGTCTCTGGGCCTAGCATCTTAATTTGGGTTGTTTTATAATTTAAAAACTGGCAGTGCCTTCAAATACAAATTATAAAACAACCAACTTAAGAAAAGTCCGATTAGGGTACCGGTGAGTACATCTAATGGAAAATGAACTCCTATATATATCCTACTATACCCAACAATAAGGGCCCACAATAGTAAGAACACCCCTATATAGCGGTATTTAGCCTTTAATAAAGCTGTAAAGAAAAAAGCAACGGCAAAAGAATTTGCCGCATGGGCAGAAAAGTACCCAAATTGTCCTCCGCAGCTTTTCTTTACCAATCTCATTAATCCACTTAATTCCATATCGTGGCAGGGTCGTAATCGCTGTACCCCATACTTAAATAAGTTAGCACACTGATCGGTCACCAAAATCAACAAAGCTATGGTCACCATCACAACTCCTAATCTCTTTAGGCCATAGCTCCTATACACAAGAAAGGCCAGCAAAACATATAAGGGAATAGCACTAAACTTGTTGGTCATAAACATCCAAAAACCATCCCAATGGGACGTTCCTAAATTATTTAAAAAAAGAAATAACTCTTTGTCGTACTTTACTAATTCTTCCAACATAACACTTAATCGTCATAACGGGAAATTTCCCTATCATAAAATGCTACTGCTTGCTCAATAAGGTTTTCGGCTTCTGACTCCAGCTCTTTTTCATCCTCTTGAGAAAAATCTTCTAGCCACTCCACCTCATCATCTTCTAGGTTTATTATAAACCTTGGATACTCTGTATGCACAACAAAAATAGCTGTTGGATAATCAGTATTGTCACCTAATAAAAATTTCGGAAATTCCATATATATCACTTTTTTATAATAAAAATAACTTCGCCTTTAAAGTATTGAGCGAAGCCTCTAATCAGTTCTACAATTATGCTGTTGTTGCTTGAATAGTTGATGACCTAATCAATTTATTGGTCAAATAATTAAACCTAATATACAACAATATCGCCGAGGCGGTAAGCCCTGCCAACAAGCCTATCCATATCCCAATACTTCCCAAGGAGGTATATATACCCAAATAAAAACTAATAGGAAAACCTATCAACCAATACGCTATAAAAGTCAACAAAGTAGGTATTTTAACATCCTGGAGTCCACGTAAAGCCCCCAGTACTACCACTTGTACCCCATCTGAAATCTGAAAGACCGCAGCTACCAATAACAATTGCGCCGCAATACTAATAACTTCCATATTATCGGCCATATTGGCCGCCTCATTTACATCTAAATAAATACTTGGCAACCAGTTTTTGAAAAGGATAAACAAAGTAGCAAAAAGTATTTCCAAGAATAAGGTAAGTAAGAAAATAGACTTGGCTATCCGTCTGAGCTCTTTAAAATTGTTTAATCCCTTCTGGTTTCCTACTCTAATCATTGCCGCTACTCCAAGCCCCATTCCTACCATAAAAGTCATACTACTTAAATTTAGGGCTATTTGATTTGCTGCTTGGGAGTTTTTACCCAACACCCCGCTTATCCATACTGCCGAGGTAAAAATAGCGACCTCGAAAAACATTTGTAAGGCCGATGGAAAACCTAGATTGATGATTTTTGTCATCATCTTTTTCTCCAAGGATTTAAAATTAAACCCCGTTACATAATCGTGGAATTTCTTTTTGTTCTTTAAAAGATACCAAAGCAAAATCACCATTACAACCCTGGATACCAAAGTACCTATGGCCGCGCCTATGATGCCCATTTTTGGAAAACCAAAGGAGCCAAAAATAAACAAGTAATTGAGCACTATATTCACCACATTGGCAATTATATTGGCATACATGGGGTATTTGGTTTGGGACAGCCCTTCTGAAAATTGTTTAAAGGCCTGAAATATAATCAATGGAACTAAGGAGAAAGCGACCAAATTTAAATAAGGCATCGCAAGGGCAACCACTTCTGGCGGTTGTTTCATCATATACATCAAGGGCTTCCCGATCATAATAATTCCGAAAAGCGCAAGGCCCAATACAGTACATAATACCAAGCCGTGTTTTAAGGCACTTTTGGCATTGGGCATATTCCCGGCACCATCGGCCTCGGCCACAAGTGGGGTTATTGCCGTAGAAAACCCGATCCCTAATGACATGGCTATAAAAACAAAACTATTGCCTAAGGACACAGCTGCTAATTCAGCCGTTCCCAATTGCCCTACCATAATATTGTCCGCAAAGGCCACAAAGGAATGCCCCAACATTCCTAGAATCACAGGAAAGGATAGGATTAGATTATATCGAAACTCTTTGGTGTATTTTTCTAACAAAATTCAATTATTTGAGGTGGCAAAGATATGTTTTTACCCGCCTTATATGCTGCACTTTTTTGGTTAAATAGCCGTTAATTAACCATCTTACCACAAGCTGCCTATAGCTACTCCTTTTTTGAAATAGGTAATGCCAACAACCAGGGAATTATAAGGTTTTGGCCTCTTCCCAAAAAACATCCATTTCTGACAGGGTCATATCTTTTAAGGCCTTGCCCTTCTCTTTGGCTTTAGATTCCAAATATTGAAAGCGATGAATGAATTTTTTATTCGTGCGCTCCAAAGCATCTTCGGGGTTAATATTCAAAAAACGGGCATAATTGACCATTGAAAACAAAACATCTCCAAACTCGGCCTCCATGGCATCGGTATTTCCATCCTTCACTTCTTCCTGAAGTTCTTCTAATTCTTCCTGGACCTTTTCCCATACTTGTTCTGGTTTTTCCCAATCGAAGCCTACGCCGGCCACCTTATCTTGTATGCGACTGGCCTTTACTAGGGCCGGAAGCCCTTTAGGCACCCCTTCTAAAACACTTTTTTTCCCTTCCTTTAACTTTAACCGTTCCCAATTTTGTTTTACTTCCTCTTCATCCTTTACCTTTACATCACCATAAATATGAGGGTGTCTACTAATGAGCTTTTCACAAATATCATTAGCGACATCGGCAATATCAAAATCGTTGGTTTCACTTCCTATTTTAGCATAAAAAACAATATGTAATAAGACATCGCCCAGCTCCTTTTTAACTTCTTCCAAATCATTGTCCAGGATGGCATCGCCCAACTCATACGTTTCTTCTATGGTCAAATGACGTAACGATTGCATGGTTTGCTTTTTGTCCCAAGGACATTGCGCACGCAACTCGTCCATTATAGTCAATAAACGATCAAATGCTTTTAATTGGGCCTCTCTATTGTTCATGATGAAAAATTTTCACAAAAATACAAAGACCAAATCGTTCCTTTGAAGGATAATTGGCAATTTTTAAAATGCTTATATGTTTAAACTGGAAGAAATATGGATAAGAAGAATTTTAATTAGTACTAACATGCTTAGGCTAGGGCTTAGAACGTATTATTGTTTCTTTTGTTACGGAATTATATTCCTGATTACTTCACCTTTCCCCCAACCGTCTGTCGGACATATAAAAAATCAAAAAGAATTAAAGTGTATCAAAACCAAGCTTGCCTTACTGGTAAGAGCATTCATACAGCCCAAGGCGTTATAAGAAGGAAACCCTTATAAAAAGACTTAGAACAAAATAATTTGTCGACTGCTTAAAATGAATTATATTCATCCCTTAATTGAAAAAAGTGAGCAAAATTCTTTATTTATCCCTCTTTCTATCAGCATTTATTGGTTATACCCAACAAAATATTGATTTTAGGAATGAAGTATTAGCAATACAGCAAAAATACGATACGCTATGGGATTCTTCTAAAGAAACAGTGGTGTTTACCGGAAGTTCTAGTATCCGGACCTGGAAAAACCTAGAAAGTATGTTTCCAAACCATCAAATTATAAATTCAGGATTTGGCGGCTCGGAATCGCTCGATTTATTGGGATATCACCATGAGCTTATTCTTCGATACAACCCAAAGAAAGTATTTATCTACGAAGGGGACAATGACATTGCCCGTGGCGTATCGATAAAAAAAATCATGACCACGACACGGCAAATTATACAAAAATTAAAAGAAGAAAATAAAGATATCCAAATCGTACTAATCTCTACAAAACCCAGTATAGCCCGTTGGCATTTGAGAAAAAAATACCTAAGACTGAACAAAAAGATCGAGAAGCTTTGCACGAATGACCCTAAGGTTTTTTATGCCGATGTGTGGTCGCCTATGGTGGATGGAAAAAAGCTAAGAAAAGATATCTTTCTGAAAGACGGTCTCCACATGAACGATTTGGGGTATTCCCTGTGGTTTTCCGTCATCAATCCTTTAATGAATTAAACACCCTTATATATAAATAGTATCTAATGAGAAAAACAACCTTTTTGAGCGGACTAGGCTTACTAGTCTCTATTTTCGCCTTGACATCATGTCAGGAACAAGAAAAACCTATTAATTTTCCTAAAACTGATCTTGCCACGGAAGCATTAATTCCTATGCCTTCAAAGGTAATCGCGACAAACAGCGCCTTTGGACTGGATGAAAACACCCATATTTTCACCTCTACCACGGCAACAGGATTTCCTGAAGTAGGCGAATTTTTATCTGAAAAAATAAAATGGCAAACGACCTTAAACCTTCCGGTAAACAATACTGAAAAGGCAGATGTTGGCCGTGTCATATACATTAACCAAGCCGATGACGTAGCATTTACGACCCCGGAAGCCTACCAGCTTAACATTACCCAAGATTCTATTATCATCAATGCTAAGTCTGCCCAAGGCGCATTTTGGGGCGTACAGACTATTAGACAGATAATCCCACAAACTAGTAACGACACTTTGGCCAAGACCAAAATGTGGCTGATCCCAACTGGACAGGTTTCCGATACGCCAAATTTTGGGTTCAGAGGTTCAATGTTAGATGTATCTAGGCATTTCTTTAGCGTGTCTGACGTTAAAAAGTACATAGACATCTTAGCTTATTATAAAGTTAATATTCTTCACCTACACCTTTCAGACGACCAAGGCTGGAGAATTGAAATAAAATCATGGCCCAAACTTACCGAAGTTGGTGGCCGTTCAGAAGTTGGTGGTGGCGAAGGCGGATTTTATACCCAAGAGGAATATAAAGATCTTGTAGCCTATGCTGCCAAACACCACATTACGATTATTCCAGAAATAGATATGCCTGGGCATACCAATGCAGCAAGTTTAGCGTACCCGTTCCTTAATGGTAACGGAAAAAAAGTAGAGCCTTATACCGGTATAGATGTTGGCTTTAGCACCTTTGATACCCGCAAGGAAAGCGTATACGATTTTATTGATGATGTAATCCGTGAAATTTCCGAAATGACTCCTGGACCGTATATCCATATCGGTGGAGACGAAAGTCATGTTACCAAGAAAAAAGATTTCAACTATTTTATTGCCCGCGTAGATAAGATTGTATCAAAGTATGGCAAACAAATGATCGGTTGGGACGAAATCGTACATGCCGATGTTAATCCGTCAACAATTGCACAGTTTTGGAGCAATGAAAAAAATGCCCTTGCAGGTGTTGAAAAAGGATTAAAGATTATTTTATCTCCTGGTAAAAAAGCTTATTTGGATATGAAATATGACGAAGACTCCAAGCATGGCTTAGGTTGGGCTGGACTTATCCCTGTGGATACTGCCTACATTTGGACACCAGAAAAATATGTAAAAGGTATTAACAAAGAAAACATCCTTGGCCTTGAAGCACCACTTTGGTCAGAAACTATTAGCAATATGGAAGAGTTAGAATATTTGGCCTTCCCTAGAATGATCGGTTATGCCGAATTAGGCTGGAGTACTGAGGAAAATAGAAATTGGGACAGCTACAAAGAAAGACTGGCCAAGCAAACTCCTTATTTAGATAAAATGAACGTAAAATACTATCCTTCCAAACGTATCGATTGGAAAAAATAAACCGATAGCATTTACACTTAGAAAGCAACAACCTTATTCACAAAAAAGGTTGTTGCTTTTTTTTTGCCCTATTGCATAAAACACCCCTCAAGGAATTACCACTATTGCCCAATGCCGATCACTGCCGTATTTGTTGTAGAATTTTCAAAGGAATAATTTGGGCGTTCCCTCCTACGTCGGGCGGGCTCTTCGCTTTATCCCTTACCTTGCTGCGGGGATGCCGCTGCGATCCCTAACGCAAAGGAATTTCCGGCAGTCATTGACCCTTGTACCAACCACACTTTTGGGCATAAAAAAAGCCTTCGAGAACGAAGGCCTTATTTACAACTTTTTTATCCGGACGCTTATTCAGCTTCCTTCTCTTCAGCAACAGTATCTTCTGCTGCTTCCTCTGTTGAGAAATCAGTAATACCGTGATCATGTAAAAGATTATACCATTGGATAATCTTTTTGATATCGCTGGCATATACTCTATCTTCATCATAATTTGGAAGTATCTCAAAAAGATATTCTTCCAATTTAATTTTATCTTCTTTATGACCTATAGATGTTTTACCACCCTCTTCTTTTTCCTTGATTTTCTCAAAAACCTCTCTTAAAGGAACTTCTTCCTCCAAAGTATAAATGGCAATTTCGGATAAAACACTAACGTTGTTTTTAAAACTAACGGTGATTTTTTTCCCATCCAACAATGATTCGGCTACGAATCCTGAACGTGTTTGCGATAATAACTTATAAAGTCCCGGTTTTCCTGCTACGGATAATATTTTGTTTAAACCCATCTGTAATTTTAAATTTCAAAAGCAAATATTGCACTTTTTGTTTATAAAAGAAATTGTTTTAACGCGCTTTTTTCATATTTGGAAAACGCATCCTATAATCGACCCTTATTTTTCCTTTGGAAATATTGGCCAGCCTACTCTTAATCAGTCGCTTTTTTAAAGACGACAATTTATCGGTAAACAAGATCCCTTCAATATGGTCGTATTCGTGCTGAATAACCCTTGCCAAAAGGCCACTATAGGTTTCCTTATGGGAATTGAACTCCTCGTCCATGTAAGAGATAGTAATGGTTTCTTTACGAAAAACATCTTCCCGAATATCAGGAATACTTAAACAACCTTCGTTAAAGCCCCACTCCTCGCCTGTTTCTTCTTCTATATAGGCGTTGATAAACACTTTTTTAAATCCATTTAAGGCTTTTTGTTCTTCTTCCGTAAGGTCCTCATCATCAGAAAAGGGGGTAGTATCTACCAAAAACAAACGGATTGGAAGTCCTATCTGTGGTGCAGCCAAACCAACACCACTGGCATTATACATGGTTTCCCACATATTTTCCAATAATGTATTGAATGCTGGATACTCCTTATCAATATCTACTGCTACTTTTCTAAGTACGGGATCCCCGTAAGCTACAATGGGTAATATCATGCTTAATATCTATTTAAATATGCTTGAAGGATAATGGTAGCGCTAATCTCATCTACCAAAGCCTTGTTTTTTCGTTGTTGTTTCTTTAGGCCACTATCTATCATAGTTTGGAAGGCCATTTTAGAAGTAAAACGCTCATCTTGTCGTTCTACGGGAATTTTAGGAAAAACGCCATGTAGGGTCCGTAAAAATGGAGTTATCAGCGCTTCGCTTTCAGAGGGCTCATTATTCATTTGCTTGGGCTCGCCGACCACAAATTTCTCGACATTTTCTTTTTCGACATAGGTCCTAAGAAAATTAAGCAAGTCTTTTGTAGCCACGGTAGTAAGTCCGGAAGCAATTAGCTGTAACTCGTCCGTAACCGCAATCCCTGTTCTTACTTTCCCATAATCCAATGCAACAATCCTTCCCAAAATATTTTTTTTTGCAAAAATAAACGATAAATTGTTATAAGTGTAAAAAGGAAAGGTTTATTACGGGCAAGCCCTTATATTTGCTAAAATTTGTAGCTAAAAGATGATGGAATTAAGAAAAACAATAGAAGCTGCTTGGGAAAACCGAGAACTTCTAAAAGACAGCGATACACAATCAGCAATACGCCAAATTATAGATCTTATTGATAATGGTAAATTGCGTTGTGCCGAACCTACAGAAGATGGATGGCAAATAAACGAATGGGTAAAAAAAGCCGTAGTTCTTTATTTCCCTATCCAAAAAATGGAAACCTTGGAAGCTGGTATCTTTGAATACCACGATAAAATGCCTTTAAAAAGAGGCTATGCGGAAAAAGGAATCCGAGTAGTGCCAAATGCCGTTGCCAGACATGGTGCTTATATTTCTCCAGGAACTATATTAATGCCTAGTTATGTAAATATCGGTGCTTACGTAGATGAAGGTACTATGGTAGATACATGGGCTACTGTTGGTAGTTGTGCCCAAATTGGAAAAAACGTTCACTTGAGCGGTGGTGTTGGTATTGGTGGTGTATTAGAGCCCCTACAAGCAGCGCCTGTTATCATCGAAGACAACGCCTTTATCGGTTCTAGGTGTATTGTTGTAGAAGGAGTACGTGTAGAAAAAGAAGCTGTATTAGGTGCCAATGTGGTATTAACAGCCTCTACTAAAATTATTGATGTAACCGGAGATACTCCTGTCGAAAGAAAAGGGGTGGTACCGGCAAGATCTGTCGTAATCCCAGGAAGTTACACCAAAAAATTCCCTGCTGGTGAATTTCAGGTTCCTTGTGCATTGATTATCGGTACTAGAAAAGAAAGTACAGATAAGAAAACGTCTTTAAACGACGCACTAAGAGAATACAACGTTGCCGTTTAAGGGTTACCTAGCGTCATAAAATACTGGTTGTACAAAAAATAATGGGGATGTTCTTTATAGCACTTTGCGCTGTAAACTACTAAAAAAGAACATCCCCAACAACCAAGTCATTCTTAGAGCAATAAGAACACCAAAGAACCGCCTGTAACAAACCCTTCTACAGTGATCATTTCGTATTCTTTAAGGTGGAATACAGAATTAGTAAAACATTCTGGTTATGCGTTTCCTAAGGCAAAAATCAGAACTTCCGAACAAAAGCCGGACCTCCCCTATTTAGAACCTTAGCACTAGAAAAAGAACCTTATCTTTCTCTTTGAGTCCCTTTTATTACCAGCTATTTATAGTATTCATTCTCTAGTAATCCATTCCTTTTTTATTTCGTTCAAGGAAAAAAAACACCTTAAATCTATAAGCAAATACTCTTTTAGTGATTTGCCCCCTACCAGATAAGAAAGCATTTATTTCCTCAATACTCATAATATACAGCACTGATTTCTAATACTATAAGAAATATTATTATTACAACTAATACTTTCTTTATTAGATTTTCGCATATTGAAAAGAAAGCTGAAAATAAATTTCTACCATTTTTACGCAACTATTTCGTCTTACCCTATCTAAGCAGTAGTACCATAATTAATGTCATGCTAGATAATACAGAAAGAATTTCCGCCTTGATCATCACCTATAACGAAATGGGATACATTGAAAAATGTCTTGATTCCGTTTCCTTTGCCGATGAAATTATCGTGGTAGATTCTTTTAGCACAGATGGCACCTACCAGTATCTTTTAGATCACCCTAGAGTCAAGGTTATTCAAAACCCCTTTGTAAACTATACGGATCAAAAATCTTTTGCTTTAAAACAAGCCACCAATGACTGGATTGTATTTTTGGATGCCGATGAAGTAATAACGGATCAGTTAAAGGAAGAGATTAAAACCAAAGCGACAAGAGATGCCGAACATAGTGCTTATTGGTGCTACAGAAAATTTATGTTTCAAAACCGTCGTTTGTATTTTAGTGGCTGGCAAACCGATAAAAACTATAGACTCTTTAGAAAGAGTGAGGTACAATTTTGCGATAAAAAAATAGTACATGAAACGCTCGTGGTAAACGGGTCCTCGGGTGTTTTAAGAGAACATTTAATGCATTACTGCTATAAAGACTACGCTGACTACAAAATGAAAATGGTAAAATATGGCCGCCTAAAAGCTAAAGAAGCCTTTCATAAAGAGAAAAAATTCAGCTATTTCCCCTTAACCATCAAACCTATGTGGAAATTCTTCCACAATTACATTATTAGATTAGGTTTTCTCGATGGCAAAAAGGGGATCATCGTATGTTATTTAAACGCCCTTGGTGAATGTGAAAGATATATGGAGCTTAAACGCCTATGGAAAAAACGACAACATGCGTATTCCCTATCCATTAGGTAATCGCTTTTATTACATTATTATATTCTTGATGTAAACTCCGAATTCCTGATAAATCATATTTAACAATTGACTAATACCTTATTCCAAATATAAAAAACACAACCTAGGGGTACTTCTATAAGGGTACGATTCTAAATAGTTTTAATTATCCCTATTCCCAAAGGCAAGACGCTGCTGTCCACTCCCTATAGTTAGGGCAAATTGCTTTGACCACCCTAAGGACTTCCCTTTATAGGGTCTTACCAATAGCATCAAGACCACATGCATCCTTACCCTCTAAACTATATATTCCTTTAATTACATATCTTTGCCCACGCCTTAATCGATGGATTCGCTAGTGGTAAAAAATTTCATAAACATTCCTTGGACAAAACATTGGGTTTTGACAATCCCTTTTAACTTTGCAAAAGTAGTAGTTGGCTGGTAAACTTGTCCAAACCGTGGCAATGCCATCTTCTCTGTTTAAAAAGGACAGCTGTGGAAATGATATTATTTAATTTTTGCCTTCAAAAAATCGGCTTTTTTCAGAGAATGGCAACAATATAAATCGGTAATCAACTTGGCCGTTATAGCTATTATAAGGTCAAGAACATACAATTGGAACAGTTGAATACTGTCCATATAATCAATTAATAAAATATGAAAATCATAATTTTAGCTGCGGGCATTGGATCAAGACTTGGAAACCCATTTCCAAAACCACTGACACCCCTAAAAAACGGTAAAACCATCATGGAAATGCAAGTTTCCAACCTTAATCAAGCATTCAATATAGACGATATATATGTGGTGGTCGGGTTTAAAAAAAACCTGATCATGGAAAGTTTTCCCGAGCTCACCTTCGTCTATAATCCATTTTTTGACCAGACCAATACTTCCAAAAGCCTATTGAAGGCGTTGAAAAAAAACCGAAGCACCTCCGTACTTTGGTTAAACGGGGATGTTGTATTTGATGCTAAGCTCCTATCGGTCCTCCAACCTTACATAGACCAAAACCAATCTTTTGTTGCGGTAAACACCAGCAAAGTTGCGGAAGAGGAAGTAAAATACACCCTAAAAGACCAATATATTGACCAATTGTCCAAAACGGTCAAAAATGGCCTTGGCGAAGCCGTAGGGATCAATTTTATAGCCGCTAAGGATATGGAATATTTCATAAAAAGTCTTGAAGAATGCGACGACCAAGATTATTTTGAAAGAGGCCTTGAACTTTGCATAGCAAAGAACGGAGTAAAGATTGCCGCCGTAGATATTTCAAAGTACGACTGCATGGAAGTAGATTTTAAGGAAGATTTGGACAATGCCAATAAGATGTTTAAAAAATGAGGGTAATCCTATTTTGTCAAAACGCCTATGCCTTTGGGATTCTATCACCCATCCGCAATATCTTACAGCAACAAAACCATTCTTACCTCTGGTATATATCGGATAAACTATTAAACGATTTTCCGTTTAAGGAAGAACCCTATACAGTAAGTATGCTAGACCTCCAATGTTTTGAGAGCGATGCTATTTTTGTTCCAGGAAATGAGGTGCCTCATTACTTAAGGGGCCTGAAAGTACAGGTATTTCACGGCTTGGCAGGCGAAAAAAAAGGACATTTTAGGATTCGACATTACTTTGATCTCTATTTGACTCAAGGCCCTTATTTCACCGAAAAATTTAATCAATTAAAAAATATACATCGCGATTTTGAGGTCATCGAAACAGGATGGCCAAAACTAGATGTATACAGTACCGAAAAATCCAAATACGATGTTGAAAAAACATCCTTATTGGAACAATACAATACGGATAAAATAATATTATACGCACCAACTTTTTCCCCTAGTCTAACCTCAGCCCCCTATTTGATCAAGGAAATACAAGACTTAGCGGAAACAACCGGATACGTAGTGTGCATAAAGTTTCACGACCTTATGAACCCAAAATGGATTAAGGAATACAAAAAACTGGCAGAAAACATTCCAAACATCCTTTATAGAACGGATAAGAACATTATAAAATACCTACTACAGGCCGATATCCTGATCAGCGACACCTCATCCGTTATCTATGAATTTATCCTTTTAAACAAACCTGTCATTTCCTTTAAGAACATTTCAGATTTAAATCTATGGGACAACGCCAATAATTACAACGGACTTACAGATAAGGTTATTAAAAACTTGGAACAGGATCCCTTTGCGCCAGAAAGAGCATATATCAATGAACAGTTCCATCCATATCAAGACGGGAAATCTGCCCAAAGAATGGTAGCTGCTGTTCAAAATTATATTGAGACCAAAGGAGTCCCCGAAAAAAGAAAATTATCCCTTTTAAGGAGACTGAAAATAAACTCTAAATTTGGAAAACCCGTTCAAAACATATTTAAGGGTAAAAAAACAAATAAGATTTCCGCGGTTATGATCACTTATAACGAGGATATCCACATCAATGCCGTTTTGGAGAATTTAAAATTTGTGGATGAGATTGTTGTAGTAGATTCTATTAGCACCGATGGGACCATCGAAAAAATAAAACAACTCCCCAACGTTAAGTTAATCCTACGCCCCTTTGTTAATTATACCGACCAAAAATCTTTTGCCATGAACCAAGCTTCCCATGATTGGGTGCTTTTTTTGGATGCGGACGAACGTGTGACCGATCACTTGAGGAACGAAATATTACAGACCGTCAACTCGGACCTGCCAACGGCCGATGCGTATTATTTTTACAGGACCTTTATGTTCAAAGACAAAATCTTAAGGTTTAGCGGCTGGCAAAGTGATAAAAACTATAGACTATTTAAGAAAAGTAAGGTACATTTTACCCAAGAAAGAATAGTACACGAAACTTTAGTGGTAGATGGAAAATCTGACACTCTAAAGCACAAATTGATCCATTATTCATATAAGGATTATGAGGACTATAAAGGTAAAATGATAAAATACGGCCAAATGAAGGCTCAGGAGGAGTTGGCAAAAAATTACGACCCCAACATCTATCATTTTGTATTCCGCCCCATCTATAAGTTTTTAAACCATTATATCCTTAGACTGGGTATTCTAGACGGGAAAAAAGGAATTATAATTTGCTACCTAAATGCCCTTGGGGTATATGCTAGATATAACGAATTACGGCTTTTAAGAAATAAAAAACAGAACTGATTATGGATGATATTCGCAACGAAGTGAACCAATGTTTGGAAACACTGTCTAACGGTGGACTAATTTTATACCCTACGGATACTGTTTGGGGCATAGGATGTGATGCTACCAATGAGGCTGCTGTAGAGAAAATATACGCTTTAAAGCAACGCGCCAACACCAAAACCATGATATGTTTGGTAGCCAATGATTTTATGTTAGAACAACATGTAGCCAAGGTTCCGGACTTAGCCTTCGACATTATCGATCTTGCCTCCAAACCTACTACAATTGTCTACGAGTCGCCAAAAGGGGTGGCAAAGAATCTGATTGCGGCAGATAATACCTTAGCTATTAGAGTGGCTACGGATAAATTTTGCCAGCAGCTGATTCAGAAATTCAAGAAGCCAATTGTATCGACTTCTGCCAATCTGGCCGGTGCTCCGACCCCTACTAGTTATAAAGAAATATCCACTGAGATTTTAAAAGGTGTAGACTATATAGTAAATTTGGATCGCGATAAAGAAAAAAGCGCTCCCTCTTCTATTATTTTACTCAAAAATGATGGAACCGTTAAAGTGATCCGAGAATAAGAATGATGCAGACAAACCATATAGAAGCCTTAAAGAACCCCATTTTCGATATTATCTCCAAAGCAGCCCAAGAACTCTCTGTAGATGCTTATGTGATTGGAGGTTTTGTCCGGGATTATTTATTACAAAGAGGCACGCCCAAAGATATCGATATTGTTGCTATCGGCAGCGGTATAGAACTGGCTAAAAAAGTGGCTAAAAATTTGCCTGGCAGTTCCGAAGTATCGGTTTTTAAGAATTTTGGGACCGCTATGGTCAGGTACCATGAAATTGAAATTGAATTTGTTGGTGCACGAAAAGAAAGTTATCACCGTGACAGTAGAAAACCTGTCGTTGAAAACGGAAGTTTGGACGATGACCAAAAACGCCGTGATTTTACCATCAATGCATTGGCTATCTCCCTTAACAAAAACGACTACGGCACTTTACTAGACCCATTCGATGGCCTTTCGGATCTTTCCAAGCAAATAATACGCACCCCCTTAGAGCCAGGCATCACCTATTCTGATGATCCATTGAGAATGATGCGGGCAATAAGATTTGCTACTCAGTTAAACTTTATCATTCACCCAAGCTCCCTTCAGGCTATTGCCGACAATAAGGACAGGATAAAAATTATCTCCAACGAACGTATTGTTGACGAATTAAATAAGATTCTTTCCAGTCCAAAGCCATCTGTTGGTTTTTCTTTGCTTCACACTACGGGGCTATTATCCTATATAATGCCCGAATTGGTTGCTTTGGAAGGAATTGAAGAAATTGAAGGTCAAAGTCACAAGGATAATTTTTGGCATACTTTGGAAGTCGTCGATAATATTGCTGAAAACACCGATAACCTATGGCTTCGATGGGCCGCCTTATTACACGATATTGGCAAAGCCCCGACCAAAAGGTTCGACAAAAAGGTAGGGTGGACCTTCCATGGACATGAGTTTTTAGGCGCCAAAATGGTGTACAAACTGTTTAAACGCTTGCGATTACCGCTTAATGACAAGATGAAATTTGTCCAAAAAATGGTACTCATGAGCTCTAGACCTATAGTGCTATCCCAAAAATACATTACCGATTCTGCAGTAAGAAGGTTGGTTTTTGATGCCGGAGATCACGTAGAGGACCTAATGACCTTATGCGAGGCCGATATCACCACAAAAAATCCAAAAAGGCAGAAAAAATATAAAAATAATTTCCTTATTGTTCGCCAAAAAATAGAAGAGGTAGAAGAACGCGATCATGTAAGAAATTTTCAACCCCCTGTGAGTGGCGAGGAAATCATGAGTACTTTTAACCTAAAGCCTTCCAAGGAAATCGGAATTATCAAAGATGCGATCAAGGAAGCAATTCTTGAAGGAGACATTCCGAACGAATATGAAGCAGCACACCTCTTTATGTTACAAAAAGGAAAAGAATTAGGGCTTTCGTCCAAATAAAACAATCAACATGATACCTCCCTAATCGACCTATGCCGATTGGAAAGTACCATCAAAAAAAGAGAAGGCCTTCCTTCTCTTTTTGTTTTTATACATAAATGATTATTGTTTTTTAAGGTTATATGTAATTCGAATATCTTCATTCGTATTTGTCGCCAGTATTCCGGTCTTGCCCTTTTTATAAACCTAAAGAATTCGACTTGGACAACAGAGATTATTCAACAAAAGAATGGTAATTTCGCAATATCTTTTTACTTGAAACAAATGCATAAAAATTTTACAAAAATCGCTAAAATATCTTTGATCCTTGTATACTTGGTCATTGTAGCAGGAGCAGTAGTAAGAATGACTGGCAGTGGCATGGGATGTCCTGATTGGCCCAAGTGTTTTGGCTATTACATACCTCCCACTGATATTTCAGAACTCCAATGGGATGCCAACAGGGATTTTAAAAAAGGCCAGGTAATTATCGTAAACGAATCGTTACAAGTAGCACGGAAAGATTTTATTACCGGCAGCAGTTACGAGGCAGACAACTGGACTCCCTATACCAAACACGACTATGCCGTATTTAATCCCTTGCATACTTGGACCGAATTTATAAATAGACTTTTTGGCGCCTTGGCCGGTCTGGGTACCTTGGTGATGGCTATCGCCGCACTAGGGTTTTGGAAGAAACAAAAATCGATTACTATTATTTCATGGCTCATTGTATTTGCTATGGGCTTCCAAGCTTGGCTAGGAGCAACAGTCGTATTTTCGGTTTTAGCCCCGGCAAAAATCACGGTTCACATGGTCATGGCTTTGGTCATTGTGGCCCTTATCCTTTATGTGATTTATATTAGCAAACCAACCGCAAAAACAATCAGGACAAATACCCCTATAAGGTTTTTACTGATCACCGCACTGGCACTAACCCTGATCCAGGTCGTTTTTGGGACACAGGTAAGGCAGTTCATAGATGAACAAAGTGCATTAGTAGGAGATGATGCCAGCCATCTATGGCTCGCCAACCCCCCCATTTCATTTTATATTCACCGATCCTTATCGATCGCGATCGTTTTGCTCAATGTCTTTTTAGCCTATAAAATTTATATAAATAAACTCGACTTCAAGAAGATTAACTGGGTTTTGATTTTGTTACTCCTCGAAATAATTACGGGTATGAGTATGTATTATTTTGATTTCCCATTTAGCACACAGGCACTACACCTAGTCCTAGCGGCCATTCTCTTTGGTGTTCAATTCTATTTGGTATTGGAAGCTATAAACTCTTCCAATACCGTGAAAACTTTGTAACTTTGCACCACAAAATAAAGGATCGAATGATATATAAAATAAGGATTATCCTTGATGCCAAGGAAGATATCTTTAGAGATATTGAAATAGAGGACCATAATACCATGGAAGACTTCCATAATGCTATCACTCAAGCATTTGGATTTCTAGGTAATGAAATGGCTTCTTTTTACACTTGTGATGAGGAGTGGGTACAGGACGAGGAGATTGCGCTGTTTGACTTAAGTGAGAGCGGTACCGATGTGCGTTTAATGAACGAAACTATTTTGACAGATGTTTTAACGCAGAATACCCCTAAACTTATCTATGTTTATGACTTTTTAAGCATGTGGACCTTCTTTGTCGAATTAGCAGATATTACTGAAAAAGAAGATGGACGTTCATACCCTAATACACTTTTCAGTTTTGGAGAGGTACCAGAATTCCCTCCAGAAAAATCGTTTAAAGCAGAAGAAACAGACTTCGATTTAGATCATACCCTAGACAATTACGAAGACATGGGTTTTGACGAGAATTGGAACTAAACCAATTTGAACCCTAAAAATTGTTCGGGACTACATATACCGGTTTTTACAAAGGTTACAGTCCACACTTATCAGTTAACGATTTAACATACCAAAATGATCAATTTATATCCTACTCAAATTGAAACTATTTCCCTCCATAGGGTGGGGAATAAAAATAAGGGTGAAGGTGTTTTTCTTTCCGAAGAACCATTTTCCTTAAACGATGAAACTACTGGTCTTTTAAAGGAATACTTTTTTAAACCTTTCAGGGAAAAAGAAGAAAACTATTTTAAATTTGACAATGAGGTTGATGTAACATTTAATGAAATGTATAAAATAGCTACGGCTATTTTTGAAAACCCAAACTCCTTACACGAGAATTCAAAGAAAATAGCAAACCTGCTTTTTGATCAGTCCAATCACCCACACATTAAAAGTGGCGAAGTGTATATTGCCTACCTTACAGACCTGATGCTAGACAATGTAAAGGTAAATGCCGTTGGTGTATTTAAAAGCGAGCTTAAACACGACTTCCTTCAATTCCAAGAAAAAGGAAATAGCCTCGACATTTTAGTACAACAGGGAATTAATATTAATAAATTGGACAAGGGCTGTCTTATCTTTAACACCGATAAAGAGGAGGGCTATAAAATACTCTCGGTTGACAGTAACCGATACGATGCCAAATATTGGTTGGAAAACTTCTTGGGCGCAGAACCTTTGGCCGATGATAATTTTAAAACAAAAAATTATCTAAAAATGTGTCAGAATTTTGCCAAAGACGTGGTATTACCTGCCGAGGACAAACAACAAGAAGTGTTGTTCATGAACAGGGCAGTGAATCACTTTGCCAAAAATGACACCTTTGAAGAGTCCGAATTTTTAAATGAGGTCATGGAAAACCCTGAGCTGATCCCAGAATTCAAACACTACAAGGTAGAAAAAGGCCCTAAATACAGTATCGAGGATGTATCTAATTTCGATATTGCCAACAAAGCGGTTTCTGATGCCCGAAAGAAAATGAAAAACGTCATTAATCTGGATACCAATATCACGATTAAACTAGACTTCATCAACCCTGAATCTGCAGAAAAATTCGTAGAAAAAGGTTGGGACGAAGAACGACAAATGTACTATTACCTTCTTTATTTCAACAAGGAAGAAAAGAATTAAGACAGTGATCTAAAAAGCAACGAGCAGTAACATAATAACTGATCGTTGCTTTTTGATTTAAATTTTAATCTTGTTTTCTATAATTTGCTTCATACTTACATCCTGATAATTTCTTTTTACAAAATCGAGCGCCAAAGCTAGGACATCGCCCATCGATTTACACTTTTTAAAATCTATATCTCCTGTCAGGTCATGGATGTGATGCGCCAAAGTAGCTATATTTTCATCTGTCGATATATAATCCGTTTTACTGATAGAAATCAACCTCTTAATCCTATTACCAGAACTCAAAATTCTTTTAGCCACAATAGAACGTTCTTCTATCTTGTATTGATCTACAGAATCGCGTTGTAACTTTTCTTTCACCAACATTACCATTCGGTAGTTTTCCTTAAAAAATTGAGGCCTATATACTTTTAGTTTGCCTTCGAAACATTGTTGATCAAAATCTATGGCCCTAATTTTATATACTACATGATCGAAATCGTGAGTAGGTACAATAACATAATTATAAGACCTCATATCTCCCAACAATCGTATCATACAACGTTCATTGAATTTCACAAATTCTTTTGCCAATTGTGATTTTTCGGATTCGGAACATTTGGGCAAAAAATCCTTTATAAAAACATCCCCGGGAATCCCCGCAATATGTTCTTCTATGAGCGTATCCTTATAGACTAAAAAGTTAAGGTTATAAGGCGACAGCATATGCTCCAATTCTAACCCGTAAACCCTAGAAGCATCTGTTCTCTTCACATAAAAGTAAGTGAAGTTATCATTTAGAATATTCCTGACCTTAATCCGAAAAGGTTTAGAATTCCCAAAGGTGCAATAGTCAACGGCATCTACATTCAGAAAGGGAAAAATACTTTCTCCACCATCCGAATGAAGAATAGAATATACTCTTTTTAGACTTAAATCTATTTCAACTCGCTCATATTCATTGTAATAAACACGTACCCAAAGGGTATCTTCATCATTGGAATCATATACTACGATGGAACCCGAAAATCGCAAGAGATCTTCATAAAAAATAGGGATTTCTATTTTTCGGCTGTAATGCTCTAAATAAGCATCCAATTTTTTACTAATAGGATATGCCGGCTTTTTCTTGGACATTAATCTTTCTTCAGACATATTTTTGGTATTTGGATACAATTTAAAACTTTGCAACCAAGAAAATCGATTTTAAGACTTGTTTTTTTATTCTTCAGGGGTAAAAAGCAATTCTGCATACCCAAAGCCCAAAAAATTCCCGTGAATACCCCTGTCGCTGTCTATTGTTTCATCGTATTTGTATAAAATCAGCACTTCTTAAAAACCAATTAAAGGCCCCTATTGCAGTACTTAGAAACTGTGTGAGCTAGGAATTTCTATTTTATTGCTAATCCGAAATACTACAGGTGTTCTACTAGTGGTGCTATTCTGCTTTCCTTTGTTTTTTAGAGTCTGAAAACAGCACCTAACCAACAACCAACCTACTTATACTCAATTGAAAAAACTTTAAAATGCAAACCTCATCCGGATAATTATTTTTAGGGAGACCCCATAGAAGAAAAAAGAATATTATTACCCTATATTGTAACAAAACAAGAAGTTTCGCGTCAAGTAGGCACGAAGAACTGAAAAAATAAACCCATTTTGGAATCGATATTAACTGTCAGCAACCTCACCAAAAAATTTGGCTTTCTCACCGCCGTAAAAGACCTCTCCTTTACCATTGAAAAGGGAAATGTTTATGGCATTTTAGGTCCTAACGGGAGCGGAAAATCTACCACTTTGGGTATAATCTTGAATGTAGTTAACCAAACAAGCGGTGAATTCTCCTGGTTTGGCGGAACAACCTCAACTCATACCGCTTTAAAAAAAGTAGGGGCCATTATTGAACGCCCAAATTTTTACCCTTATATGACCGCTTTGCAAAACCTAAAATTGGTGTGCAAAATAAAAGATGTAGGGGAGGATAAAATAGAAGAAAAGTTGGCCTTAGTTGGACTCCAAGAACGAAGAAATAGTAAGTTCAGCACCTTTTCCTTAGGAATGAAACAACGGTTGGCCATTGCCTCTGCCCTGTTGAACGACCCTGAAATATTAATTTTGGACGAACCTACCAATGGCTTAGATCCCCAAGGAATCCATCAAATACGGGAAATCATCAAAAAGGTAGCATCTATGGGCACCACTATTCTGTTGGCCTCACATCTATTGGACGAAGTTGAAAAAGTTTGCAGTCATGTCATCATCCTTAGAAAAGGAAAAAAACTGTATGCAGGAAAGGTAGAAGATATGTTGGCCACCCATGGTTTCTTTGAACTAAAGACCACTGACCTCAATGCGCTCGCCATTCTTTTAAACAACCACGCCAGTTTTGGAAAAATAAACCAGGAAAACGGCCTTATTACTGCTTTTTTAAAGGAAGAACTCGATGCTTTGTCTCTTAACCAATATTTATTTCAAAAAGGGATAGTGCTTTCTCATTTGGTAAAACGCAAAGAAAGTTTAGAAGAACAGTTCCTGACACTGACCAACAACACCACCAACCAACAATAAGATTTAAAAACAGCTTGCTTTATGTTTCGATTATTACAGATAGAATTTATAAAATTATGGAACAATACAGCCAGCAAGCTGCTTATTATATCCTACTTTGCCCTCATTCTTTGTATGGCCCTCATTGCCGCCATTAAGTTTGATATCGGCCCCATCGAATTTCATGTTGCCGATCAGGGAGTTTTTAATTTCCCTTATATATGGCACCTAAATACTTGGATAGCCAGTGGCCTTAAACTCTTTTTTGCCATTATTATTGTCTCTATGATGGCCAATGAATACAGTCATAAAACTTTAAAACAAAACCTGATCGACGGGCTAAGCAAAAAGGAATTTATTGCCTCTAAGTTTTTAACCGTATTTTCTTTTTCCCTGGTTTCAACCCTCTTTGTTTTTCTACTCTCGCTTGTATTAGGTTTATGCTATTCGGATTTTACAGAAATAAGCATTATTTTTTCAGATCTAAAATACTTACTGGCTTATTTCGTAAAACTAATGGGCTTCTTTTCGTTTTGTCTGTTCTTAGGAATTCTGGTAAAACGCTCTGCCTTTGCCCTAGGTTTTTTGATCCTATGGTTTGCCATGGAAAATATTGCCATTCGATTTTTGGTCTGGTGGTTGGTCGGAAAAGGAGCTTCGGAAAACGTCATGAGATTTTTACCACTAGAATCTATGAGCAACCTTATTAAAGAACCTATATCCAGGTTTAAGGCGGTACAAAGTATGGTAGCCCAGGTAGGAGAAGTAATGAATAAGGACTACGCCGTTCATTTTTACGAATTGTTGATCGTAGGGAGCTGGACAGGCATTTTTATCTATTTATCCTATGCGCTTTTAAAAAGGCGGGATTTATAATTTCTACACCCTTTATATTTGTGATAAATGTTATGACCTTAACTGCTAGGAGCCATTTAGACTTTGGCTTCTCATAGGTAATACAGCCTTATTATTTATCTAAGAATACACAAAAACAGCTTTAGATATCTTGGTTTTCCTTAAGTACAGCAAACTCAAAGACAGTATTGACTTATCTGATAAATGCATGTTAAATCGAAGAATTTGTCCCAAAACCGATGGACTTATACCCTATGATTTAGTACTTTTGGTGGATGAAATTTAAAGTCGTTTCAGAATTCAAACCCACTGGGGATCAACCTTCTGCCATTAAACAATTGAAAGAAGGCTTAGAAAGCAATGAACGTTACCAAACGCTTTTAGGGGTCACGGGATCGGGTAAAACTTTTACCGTGGCCAATGTAGTAGAAAGCGTTCAGCGCCCTACCTTGGTTTTAGCACATAACAAAACCTTAGCGGCCCAGTTATATTCAGAATTTAAACAGTTTTTCCCGGAGAATGCGGTGGAATACTTTGTGTCTTATTACGACTATTACCAACCAGAAGCTTATATCCCCGCCAGCGGCACCTATATAGAAAAAGATCTATCCATCAATGAAGATTTAGAAAAGCTAAGATTAAGCGCCACTTCCTCCCTACTTTCGGGAAGAAGGGATATATTGGTCGTGGCTTCGGTTTCTTGTCTGTACGGTATAGGAAACCCGGTGGAATTTCAGAAAAACGTTGTCCATATCCACAAGGACCAAGTTATTCCTAGGACTAAATTTTTACATCAATTAGTACAAAGTCTATACTCTAGGACCACGGCAGATTTTAAGAATGGAAATTTCAGGGTAAAAGGCGACGTGGTCGATGTTTTTCCCAGCTATGCCGACCATGCTTTTAGAGTTCACTTTTTCGGGGATGAAATTGAGGAAATAGAAGCTTTTGACCCCTACAAAAATAAAACCTTGGAAAAATACGAACAGGTCAACATTTATCCTGCCAATATGTTCGTAACCTCTCCCGACATTTTGCAAAATGCTATTCATCAGATTCAGGAGGATATGGTAAAGCAGGTGGCTTTTTTTAAACAGATCGGCAAACCTTTGGAAGCAAAACGTTTGGAAGAACGCACCAATTTTGATTTAGAAATGATACGGGAACTCGGCTATTGTTCCGGGATCGAGAATTACTCTCGCTACCTAGACGGCAGGGAACCGGGTACGAGACCTTTCTGTTTGTTGGATTACTTCCCTGATGACTATTTAATGGTGGTCGATGAAAGTCACGTTACCATTCCCCAGGTTCATGCCATGTACGGAGGCGATCGTTCTAGGAAAGAAAACCTTGTAGACTATGGCTTCAGGCTCCCAGCAGCCATGGATAACCGACCCCTGAAATTTGAGGAATTTGAAGCCCTGCAAAATCAGGTTATTTATGTGAGTGCAACCCCAGCGGACTACGAACTGGAATTAAGCCAAGGAGTATACGTGGAACAGCTTATTAGGCCAACCGGACTTTTAGATCCTGTTATTGAAGTACGCCCAAGCCTAAACCAGATCGATGATTTAATTGAGGAAATACAACAACGGGTAGAAAAAGATGAACGTTGCTTGGTGACAACCTTAACCAAGCGTATGGCAGAAGAACTCGCAAAATATTTAACGAGAATCAATATACGATGTCGCTATATACACAGTGATGTAGATACTTTGGAGCGTGTTGAAATAATGCAGGACCTGCGAAAAGGAATCTTTGATGTTCTCATTGGTGTCAACCTACTACGAGAAGGCTTGGATTTACCCGAAGTATCCTTGGTAGCTATTTTAGATGCGGACAAGGAAGGTTTTTTAAGAAGCGCCAGGTCCTTAACGCAAACCGTGGGTCGTGCTGCAAGACACCTAAATGGAAAAGCTATCATGTATGCTGACAAGATTACCAACAGCATGAAGAAAACCATTGATGAAACCACCTATAGACGCGAAAAGCAGATCCATTACAACACCGTCAACAACATTACCCCAACTGCTTTAAACAAAAGTTTGGACAGCATACTGGCCAAGAATTCGGTTTCTACCTACCATTTTGAGAAAGAAAGTATAAAAGCCGCCGAACCCGATATGAAGTACCTAAGTGCGGATGAAAAAGAGAAAATGATCAGAACCAAAAGAAAGGCGATGGAGAAAGCGGCTAAGGAACTGGATTTTATGCAAGCGGCTAAAATAAGGGATGAAATAAAAGCACTCCAAGAACAGGAATAGCTTGGCCGCTAATAAACAATACCAGCTTACTCCTATATAATTAAAACACACTAAAAAAGCGCCTTAAAACATAAGGCGCTTTTTTTTAACTAACTAAACTAATAATAATCAAACTACCTAATATACCTTCATTAAGCTATTTCTATCAATCTTTTAGGCTTTGGTTTTGCCTCTTCCTTTTTAGGTAATACAAACTTTAATATTCCATCTTCGTAGGTCACCTTAATTTTCGCAGCATCTACGGATTCAGGTAACGTAAACACCCGCTTAAAGGAGGAAAAAGAAAATTCTCGTCTTGTATACTTCTCCTCGTTTTCGTTGCTCTCTTGGGCAATTTCCGAGGATACGGTCAACAGTTCATTGTCGATTTCTATTTTAAAATCTTCTTTCTTTCTCCCTGGCACCAACAATTCTAAGCCAAACTCACCCTCCGCTTCTTTAACATTTACAGCAGGAAGATGCTGGTTCACTGTCTCCATACCTCCAAGCCAATCTGGTTTTAAAATTTCATTTACAAAGGCAGGGAACAACACATTGTTTCTTTTTACTAAACTCATGATCTATATATTTTTAATTAAACTTTTTGTTTCTTTCCAACATATAGTCAAATGTTATACCAGCACAATTTAAGCGCCATTTTGTCCTGTTTTTACCTTAACATAATGTCATTTTGACACTAATTGAAAAAAAACCTAATTATAATAGGCTTTAAAAATATTGATCAAGACTTTTGGCGGCACCACCATATCGGGATAATTATACATAACTTTTAATACCTGATCAATAGCGGCCGGCGGCAAGCCCAATCGCAGACCAATATTGTGAAGACGTTCTATTTCCTGCTCACTTTGTTCTCTATCTACGTTCATCAACAAGACAATCCGGTGGAATTGTAGAATCCGATCACTCTCTAACTTAAGAGTCATTTTTTCTACTTTTCTATGAAATAGGGAATCAAAGGTTTTTTGATCGATCTCTAATTGATTGGCTACACCCAGTAAAAAATCGTACTCCGACTTTTTAATTTCATTATTTACCCTAGCGAAAGAAATCATTTCAGAAAGAATGCTCAACTTCTCTTTGTACGTACTCATAAATTAGCAGTTTAACACTAAGTTACATTAAAAAGCTTTCTTTATTCCTAAAACAACACGAAAGAAGCCTTACCAAAGCTAATTTTGTAATACCTTGCAAAAAAATTTCAGTATGACCAATAATGATGTTCTAAAAAAGTTAAGGGTAGCCTTAAAACTAAGAGACGATGAAATTGTAGATATTTTAAAATTGGTTGATTTTAATATTACCAAGAGTGAAATTGGCGCTTTTTTCAGAAAAGACGACCACCCTAACTATATGGAATGTGGAGATCAGATCTTACGTAATTTCTTAAATGGACTGGTTATTCATTATCGAGGAACCAAAGAAAAACCGAAGGATGTAAACCTCACTTTACCAAAACCCAAAAAAGATATAGCTGAAAAACCAGCTCGCCGACCATCTTTTAAAAGCAAACAAAAAAGCAACATGGACAAAGATATTAGTCCGGTGAAATACAAAAACAAAAAAAAATCCTGAGCTTACCCTCAGGATTTTTGCTTTAAAGGATTCTCTCCTTAGCTTTTTAAGCGCACAGGAACCTTATAGGTCTTTCCCTCTTCATATCCCTCTGCCGATACCTTATTGTAATTTAAGCGGTTTTTCACAAAAGCATCGAGCCCTTCCTCTTCGGTAGCTACAGAAAGTACCACCAGCTCCATTTCACTATTGATAGTAAAATACACTGTAGCGAAAAGATCTTCGCCCTGATTGACCCTAATATCGTTCCCCTCCAAAAGCTGACCAATTTGCTCCGACAAACTTTTAGCAGGATTCCTGTTCTCTCTTTCGGTAGCAAATGAATTTCCAAAGGATAATAACATTACTGCTGCCACTACTACTAAACTAAATTTTCTCATGATGTTTTGTTTTTTGATTGATGAATTGATTAATAAATAGATTGATATATTTAAAAGACGGTTGTTCACAAAAAATGTTACAACTTTTGATATATTAAATAATATTTTGTACTAAAAATCAATTATTAAGGGACTAATTTCACATTTACAGTATAAAACTGACTCCCCATATCTTTGGGGGCATCAACTTTTCTGTAATTTAAACGGTCTTTTAAAAACGCCTCCATCGGCTCGTAATTTGTTTCTACGGACAATACTACCACCTCTTGCTCTTTGTTAAAGGTAAAAAGCACCTTGGCCGATACACTCTCGCCCTGAATCGTTAATTGATGATCCTGTAATAATTCACTGATCCTATCGTTCAGCTCCTTTTTAGGGTGAGGTTTTACTAGGTCGTTGGCTTGTACGTTGCTTATTGCAAAAAACAGGGTGAGAAGTAAAAAAATACTGATTTTTTTCATGGTTTATCGATTTAAATTGACTTTACATTTAGCTTCCTCCTCTATACTTTTCTTAGGAGACAGGACAAATGTAATATCAAAAAACCTTACTTAATAAGCTGATAAACAGACTTAACGCACACTTAAAACCAGTAACAATTAGGAAACACCAACAAGAAATATACTTTTTAAAAGTAATCTCAAGATATATCAACAAAAAGACAAAAAAAATATAAATAATGAAACGTAAATACCATTGCTTTACGCATCCAAAAAGAAAACCACCCTTTTGTTTGAATGAAACAAAAAATGGCAATGTTATGAAAACATTGCCATTTTTATTAAAACTAATATGTGGTGGGCAAGCGAACTACGCCAACACCTCTTTTACTTTATCGGCAGCTTCTTGAAACTGAACCGCAGAATGTACTGCTAAACCAGAATTATCAATAATATCTTTCGCCAGTTCTGCATTGGTACCTTGCAAACGAACAATAATTGGCACTTTTATAGCATCGCCCATATTCTTATAGGCATCTACTACTCCTTGCGCAACTCTATCACATCTAACAATACCTCCAAAGATATTGATCAGGATACACTTCACGTTATCGTCTTTTAAAATAATCCTAAAGGCTTCCTCTACCCTCTTAGCATCGGCTGTACCACCGACATCCAAGAAATTCGCAGGTTCACCTCCGGCCATTTTAATTAAATCCATGGTTGCCATTGCCAATCCGGCGCCGTTTACCATACATCCAACATTACCATCTAAATCTACATAATTTAAACCAACCGCTCTAGCTTCTACTTCAATGGGGTTTTCTTCACGTAAATCGCGCATTTCAGCATATTGCTTTCTTCTGTACAAAGCATTATCATCAATCGAAACCTTGGCATCAACAGCCATGATCTTATCATCTGATGTCTTAAGAACAGGGTTAATTTCGAACATATTGGCATCACTTTCAACATATGCCTTGTAAAGATTTGACACAAACTTGGTCATTTCCTTAAATGCTACCCCAGAAAGTCCAAGGTTAAAAGCAATTTTTCTAGCCTGAAAAGGCAATAAACCTGTAGCTGGATTAATTTCTTCGGTAAATATTAAGTGAGGCGTGTTTTCTGCAACATCTTCAATATCCATTCCACCCTCGGTAGAATACATCACCATATTTCTTCCGGTAGCCCTGTTTAAAAGAACAGAGATATAGAATTCACTAGTTTCACTGTCACCAGGATAGTAAACATCTTCGGCCACCAATACTTGATGTACCTTCTTTCCTTCTGCAGAAGTTTGAGGAGTAATTAAGTTCATCCCGATAATACTTCCTGCAATTTCTTCTACTTCCCTTAGATTCTTGGCAAGTTTAACACCGCCACCTTTTCCACGTCCACCAGCGTGCACCTGAGCCTTTATTACGTGCCATCCAGTACCAGTTTCCTCGGTTAACTGTTTGGCAGCCTCTACAGCTTCCTTGGTATTGTGCGCTACAATTCCGCGTTGGATACGCACCCCAAAGCTCGCTAAAATTTCTTTTCCTTGATATTCATGAAGATTCATAAGTAAGGTTTCTTTTTGTTCAGAAGCAAAAATAGGAAACCCAAGGGATTTACCCTAATAAAAAACCGCAGTGTACATTATATATTGAAATTATTAAAATCTATAGGGTCAAAATACCGGAAATGACCATTCATTTTTATGATTTTCTTGGCCCTATTGACCTCCTTAAGGACCTGAATCGTAGAATATAGATGGTCTTTTATATACAATAAGCGTTCAGTTTCGAATACCATTTGTAATAGCATGTATTCCTGATCCAACGACAAGCCTATCTTATGAATAAATGAATAACTATTGAAGTCTGCCATTAACTTTGCGCTAAGAGACACCCCCATTAACCTATACAACTCTTTAATAAGACGATACACCTCTTCTTTTAACGACAAAACACTGTCATCAATATTATTTAAAAACTCAACCGTTCCGCCACCATATAATTTCTCGCCCAACTGGTTTTGAAAACTCAAAATTTTGAATACTTCAGTAGCATGACAAATGATATCCATCTCCCCCCCTTTATATGTTTTTACAATTTCCTTTAGATTAAATGCTGTTCCATAGGAAATCCGCCCATCTATGAACACAGGAACACCAAAGAGCATGGCATTTTTACGCACATCGTTGATTAATTGCTTATAACGTTCTTCAAAAATATGCAAAGCAACCACCTCCTTGGGAAAGAACACGGATTGAAGCGGGAACATAGGTAATAACATTGCTTTTTTCTTAAAGTTACAACAACTTCAAAAATGGAAGGGATTTTTCTTGCTATAATTTGTTACAAAAAAAACATTTTGTTACATAAGTTTATTTTTATCATAAAATTTTGCTCAACTTATTGAAGTAAACTAGCTTTGCTTAAAATTTAAAGTAAGATGCAACAAACTGACTTATTAAAAATAGCGAAAACATATGGTGATCCGGTTTATGTATATGATTCTGAGAAAATAATATCTCAATTTCAGCGATTGACCAAAGCCTTTAAGGGCGTAAAGAAATTACAATTAAATTACGCTACCAAGGCCCTATCCAATATCACTATTTTAAAATTAATGAACAGTTTGGGCAGTGGTCTAGATACTGTTTCTATCCAAGAGGTACAGTTAGGCCTTATGGCAGGATTCAAACCTAGTTCTATCATTTTTACACCCAACGGTGTTTCTTTGGAAGAGATTGAAGAAGCTGCCAAATTAGGGGTTCGCATCAACATTGATAACCTATCTATTTTAGAGCAATTCGGAAGCAAACATCCAAACATCCCGGTATGTATCCGTATTAACCCCCACGTAATGGCTGGCGGGAATTCTAATATTTCGGTAGGCCACATCGATTCAAAATTCGGTATAAGCATACATCAAATCCCACATTTGTTGCGCATCGTTAAGCTTACAAATATGAATATCAACGGAATTCACATGCATACAGGGAGTGATATTCTAGATATTGATGTTTTTCTTTACGCATCGGAAATTCTTTTTGAAACCGCTAAGAATTTCGAAAGCTTAGATTTTATTGATTTCGGAAGTGGATTTAAAGTTCCTTACAAAGAGGGGGACATAGAAACCAATATCGAGGAATTAGGAAAAAAACTAAGTACTCGTTTCAATGACTTCTGCAAAGAGTACGGAAGAGAATTGACCCTAGCCTTTGAACCTGGGAAGTTCCTAGTTAGTGAAGCCGGATTTTTCTTGGCCAAGGTAAATGTCGTAAAACAAACTACTTCTACGGTATTTGCCAGTATCGACTCTGGATTTAATCATTTAATCAGACCAATGCTATACGGGGCCTCCCATACTATAGAAAACATCTCCAACCCTAAAGGGCGTGAGCGTTACTATTCAGTAGTAGGTTATATCTGCGAGACAGACACCTTTGCCAGCAACAGAAGAATTTCTGAAATTTCGGAGGGCGATATCCTGTGCTTTAAAAATGCGGGAGCTTACTGCTTTACCATGGCTAGCAACTACAACTCCAGATTTAGACCTGCCGAAGTACTATGGCACGAAGGAAAAGCTATTTTAATACGGGAGAGAGAGACTTTTGAAGACCTGATTAAGAACCAAGTAGACACAAAAGATTTATTCCTTCCTGTTAAAGAAAACGTAACAGCAAAATAAAGCCGCTAAATTTTCGTTAGTTTTGAGGTCGTTAATCAACATAAGTCAAAACTAAAGTTTATGAAAATCGCCATTAGGTCTGTTACAAAAGCTATGTTTTTCTTGGGTATGGCAATCCTATCCATAGGTACTACCAATGCCCAAGAAGTAAAATGGCTCAGTTGGGAAGAAGCTGTGAAATTGGCGGAAACTGAAAAAAATCCGAAGAAAATTTTTGTAGATGTCTATACCGATTGGTGTGGATGGTGCAAAAAAATGGACAAGGATACTTTTCAAAACCCGGAAGTAGCCGCATACATGTCCAAAAACTATTATATGGTTAAGCTCGACGGTGAAGGCAAAGACCCTATAGAATTTAAAGGCAAGACCTTTAAATTTATAGCATCGGGAAGAAATGGATACCACGAATTTGCAGCAGCATTGATGCAAGGAAGGATGAGCTACCCAACGACGATCTTCTTAGATGAGAAAATGAATATGTTATCGCCGGTTCCTGGATATCAAAAACCAGAACCGTTTTTAAAAATAGCCAAATATTTTGGGGATAACATCCACAAAGAAAAAGATTGGCAAACCTACGATAACGAAAGAAAGTAGCACTACTTTCTTTAAGACATAAAAAAACTCCAAACTATTAAAATGTAGTTTGGAGTTTTTTTATGTCTTTATTTCATCAATAGAAAAAGGATGGTTTTCACCACCCTTTCCCTATGTAATTATAGCTACGGTATCATTTCAACAATTAATATCATTAAAATGAGCCCTTTATTATCTACTATAGTTAGGAGATTCTTTGGTAATGGTTACATCATGTGGGTGACTTTCGTTGATTCCACTTGATGTGATTTTTACAAATTTCCCTGTTTCCTGTAAGGTAGCGATATCCTTGGCACCACAATACCCCATTCCGGCACGTAAACCACCAATAAATTGATGAATACTCTCGTACATATCTCCTTTATAAGGTACACGACCGACGATACCTTCTGGCACCAACTTTTTAATATCATCTTCCACATCTTGGAAGTAACGATCTTTACTACCTTGTTTCATAGCCTCTACCGAGCCCATTCCACGATAAGATTTAAATTTACGTCCTTCATAGATAATGGTTTCTCCTGGCGATTCCTTGGTTCCTGCCAATAATGACCCAAGCATCACTGTATCTGCTCCTGCGGCAAGCGCCTTAGGAATATCTCCAGTATATCGGATTCCACCATCGGCAATTACTGGCACTCCACTACCTTTTATAGCAGCAGCAACTTCCAATACAGCTGAAAACTGAGGAAAACCAACACCGGCAACCACACGAGTCGTACATATAGACCCGGGGCCAATACCAACTTTTACCGCGTCGGCACCAGCTTCTACCAAATATTTGGCAGCTTCTCCAGTAGCAATATTTCCAACGATCACATCTAAATCAGGAAACTTAGCTTTTACGCTTTTCAATACCGTTACCACTCCTCTGGTATGCCCGTGGGCTGTATCGATCACCACAGCATCTACACCGGCATTTACTAAAGCTTCTGCACGATCTACGGCATCAGCAGTAACCCCTAAAGCGGCAGCTACACGCAACCTTCCATATTGATCCTTATTGGCAATAGGCTTTTGAGTTAACTTAGTAATGTCGCGAAAAGTGATAAGTCCAACTAGTTTATAGTCCTTATCTACAACAGGAAGCTTTTCAATTTTATTAAACTGTAGAATATCTTCTGCCTGTTCCAAGGAAGTCCCCTCACTAACAGTCACAAGATTTTTTGTAGTCATAACATCGACAATAGAGCGATCGTTGTTCTTTTCGAAGCGCAAATCCCTGTTGGTAACTATACCAACCAATTTACCCTCGGCATCAACGATAGGAATACCTCCTATGCTATGTTCTTTCATATTTGATTTGGCATCGCGAACCTTCGCATCTTGCGGTAAGGTTATCGGATCCAAGATCATACCACTTTCTGCACGTTTTACCCTACGCACCTTTAAAGCTTGCTGCTCAATGGTCATGTTTTTATGTAAAACACCTATACCACCTTCTCTTGCTATGGCAATCGCCATACGGGATTCGGTAACGGTATCCATGGCAGCCGAAACTATAGGAACGTTGATAGTAATATTACGAGTAAACTTGGCTTGTATGTTTACTTCTCTTGGAAGTACTTCTGAGAATGCTGGAACTAAAAGTACGTCATCGTACGTTAGTCCTTCGCCAACAATTTTATTTAGGTGAGCTTGCATAGCAATTAGAGATTAATTGCGTGCAAATATACTACTTTTTGAAGAACTATAATAAGCTTAAGTCATTAATTATCAATATTTGGTTTTTGGCACAATTGCCAAAGAACCAATAAGGCGCCTACACTAAAGCTCGCGGTCATAAAAAACCCAGAGACAATAACCACGTACTTTGCCCATAAGAAACCTATCCACATCAAGTAGATACCTCCAAAGGTTAACACCACTGATAACAATGGTTCTACGGTAAGAAAGAGCTTAAGATTTTTTGGTAATTTAGTCAGCCAGACAAGGCCGCCCAGCAGAAAAAATATCATGGACATTGACAGAATATGGGTATGTACTATCGTTAGCATTTCCCGATTTCCTTTTTTAAATTTCATAACCTCGGCTTCGTCATCATCTTCATTCCCCAAGTAGTTTTCTTCTATGCCATTCACAGAAGTACCACTGGTTTCCGAAACAAATAATAATCCGGTAAAAAAGCCAATAGACAAAACAAGCACAAAAACCCCAATAAACATCTTAATTTCTCGGGGAAAGGATAACAAAAGTCCGTTATAATTCATTAAAGGATATTTTTTACTTGAAGAATTCCTACAGTCTGCAATATATCATCAATAGCATTGGTCATAGATCGTACGGAAATCGTAGCTCCGGAAATACCATCGATATTGGTCTCGTGGTCCACCCTGTCTTTACCATTCTTGCCATTAAACTGTCGCAACCATCTTTTACTTCCTATTTCACCACCATACTCTTCCCGATAAATAAGTACCTTGGAATGCACTATGGTCAAATCCTTATCAAAAACCAACAAAAAGTCGAAAGTCGCCGTTTTACTCGGCGCATTTTCGACAAATACATAGCCTAGAACTCCAGTATCGGTTTTCACCGAAAAGAAATTCTCCGAGGTTATCTTGGTAGGCAAGGAGGCATTGATCCCGTTAGGCACGGAAACAGATTTTAAAGTAAATACGGAGGTATTGAAAACTTTCTCTACCTCCTTATTCACTCTATTTTGAAGGTGTTTAGGCAATCCAAAACCTAAAACCATAAAGGCCGTAGCCATTATAAACCCAGTAATTCTAATTTTCTTCAGCATCGTACAAAAATACTAATTTAGAATTATTTTTAATAATAAAATTGGGGTTGATTAAAACCATACCCCAATTCCGAAATTCAAACGATTAGCCGCTCCACTACCCTCATTGGTCCTGAACTGATAATCACCTTTTAACACTACTCCTGGAGCAATATGATAACTTAATCCAGTTGTCACATCGGTTCTGTCATAGTCTTTATTCTTCTGCAAACCACCAGCAGTAGCAGCATGCGTATTGTATTTTTCGTAACGTGTAAAAGCAAATAGTTTTTGTTCCTTATTTCTTGGCAACAAATTATAAGCACCTTCTACATACCATCCTTGTAATTCACTACCAAGGTCTCTACCTGTCAAAGCATTGTAATCATCTGTATCGGAAAGAGAAGCATGAATAAACTGTCCTCTAGCAGTAAATCTTTCATAAGCATAACGAGCATCCAATCCTACCATAGTGATCCCAATATTGGCACCTTCTAGGTTTTCTACGTCGTCAGCAGCTTGGGTTTTCCCTACGTAGGAAGACAAGCCTAAACGCAATCCAGGTACTCCGTAATAATCAACTTTCGCAGAAAAAGTAGGGCTATCTACAGTAGATTTAATCCCCTTTTGTCTACCGCTTCTTAAACCATTCGATCCTTTCAAGAAACCACTAGCACCATCGGCACCATTAGATATGGTAGATTTAAAGCCGTTAAAAATATAGGCTTGGTACCCTAAAGACAAGCTATTAAGTCTACCACTTACCCCTACTCCTAATTCTCTCCAAGTAGTTGGCACTATCACATTGTCCATAGCCGGACGCTCTACACCGTTAAAGGTCGTAGGCTCATGATACTCGTTAATGATCCCCATAGGTACTAACATTAAACCTCCTCTAAGGTTTACATTATTGGCAACATTATAGTTTACAAATGCCTGTTCTACGTAAACTTCTTCTACGTGCTCCAATTCTATTTCGGTAAAGAACTGCGTTTTATCGTTAAACTTATATCCCAATAAAACCACCAATCGTTGCACATCTAATTCTCCGTTATCTCCTTCTGGCTGGTTGTATAACATTTCTCCATAAGCACCCAAGGTTACGGCAGATCCATGTACTCCCGATAAGATTCGCTGAGCAGAATTTACTTGGAATTGAGGATTTGTTGATGTGGTATCGGTTATACCTTGCGCAAAAATATTTGCAGATAATAATAATGTTGATAAATAAATTAACTTCTTCATTTTGGTTTATCCTTATTTAGACTTATTGTAAATAATTTTTAAAAACGAGTGCAAATATAATAACAGGAACCAATCTCACAAAGTTTATTTAAACTAATTATAAATAAAAGTTAATAATTTTAAAAGTCAGCTTATTCCAAACAAAGTCATGCCAGCGTATTTCCCAATATTATTTATGAATCAGATCTATATAGAAGGTAGTATGCACCATCCACATATTCAACGTTATCAGCGTTTTAGGATCATCACTTGGGCGTTCCCTCCTACGTCGGTCGGGCTCTTGGCTATATCCCTTGCTTCGCTGCGGGGATGCCGCCGCCATCCCTAACGCAAAATAATTTCATACCTATAGAAGTGTATTTCTGATCTATATTTAGGAAGCATTGCTTGAAAAACCTCCAAACACTGGTATAAATCAACATCTTTACAAGGAATAAGCTCCGTAAAAATCTTTTCGGATGTATAGTCGCTAGTCTATTGGCCACATTAATGATAGGCAGAAAACAGTTCGGTAGCCTTATTATAAGCAGCTTCAAAGACCATCCAATTCACATTGGCGTTTACCTTCTTCGCCGTAAAATAAGACAACATTTTCTCGGTAGGCATATTACCGGTCAGCTCGTCCTTGGCCATTGGGCAGCCGCCAAAACCTTGGACAGCACCGTCAAAACGTCGACAACCCGCCTGGTAGGCCGCATCAACCTTTTCGTGCCATTTAGAAGGAGTAGTATGCAAATGTGCGCCAAATTCAATATGTGGGTACTTGGGTATTAAATTAGAAAACAAATAATCGATCTGCTCCGGGGTAGAAGTGCCCACAGTATCGGATAAAGAAAGGATCTTTAGTCCCATATCAGAAAGTTTTTCCGTCCACTCCCCTACTATATCAACATTCCAGGGGTCCCCATAAGGGTTTCCAAATCCCATGGAGATATAGGTCACCACTTCTTTTCCACTATCCGCGGCTATCTTTTGTATTTCTTGCAAGCTTACCACAGATTCTGCAATAGTCTTGTGGGTGTTTCTCATCTGAAAATTCTCGGATATGGAAAACGGGTAGCCTAAATAGTCAATTTCATGGTGTTCGGCCGCAGCCTGTGCTCCCCGTACATTGGCTACAATAGCCAATAACTTACTTTTTGTCTTGGAAAGATCTAACAAAGAGAGTACCTCGGCAGTATCGGTCATTTGCGGAATAGCCTTTGGAGAAACAAAACTACCAAAATCAATGGTATCAAAACCACAGTTCAACAAAGACTGAATATACTTAACCTTTTTTTCGGTAGGAATAAAGGTTTTGATGCCTTGCATGGCATCTCTAGGACATTCTATAATTTTTACCGTATCAGACATTCAAAATAGAAAATAGCTTTATCAAAATTAGCATTATTTATCAGATAACAATAGATAAATACCAATGCTTGTAAAAACAATTATCTGAACCCACTTTAAGATACTGCCAAGCTTTGGATGCCCCTTAATATAGGTAGCTATCGTTCCCGAAAGAATCGCTATCCCACTAAAGACTACAAAAGAAACTATTATAAAAATGGCAGTCAGTATATAGAACTGCACTACCATGTTCAGTTCTTTACTAAATAGAAACCCAGGAAAAAATGCCAAGAAAAAAATGGTCACCTTTGGGTTTAAAACGTTCATGATAAAACCCTGTTTATACAATTGAAGCAATCCTTTTCTAGGCACACCATCCTCGGAAATGCTGATATCCCCACTGCTCTTATAAACACGATAAGCCAAATAAAACAAGTACAGGGCCCCAAACAATTTAATAATAAAAAATAACTTCTCGTTTTCCTTGATAAGTGCAGAAACCCCAAAAGCCAAGAGAGTGGCATGTACCAAACAACCCGTCATCAACCCGGCAACCGTAGCTATTCCATACTTTTTCCCATTACACATGCTCTGTACAAGCACATATATATTATCAGGTCCGGGCGAAATTGCCAGTAATGCCGTAGAAAAGACAAAGGTGTATAGGATTTCGTAATTCACGCTAATAAAAATTGAAGCTTATCTAAGATCCGTAATTTTCCTTGTTCAAAATTATAGCCCTTACCAAGCAATTCTATTGCTTACTACCTCCTAGCGAAGGCAGTAAGCATTCTTATGGTAGAAACACTAATACGTCCTATTTATTAGTGCTTAAAATAGCCTTATTGATTTTCTTTATCAGTGCCGGCCCTTCGTAAATAAAGCCTGTCCACAATTGAATTAAATCTGCTCCTGCCTCCAATTTCTCAATAGCATCTTCGGCAGAATGTATACCTCCCACCCCTATAATAGGAAACGCTTTATTACTTTTTTGAGAAAGAAATCGGATTACCTCGGTACTTCTTTTGGTCAATGGTTTACCACTTAAACCTCCCATTTCTTCTTGTAGCTCTTTTGGAGAACTCAAATTTTCACGAGCAATGGTAGTATTTGTCGCAATAACTCCATCAATGACAGTATCGTTTACAATCCCTATGATATCCATTAACTGGCTATCCGTTAAATCTGGAGCAATTTTTAAAAGGATCGGTTTTTCCTTCGTTCCTTTTTCCTTTGCCAACTTGGTGTTTTCTTTTTTAAGATCCAATAACAAAGCAGTCAATGGAGCCCTATCCTGAAGCTCTCGCAGCCCTGGAGTGTTGGGCGAACTTACATTGACAACAAAATAGTCTACATAATCGAACAAAGCATCAAAGCATATCAAATAATCCTTTACGGCCAGCTCATTAGGGGTTATCTTGTTTTTTCCAATATTACCGCCCACCAATATATTGTGGGGCTTTTTAAGGTTTTCAACAGCGGTCATTACTCCCTGGTTGTTAAACCCCATTCGGTTTACAATAGCACTATCCGATTTTAAACGAAACAAGCGTTTTTTTGGATTTCCGTCTTGTGGCTTTGGCGTCAGGGTTCCTATTTCAATAAATCCGAAACCAAAATCTGCTAATTCGTTATACAATTTGGCATCCTTATCGAAACCAGCAGCCAAACCTACAGGGTTTTTAAATTTCAGACCAAATAACTCCCGCTCCAACCGAGGGTCGTCTAGCACATAAAGAGATCTAAACAAACCGGACAAGCCGATTTTTTTAAAAAAACGAACGGAATTAAAAATAAGATGATGTACTTTTTCGGGATCAAAGAGGAAAAGTATAGGACGAATTATAAGCTTGTACATGTAAAAATAATTTTCACAAAAATACAAACTAACAGAAGTATTCTATCCTTTATACCGTAGTTTTATTAACATAGTTATGAAATTTATTCCCGTTTAAAATCCAAGGGTTTCCTAGAGACTTCTTTACAGAGGGAAATATACCTAACATACTGTTTTTCATTAAATAAGGCCAGTAATTTTAAATCGTATTTTCTGGAAACTGCTACCATTTGCAACTGCAACGCCTCGTGCTTTTTGCCTAAATCAGTTAATTCCTCGGCCGTACTTTGAGGATGTTTTTCAAAAAGGATAACTTCCGCCTCCTCAATGCCCCGCATTTCGCCCTCCAAAGCCGCCTTAAACTCCTCTAATTTAGCAAGCTGTTCTCCATTAAGCTGAAAAACCTGAATAATATTATCTGTATCGCCAATCCCAATTCCCAACCCGCAATCGTTCTGTGCGTGCAAAGAAAAAAAAGAAGCTATCAGCGTTATAAAAAGGAAGGTCTGGTTTAAATTCATACAAGGTAATTTGTCTTAAACAAGTATTCGCTTACTACTATATAAACAGTATTTTTGTGTAAAAATTATATTTATGCAACAAATTATAGATAGATTTATTAGTTATATCACTATCGACACCCAAAGCGATCCTAATTCTAACAATACTCCCAGCACGGAAAAACAATGGACGCTGGCACATCTTCTGGTAGCGGAATTAAAACAGATCGGTATGCAGGATGTTACCATTGACGACAACGCTTATATCATGGCTACACTGCCAAGCAATATAGACAAGCAAGTACCTACCATTGGTTTTATTTCACATTTTGATACTTCACCAGATTTTACCGCTACCAATGTAAAGCCACAACTGGTAAAAAATTATGACGGAGGCGATATTGTACTGAACAAAGCAGAAAACATTATTCTATCGCCCGATTATTTTGAAGATTTGTTGCAGTACAAGGGTAACACCCTGATTACGACGGACGGGACCACCTTATTGGGAGCAGATGACAAGGCAGGGATCACAGAAATTGTAACGGCCATGGAGTATTTGATCAACCATCCGGAAATTAAGCACGGAAATATCCGAGTAGGCTTTACTCCTGATGAAGAAATTGGCCGTGGCGCCCATAAATTTGATGTAGCTGCCTTTGGGGCCGATTGGGCCTATACAATGGACGGCAGCCAGATTGGGGAATTGGAATATGAAAATTTCAATGCCGCTTCTGCAAAGGTAACCATCAAGGGTAAAAGTGTACACCCTGGCTATGCCAAAGGAAAAATGGTCAATGCCATCTCCATAGCCAACGAATTTATGTCCCTATTACCTGCTGATGAAGTCCCCCAAAAAACGACGGCTAGAGAAGGATTCTTTCATGTGCACCATATCAATGGTACTATAGAGCATGCCGAATTAGAACTTATCATCAGAGACCATGACATGGAAAAGTTCAATGCCAGAAAACAATTGCTGCAGGAAATAACGCAAAAACTCAATACGCGCCATGGCGACTACATCCAAATAGAGCTCATGGACCAATATTTTAATATGCGTGAAAAAATAGAACCGGTGATGCATATTGTAGATATTGCCAAAGAAGCAATGGAATCTCTAGATATAGTTCCGATCATAAAACCAATTCGAGGGGGAACCGACGGCTCTCAATTGAGCTATATGAACCTACCTTGCCCAAATATCTTCGCCGGCGGACATAATTTCCACGGCAAATACGAATATGTTCCCGTAGAAAGTATGCAAAAAGCCGTTGATGTTATTGTAAAAATATGCGAACTTACAGCTCAAAGAAACTAAGGGCGTAATGATATGACAGTCCAGGAAAAGATAGAAAGCTATTACGAAAAGGAGCACCCCTTTACAGAGGGCATTGCTCTTTTGCGAGAAATAGTCCTAAAAACCGAACTGGAAGAATCCTTTAAATGGAGCTGTCCGGTGTATACCCTGGACAAGAAAAATGTATTAGGTATCATTGCGTTTAAGTCCTATTTTGGAATATGGTTTTATAACGGGGTCTTTTTATCAGACCCCGTTAAAGTATTGGAAAACGCGCAGGAAGGCGTAACCAAAGCCATGCGCCATTGGAAATTCTATGCTTTAGAGGAAATAGACGCCCGTACAGTAGCAGCCTATATACAAGAAGCCATAGACAATCAGAAAAAAGGATTGAGCTTAGCCCCACAAAAGAAAAAACCCATTACAGTTCCTCCGTTGCTAACAACTCTTTTAAATTCCAATCCAACATTGCGAACGAACTTCGATCAACTGCCCCCATACAAACAAAGGGAGTACTGCGAATATGTTAGCGAAGCAAAACAAGAAAAAACAAAACACGCTAGACTGGAAAAATGTACCCCTAAATTATTAGAGGGACTGGGCCTACACGATGGGTATCGAAAAAATTAGGCTTTTATATCTAATGAATTTGGCCATCAGCAATCATTAATACACTTTGATCCTCGGATAGGGATCAACAGAACTCTAGTAGCCCTATAAAAATTAGCGGACCACAGGCTGTATAAACTAAAAAAGCACCAACCTAAGGTCAGTGCTTTTTATATTTTTACAAAAAATAGTAATTACTTTTTTTCTGGAGCATTCAATTTATTGCTCAACTCCATAGAAATAGCAGATCTATCAAATTTAATTTTACCTGCCATCGTTTCCAATACACAGCTAAAATCGTTATCATTTAATTCGAAAATTTTTCCGTGCATACCACTTTTGGTAATTACTTTATCTCCCCTTTTTAATTCTGCGGCAAATTTCTTTTCTTGTTTTTGACGTTTTCTTTGTGGAGCGATCATAAAGAAATAAACTACCACAAACATCAATACAAGTGGAAGATAAGGATATTGTTCTAACATAATTTTAATTTATTTAACAGGTCCTAATGCGCCTGTTCCTTTAGGGTTAACGAATGCTTTAATTCTTAAGGTTTCTGTTCCTTTACTAGTGTTTGCAGAAACAGAAATTGTTTTTGTTACTTGGTTCTGACCAGCACCATTAAACTTCACTACCATTTTACCAGTCTCTCCTGGTGCGATTGGAGTGTTCTTTGGATATTCTGGTATAGTACATCCACAACTACTTTTTGCGTCTGTAAGAATTAAAGGCGCATCACCGGTATTTGTGAAGGTAAAAATTGTTTCTTGCGGGCTGTTTTGTTCAATAGAACCAAAGTCATGTTCTACTTTATCAAAGCTCATCACAGGTAAGCTTTTTGCGGCAGCATCCCTATCTGCGGCCACCTCAACATTTTCAGCATTAATTTTACTAGATGCATTTTCCTTACAAGAAAAAAGCACTAATACAGAAGCAAAACTTAATGTTAAGAATATTCTTTTCATAATTAATATTTTTTAGTTGTTGTAAAATTAAGGATTATTTATTTACAAGAGACCCCTTCCTACTTTTTTAAGCTTTCCTTCGTCCATATATTCCTTCACCAATTTATCTAAAATTCCATTGATAAAAATACTGCTTTTTGGAGTAGAATATTCTTTAGCGATTTCCAAAAACTCGTTGATGGTTACACGCTCTGGGATAGACGGAAAATTTAAAAGTTCGCAAATGGCCATTTTCAATAATATAGCATCGATATCGGCAATCCTATCCTTGTCCCAATTAGGTGTTTTCCCCTCTATTTCCTTTTCTAACTTCTGATTGTTCAAAAGGGTCTTAGTCAGTAATTTATTGGCGTATTCCAAATCTTCACTATCCTTTAAAAGTGGTGGTAGAAAATAAGAAGGAAGATCGCTTTCCTTAACTTTTTTCAATTGCTTTAAGATATAGGTATTTACAATAGGAATATCATCTACCCAAGTTAATTTATCGTCTTCGAAATACTCATAGATTTTTTCGTTCGGTGCGATAATATTCTTAAAAAGATCCAAAATCAACTTTTTGTCTTCTTCGTAAGTACTGCTTGGCTTTGCCATATACTCTTGATATAGCTCGCTCTCGATAATTTCTTTGTAGATAATCTTAACGTACTCTTCGTTTAAGTACCAGTTGTTCAATTTCCGATTTTCCAACTCATCGGACAAGGACTTATTGCCTACGATCTGAAGCAATAATTTGTTGTTTAGGAATTTTTCTTTGTTGGGTAAGTTGTCGGCAGCATCCGTCAAATATTTTTTGGACGAAAGGTTGATTTGGTCTGAAGCCCTTTCATGAACCTCTATAAAAAGACTAAACATTAACAGGTATAGGGTATACATATTATCAATGCTTGCCTGCAAAAAATTTTCTTGTTTTTTCAGCGAATCATCTTTTGCCTGTGTCAATGCATATATGCATTGCATAACTTTTACTCTTATGTGCCTTCTTGTAAGCATTGTTAAAGAACTTTTAGTGAAATATATTAAATCTTTTCGGCTACAAAAATAAGATTATATTTTTTAATCACTACTACTCTTGGGTCGATTATCTTATGGCTTTTATAACATTTGTTTTAGCAGCAAACTACTATCTTTGTAGAATTGCATTTTATAATCTCAGTTTTCCAGTTTCCGATCGGATGAAAGAACTTAAACATCTCAATAAATATTTTAAAAAATATAGGTTTAAACTCCTTGTTGGTATTTTTATTACCATAGTGGCACGGGTATTTCAATTGGTCATGCCCTCCTATGTCAAAAAGTCCATCGAAGTTGTCGAAGATTTTATAAAGAACGACCTTTTACAAGCAGAGGCCAAGGACCTTCTTTTACAATACATCCTTATCATTGTGGGGGCGGCCATACTCTCTGGTTTTTTCACCTTTTTAATGAGACAAACCATTATTAATGTTTCGCGCTACATTGAATACGACTTAAAAAATGAAGTTTTTGAACACTATCAGCGTTTAAGCCTCAATTTTTATAAACAAAACCGCACCGGCGATTTAATGAACAGGATTAGTGAAGATGTCAATCAGGTACGCTTGTATGGTGGTCCTGCCATTATGTACGGTATTCAGACCTTAACGCTTTTTGTTTGCCTTATCCCATTAATGTTTATCAAGGCTCCTACCCTAGCCCTTTATGCACTATTACCACTACCTGTCCTTTCTGTTTTAATATATGTCATCAGCAAAATAATCCATCACCGCTCCACTATAGTACAGGAGTTTTTATCGACATTGTCTGCCTTTACCCAAGAATCATTCTCTGGTGTTTCTGTGATCAAAGCCTATGCCCTTGAACCTAAAATAAACGCCGAACTAAAAGGGTTGGCCAATGAGGGAAAAGACAAGAGCATGAATTTGGCCAAGGTGAATGCTTGGTTTTCTCCCTTAATGATTTTGTTGATCGGGATCAGTAACATTTTTGTTATTTATGTGGGTGGTCAGCAATATATAAATGGAGAAATAGAATCTGTGGGGATTATAGCCGAGTTTATTCTCTATGTCAATATGCTTACATGGCCGGTAGCCGTTGTTGGATGGGTTACCTCTATTGTACAAAGGGCAGAAGCATCCCAAAAAAGAATCAACCAGTTCTTAAAAGAAGAACCTGCCATCGTTAGTCATACGACCAAAGACACCCCTATCAAGGGTAAAATAGAATTTAAAAATGTTTCCTTCACCTATCAGGACACCAATATTACTGCCCTTAACAATATTTCCTTTACCATAAACCAAGGAGAGACTGTTGCAATTATCGGAAAGACCGGATCGGGAAAGTCTACTATTTTAGATCTTATTGCCCGATTATACGATATTGATGCCGGAACTATTTTGATCGATGACGTTCCCATACAAGACCTTAATTTAAAGAACTTGCGCCAAGCGATTGGTGCGGTCCCTCAGGACGCCTTCCTTTTTTCCGATACCATTAAAAACAACATCAAATTTGGAAAAGAAAATTCTACCGATGAAGAAATTGTTGCAGTGGCCAAAAAAGCCGTGGTCCATAAAAACATAATGGATTTTACCAAAAAATACGACACAGTTCTAGGAGAACGTGGCATTACTCTTAGTGGGGGACAAAAACAACGTGTATCCATTGCTAGGGCATTGATAAAAAACCCGCAAATATATCTCTTCGACGACTGCCTTTCTGCAGTAGATACCGAAACCGAAGAACAAATATTAAATCAGCTTAAAAAGGAATCCCAAGATAAAACTACCCTGATTGTAAGCCATAGGGTATCTTCTGCAAAAAATGCCGATAAGGTTTTAGTTTTGGAAAACGGCAAATTAATTCAGGAAGGCTCACACGATCAATTGAATTCTGTTCAAGGATATTATAAAGAATTATATAAGAATCAACTCTCAAAGAAAGAAAAATAAAAAAATGTTGTTAGATTAGGTTTTTTTTTCCACTTTTGACATATATATATCTAAGTAAATTAACTAGACACTAGACGAAATGAGCGAAAAAGATTTAATGGACCAAGAAGAGATATACTCAAAAGTTTTAAGAGCAGGAAGGAGAACTTATTTTTTCGATGTTAGAAGTACAAAAGCAGGAGATTACTACTTAACGGTTACGGAGAGCAAGAAGTTTACACATGACGATGGATCTTTTCACTATAAAAAACATAAAATTTATTTATATAAAGAAGACTTCACAGCCTTTAAAGAGAACTTAGATGAAATGATGGATTATATTATTAATGAAAAAGGTTCTGAAGTGATCTCGGAACGCCATCAAAAAGATTTTAAAAAGGAAGAGCTTACTGACAATGACCCTATCGTTTCTACAGATAGCTTTACAGATGTAAACTTCGATGATATTTAATCTTCTATTGACAACATACCTTAAAACGGCCCTTCTACAAAGGGTCGTTTTTTATTTTAAAACGTTTCTAAAATTCCTTCCATCCCTATATGTTAGGTGTATGGTGCAAATTCCGGGATCTACCTATCCCAAAAAAGTTTTTCTCCCTCCAAATCGCGAGACTACCGGCCAATACAACTTATCTAAAAACGGAATAGCCTAATGATTAGGGATCAGGGAAATTCATTAACAAAGCTCTTTCATCTTTTTGCTGCTTCTGTCTTTCACCTCTATAAATCTAAATCCGGTTTCGTTAAAGGTAGAGAATTTATAGATCTACCGATAATTGGTCGCAAGAATAACCCCATGAAATTTCACCAATTATGGAATACTAAACTTGCCTTTATCGAATTCTTAAACCAGGCGCTTTCTGAATTTTTCCGAGTATTTACGCCGCTTGCGAATACGCTGTATATTTGCTTTCATAGTTTTCCACTTTTTGTGGTCACCCTATATCAGGGACGTACATAATTTCTGATTGATTACCGCGTTAGGGACCGCGGCGGCATCCCCGCAGCGCAGCAAGGGATATAGCCAAGGGCCCGACCGACGAAGGAGGGAACGCCCAAAAAAAAAGATTATTTAGTATCAAAAAAATGGGGCAGGACGGCATTAAAGAACTAGAAGAAACCACATTTCATTTGCCTTCCATATCTTTTATGGTATCTTTTAGGCCGCATTTAGTATTTGCCATTATAAACCCTTTTAAATCGATAAAACTTACTAGCCCATGAGAAAAACCATTGTTTTTTTACTATTGGCCGTTTTGCAAAATCTGACGGCCCAGGAAACACCTACCCTAGATTATTACCTACCGGACAATGTCAGTTATAATCCAACTATCCCTACCCCCAAGGACATTATTGGCCATGAAGTAGGTGAATGGCATGTTACTCATGACAAGCTGCTTTTTTACATGCAGGCATTGGCCAAGGCGAGCGACCGGATCACCCTAGAAAACAGGGGGACTACCTTTGAAGGCCGCCCTCTCGTATTGGCTACGGTAACAAGTCCGAGCAACCATAAAAACATAGATATCATAAGAAAGGAGCATCTTGATCTTACCGAAAATTTTAACAAAAAACATGACGTAAACACTATGCCTATAGTGGTTTACCAAGGTTTTTCTATTCACGGAAATGAGCCCAGCGGATCTAATGCCGCCTTGGCCTATGCCTATTATTTAGCTGCTGCTCAAGGTCCAGAAATGGAGGCTATGCTAGCGGACATGGTTATTTTACTCGACCCTTCCTTTAATCCGGACGGTTTGCAACGATTTGCCTATTGGGCCAATTCCAACAAGAGTAAAAATCTAGTTTCTGATCCTAACGATCGGGAATTTCATGAGGTTTGGCCAGGAGGGCGCACCAACCATTATTGGTTTGATATGAACCGCGATTGGCTTCCGGTTCAGCTACCAGAGAGTAGGGCCAGAATAGCTAGCTTTCACAAATGGATGCCCAATATTCTCACCGACCACCATGAAATGGGCACCAATTCTACCTTTTTCTTTCAACCGGGAGTTCCTGGCCGGGTACATCCCCTGACCCCGAAATTAAACCAGGAGCTTACCAGAGAAATAGGCACTTACCACGCTAAGGCCTTGGATAATATTGGCTCCTTATATTATTCCGAAGAAAATTTTGACGATTATTTCTACGGTAAAGGATCTACCTTCCCCGATATAAACGGCAGCATTGGTATTTTGTTCGAACAAGGGAGTTCTCGTGGGCACCTTCAGGAAAGCGAAAACGGACTCCTAAGTTTTCCTTTTACCATTCGCAACCAATTTACCACGGCCCTTTCGACCATTGAAGCGGCAAAAAATATGCGCCCAAAAATATTGGCCTATCAGCGCGATTTTTATCAGACGGCAAAGGAGGAAGCTGAAAAAAACAAAACGAAGGCACTAATTTTTGGGGATACAAAAGATGCTGCCAAAACATGGCATTTGGCCGAAATCCTTCACCGTCATAAAATTAAATTTCACGCCCTGGACAAGGATGTAACCCTTGGCGGAAAAGCATATAAAAAGGAAAGTAGTTTTGTGATTCCTACCCAACAAAAGAACTATCGTTTGGTCCAGGCCATGTTCGAAAAAAGAACACAGTTTACGGACAGTCTTTTTTACGATATTTCGGCTTGGACATTTCCGTTGGCCTTTAATGTTGATTATACCGAAGTGCCCTCCATGAACTATGCCGGAGAAGAAATCACCGAATTAACCCCGCTGACGACCACTATTGAAAAGGAAAGCAATTATGCCTACTTATTCGAATGGCACGAATACTACACCCCAAAAGCGCTTAATAGCATCCTCAATATGGGGATCAGAGCTAAGGTAGCCAAGCAACCGTTCTTTGTGGAAGGCAAACAATATGATTACGGCTCCATTATGATACCGGTCCAAAACCAGCGTTTTGACAGTAAGGAGCTCTATGCGGTATTAAAGAAAATTTCCAATGACAGTAAGGTAAACATGGTGGCCGTACAAACAGGTCTGACAAAGGGAATAGATTTGGGCAGTAATGAATTTGAGCCCCTTAAGAAACAAGAGATAGCCATGATCGTAGGCAGCGGCATCACCTCCTATGACGCCGGAGAAATCTGGCATTTGTTAGATCAACGTTACGATATAAAACTCACTAAATTAGATACGGAATATTTTAACCGCATAGATTTGGCCAAGTACACGGCTATTATTTTACCCAACGGCAGTCGTGGGCATGGCTTGGATAAAAATGGCAATGAAAAACTAAAACAGTGGGTACAAAATGGCGGAGTACTTATAGGCTATAGAAATGCCACGGAATGGTTGTCTAAAAATGAATTTATAAAACTTACATTCAAGAAGGACACCTTGGTGGCTAAAAATATTAGCTTTGGCCAAAAGAAAGATTTCTTAGGAGCCCAAATTACTGGGGGCGCCATATTTGAAACAAGCTTGGACCGTTCCCACCCCATTAATTTTGGCTACCAAAAGGAACAGCTTCCCATATTTAGAAATACCAATATTTATATAGAAGCCGATAAGGAGAGTTTTAACAACCCCATAAAGTACACCAACACGCCTTTATTGAGCGGTTATATCTCGGAAGAAAATCTTGCGCTGATCAAGAACAGTGTCCCTTTTCAGGTTCAGCGAATGGGCAAGGGCCGGGTAATTGTTTTTACCGATAATACCAATTTCAGAGGATTTTGGTACGGCACCAATAAATTATTGATGAACGCCATCTTTTTTGGTAAAATCATGTAACACCACCCTAACATCATATTCAAATCCCCTCCATTGTTTTGGCAGGGGATTTTTTTTTGACATCCCTATGAGACTAAAAAATCCCAATATTCACCTAGGCTCCTTGACAATATTTATCAAGAGACTTTAAGCCCGTTTGGCACCTGTGCCCCTGGCTCTAATAACACCACATCCTGCCCTTCTACCGCGCCTAGAACAAGGCATTCGCTCATAAAATTTGCAATTTGTTTCTTTGGAAAGTTAATCACGGCCACAATCTGCCTTCCCACAAGCTCCTCCTTTGAATAGCGATCGGTAATCTGAGCAGAAGACTTCCTGACCCCTATTTCCGGACCAAAATCTATGACCAATTGATAAGCCGGCTTACGGGCTTCGGGAAAATCCTTGACTTCTATAATGGCACCAACACGCATATCGACCTTTGCAAAGTCGGGCCAGGCAATAGTATCGCTCATTCTGAAATTTTAAGTTTTTCGATTAATTCTTTGGAAATATTTCCGGAATACATGCCATAGGCATCCACCAATAATCCTTTGTCGCCATCAGTCGTTTCAATGGCATATAAAACGGCGTTATCTCCAGGGTTGGTCATTCCTTCGAAACGAAAGTATTGTACCACATTAAAATCTTTTGCGGCATACATTCGCTTGAGTTTTTTATTTTCTATCCCCTTGCCACAAAGGTTAAGGTCTTCTGTATACCCTTCCTTTTTAAGTTCGTTAATGGCCACGGATAAACTAGAATACATATTATTCATATACAAAAATTATGGTTATTAAATCGATTTTATGGAATTCGCATGTCAGAATTCGCCTTTGCGATCAGTTTTCGGCCATGCTCATTTGATAATTTAAAACTTATATTGACCATTAAATTAACTAATGTTGGGACGGGACACAAATAAATTAAATATCTTTTAACTTTGTATCTTAACAACTGTATCAACACCCTTTAATTATGGCAAACACTCCTAGCAATATGCTGCCTTTGGGCACGAAAGCACCAGATTTTAAACTACTGGACACCACTACCAATGAATACAAAGCTTTATCAGAACTACAAGGACGTCTGGGCACGGTGATCATGTTTATTTGCAACCACTGTCCTTTTGTAAAACATCTCAATGCCAGCATAAGCCAACTAGCCAAGAAATATCAACCAAAAGGCATCAATTTTATTGCTATTTCTAGCAACGACGTAGAAAACTATCCGCAAGACAGCCCTCAATTAATGACCTTGGTTAGTCAAGAAGCAGGCTACACCTTTCCTTATCTCTATGACAGTTCCCAGGAAGTAGCCAAGGCTTACGATGCAGCTTGTACGCCCGATTTTTATTTATTCGACCCTAAACTGCTGTTGGTTTACCGGGGCCAGTATGACAGTTCGCGACCAGGAAACGAAATTCCCGTTACCGGCCAAGATCTCAAACAGGCCATGGATTCCCTTATTGATGGCACCGCCATATCCGAAGTTCAAAAACCAAGCATGGGCTGCAATATAAAATGGAAGAAAGCCAAATAGACCAGGTTTTACTTTTAGGCCTTTGAACCAAAACCAAACAATAAAATTTTAATACATTTTTAACCTTTATAAAATTTGATTACAAGCTTAATCTACTAATTTTATAGACTATATATTTTAAACCTTAAAACAACTTACAATGGCAACATTACGATTGGGCGACTTAGCTCCAAATTTTACCGCGGACACCTCTTTAGGCATGATTGATTTTTATGACTATTTAGGAGACTCTTGGGGAATTTTGTTTTCTCATCCTGCAGACTTTACACCTGTTTGTACCACAGAATTGGGATCTGCAGCCAAATTTAAGGATGAGTTTGATAGACGTAATGTAAAAATGATTGCCCTTAGTGTAGATGGCAAGGAATCGCATAACGAATGGATCAAAGACATTAACGAAACCCAAAACACAACCGTAAACTTTCCTATCATAGCCGATGAAGACAAAAAAGTCTCTACTCTTTATGATATGATACACCCTAATGCGGATGATAATTTAACCGTGCGTTCTGTATATATCATAGCTCCAGATAAAACCGTTAAACTAATGATTACCTACCCTGCATCTACGGGTCGTAATTTCCATGAACTATTAAGAGTAATAGATTCTTTACAGTTAACCGCTTATCATAAAGTGGCTACACCTGCCAACTGGAAACACGGAGATAAAGTTGTGGTTAGTCCAGCTATTACCACTGAAGATGCTAAAAAAATATTCCCTAAAGGAGTAGAAGAGGTAAAGCCTTATTTAAGAATGACACCACAACCTAATATCTAAATTTTAACTGCTGATATCCTAGGTATCTTCTAATTTTGTGTTTAAAGCCTTCTTGTTTCAAATGGGAAGGCTTTTTAAATTCCTTTATCCCCAACGCTTTTTGCATTGTGGCCCTACCCCATCCTTAATAAACCATTTATAGGGTCAATTTTGATGACCTATAACTTGCCTTAGGACCTATTTTTACCACATTGAAGAGGTTAAAGGGTTATATTGAGCCAAAACTTAGCTGGTGACAAAAAAGATTAGAGGCCACCTAAATCTTTGTAACTACGTTATTTAATAGGGGCTTACCGTATAATACTACTCCCTTAAAAAATCTTTTATTACTAATTATTTAAATATAACTATCAAAAAATCATTGAGTTAAATAATTATGTTTTATATTTGTCCCAATATAATATTTTTAATTTTTTATAATGAATAAAGGAACAGTAAAATTCTTCAACGATTCTAAAGGTTTTGGATTTATCACTGAAGAAGGCTCAAGCGAAGATCATTTTGTACACATTTCTGGATTAATCGATGAAATTCGTGAAGGTGATGTTGTAGAATTTGAACTACAACAAGGTAAAAAAGGATTGAACGCAGTAAATGTAAAAGTGATTTAATAATTACGGTACAACTTTTTTTAAAAGATAGAAGCCCCTCCATTTGGAAGGGCTTTTTTTATTTCTATACCTTTTATTACCGATAAAGCATTCTATTATAAGCCTTTTAACCCGGAATCGAAACATTCTTCCTATTATAATTCTTCTTTTGACGCAACCAATATTCTTCTATTGCATCTGAAAGAAAAGAAACATAACCTCCCCCCAATAATTACTATTTATTATGACAACATTTTTCACCATCTTGTTGTGTTTGTTGATTATTAATATTGCCCTATTGGCATTAAGTCTTAACAAAACAAAAAGATAATAGACGGCAAGCGCTCTCTGTTATAGATCATACAACTAAAAAGTCCCTCCTCAGCTTTGGGTTTTCCCACAGCCACGCTATGTGCCAAATTTAAAGTTGTAATGCCACTGCTTTTAATCCATTAAAACAGCTCCCACATTAAATTCTTTCAAATGGGTAAGGCCTTCCACTGTGCAATCAGCGTACCCCTAATTTTCTAAATATCCCTATATTTTATTAGGGCGTTCCCTCCTTCGTCGGTCGGGCTCTTGGCTATATCCCTTGCTCCGCTGCGGGGATGCCGCCGCCATCCCTAACGCATCATTAAATAACACTTATGCCATGTTTCCTTTTGAAAAATAAGCATTGAATAAAGAAAAACACCTACCTCTCCTTTATGAATTATCCTTTCCTAGAAGGGAGCCCAAGCGTTGGCTACTACTTGCACAAGGTACATCATCGCTACATATTCGCCTGAACTTTCTAGAATACAGGAAGACCCTTTATCTATCTAAACCCGATGTTTTCTGGTTATTAGGTATAAAAAAAGGCCCTAATTTCTTAGGGCCTTAACAATATATAAGTGGAAATTTATTATCCTACTTTCATTAATTCTACATCGAAAATCAAGGTCGCGTTTGGAGGAATTACTCCACCAGCACCAGCACTTCCATATGCCAAATGTGAAGGGATCACAAAACGAGCCTTATCACCAACTTGCAATAAGCCAATTCCTTCATCCCATCCTGGGATTACCTGACCAACTCCTAATTCAAAGCTAATAGGCTCATTTCTTTTGTATGATGAATCAAAAACCTTTCCGCTTAACAAAGAACCTTCGTAATGAACAGAAACTTCTTTCCCGTTAACCGATTTTGCTCCGTTTCCTTTTTGAATAATCTTATATCTCAATCCGCTTTCGGTTTCATCAAAACCAGCAGCTACTTTATCTAATTCTGCAGATATCTTTTTTTTCTCTTCGGCCAATCTTTTTTCTCTTGATCCTTCAAAAGTACGAAATGCCTCCACTGCATTCCATTTTTCAGCTTCTGCTCCAACTCTTTCGATAGAAAGACTTTCTATTTTATCGCCTTGCTTAATAGCATCAACAACATCTTGTCCTTCGGTAACATGACCAAAAACAGTATGTTTGTTATCTAACCAAGGGGTAGCGATATGAGTAATAAAAAACTGGGTTCCGTTAGTTCCTGGACCCGCATTTGCCATAGAAAGTACTCCTGGACCATTGTGGGTAAGTTCTGGATGAAACTCATCGTCAAACTTGTAACCACCGTCACCTGTACCAGTTCCAAGAGGACAACCTCCTTGGATCATAAAATCTGGAATTACTCTATGGAATTTTAATCCATCATAGTAAGGTGTTCCTTGAGGCTTCACCTTATTTTCTAAAGTTCCTTCTGCCAATGCCACAAAATTACCTACAGTTCCTGGGGTCTTATCATGGGTAAGCTTTACTGTTATCTCTCCTTTTGAAGTATTGAATTTTGCGTAAATTCCGTCTTGCATATCGCTATTTTTAATTGTCGGGCAAAGATAAGGATTTGTTTTCTTTTTAAAAAGACTTGCACGCTAAGCCCTTCTCTTTTGCCTTATTTTTTCTATTCGTTCTTAATTTGACTATCAGTGGGTTACGGCACCCCTTCCCCGTTTACTAGAAAAGGCTGGCCTTTTATTTTTCACTTGGGAAAGCCTTCGTTATTTAATCCCATAAGTATCGATTAAATACACCAAGCTGGCCATAGTAGCAGCACCGAGGTGCAATTCGCGCTGATTTACGTGTTCAAAAGTATCATTATCAGAATGGTGGTGGTCAAAATAGCGTTGCGTATCCGGACGTAAGCCTGCCAAAACAATACGATCGTCTTTTAGGGGGCCAATATCTGCTCCTCCGTATCCTTTTTGAAACAAATGAATTAGATAGGGCTCAAAAAGGTTTTTCCAGCTCAGTATTTGCTCATAATTCTTTTCATTGGCATCGATGGTGAATCCGCGTGGTGTGAATCCGCCCGAATCGCTTTCTAGGGCAAAAATATGCCGTTCCTTTTTGGCAAAGGCTTCTTTGGCATAGGCAGTACCGCCTCGCAATCCGTTTTCTTCGTTCATAAACAACACCACTCTTATGGTTCGTTTAGGCTTGTATCCCGTTGCTTTAAACAACTGCAACACCTCCATACTTTGTACGCAGCCAGCGCCATCGTCGTGTGAACCATCTCCCAAATCCCAGGAATCTAAATGTCCGCCTACAACAATTATTTCTTCGGGATGGGTACTTCCCTTAATTTCTCCTATGACATTATAGGAATCTACATCAGGAAGATTTTTACAATTCTGTTTAAAATATAATTTAATGCTGGGGTTCAATTTTAAGGTGGTACTTAATAGCTCGGCCCCATTGGTACTAATGGCGGCTGCCGGAATCCTTTCGGCTACAGGGGTATTGCCATAGCTCATGGCCCCTGTATGCGGAAAATCGTCCAATCGTAAATTTAAAGAACGGACGATCACCCCAACAGCCCCGTATTTCCCGGCTTCCGCGGCCCCAGAATAACGTTGGTCTGCACATCCGGAATAAGCCTGAAAAGTATCTATAAGACTAGGATCCATAGCGCGGTTAAAGAATACTATTTTCCCTTCGATCTTTTCTCTCCCCAAGTTCTTTAGGGCTTCGATACTTTTCACTTCGATCACCTCGGCTTTTAGTCCGCCAAAAGGGGTGGCCACCGACCCGCCCAAGGCACGGATCGCTACATTGTTCGTAATACCGGGAGCACTTTCTATATAGGCAAACTCGGGCGTTCCCCTCACCCATTTTGGAACTTTTACCGGCTGCAACCAAACCTTATCAAGGCCCATATTATCTAAAAGGGATTTCGTGTATTCTACAGCTTGTTGCGCCTGTAGGGATCCGGAGAGCCTCCCCCCTATTTTAGTAGACAAATGATGTAACCAACCATAACCACTGCCTTCTGTCAAGGCGTGGTGGTAAAGGGCTTTTATTTGTTTTTCGTCTCGATCTTGTGCGTTAATTTGTGTGGATAAGAGTACTAATATTACCAGTAATTGCTTCATTCGGCTTCTAATTGTTTTTTATAATCTTCTAAATTAGCCAATATTTTTTCATCCAATTCCGGTTCCTTTATATCTTTGTATTTTTTTAACTCTTCCAATAAAATAGAAGCCACAATAACCCTAGCTGCTTTTTTATTATCGGCAGGAACTACATACCATGGGGCATGTGGTTTAGAGGTTTTATTTATAGCTTCTTCATAACAAAACTGATATTGATCCCAAAGAGCACGCTCCTTTAAATCGCCCGGAGAAAATTTCCAGTTTTTTTTCTTTAATGCCAACCTTCGCAGCAATCGCTGTCGCTGCTCTTCTTTGGATAAGTGCAGAAAGAATTTAAAGATCAAAGTACCGTTTTCTGCTATATGTCGTTCAAAGTTATTAATCTGTTCAAAGCGTTTTTTCCAAAATTTTTCATCGATGTCTTCCGTGCTATTAATTCCAGGAATATGTTCGCCCATTATATACTCGGGATGCACCCTAGTGACCAAGACATTTTCGTAATGGGTACGATTAAACACTCCAAATTTCCCTTTGGCAGGAAGCGCTATATAATGCCGCCAAAGATAATCGTGCTTTAATTCCAATGCCGTAGGCACCTTAAAACTATGCACCACGACTCCTCTGGCATTAAAATCCTTAAAGACCTCCCTAATCAGGCTGTCTTTCCCAGAAGTATCCATGCCCTGTAAGCAGATAAGCACACTGTATTTTGCATGGGCATACATTACATCCTGAAACTCTCCGAGTTCTACCCTGACACTTTCTAGGGTTTTACGTAATCTTTTAGGCGATGCCTCTAAATCATCATTGGTTTCTAAGCCTGACAAGCTTATTGGTTCAGTGACCTTAAATTCTGAAGCTAATGGATTTTTCATGGATAGGTTTTAAAGCCATGGAATGGCCTGTTAGGAAACAAAAAAATACAAAATTATCCCGATATATCCGAACCATATGTGAATTAGCAAAGAACAACTTTATGAAGGCAGCGTCACCGATGAGTAGTTGCCCCAACATAGGCTAACCATTATTCCTTTATTCCTTGTAATTTCCTTATTTCGTCCATCATTACGGAATAAAGCTCGATTTTATCGAATAAATTGAAGAATCACTACTAAACTAGCCTATCTTTAATTTGTTATCCCCCAAAATAACACTGCTTAACACCTACGCTATGAAAATAACCGTAATAATAATCATATCTACCATTACTGTTCTGTTTTCGGCTTTTAAGACAACAAAAGCCTGTGAATACGCTGGCTCCAACCTTGGTTTTATTCAGACACAAACAGAAAAGGCTATTCAGGCACAAGACATTAATTTATCCAAATATTATGCTTACAAGGCTTTAAATGGTATCACAAAATCAGATCCCCAATTAACCGACTGTGGTTGTGAGTTTGCTATCGATCTTGTTAAAGAAAGTGCTAATAACCTTAAAAACGCCACAAAAACCAGTAGTCTGGAAGGCGCCCGAATTTTATTGAACAAGGCCTTGGATAATATACACGCTAGCGTAGAAGCCTTAAGTCAGCACGATGCTCATGACAGCCAATTTAGCAATGACGTTATTGCCCTGAATACCATAACTTCCTTGGAAGAAAATAAGGCAAAAAAAATGCCTAACAGGAAATTAATCGAGGCAAAAATAGACTTGTCGTTACTGCGATTCAAGGAGTCCATGGAGCGGGTGGTCATCAATGTAGATTGTAAAGAGGCCCGTGCCTTTGCCGAAAATATCTTTAAAATTTGCGAAGAGCAGTTGTTGCTTCCCAATATTACCGAAAGTAAAAAATACTACAATCTAGAAACCCAAAAAATTGCCGCAAAAGCCCTGGAGCAATTGCGGAATTGTGCTAAGGATTAATTATAATTTCCCCGAGTGGCCAATATTCTTTTGCCATTATATAAAATGGTAACTTTATTTACTGGCAAAGAGTTTTACATCTTCTTCACTAATTTCATTGCCACCTAATATAATAAGGCGTTCGACCACATTTCTAAGTTCCCGAATATTTCCTGTCCAGTCATAGCCTTTTAGTAGAACAATAGCTTTATCGGAAAATATCTTTTGTGGTATCCCCAATTCTGAGGCTATTTTTTCGGAAAAATATTCGATCAACACCGGAATATCGTCCCTTCTGTTGTTAAGGGCAGGTACTTTTATCAAAATAACGGCCAATCTGTGGTAAAGATCTTCCCTAAACCTACCTTGTTCTATTTCGGTTTTCAAATCTTTATTGGTAGCGGCCACCACTCTGACATCTACTTTTATATCCTTATCCGAACCTACCCGTGAAATTTTACTTTCCTGCAGCGCCCTCAGCACCTTGGCCTGGGCAGACAAACTCATATCGCCTATTTCGTCTAAAAAAATAGTCCCCTTATGAGCGGCTTCAAATTTTCCGGCCCTATCCTTGACCGCAGAGGTAAAGGAACCTTTTACATGCCCGAACAATTCGCTTTCTATCAATTCCGACGGAATTGCAGCACAGTTCACTTCTATAAAAGGAAAGGAATTACGTTCACTTTTTTGATGTATCCAGTGTGCTACCAGTTCTTTTCCGGTTCCATTAGAGCCTGTAATAAGCACTCTGGCATCGGTAGGCGCCACCTTATCTATCATCTCCTTGATGGCCGAAATCTCCTTGCTGTTTCCGATCATCTCAAAGTTTTTACCCACCTTTTTCTTCAGTATTTTATTTTCTACTACCAATTCCTTTTTATCCAAGGCATTGCGTACCGTAGTCAATAATCGGTTCAAATCTGGCGGCTTGGAAATATAGTCAAAAGCCCCCATACGCATTGTATTTACAGCAGTTTCCAAATCGCCATGCCCAGAAATCATAATAAATGGAATTTCCGGTTTTATTTTTCGAGCTGCTTCCAACACCTCTACCCCATCCATTTTGGGCATTTTTATATCGCAAAGCACTAGATCAAAATCATCTTTCTTTAGGGTTTCCAAGCCTATAAATCCGTTTTCGGCCTCTTCTACATGATAACTTTCGTTTTCCTCGCTAAGGATTTTAACCAACACCCTGCGGATAGCAGCCTCATCCTCGATAACCAATATTCTTGACATACATTTTTTTATTATATTCCTATTCTAAAACCACTCCTAAAATACAAACTTGGCGCATCGTTTAAGGTAAAAATTTCGTTTCTATTTGAATCTCTCAATACTCCATCCTGAAACATAGTATGCCCCACATAGCCATACACGAACATATTTTTAGCTATAGTATACTGATACCCTACAGCTGCCAAGGCGGCCGAGGTAGAAATAGACGAGGCTATACCAGATTCTGGAAGGATGATCGTATTTTGAAGATTCACATAATATCCATCCAAAATAAATTCTGTTTGCAACATATGTTTGTCATTAAAATAATACTTTAAACCACTTTTGGGAGCACCGATGACATATGCCCAATTGGGATGAAATCTTTTTTCGTAATAAACCACTGGCAACGGAATCCTTACGGCAACGCTAGAATTATAGGCAACCCCTAGTACCAACCTAGTTGGCTTTTCTATATTCGGCCTATCCATAATGGCCCCTATGGTTGCGTTAACAGAAAAATCTCCCTGCCCAAGCCTATTGTTCAGTGTAGAGGAAAGCCTTGGGGTTATTACTCCAACAAAGCGCCAGTCCGCATTGTGCTGCATCACATAGGCCATGTTGAAATCTACTACATGAAAGGTTTCAAACTTTTCATTGTCAAAGGAAGTTTCTCGAAGTAAATCGTAATTCATCATATTGTATTCACTTCCAAGAATAACCAGGTCACTCCCCCCTACTTTTATTGGCATATTGAATACTAATTTTAGCCGAGATAGTTTGGCCTCCGCATCATTTTTAGGCATCAACATATATTCTGACCTAAACACATCGGGCGTTTGTGCCAATCCCCTAACTGAAGCTCCTAAAAACAATAGTAGCCAGCCAAGCCAATATAAATTAATTTTCATTATTACTTGCTGTTTTTCCTACTGGAATATGTTGAAACGGACCTTGTTGAATAATATGTAGATCTCTTTGAGGAAAGGGAACACTAATGTTGTGAGTCCTAAATTTGGCATCCATATTATAGCGCATTGCACTCTTAATTTTGGGTTCTCCAAAACTATCATAGGTATAAAAATTTATAGAAAACAACAGCGAAGAATCTCCAAAATCCTCGAATAACACGAAGGATTTTGGGGTTTTTAATACACCTTTTTGTTCCTGGGCTACTTCCAACAATAATTTGGTCACTAAATCGATATCACTGCCATAGGCCACCCCTACCTTCACGGATTCCCTTGTTATTTTACTGTTTTGAGTATAATTATAAATACTGTCCGTTAAGAATTTATGGTTAGGAATAATAATGACCCTATCGTCTCTTGTAAGAGCTCTGGTAGTTCTTAGGCGAATTTCAAAAACCCTACCTACCTTTTCGTCTACTTCTATAATATCGCCTACGTGCAAAGATTGGTCAAGAATAATCAATATACCAGATATAATGTCCTGAAACAGGTATTGAAGGGCAAAACCCAAACCTACAAAAAGAGCTGCCGATGCAGTAAGCAGAACGGTTAGGTTAACCCCAGATGAATGCAGGATCACCAAAATAACCATGATATAGGAAAGGTATTTTAGAAACCCAAAAATACTGATAAACTTATTTTTATCTTCTTCCGGCAACTTGGAAGTCACTACTTTATGAACAATTTTCAATAAATAAGTAACGACCACAACAGCAATGATGATCGTTAAAAAAGTACCGGCCGTAATATCAACTTTTTCCCCATTGACGATGGGGTAGGTTAAAACATCCTTGATAATTTTAAAAAAGTCACGAATTTTTTCCATACTAGTATCTTAACCATTTAAAAAGTTCCTTATAGGTTGGTTTTTTTCCATACATTAAAATCCCCACCCTGTAGATTTTAGCGGCCAACCATACTATTCCTATAAAAGTCCCTATCAGCAAACCAATAGAAGTGATCACCTGCCAAAGAGGAACTCCTCCTTCTCCAATGCCACCTGGCAAGCGCATTAACATCACTATTGGAGAGGTCAGGGGAAATAATGAAAACCCTACCGCTATAGGACCATGTGGATTATTGAACACTGAAAAGAAACCTACATAAATAGCCAGCATCAGGGGTAAAATAATAGGAAATATAAACTGTTGGGTATCGGTCTCATTATCCACGGCCGCCCCAATGGCTGCATAGATAGAGCTATAAATAAAATAGCCCAAGACAAAATACACCATAAAAAAACCTATAAGCATTGCCCACGGAATTTTAAATAATTCATTGGCGTACAATTGCATGGTACTGTCTGCTGTAGAAGCATAGGCAGCGGCACCGGAAAAACCCGGGGCGTTTTCTGCACCAGCATTTAGGGCCGAAGGATCTATATCGAAAACCGCTATAACAACCCCCAATAAAATCGTAGCCGAAAAGATCCAAATGGCAAATTGTGTAATTCCGGCCAAGGAAGTACCTATGATTTTTCCCAACATTAACTGAAAAGGTTTTACGGAGGAAATAATAACTTCTATAATTCTACTGGTCTTTTCCTCAATGACACTACGCATAACAAAGCCGCCATATATGATAATGAACATCATAATCAGGTAGCCAAAGGCACCACCGATAAAGGCTTTTATTTCATTGAGTCCCTTTAGGTTTTGTTGGCCGGCAAAGGTGGCCGTTTTGATATCGAAATTGTGGTCTACCCGGTCAAAATCTGCTACGGAAACCCCTAAATCCTGTAGCCTTTGCAGCCTTAATTGTTTTGTAAAAACAGTTTCCAAGACATCGATTATCGAAGAGCCAGGGGCATCTTGGGTGTAAAAATAAGAGGCGCTGGCAGCTTCTTCCATATCCGAGGCATCGGGAATATACAACAAGCCATAAAAACCCATATTTACAATAGAGTCCTTGGCCGACTCTAAACTCACTTCCCTAAAATCGAGGTAGGAAATAGGACCATTGCTTTTAAATTTGTTCGTAAAATAAGGGCTTTCATTAAGCACCCCAATCGTTTTTATATCGTCATCATTAATTTTGGTCAGATAGGCGATCAGTACAATCATTCCTACCATTAGGATAGGACTTAAGAAGGTCATAATGACAAACGACTTATTGCGTACTTTCGCTAAATATTCGCGCTTTATAATGAGTGCCAGTTTACTCATAAAGATTTTTATTTTGTATTGTTTGAATAAAGATATCGTTGGTAGAAGGAATCGTTTCCGTAAAATTATTTAGGTTGCCCTTGCCCGAAAGCTTCGCCAATAACGCCCCGGTATCACTATTTGGCAGTTGAACCGTAAAATTTAATTGTTGTCCATCTTCGATATACTCCGAATGTAGAATCTGGAAATTGTCATGGAGATCCTCTAAGAGTCCATTGACATTTTTCAGGCCCAATCCTACTTTAAAAATATTATTCTTGTACGCTTGTTTGATATCGGTCAGTTTTCCGTCCAATATTTTTTCAGATCGGTGAATCAGGGCTATATAATCGCACAATTCCTCTACGGATTCCATTCTGTGGGTAGAAAAAATTATGGATGTTCCATTTTCCCTGAGCTGAAGGATTTCATCCTTTATAATATTGGCATTGATAGGATCAAAACCACTAAAAGGCTCGTCAAATATTAGGAGTTTTGGCTGGTGCAATACCGTTACGATAAATTGGATTTTCTGGGCCATTCCTTTGGAGAGTTCCTGCACCTTTTTATGCCACCAATCGCCTATATCCAAACGATCAAACCAATACTTTAAGCGCGCTTTGGCCTCAGTTTTGGACAGCCCCTTCAATTGTGCCAAATACAGGGCTTGCTCCCCTACCTTCATACTTTTGTACAGCCCTCGTTCTTCTGGCAGATACCCTATCATAGCGACATGCTTGGACTCCAAGGGTTTTCCATCAAAAAAGACGCTCCCCTGATCCGGATAGGTAATTTGATTAATAATTCTTATTAAGGTAGTTTTCCCTGCCCCATTGGGCCCCAACAAGCCATAGATGCTGTTTTTGGGGATTTCTAGAGAAACTTTATTAAGAGCAATGTGCTTCCCAAACTGTTTGGAAACCTCTCTAGCGACCAATATATTGTCCATGAATGCAATTTTATCAAAGATATAGAATTGCGCTCTAAGTGTTTTTAGTTTTTAAGATTTATTAAACACAAAAAGAACCAATGACTTCCCTTTTTATAAGATTCTGACACTTATAGCAAAAGAATTAAAAGTACTCTAGATGAACAGATTAAGCACTACCCACAACTTTCAAAACCCTATAAAAAACAAAACCCACCCTTAACGAATCAAGGATGGGAAAAAAAATGTTGTGGAAAAGAATACCAATATTGGATATTCAACATTAATTCTTTTCTATATTCTTTATTTTAGTTTTCTATTTAGCACCTTAAGAAAACATATCCTTTACTTTCTCGAAGAAAGATTTATCGGACTTCTCTGGTCTAGGCTCAAAATTATCATTGCCTTTCATGCGCTCAAAGAAATCTTTTTGTTCCTTATTAAGCTCTTTTGGCGTCCAAACATTTACATGAACCAATAAATCTCCTTGGCCGTAACCGTTAAGATCAGGAATACCTTTGCTTCTTAAGCGAAGTATTTTTCCCGACTGGATTCCTGCTTCCAATTTAATTCTCACTTTTCCGCCTATGGCATCAATTTCCTTAGAAGTACCTAAAACGGCATCTGAAAAACTAATATACAGATCGTAGTGCAGGTTATTACCCTCACGTTTTAAGGTAGGGTGTTCTTCGGTTTCTATAGCGACCAACAAATCACCTGGCACTCCGTTTCCTGGGGCATCGTTTCCTTTGTTAGGAACTTTAAGCTGCATCCCTTCTTCGACTCCGGCCGGTATTTTAATACTAACGGTTTCTTCGGAAACTTTTAATCCATGGGCATCTGCATCACTAGGTTTTTTATCGATCGTCTGTCCACTTCCCCCACAACTACTACAAGTTGCTGCGGTTTGCATTCTACCTAGTATAGTATTGGTAATTTTTGCTACCTGTCCGCTACCGCCACAGGTATTACAAGTAGAATATGTTACGCCTTCTGCCTGTATTTTTCGTTTTACCTTTACCTTCTTTTCTACCCCAAGGGCTATTTCGTCCAAGGTTAATCGCACCCTAATCCGTAGGTTACTACCTTTTACACGACGCTGTCCGCCTCCTCCGCCAAATCCGGAAAAACCACCAAAACCGCCACCGCCAAAGGCACCGCCAAAGATGTCACCAAACTGACTGAAGATATCGTCCATGTTCATAGAACCACCACCGCCATATCCGCCGCCGTTTTCAAATGCGGCATGACCGTACTGATCGTAACGAGCCTTCTTATTGGCATCGCTCAATATTTCATAGGCTTCAGCGGCCTTTTTAAACATTTCTTCTGCCTTAGAATCCCCAGGGTTCTTATCTGGGTGAAACTCAATTGCTTTTTTACGATATGCTTTTTTTATTTCTGCTGCTGTGGCATTTTTACCAATGCCTAAGATATCATAATAATCCTCCTTCATAAAACACTTTTAATTTCCAACAACCACTTTTGGATGGCGTATGATTTTATCTCCTAGTTTAAATCCTTTCTCTATGACATCGATTACCTTCCCCTTCAATTTCTTGTTCGGTGCAGGAATCTGGGTAATAGCATCGTGAATCTCGGCATCAAAATCATCGCCTTGCTTAACGACAATATCTTGAAGACCTTTGGCCTTTAAAGTATCTACTAATTTATTTTGGATTAGCCCTACTCCCTTCACCATTTCCTTGTCGTCAGATTTGGCAAGTTCTTTCATAGCCCTTTCAAAATCATCTAGTACCGGCAATAAAGAAACAAGAACTTCTTGTCCCGCCGTTTTAAACAAATCCATTCTTTCTTTGGAAGTACGCTTTTTATAGTTTTCGAACTCAGCAAAAAGACGTAGAAATTTGTCCTTCTCCTTGTTCAGGTCTTCTTGTAATTGTTCCTCTACACTCAACGCTGGTTCGGTTTCTACGGTTTCTTCCTCCACAGATTGATCCTCCTGATTAAGCTCTTGATTTTCAACATTGTTCAAAACCTCATCTTCCATCGCTTCTGATTTATTCTCGTTGCTCATTTAAAATTCATTTATATACTCTGTTTTGGAATGGCAAAAGTACTGCCAATTATTCAAAAATGTCATAATGTCATAAACTTTATAACAAAACATCCGCCAATGGCGGATGTTTTGTTATAAATATGACGGACAAAGTCTTAAGGGGCATATTCCCGATCACTACAAGCATCTCCCTTATACTGCTTGGTTTTCTCCTTATAAATACCCTCCAAGGCACTACATATATTTTGATAATCGAAGACAAAACCCGATTCTTCTATTTTTTTACTACTAACCCTTTGACTGACAAACAACAAATAAGCCATTTCTCCCAGCGCTATACGCATAAACAGCTTCGGGATGTTGGGTAACACCAACGGCTTCTCCAAGACTTTGGCTATTTCCCTTGTCAGCTTTACGTTGGTCACCGGATTCGGGGCCACTGCATTATAAACCCCAGTTATATTTTCTTCTAACACATGAAGAAACATACGTGCCAAATCATGAATATGAATCCAAGACTGCCACTGCTCCCCAGAACCCATAGGTGCCCCTACATAATATTTGATAGGTTTCGCCATTTCTGTCAAAACTCCGCCTTTACCTGACATCACCAAGCCTATTCTTAATTTAGCTACATTGATATTAAACTGCTTAAACCGATCTACTTCCTTCTCCCAAGCAAAGACTACTTTGCCTAAAAAACTATCATCGACCTCGGTTTCGTCCTCCTCGTAATAGTGAGCAATAGAGTCTGGATAAATCCCGATCGCAGAAGCAGAAACGAACCCTTCTATAGTATGGCTTTCTAATTTTTGGAATCCATTTGCCAAGGTCCTTAAGGCATTTATTCTACTGTTAAGGATACGCTTTTTCTGAAGGGGAGTCCAGCGTTTGGCAATATTGGCACCCGCCAAGTTTATGATGGAGGTAACCCCATTAAAACACTCTAGGTCTATTTCACCCTTATTAGGGTTCCAATAATACCCTTGGTAATTTTCACGGGAAACTATTTTTTGTTTTGAAGTGGTTAAGTAACTCACTGGAATATTCCTTTCTTGACATAAGGCTACAATTTCGCTCCCCACCAATCCCGTTGCGCCCGCTATTAAAATTTTCATAATTATACATTCGAGTTCCTTCTAAATAAAGGTATAGAAATTAATGGTCGTTGATACGGACTTTAATGTAGGTTTAACAATAAACAGTTACCTTAATAATTAAGAAGGCACCTTTATTGTTTTTTTTGTCCCCTTAACATTTCTCTTTTCCCTGGAGGCCCAGGCAAACGCTCTACTATAAAACCAACCGCCTGCATAGCTCTTCTGACACTGCCTTTGGCCGCATAGGTCACTAGAACACCCTCTGGTTTTAACGCTTGGAACATTTTTGTAAAAATCTCCTCTGTCCAAAGTTCTGGCTGAACACGGGCACCAAAAGCATCAAAATATATCAGATCGAAGGCATTGGAATCGCCTATATCTTTAAAATCCTTTTGTTGTTTTAATAAGGTAAAATTATCGGTGATATCACAAGCCTCTTCCCAAGGGGAGTTGTGCATCAACAACAATTCATTTTCAAAATCTTGAGCCTTTAATTGCGCCACATAGTTTAATTCCGTCACCTCCTCTGGCGATACCGGATACGCCTCTACCCCCTGGTACATTATTTCCAAACCTTGCTTTTGGCCCTCGAGAAGGGTTATAAAAGCGTTCAGCCCGGTTCCGAAGCCTATTTCCAAGATGGCCAGCTCCCTATTTTGATATAAGGACAGCCCATTTTTAATAAACACATGATATGCCTCTTGTACGGCACCGTGTACAGAATGGTACTGCTCGTTCCAATCTTCTATCTGAATGGTTTTAGACCCATCCCCTGTGGTAATAATTTTTCTTTTCACATTATTTTATTAGCAATACCCCATCCGCTTCAAACCCGTAGGTTTTTTTCACCTCGGTGATTGTAGCAATTTCGGCATTCGATTTACCGGCATCCTTTGCAAAATGCCGTTGATCATCAACACTCATCTCTTCTATAAAAGCCTTTCCATTGACCACTACTTCCTTCCCGGTAATATCCTTAGGCATAAAAAAACCGTAGTCTTTAAATTTCACCATAGCCTCTTCACCTTGGTCCAATGCAAGGGTCATCCAACATCCTTTTGCCTGGCACACATCCACAACCCTAGCGGTAAACTGAAGCGCTAAAGTATCCAAAACTTCCAATTCTCGATATTTTTGAAACATTATGGAGGGCGATAAGGCATTTACAGCATTTATTTTCGTGCCAAAAACATCGTACTTCCCCTGCTCGAAAGCCGTACCAACCTTTTCGATCTTATTTTTCTGATCCTTACAAGATACAAACAAGCACAAAAACACAATCAATATGTTAAAAAACTTCATATTTGTCAATATTTAAATCCTCCATACAAAACTGGTCAATTTTAAAGAAAAAAAGAAGCCCTAATGAGGTTATTTGCTTAATTTTATTCTTTTAAATATAAATTCATGGATACTATTGCAAATGCTATAAAGATAGAGAAGGCTAAAACGTCTAAGATTGATCAGGTAGATTTTAACAATTTAGCTTTTGGAAAGGTTTTAACAGACCATATGATGGTCTGCGATTATAAAAATGGTGCTTGGGAAACTCCTAAGGTCATCCCTTATCAGCCAATATCCCTAGATCCTTCTGCCAAAATATTTCATTACGGCCAGTCTGTCTTTGAAGGTATGAAAGCCTATAAGGATAGTGAGAAAAAAGTTTGGCTGTTCAGACCATTGGACAATCACAAACGTATTAACATTTCCTCGAAGCGACTTGCTATTCCAGAAATCCCAGAAGATTACTTTATGGAAGGGCTTAAAGCGCTTTTAAAAGTAGACGAGCAATGGATTCCCACTTCGGAAGGAAGCTCCTTATATATTAGACCATTTATATTTGCTACCGGGAAAGGTTTTCACGCCTCTCCTGCCGATGAGTATAAATTAATCATTGCCTGTGCCCCTTCTGGCTCTTATTTTGCAGGTAAGGTAAAGGTATTGATAGAAGAGACCTATTCTAGATCTGCCAATGGCGGTGTTGGATTTGCCAAGGCCGGAGGAAATTATGCCGGACAATTTTACCCTACTCAATTAGCGGTAGAAAAAGGCTATAACCAAGTGATTTGGACAGATGATAACACGCATGAATATATAGAAGAGGCGGGAGCCATGAATATTTTTATTCGTATTAACGACACCCTTATTACTAGCCCTACTAGCGATAGAATACTGGACGGTATCACTAGAAAGAGTATCATAGAAATCGCCAAGGACGAAAACATCGCTGTAGAAGTTAGAAAAATTACCGTTAGCGAAGTTATAGAAGCTTCCAAAAACGGAAGTTTAAAAGAAATGTTCGGCGCCGGAACCGCAGCCGTTATTTCTCCGATTTCAGGTTTTGGATACAGAAACCAAGACTACGATTTACCAGAATTGGAAAACAGCTATGCAGCCTTACTGAAAAAACGCATTACTGACATTCAATACAACAAAGTAGAGGATAAATTTGGATGGAGATATAAATTGTAATCCACTAATACCTTCGTGAAAAATTTTCCGAAGACAAAAAATCTTTAAAAGCAATCTGCCTAAACAACAGATTGCTTTTTTTATGCCTTTCTTCCAAAAAAACGACTGTTTTAATACAATACGGGCTCTAAGTAGTTGCAACACTACAACCCACAATACCTATAAGATCGCTGCCGTACTAGCCAGCAATTTCTAACTCCCCACAGGCTAACCTTATCTGTCCAAGATTTCAGAGATTTTGGGCTTAAAATAATCTGGTCCCTTTAACACCTTTCCATCTTCCCTATAAATAGCCTTCCCATCCTTACCTAGCTTACTCATATTACTCCTCTGTATCTCTTCAAAAACCTCCTCTATTTTATGCTGCATTCCATGCTCTAAAATGGTCCCGCACAAAATATAGAGCATATCGCCAAGGGCATCTGCCACCTCTACTAGATCGTTGTTTTCGGCAGCCTCTAAGTATTCCCTATTTTCTTCGTCCATTAAATTATACCGTAGGATGTTTTTTTCCTTCCCCAAATTAGCCTTCATCTCATTGGACACTCCCAAGCCAAAAGACTTGTGAAATAATGCTACCGCCTCTAGTTTACTTTTCATTATTACTTATATTTAAGTTAGCTTTGCGTAAAAATAGAAATATGTTCAGTACAGGTCAATTAATTTTCGCCGGCCTTTTTTTTATAGCCTTCGTCATCATCACCTTTTTTGCTTACAACAAGGACAAAAGTCTTCATTTAAAGAACTATAAAGGCATCAAATGGATAGCCTTAACCTTCGTTTCTTTTATCATCATTCTTTTTATAATTAAGTTTTTCCTAAAACAATAAGTCCACAAATAGGAAGTACAAAATTGCCTTTATACAGTTTTTTAGGATTTTTCGTACAGTTTTAAGGAATAAAATCGTAAGTTTGCATTTTACACTAATAAGCAAACTTTCATGGTGACTTTTTTAATTATATTATCGGCTTTAATAAGTATTAATACCCTTCTATTTTTAATCAGTTATAATTCCAATTCAAAATAAGACGGCACCTCAGCTAGCCATACCGCAACATCGGCACCGGTCTTTTACCAACTAAAACGCCTTACTCCTCCTTCATTTTTCCTATACAACTTTAACCACAAGCTCCCCTTTTCCTAAGTAGATTTCCCTACTTGAGTGCATTAAATAACACTTCTTTATCCTTTTTAGCATTTTAATTTGGGCGTTCCCTCCTTCGTCGGTCAGGCCCTTGGCTATATCCCTTGCTCCGCTACGGGGATGCCGCCGCGGTCCCTAACGCAAAATAAGTTCGGATTAAAACTACGGGAACCGCCAAAAAAACATTTGTGTGAATTAAAAAACACCTCCTTTATGCTTTCCTATCAGTATTGAAGACTTCTGCCAACACTTTCTTTTACCTTAAACCAGACCGGCCGCCTATAGCGCTGATCATACAAACCAGAGAGCATTTTCAAAACACACCTGTAACTATATCCAAAATTCCATAGCAGTCTCCACAGCACACTCATCTATATCAGTGACTTATAAAATATAGCTCTCATATCTTCTCTTGTTTTTATACAAAAAGCTAAGAAATACACTCAAACAGAACGTTAAACATATATTAAAATTATTATTTATAAATATTAATATCGTTCATACCCATAATTTAACAGGGTATAAATTGCATTATGTGTATTTTTTAATACCACACCCCTATTTTATGAGGGGGTAAACTTCATTTTATCATATATTTACAAAAAACAATTCTCAATTATGAAAAAAATAGAAGCAATTATCAGAAAGTCCAAATTTGACGAAGTCAAGGATGCACTACATCAAATTGAAGTTAACTTTTTTAGTTATTGGGACGTAACAGGCGTTGGAAATGAAAAACAAGGACATGTTTATCGTGGTATTTCATACAGCACCTCGGACATACAGCGAAGATATTTATCTATTGTAGTATCAGACGATTTCCTAGAAAAAACAATAGACACCATTTTAGAAACTGCTTATTCCGGAAACGTGGGCGATGGGAAGATTTTTGTGTCGGACATTGAAGAAGCCTACCGGATAAGAACGAAAGAAAGCGGACACGCTGGAATCAACTAACCTTTTTTATTAATCAATAAACAACTGTACGATATGGACACAGGATTATTTACCGCGAACAACGTTTGGATGATGATATGCACAGCACTTGTATTTTTCATGCACCTAGGATTTTCACTTTTAGAAATTGGACTTACCCGTCAAAAAAACACTATAAACATCCTTTTTAAAAATATATTTATAATATGCCTTGGAGTACTTCTATATTATTTAGGAGGTTTTAACCTTATGTATCCTGGCGCTTTCAATGGTTATTTGGGTTTTGCCGGGCTAGGCTTGGAGGCACCAATACTTGCCGATGGCAGTTTAGACCTCGCCTATAATGAAGGCTATACTTATTGGACCGATTTTCTTTTTCAAGCCATGTTTGCCGCAACGGCCGCTACGATTGTTTCTGGGGCCGTAGCCGAACGGATTAAACTAGGCGGATTCATGATTTTTACCCTTTTTTACGTAGGCCTTGTTTACCCTATTGTAGGGTCTTGGCAATGGGGAGGCGGCTTCTTATCGACTCTTGGTGGCGAGAATGGCGGATTCCATGATTTCGCAGGCTCTACCCTAGTACATTCCGTAGGAGGTTGGGCTGCTTTGATCGCAATTTACCTATTAGGGCCCCGTATTGGTAAATTTGGCAAGGATGGAAAAGCCAATGCTATTCCAGGACATAACCTTCCCTTAGCCACCGCAGGTGTTCTTATTCTTTGGATGGGATGGTTTGGCTTCAACGGAGGCTCGGTACTATCGGCAGATCCGGCAGCTACCTCTATCGTTTTGGTGACCACCTGCTTGGCCGCAGCCGCAGGAGGGGCAGGAGCCTTTATATTCTCTACCCTAAAACACAAAAACTACGACCTTACCATGATGCTCAACGGTATTCTAGGAGGACTCGTTGGGATTACGGCAGGAGCCGACCTGATGGGACCGACAGAAGCCATCGCGATAGGGTTTTTAGCAGGAATAATTATCGTATACGGCGTAGCCCTTTTAGATAAACTGAAACTCGATGATCCTGTAGGAGCCGTTGCCGTACATCTTATTTGCGGAATCTGGGGAACCTTGGCCGTAGGTCTTTTGGGGACCAAGGCAGGATTAAGCCAATTCATTTATCAATTGTCAGGGGTAGCGATTATCGGACTGTTTTGCTCTATTAGCGCCTTTATTATCCTAATATCCATTAAAAAACTATCGGGCATAAGAGTCACTAAAGAAGAAGAAGTTGAAGGATTGGACATCCACGAACACGGAATGGATGCCTATGCCGATTTTAGACTCAACCAATACTAAATCATTACTAAATAAAAAGGAAACGGAGCGTTTTGCAGAACGCTCCGTTAATAACCTTTTTCACTGTTGAAACTCAATTTTAATCATTCACTCCCTCAAATGAGGTCCTAAACTCTTGAATTATGAAAATGATTACAGATACAAATTTCGTGAAAATATTTCTGTTTTCCATAGCTATTTTCTCCACTTTTACCTCCTTTTCCCAAGAAAACGAAACCAAGGACAAGAAAATAAGTTTTAGCGGAAGCATAGATGCCTATTACAAAACCAACCTTAGTGCCTCGGACAAAATCCTACAATCTCCGGGCACCTCTTTTGCCAACGAAACCGGCTTTGCCTTGGGGATGGCCAATGCCATAGTTGCTTATACAACCGAAAAAACCGGCGCGGTAGCCGATTTGGTTTTTGGCCCTAAGGGCGATGAGGCCTCCGGGGGGTATCAAATCAACCAGTTGTATGCCTATTGGAATGTAACCGACGATATAAAACTTACTGCCGGCCGATTTAATACCTTTTTAGGATATGAAGTCATTTCTCCAACAGCCAACTTTAATTATAGTACCTCCTATTTATTCTCTTATGGTCCTTTTTCCCATCTGGGCTTAAAAGCCGATTTTTCTTTAACCGAGGAACTCAGCCTGATGCTTGCTTTTATGAACGTTACGGATGTAAACAATAATATGACCGGAGCTTATTCCTTTGGAGCACAACTAGGATATTCCGGACAATATTTGAATTTTTATTATGACAACAAAGCTAGCCTAGGGTTTGAAATAGATTATACTGGCGGTATAACGGTCACGGAAGATTTTTATCTCGGAATTAATGCGGCCTATCAAGATAATGACGGCATTGGTTTTTATGGTGCTGCCCTTTACCCGCAATTGGCCACTACGGAAAACCTGACCATGGGATTACGGGGAGAATATTTTGTAGAAAACGGTGCTTATGGCGCCATAGGTACCGATGTTGAAGACGCTAGCGTTTTTGCCCTAACACTCACCGCAAGCTACAACATTGAAAACCTGACCATTAAGCCTGAAATAAGATTGGATAGCGCCTCTGACGACGCATTTTTGGATCGGGATGCAACAAGCTCAAAAAACCTATCTTCCTTTCTCATTGCGGCGATATACGCTTTTTAATACCTGTTGATTTTTGGTTGAATGCCCGGCAATGTGTCGGGTATTTTTCTATTTATCTTTTTTAAAAGCCTTAACACCCGCCAAAATTGCAACATTCAGCCTATTTTGCCTTGGCACCAAAGGACATGAATATTTTGAATTATAAGCACAGTACGGATTATAAGCTTTATTAAAATCGATTACCACCGTATCTGTTTTTGGGATCCTCATATCTAGATACCTGCCACCAGTATAGGTTTCCTCCCCATTGGTGATGTCTGAAAAAGGAAGGAACAAATAATCTTCAAATCCCTCTTGTTCTTTTAATTCCTGATTTTGATACACCTCTAATTGATGTTTTTGACCTTCCAACATAAACGTTAGCGTACCATACACCACTTCTTCAGATTTTAGGCCAGTACTGGTAGGCATTAAAAACGGTAAAGCTTCGGGCGTCCTTGTAAAGGTAGCAGTTACCCTATATAAAGTATCGGGCTCAAAAAAATCGAGACTTTCAAAATTTTTCCGGATTCTATCTGGCAAGGGCGAGCTTTTAGGGTTCTTAAACTCCTCATTCAAATTCTTTTGAAACTGCAGTACATCCTGCAAGGATTCGGCCTGTAATACTACCGTATTTTCTACCGCTGAATCATGATACCTTTTCTCTTTACAACCCACTGTTATTAGCAATAACAACAAAATCAAACGCCACATAGTTTAGTTTTTTATTCTTGCCCACAACATAGCATTTTTTTACCTAATTTTACCCTCTTTCTATAAAAATTGCCACTCTTTTTTAATTACGAGCACCTATCTTATTGCAGTGCTATTTCCTATGAAAAAAATCTATCAAAACTACATTCACTCTTTTCAGGGACTCTCACAGGAAGTGTGGTGGCTAGCCTTAATAACCCTCATTAATAGAGCGGGGACCATGGTAATCCCTTTTTTATCGCTCTACCTATCCGATAATCTAGGCCTTAGCCTTACCCAGGTGGGCAGCATTATGACCTCTTTTGGCCTGGGATCTCTTATTGGCAATTGGACCGGTGGGAAGCTTACCGATAAAATAGGCTATTACAAGGTGATGCTGGGCAGCCTGTTTCTAACAGGCGTATTATTTATAGGAATACAATTTCTTACTAGTTTTTGGAGCGTATGTGCCGGCATTTTTATACTGATGATAATAGCCGATGCTTTTAGGCCTGCTGTATTTGTTGCTTTGTTTGCCTACAGCAAACCGGAGAACAAGACCAGATCGGTTACCCTTATCCGCCTTGCTATAAATTTAGGGTTCTCTGCAGGCCCAGCTATTGGCGGTATCATTATCACCACCATGAGCTATAGCGGTTTATTTTGGATAGATGGATTCAGTTGTATTTTAGCTGCCCTTCTATTGTTATTGGTGTTAAACCCTAAAAAATCGAAAGCTCTGGACAACGTCAAAAACGATATGCCAAAATCGGCCTATACCGATCTGCAATATTTACTTTTTATCCTGGCCATGGTATTTTTTGGCTTTGCTTTTGTGCAATATTTTTCCACGGTACCAGTATACTACAACAACGTTCACGGTTTAAGCGAATTCCAGATTGGGCTACTTTTAGGCATGAATGGCTTCATGATTTTTGCTCTCGAAATGCCCTTAATAAAATACCTAGAAGGGAGACCGTGGTCCCAAAGTTCTAAAATGATCATAGGCCTGCTATTGGTAGCCATCAGTTTTATATTCTTTAATCTACCCCCATTTACCGGAGTGTTGGTTTTTGGAATGATCTTAATGACTTGGGGAGAAATGATCGCCTTTCCTTTTTCGAACGCCTATGCCATGGAACGGGCAAAACGCGGTAATCAAGGGGAGTATATGGCTCTTTATAGTATGGCTTTTTCCTTATCCCATGTATTTGCCCATAACTTGGGTATGCGCTCTATTGCCAGCAACGGCTATGAGTTTACTTGGTACGGGACCGCCTTTATTTGCACCCTTGGCGTTGTTTTGCTATTAATACTAAGAAAGTTGGTCAAACGCTAATTCAATTATCATCCCTGCAGAAAAAAACCATTGGCATTCTATATAAAATAAAGACCGAGAGTCCTTGCCCTAGATGAACACCCTATTCCTCCTGAATATTGTCGTAGCGAGCCTCTTTTAAATACTTGGCTACAATTTCATTAAACTCAGGTGTAATTCGTAGCAGCGCCGTATTTTCCAAGGCATACAAAGCCTCCTTATCCGTATATCCTTTTTTGAGCAATTCTTCCAAGTAAAATAATGACGTCCCATAGTCTTCTATTTTGGCTGAATTAGAAATAATCCGAAGGTAATACTCGTAGTTATCGGGATCCGTAATGGTTTTTAACATCCACAATAAACTTAAGGCTTCTTGATCTATTGGTTTTGTTTCTTCCTGTGTTTGTATATTTACTTCGATAAGTAGATTAAGATAGTTTAGCAACCGTTTCCCCATTTCTTGTTCCGCAAGAATTTTACTCTTTTGGTACTTCGCAAGCTCTCCCATTTGGTAATTCCACCATCCCAAATTATTGTAATTATAGGTGACAATGTCCTCTTCTAGATAATACACATAGTCTTCTTTTATAAATGACTCGGTTAAAAAGGCATTTTTCTCATTTCGCTTCATTGTCTTATAGCGTTTATCCTTCCTTAAAGAGCGGTGTTGATCTTTTAATTGATCTACCTCTCTCAGGTTTCGATAGACATCCAAGAGCTCTCCCATTAAATTTTCGGCCTGTGTTAATTTATTGGACGCTATTAAAGCTTGTACCTTTTGAATATTTCTTTCATAAGAATCATTAATAAAGGTCGAGGATCTTTCTATAACTCCTTTTTCCATTCCCGAAAGCCTTAATATATCCAAGCTTGTATTGAGGTTATCTACACTAGGCCATTGATGTCCTCCGCTAAACACCAATAGGTTATTGGAGTATTTATATTTATCGAACATTTTACGCCCTGCCATCATTTCCGAGTAAGAATAATCTTCAGTACCTACAATACCAATAAAATGAAATGGAATTTTACTATCTAGGAGTTCAAGATTTGGATAGGCCGCCCCAGCTGAAATAACCCCCTTAATTTCTTGTACAAAAATAGGCAACACACTTGCCAACCTGGCCCCGTTATCAAATCCGAAAGCGTAGGATCTATATTTTTGGATCGGCAATATTTTGATCACCGTATTTAACATCCGACCCGTAATGGCTATATTCTCGGAGGTAGACAAAGAATCGCTTAAGTTATTGGAGGCTGCTAAAATTACCCCCTGATTTTCTGCGACTTCTCTATACATATGAATTGCCTGCCCTCCCTTTCCGTTCAAATCAAATATATAAACTATTGGCCACGTTTTACCTCCCTCAAAAGAGGTTGGTAGGTATAAGGAAAAACTTTCTGAACCCGTTGTTCCAACAGGAACGGTATTTACAACACCACCTTTTTTCAAGGTCAATTCTTGTGCTACACCGACAAAAGCCGCACTTAAAAACAGGAAAATTAATATTTTTTTCATAGCGAAATTATCAACAAAAATCTGGCCAAATTACTATTAAATGTAATAATTCTAACAGACTAATTTAAAGAATTAACCATAATTAATTAGTACAGGGTTCTAGGTTAGCTATTTCATTTCTGGGATACTACGCTACCCACAGCCATTTTAAACCAACATGTTTCCACACACTAAACATAAATGCTCCATGAATATTGTCCTACGGACTATAAGTCCAATTAGAAACAAACAACATGTCCTTATTTCTTTTACACGCTTTCCTTTTTCCTTATCGGGGCATTAGAAACTACATCTGAAAGAATGATATGGGTACGTGTCTCCCCATACTGAATCAGTTTATCGATAAATTTCTCCAAATGAAACTGATCTTTCAACACTACCATCATGATGATATTTTCGTTTCCGGTAATCCGATAACAGTTTACCACCTCCTCATAGGAATTTACTGCCTCCAAAAAAGGCTTTAATTTCCCCATAAAAGCTCGTAGCGTAATGATGGCTTTTAATTGAAATCCGGTATGGGAATGCGACAATACGGCCTTATATCCGGTAATAACTCCGATATCTTCCATTTTTTTGACCCGCTCTGCTACCGCCGGGGCCGTCAACCCAACTTTTCTGGCAATATTCGCAAAGGATTCTCGAGCATTTTGCTGTAGAAAATTTAGGATTTTCCAATTGAGGGCATCAATCTTTGTATTCAACATATTTTTACCTTTATTACTTTGTTATCTAAATCTAATATACAATTTTACTAACGAAAACAAATACAAGATTGTTAGATTCATCGTAATTTTAAATAACAAAAAGTTGTTGTTTAAAAATGCCATATAAAAACCTAAGTTCGATTCCTATTTACCGTAAATCTCTGGACCTTTGTCTAATGAGCAGGGAAATTGCATCCTATGTATCTTACAATAAGGATTTATTGAAACTTTACCAATCAAACAGTCTTAGGGATATCATTGCAGACTCCTTATTGACTGACGCTATTTTAATACCTCAACAAATTGCTGCAGCGGAACAATCAGAGTCCTATGCGGTAAGAATGAAAAGCGCGACTTTTATAGCTATTATGATAAGAAATATTAATTCATATTGTACTGGTTTAGAAAAGGACGGGGTAAAAGAAAAAGAATACCTCAACCTTTTAAGGAGCGAAATAAAAAGCTTCCGCAGACTATTTAAAGTATGGCGACGATCTATTCGTCGATAAGCTCCACTTTTATACTAACCCAGCAACAGCTTCTAAGAGTATGACGTTTGAAGCGTCCTATATGGAGCACTTTATATAAATCGCTTCATTTTCGAATCAGTAGATAAAACCATCTCCACATATTCACGTTGATACATTTAAACAATTGCTGTACTTCCCAATCCGACGACTAACCTTCAACTCTCTAGATGTATTGATGGTTCCTTGTTTTTCTTTTCACTGGATTTGTTATTTTTTAACAAACCTCTAGCAGCCAAGGCCAACGTTCCATCTGCACCTTTCGCTAAATAAAAATCACTGTATTTTTCGTTCGCTAGTGATCATTGCTAATTGTGTACTATTCCTTGAAATCCCGCGTTAGGGAGCGCGGCGGCATCCCCGCAGCGGAGCAAGGGATACAGCCAAGAGCCCGACCGACTCAAGGAGGGAACGCCCAAGAAAAAACACTGATAGCCAAGGAAATTTGGAGTTTAACCTACATATTCCTTCTGTACTGGCCGCCTACCGTAAATAGGGCTTTGGTTATTTCTCCTAGGGAACAGACTTTACTGACTTCCATTAATTTTTCAAAAATATTATGGGAGCTAACCGCAGCCTCCTGAAGTTCTTTCAATTCTTTCTGGGCCCGAAGCTTATTTCTTTCCTTTAAATTTTCCAAGGTTTGTATTTGCGCCTGTTTTTCCGCTTCTGTGGCCCGAATAACTTCTACCGGCAAAATGGTAGGGGAGCCTTTGGAACTCAAAAAAGTATTGACTCCAATGATCGGAAATTCGCCATTGTGTTTTAGGGTTTCGTAATACAAGCTTTCTTCTTGAATTTTAGAACGCTGGTACATGGTCTCCATAGCCCCTAGTACCCCGCCCCTTTCTGTAATACGATCAAATTCTAACAACACGGCCGCTTCTACCAAATCGGTCAATTCTTCGATAATAAAGGCACCTTGAATAGGGTTCTCATTTTTAGCCAGCCCCAGCTCCTTGTTGATAATCAACTGAATTGCCATGGCCCTCCTAACCGATTCTTCGGTAGGGGTCGTAATTGCCTCATCATAGGCATTGGTATGCAAGGAATTACAGTTATCATAAATGGCATACAAGGCCTGCAAAGTGGTCCTGATATCGTTAAAATCTATTTCTTGGGCATGCAAGCTTCTCCCGGAGGTTTGGATGTGATATTTTAGCATTTGCGCCCTAGGGTCGGCACCGTATTTCTGCTGCATAGCCTTGGCCCATATTTTTCTGGCAACCCTTCCGATAACGGCATACTCCGGGTCGATCCCGTTTGAGAAGAAAAACGAGAGATTGGGACCAAACTTATTAATATCCATTCCCCTGCTCAGATAGTATTCTACATAGGTAAATCCGTTGGCCAAAGTAAACGCCAATTGGGTAATGGGGTTGGCCCCGGCCTCGGCGATATGATAGCCAGAGATAGATACGGAGTAAAAATTGCGGACGTCGTTTGCTATAAAATATTCCTGTACATCGCCCATAAGCCGCAGAGCAAATTCTGTAGAAAAAATACAGGTATTTTGCGCTTGGTCTTCTTTCAAAATATCGGCCTGCACGGTACCTCTGACTTGCTTTAAGGTTTTCTTTTTAATGGATTCATACACCTCTTTGGGCAACACCTGATCTCCGGTAACCCCCAACAACAGCAAGCCTAATCCATTATTTCCCTCGGGAAGTTCGCCCATATAGGAAGGTCTTTTGTCTTCTTTCCCTTTGTAAAGTGTTTTTATTTTTGCTTCAATTTCTTTTTGAAGCCCGTGTTCATGAATATATTTTTCACAGTTCTGATCGATGGCAGCGTTCATAAAAAAACCTAACAACATGGGTGCCGGACCATTAATGGTCATACTTACCGAGGTCATAGCGTTGCTTAGGTCGAACCCGGAATAGAGCTTCTTAGCGTCATCTAAACAGCATACCGACACGCCTGCATTCCCTATTTTCCCATAAATATCTGGGCGTTCGTCAGGATCATTACCATATAGGGTTACAGAATCAAAGGCGGTAGACAGTCTTTTTGCCGGATTTCCATGGCTCACGTAATGAAAGCGCCTATTGGTACGTTCTGGACCGCCTTCCCCAGCAAACATTCTGGCAGGGTCCTCTTCTGTCCTTTTAAAAGGATAGAGGCCGGCGGTATACGGAAATTCTCCCGGCACATTTTCCTGTAGACTCCACCGTAACAGATCGCCCCAGGCCGAGTATTTGGGCAGGGATATTTTTGGGATGTCCGATTGTGATAAGGATTTTGTACTTGTGGCAATTTTTATTTCCTTGCCTCGCACCTTAAAACTATACTCGGGCAATTTATACCGTTGCACCTTATCCTGCCAATTTTGAAGAAGTCTCCAATATTGGGGATCCAAGGTAAATTTAAGGCTTTCAAATTCTTCCAACAATTGGGACAGCAGCCCTTTAGCGTTTTCCTTCTCTACCTTTTGCAGAAGGGTCTCCTTTTGAAATTCAGAAGATAAAAAGGTCGATTCAAAATTATCCTTAGTATCTATTCCTGCTACGGCTTCTATGGCTTTAAAGATTCCATATAGGCGCTGGGCTACTTCGGACTGGTCATTTACCTTCGCATCATACACACGGATACTTTCTGCTATTTCAGAAAGGTAGCGTGTACGGGATGGGGGGATGACAAAAATATTTTCCTCCGACTGCATACCCACCTTATATTGGGAATGTAAGACAGCCTTTGTTTTTTGGACCACCTTATCCATGACCTCCTTATAGAGTCGGTTCATTCCCGGATCGTTAAATTGCGAAGCAATGGTGCCAAAAATAGGCAATTCGTCTTGTTTTGCCTCCCAAAGTCCATGGTTGCGGACATATTGTTTTTTCACATCCCTCACGGCATCCAAGGCACCGCGTTTATCGAATTTATTGATAGCTACTAGGTCAGCAAAATCTAACATATCAATTTTTTCCAATTGGGTAGCGGCCCCAAACTCTGGTGTCATCACGTATAGGGACACATCGCAATGTGCTACTATCTCGGTATCGGACTGCCCTATTCCAGAGGTTTCTAAAATAATGATATCAAACTCGGCAGCTTTTAACACCTGCAGGGCTTCACCGATGTTTTTGGACAGGGCTACATTGGCCTGACGTGTTGCGAGGGATCGCATATACACCCGGCTATTATCGATGGCATTCATACGGATACGATCGCCCAACAAGGCACCGCCTGTTTTTCTTTTTGAAGGGTCTACCGAAAGTACCCCAATGGTCTTTTGTGGAAAATCTACTAAAAAACGACGTATCAACTCATCGACCAAACTAGACTTGCCTGCTCCCCCTGTACCTGTTATTCCCAAAACCGGAATTATTTTATCAGAAGAACTCAAAGCCGAACGATACGGTAAAAATTTCTCGGTATTATTTTCTGCCAGGGTTATTAGACGCGCTATAATATGCTCGTTTTTATTTTTAAGCAACTGTCCCAAGCTATTGACCTCTTCTGCCCTCAAGTCTGGCATAGCAAAATCGCTTTGGCTAACCAAATCGTTGATCATTCCTTGCAAGCCCAAGGTTCTGCCATCATCAGGGGCATAAATTCGGGTGATACCATACGCCATCAACTCTTTTATTTCTTGTGGAAGAATAACGCCTCCCCCACCGCCAAATATTTTAATATGCCCTGCCCCTCTCTCGACCAACAAGTCGCGCATATATTTAAAATATTCATTATGCCCACCTTGGTATGAAGTAATAGCAATAGCATTCACATCTTCCTGAATTGCGCAATTAACCACTTCATGCACACTGCGATCGTGCCCAAGATGAATTACTTCGACACCTGTTGCTTGTATGATACGGCGCATAATATTAATTGCAGCATCGTGCCCGTCGAAAAGCGAGGCGGCCGTAACGATACGCACTTTGTTCTTTGGCAAGTAAGGAGATATTTGTTTCATATTCAATAATAGGATAAATATTGGTATGCAATTTAATGAATACACAAAAAACTACCGCTTAATTTTAGAATACTATAAAAGCATACCTTTTCTAGGGGACTTCCTTCCTAAAATCCTAAATTTACAATTATAAATAGCATTCCCTTGAAAACCACTATCCTTATTAACTGTCCCGACCAATCTGGAATTATTAGCACCGTTACTAGTTTTATCTATAGAAACGGCGGCAACATTATTTACATCGATCAGCATGTGGATAAAGAAGCCGGTGTCTTTTTTATGCGATTGGAAAGCGATTTCGAAAACAACATTCCGGTCATTAGCACCCTTAAACAGAAATTTGAAGAAGAGCTGGCCCAGCCCTATCATATGGAATGGAGCTTATATATAGGATCTAAAAAACCTAAAATGGCCTTATGGGTCTCTAAATACAACCATTGTTTATACGATTTGCTTAGCCGCTACAACTCTGGGGAATTGGAAGTTGACATTCCTTTTATTTTAAGCAACCATCCCGACTTGGAATATGTGGCCCAACAATTTGACATTCCTTTTTTCCATGTCCCTATTAGCAAGGCCACCAAAGAAGAGGCCGAGAACCAACAGCTAAAGCTAATGGAGCAATACGAGGTCGATTTTATCGTTTTAGCCCGTTATATGCAAATAGTGACACAAAAGATCATAGATCGGTACCCTAATAAAATCATCAATATTCATCATTCATTTTTACCGGCCTTTGCAGGTGCCAAACCCTATCATGCGGCTTTTGAACGTGGGGTCAAAATCATTGGGGCTACCAGTCATTATGTGACCGAAGAATTGGATGCTGGCCCCATTATTGAACAAGATGTTACCACGGTATCCCATTCCCATAACATTAAAGACTTTATTACCAAGGGACGGGATTTGGAAAAAATCGTACTTTCTAGGGCGGTAAAGCTTCATATTCGACGAAAAACAATGGTTTACAACAACAAAACAGTCATATTTACCTAATCAATCAATGTCCTAACAAAACCATTTGAGTATCTTTAACATAAATCTCACTACATGAAAAAAATCATACTCTGTCTTGTTCTTTTTCAATGCTTCGGATGCGCTGAATTACAACAAGTAGTAAACAACCTTCCACAAGGAGGGGTTGTTAACAATACGGAAATTGCAAATGGGCTAAGACAGGCTTTGGAAATAGGCATCGACAAACAAGTAAGCAAACTCACCGAAACCGATGGTTTCTATAAAAACGAGCTAGTTAAGATTATCTTACCGCAAGAACTACAAAAAGTAGATAAAACCCTCAGAGATATTGGCTTATCCAATTTGGCCGATGAAGGTTTAAAAATACTGAACAGGGCTGCGGAAGATGCCGTAAAAGAAGCAACACCAATTTTCGTTAGTGCCGTAAAGGGTATTACCTTTAACGATGCCAAGAACATTTTACTAGGTGCAGACAATGCTGCCACCGTCTATCTTACCAATAATACGCAGACAGAATTATACAACAAATTTAGTCCGGTGATCAAAAATTCTTTCGAAAAGGTAGGTGCAGACCAAATATGGAACCAGCTTATTACCAGATACAATAACATACCTTTTATAAGCCCTGTAAATCCGGATTTGACAGATTATGTTACCCAAGAAGCCTTGGTAGGTGTCTACACTATGATTGCTTTGGAAGAAAAAGAAATCAGGACGAAGACTTCTTCCAGAACCACCGACATTTTAAGACGTGTTTTTGCGCTACAAGATTAATAATGAGAATTTTATACAAAAACATTACAATAAATATGCTTTAATAGCGTTACTCCTATTATAAGGAAAGTAAATAAGTCGTGATACAGCCTACAATCAGCCTTATTTCTTTTAAGGATTTAAGTTAGTGTTTTTTTTAAGTTAGTTAGTTTAGAACCGGTGGCAACACCGGTTTTTTTCATAGGTGTTTTTTACGGTCAATTGTAATTCGCAGCTTTTCATTCATATTTGCGACCAGATCTTGGTCTTACTGATTTCATATTATTCGTAACAGCCTACTTATAACCTCTACACCATTAAAGGAAAAAGACTATTTTTTTATTACCAATTCCCTTAATTATGTTACCTTATCCTTATTTTAACACTCCTTTATGAAAAATATCACAAAACTGCCCCTTTAAAATAGTATTTTCGCACTTCCTGAAGTGCTATCCCTCATGAGATTAAAGAATTATTTATTTTATCTTTTCGTATCGATTGTACAAATGGGCTGGTCTACCGATGCCGATCTACAAAATCTCGATTGCGGGATTTTAGAAAATCACGAATTGCTATCTACCGATATTGAAGCATTAAGTTCAGAAGAATGCTTTAAGATAGGCGTTTGTGCATACAAAAATCAGAATTACAACGAGGCATATGCCTTTTTGTTATCGGCTAACTTAAAGGGCTATGACAAGTCTGCGTCCTTTCAAAAATACTTCGCCGCCAGCAAACTTGCAGTAGATTCCATTAACCAGCTCGCGAGGAACAGCGCCGATTTAAAAAATCAAATCCAAGCAACCCACCATCTACTTGGGAGTTCCGCCAATCCAGTGGAAAACCTGGCTAAGCTTGAAGAGCAAAACAATTCTTCTCAGGAAAATTTATTAAACTACATATTTCTTGTGTTTGCAATCAGTGGTATATTCTTGGCAGGCAAACTGCTTATAAACCACAAAAGAGTAAATACGCACAATATTTTTTTAGCAATATTTTTGTTTGGTGTTTCAATAATGTTATTCGAGCTATCAATGTATTGGATAAAGGAATTTAACTATACCCCAAAAGAGTTTTTCTTTAATATTCATTTCTATATTTGGGCACCTTCCTTATATCTATATATCCGAAAAAAATTAAACATTACCTCTAATGGCAATACCATGAAAATCACAAAACACTATGGTGTATTTGTATTTTTTTGTTTACTACTATTAATTCATATTAACATAACGGATAGCCTTAATTCACCGCTGTCACCGAGCAACAATGTGGCATTTATCATCCAAAACGCCTATCTTAAATTTTTTCACAGTACGCTATACCTCATATTGTTAGTCAGGTTGTATAAGGGACATAAAGAAAGCCTTAACTTCTCTAACAAGAAATGGTTTATCCTTGCGATTTCATTTTTAGCTGCGATCATATTAATTGTATTTAGCCGTGCCCTTTTTGCGGAGATTCCGTCTTTTAACTATATCTCTAAATATATTGGGGCTATTCTGCTTTCCCTTTTTATCGGTGTCTGTGCTGTTATGCTGTTTATTCAACCAGAAATCCTTACTAAAACTGAAGCGTTAAAACCAAAAACCACTCCCAAGGTAAAATACAAAAATTCTGGATTGACAGAAGCTATGATTGAAACCCTTAGTCATCAATTATTAGAGCTGATAGAAAATAAAAAGGTATACTTAGACAATACCATTACCTTAGAAAAATTGGCAAAAAACCTAAACACAGACCGGTATAGCCTCTCCCAGGTCATCAATCAGGAATTTGGAAAGAACTTTTATGAATTCATTAATGATTTTAGGGTTCAGGAAGCCATAAACATTATTGAGAAAAATGACTATCAAATAGACTTGATCACCGATTTAATCTACGAATCTGGCTTCAACAACAAAGTATCTTTTTACAAAGCCTTTAAAAAGAGAAAAGGAATGACTCCTTCTCAATATATAAAAGAGCAAACAAGCGATATTATTATAAACGGTTAACTTCATTAATACTAGAGGCCCCGTAGACCACAACAAGAGCAAAGGGAAAGAATTGATACCCAACGTACACCTCCAATTACTCTAACACCTTCAGCACCCCCCTTTAACTCATAGATGCAAGACCTGAGAGTTTTACTCTCCTCCAACCATACTTCATTCTAACCTTTAAATCTTATTCTTCCATTCCTAACACTTCCTCTCACCTTTAAGAACGCATTCAAAGAACGGAGAAACTAGCCATCTAATGATTTAAAGTTAATATTATATTAATTTTTACAAAACTCTTACATCTTAACACAACACCCTATATAACAGCTCCTTAAAACCTTCTGTATAGTTAACCTACGTCTGTATCGAGTAAATTTTGGTCGGGAGTAAGTGAAAATCAACACATCTATAGTTTATTTGAAGGTTGGGGCCTTTGACTAGACTTTTAATAAACCAACGTTTATTATGGCTTTTTATTTGAATTAGCTATCCAAAAAAATCAAATAGTCAATATTTACCCAAAAAAAAGCGTTTAACTAACTCAAATTAATTTTTATGAAAATTAAGTATTTCTTATTCTTAAAATTATTTCTCGTGTCATTGGTGATGATGGCTCAGGAAAAAACAATTACGGGTAATGTTACCGACCAGTCTGGTTTGCCACTGCCAGGAGTAAACATTCTTGTAGTTGGTACTACTAACGGTACCCAGTCTGATTTTGATGGGAACTATACCATTAAAGCGAGTGTAGGCCAGTCCTTATCTTTTAGCTATGTAGGACAAAAAACCCTTACTATTGCCGTAGGGAACAGCAATACCATTAATGCTGTTATGGAAGAAGATGCCCAGGCATTAGAAGAGGTTATTGTAGTTGGTTACGGTACCTCTACCAAGCAATCTTTTACAGGTTCTGTGAAGCAGATAGATTCTGAATTATTGGATCGTAAAAGTGTTTCCAACGTATCACAAGCCTTAACCGGTGAGTCTGCAGGTGTTCGTGTCATCAACACTTCTGGACAGCCTGGTTCCGAAGCGACCATCCGTATTAGAGGTTTTGGTTCTGTAAACGGAAACAGAGACCCTTTATATGTTGTAGATGGTGTACCATATTCTGGTAACATCAGCGCTTTAAACCCAAGTGATATTGCTTCTACTACTATTCTTAAAGATGCCTCTGCAACTGCTATTTTTGGTGCTCGTGGAGCGAATGGTGTGGTAGTTATCAACACTAAAAAAGGTAAAAACGGAAACGACTATATAGAAGTAGAAACCAAAACTGGCCAAAACTTTAGCTTGTTACCAAGATACAGCACTATTAAATCTCCAGAGCAGTATATTGGCTTAAGCTGGGAAGCTCTTAAGAATAGAGGCGCTTCTTTTGGTCGTGATGAAGCTAATGCGGCAATTTATGCGAACGATAGGCTTTTCACAAGCGCAGGTGTAGGCGCTAATTACAATATGTGGAATGTTGCCAATGGTGGTGAATTGATAGACCCAGCGACAGGAATGGTAAGAGATGGGGTTACCCGTAAATACAATCCAGAAAACTGGGAAGATTACGCTTTCCAAGCATCAAACAGAACAGAGGCCAACCTAAAAATTAGTGGAGGTAATGCCAAAACCAACTATTTTAGTTCTATTGGTTACCTAAATGACAAAGGATATTCTATCAACTCTGACTACGAGCGTTATTCTGCCCGTTTAAATGTAAACCACCAAGTGAAGGATTGGTTGCACGGTTCTATGAATTTAGGCTATACCGTTTCTGAAACTAATAACGGTGGTCAATCTGAGGATTCTGGAAGTGTATTCTGGTTTGTAGATAACATTCCTTCTATCTACCCTTTATTTTTAAGAGATGCCGAGGGCAACACCATTCCTGATCCATATTATGGAGGAAATGTGTACGATTACGGACAAGGAAGAGGTTTTGGTGGACTTACCAATGCTATTTCAGATGCACAGAACAGTGTTCAGAATAGAATGAACCATGAAATTAACTTCAACACCTCATTGGATATTAAATTCACGGACTACCTTACTTTAGAAAACCGCTTTGGGACTCAGTATTACAACAGTTCTTACGATGAGCAAAACGGCCCCTTCTATGGCCCAAGCTCCACAAGTGGTGGTTCTATCTACAAAACCAAAACAGAAGTTTTCTCCTATAACATGTTAAACTTATTGCGTTTTAAAAAGCAATTTGATGACCATAGTGTAGAAGCATTGGTTGCTCATGAAAACAATTCATGGGAGCGAAAATATCTTAATGCCTACAAGACAAAGTTGGTAGATCCTTTTGGAACCGAACTTAACAATGCGGTGGTTTCTTCACCAGCCGGTTCTTACACTAGAGATTACACTTTGGAAAGTTATTTTGGCCAGTTAAACTATAACTATGACAACAAATACTTTGTTTCTGGTACGGTAAGAAGAGATGGATCTTCTAGATTCTTAAAGAACAAATGGGGTACTTTTGGCTCTATAGGTGCTGCTTGGGCCGTTATCAATGAAGATTTCATGCTTAACCAAGACCTATTTAGCAATTTAAAGTTAAAGGCAAGTTACGGTCTTATTGGTGAGCAAGGTGGTGTTGGTTACTACCCTGGGTACGATCTTTTTGAGGTTGAAAACTTAAACGATGAAATTTCATTGTCATTTGATTCTAAAGGAAACCCTGATTTAACGTGGGAAACTTCTAAAATGTTCCAAACTGGAGTTGAATTCGGTATCGGAAGCTTTTTAGATGTCGCTGTAGATTATTACATTAAGAATACAGATGACCTTATTTTTGACAGAAGAAATGGACCTTCATTAGGATATGCTTTAATTAAAGTTAACGACGGTGCATTGCGCAACAAAGGATTGGAATTTGACGTAACAGCTCACCTTGTAAAATCAGACGATTTCTATGTTGACTTATCTGTTAACGGAGAGTTCTTAGACAATGAAATGACAAAAATGCCTATTGAACCAACTACGGGTGAACAAAAAATCATTGATATCGACGGTCGTTTTGGTAGGTCTGTAGGGCATTCTCTATACGATTTTTATACAAGGGAATATGCAGGTGTAAATACAGACACTGGGGTAAGTACCTGGAACGTATACTATTTCGATGAAAACAATGATGGAAAACTGCAAGCTACCGAAAGAGTTTCTTCTATGGCTGATTATGTAGCCCAGTACCCAGAAAGAGCTAATGCACTTTCTATGGCTACCACCGAAACTTATTCCGAAGCAACACAGAAATACGTTGGCAAATCGGCCATTCCTACGGTAAGAGGTGCCTTTAACCTAAGTACCGGTTATAAAGGGTTTGACTTAAGCGCTCAGTTCCTATACAGTGTTGGTGGGTATGCTTATGATGCTGCTTACGCCGGATTAATGAGTAACGATCAAGCAGGTGGAAATAACTGGCATACAGACATCCTAAACAGATGGCAACAACCAGGAGATGTTACGGATGTACCTCGTATTTCTAGTGACTACGACAAAAACGTAGTTTCTTCTTCAACAAGGTTTATTACCAAGTCCGATTTCTTAAACCTAAACAATATCCGTTTGGGGTACACCATTCCAAAGATGTATGTTGAAAAAATAGGGATGTCTAACCTAAATTTCTGGGTTTCTGGAGACAACCTTTGGTTGTTATCTGAAAGAAAAGGATTTAACCCTTCAACGGATGAGGCAGGAACCTCTGATCGTTACAGATACTCTCCATTATCTACTGTAACTTTTGGAGTAAGAGCTAAATTTTAATTTTAAAAATTGAAACAACTTATGAAATCTAAATTATATATATCAATTCTTGCTACAAGCCTATTAACATTAGGCTGTAGCGATGATTACTTGGAAACAAAGCCAACTGAGTTTATATCCTCAGATCAAATTATAGATGCCTCGGACTTAAACTCTGATATTAGAAAAGCAAGTCTTAGAGGAATATATGCTACTATGTTTAAAACAGGAAGTGGCGGTACTGACTTAAATCATGACGATTTTGGTCAAAAGGGGTATGATATCTATGGTGATATGTTGTCTTCCGACATGGTTTTAGGAGGAACTACCTACGGATGGTACAGTACATTGGCCGACATGACTTCTACAGTAGACTACACCAACATTAACAATTATAAGGTTTGGAGGTTCTATTACAGAATTATCCTTTCCGCTAACATTGTTATAGATGGTTTAGGTGGCAACGACGCAGAGCTTGCAACTACTGATGAAGAGCAAACTATGGGACAAGCCAAAGCAATGAGGGCTTATGCATATTTCTATTTGGCTAACTATTTCTCACAGGGTTACCAAGCTTCAGATGCAATCTTACCTATTTATACAGACACCAACACTCCTAACCAGCCGTTAAGCACTGCGCAAGAGGTATATGATTTGATCATTACAGACCTAAACGAAGCGGTAACCCTTCTTGAAGGCTTTTCTAGAACTGCCAAGAATGAAGTCAACCAAGATGTTGCCCGTGGTCTTTTGGCCTATGCCTATGCCGCTATTGGCAAGAATGCCGAAGCTGCCGTAGTAGCCAATAAAGTTATTACAGATGGGAACTACACCCTTATGAGCAAGGAAGAAGTTACTGGCGGTTTTAACGATGTAATTACTTCTGGATGGATGTGGGGAGTTGACCTAACCTTGGACAACGATTTAGATCTTGTTTCTTGGTGGGGACAAATGGACCTTTTTACCTATAGTTATACTTGGGCAGGAGATCCTAAGGTAATCGATGAGAACCTTTATGCAGCGATCCCTTCGAATGATGTTAGAAAGGCACAGTTTGAGGACCAAGATGCTACTGAAGATATTAGCCGTTTATATCCAACTGGTAAATTCTATGCTCCTGAGCGTAAAATTGGAGGTCAAAGAAGTGTTACTACGGATTACGTTTATATGAGAATTGCAGAAATGTATTTGCTACATGCAGAAACTGCCGCAAAATCTGGAGACGAAGCTGGTGCAAGAGCGTCACTTAAGACTTTACTTAAGGAGCGTTTAGACTCTGAGCTAGAAACAGCTTATGTAGACCTATTAAGCGGACAAGCTTTATTGGATGAAATTTACCTACAAACAAGAATTGAACTTTGGGGTGAAGGAAAAAGCTATTTGGCGATGAAGAGAAATAAGGCTACCATTACGCGTGGCCCTAACCATCTTTCTTCTGCCGGAACCAGCATTCCTTACAACGACGACCGTTTAAGTTTTGATATTCCACAGAGTGAAATCCAAAACAACCCTAACATTAGCCAATAAGCATTAAAAGGTTATTGTAGCCATACAAACGCCCATCAGAATATTATTTTGATGGGCGTTTTTTATTGTCTTTCCTAAAACTCTTTCCCAAAAAAGCAGTATTCTTATTACCTAATTCTTATGATTGGGATACTTGATCATCTTGAAAGAAGTCATAAGACTTATTATACATTGCTTGAAAACCTATTACTACGCTAACCAAGCTATTTAGAAAAGTTCTAACGCTGTTTAGATCAACTTTATAACAATTCCTTTAAGCATTGTATATGACATCCTAACAGGGGTTATAAAGAATGTATCAGCTTTCTCCTATTACTTACAAGATACAAGGACTAATTATATAAAATAAAAGTTATCGTCTTTGGTTTAAGACCGTAGGTATTGAATAACGGTATCATTAAAGAACAGCGGCTGTTCTACATTGACCACATGCCCACATTTTTCGACCACCACAAGAGAAGATGCGCGATGGGATTGCACTACTTGTTTTACGGTAGGCAAGAACATATAGTCCTCTGCACCCATAACGTACAAGGTTGGGATTTTGATATCTACCGTTCTAAAGAAATGAAGTAATGGGTTTATTTCCGAGGTGAGTTTAAACCATCGGATAAATTCTTTTTGATATAGTTTTTTCGCCTCGCGCACAAACAGCAATCGCGATTCTTTATGATTTTTGTTGGGCATAATCATAAAAGCAAAAAACTTGTACAACCACAGATATGGAATGACCGATTTAAAGATGATTCCCAATCGCATTAATACTTGGGATCTGAAATTTAATTTCATGATAGCCCCTCCCATCACCATTCGGTCTACCCTATGGGGGTGTTTTTCGGCCAAATTCCGTATTAAAATTGTCCCTAGTGAAATCCCTATAAAATGTGACTTTGAAATATTTTCAAAATCGATGACCTCTATGATATCGTGGGTAATATTGTCAAAAGTATACTTGTCCTTAAAAGCATCTTTTAGGTGCACTTTAGAATTCCCGTGCCCCCTTAAATCTAAAAGCAACACATTAAAGTGTTTTCTAAACTCTCGCAGCTGCTTGTACCAAATAGTAGAGCTACCTCCAGCCCCGTGCACAAAGGTTACCCATTGCGTTTGGGTTTGATGTTTATGTATCGTATAACTTAACAATAGCTAGGTTTCATTTTGATCTAAGAAAACTATATGACACCCAGTAGGGATGGTTAATATAAAAAATTTTCGAGCTTTCCCATGCCCCATATAAAGGGAAGCGGGAAAGCCCGAATTTTTGGAGAATTACAATAGAAAACCTAAACTAGTTCCTATTTTTTAATTCTTCGCTCATTTCTTTTTGTAATTCCAAAGCTTTTTTAGCTGCTGCCGCTGCGAAATCTTCTTGGTTAGAGGCATAAATAATTCCTCTGGAAGAATTTACCAATAAGCCAACATTATCACTCATGCCGTATTTACATACTTCTTGCAAACTGCCACCTTGCGCCCCAACACCGGGAACCAACAGAAAACTTTGAGGAACTATTTTTCGTATATCTGTCAAGAAACTTGCTTTGGTAGCTCCGACCACATACATTAAATTCTCCGAATTTTCATAGGTCAGGGAGGTCTGCAACACTTTTTTGTACAACTCTTGATCTTCTAATTGTTTGGTCTGAAAATCGAAAGCTCCCATATTGGACGTCAATGCCAATAGTATGGTATGTTTATCCTTAAAGGCCAAAAATGGTTCTACCGAATCCTTCCCCATATAAGGTGCTATGGTCACGGAATCGAACCCTAGGTTTTCAAAAAAGGCTTTTGCATATCTGGTAGAGGTATTGCCTATATCGCCACGTTTTGCATCGGCAATGGTAAAGATCTCCGGATACTTTTCATTTAGGTAATTTATAGTCTTTTCCAAGGCTTGCCAGCCTTTAATACCGTACGCCTCATAAAATGCAGTATTGGGCTTATAGGCCACGCATAAATGATGGGTAGCATCTATAATTGCCTTGTTAAAGGCAAATATAGGATCTTCTTCTTTTAAAAGATATGCTGGTATTTTATCTAAATCGGTATCTAATCCGATACAAAGGAATGATTCCTTTCTACGAATTTCTTCTGTTAAAAACTGCGCCGTCATATATAAATTAGAATAATTCTGAGGCCTCTTTTAATTTCTCGGTATTTTCTACTAAACTCAATTCGTCTATAATACGTTGAATATCGCCATTAATAATATTTTGCAAATCGTATAGGGTAAGTCCAATCCTGTGATCCGTCACCCTTCCTTGCGGATAGTTATAGGTTCTAATTTTCGCAGAACGGTCACCACTACTTACCTGGGAGTTACGTTTTGCAGCATCTTCTTCTTGTTTTTTGGCCAATTCCTGATCGTACAAGCGCGAACGCAATACTCTAAATGCCTTTTCTTTGTTTTTATGCTGTGATTTCTGATCCTGGCACTGGGCTACCAATCCGGTCGGGACGTGTGTTAAACGCACGGCAGAATAGGTTGTGTTCACCGATTGCCCACCTGGTCCTGAGGAACAGAAAAAATCTATTCGCACATCTTTAGGCTCAATATGAACATCAAAATCTTCGGCTTCTGGCAACACCATTACCGTTGCGGCACTGGTATGTACCCTTCCTTGGGTTTCTGTTTGGGGAACCCTTTGCACACGGTGTACGCCTGCTTCAAATTTTAGGGTACCATAGACATCTTCTCCGTTGACCTCGAATTGAATCTCCTTATACCCTCCACTGGTTCCTTCACTTAAATCTATCACGTTGGTTTTCCAACCTTTAGACTCACAATATTTGGTATACATTCTATAAAGGTCTCCCGCAAAAATACTGGCCTCATCTCCTCCAGTACCCGCGCGGATCTCTACCACGACGTTTTTAGCGTCTTCCGGATCCTTAGGGATTAATAGAAGTTTAATTTCCTCTTCTAACTTGGGCAAGCCTTGCTTAGCTTCTTCCAATTGCATTTTGGCCATTTCTACCATTTCGGCATCACTACCATCGGCAATAATCTCCTCTGCCTCCGCAATATTATTGGTAAACTCTAAATAAAGATCTCTTTTGTCGTTCAGTTCTTTTAGATCCTTGTATTCCTTATTAAGGGCAACATACCGCTTCTGATCAGCAATAATATCAGGCTGAATAATAAGATCTGAAATCTCATCGAAACGTTGTTTTACTATGTTTAATTTATCTATCATATGCAATCTACACTTGGTCTGCGAATTTACGATAAATTTGAACAACTCAACATATCTGATTGAGCAGATGGATTCAATTTTTTTACACGACCAAGTTTAAGAGGTGTTTTATTCTTGTAAACTTGGCACAAGCATAGTTTTTTTTTCGATTCTTACGGCAAGGGAAGGCTCAAGAAAGCAACAACTTATCTCGTAAAGGGAAATTTTCACTTTTGGCTTTACATACCAAATAGACAGGTTAAATTTTACAATGATTTGGGCGTTCCCTCCTTCGTCGGGCGGGCTCTACGCTATATCCCTTGCGCTGCTGCGGGGATGCCGCTGCGATCCCTAACGCTTTTCAATTAACAATAATCAATTAGCAGTTAACAATAGTGTACGTCCCTGATTTAGGTTGACTCGTTCTGGTTTAAAAACGTGTATTCCCCCTTTGAAGGGGGCCTAAGGGGGATGTAGGGATGCTTAAGGCAGGAGATAAGT